>NZ_JBIUAF010000007.1:0-797474 GCF_044547285.1 Nocardia sp. NPDC052566 | reverse complement strand
GGGGGGGGGGGGGGGGGCCCCCCGGGGGGGGGGGGGGGGGCGGGGGGGGGGGGGGGGGCCCCCGGGGGGGGGGGGGGGGGGGCGGGACCGGGCCAAGGCCGGGGAACCGGGGGCGGAACCGAGCCAGGACCGGGAGCCAACGGCAAGACCGGGCCAGCGGCGGACCGGAAACCGGCGGCAAGGCCGCAGACCCGGCGGCGGAACCGAGCCAGGACCGGAAACCGGTGGCGAGGCCGGGGAATCGGGGGCGGCCGAAACCGGAGACCGGGGGCGGGACCGAGCCAGGACCGGAGACCGGGGGCGGGGCCGGAGACCGGGGGGCCGGGGCGGCCTACTCGTCCGGGTTCAGGCGCCGGCGGTGGGTGATCACGTCCTGGGCCGCCTCCTGGACCGTACGGCCCCGGGCGAACGCGTCGCCGCGCAGGCGGGCCAGGGCCTCGTCGGAGCCGACGCCGAGCTGGGCCATGATCATGCCGACCGCCTGGTGGATCCGGTCGTGGCCGGTGGCCAGGCCGTTCAGCCAGGACAGGCCGCCAGGAGGGTCGTCGTCGTCCTCCTCGTGCGGCAGCGCCATCAGGGCCATGGTCATCACGCCCGCGACCAGCCGCGCCGTCCGCAGTTCCTCGACGCTGAGCCCGCCGGGGGTGTCCCGGTAGAGGTCGAGGGTGCCGAGGCACACCGAGTCGCTGCCCAGCGGCAGCGCGTACACCGCGCGGACCCCGGCCGCCGCCGCCTGCTGGGCGTAGACGGGCCAGCGGGCCGCCTCCGGATCGGCCGTCACGTCGCGTACGAGCACCGGGGCGCCGGTCTCCGCCGCGTGGACGCAGGGCCCGTCACCCAGGGTGGCCTGGATCTCCGCCACCCGGCCGGCCCGCTCACCGCTGGCGCACAGCGGCACCGGTACGCCGTCGCTGCGCAGCGACGCGCTCGCCCCGGAGAGCGGCAGCAACCGGACCACGACCTCGCACAGCCGGGCCGGCACCTCGCCGGGCGGGGCGTCACCGACGCTCTCCGCGATCAGGTCGGCGACCCGGCCCGCGTCCGTTCGCCGAAGCCGCTCGGGCCGCTCGGGCCGGTCGGCGGGCCCCTGGGAATCGTCGCTGGGCGACACGCCACCGCCTCCTTCACCGACCCGGAAGGCCACCTCGGCAGCGCCCGACTACCCGTGGCCGACCAGGCGAAACCGTGCTCGCCCCGCTCGCCGTTCTTGCAAGACCCCTTGCCATATCGGCATGCTGGCGGCCATGAGCAGCACCGGCAGGGACACCGGCACCGCCAAACAGGACCGGCTCGCCGCCGTCGGGCCACGGCTGCGTGAGCTGCGGCGCCGGCGGGGCCTGACACTGGCCCGGCTCGCCGAGGAGACCGGCGTCAACGCGAGCACGCTCTCCCGCCTGGAGGGCGGCACCCGCAAGCCGACCCTGGAGATCCTGCTGCCGCTGGCCGAGGTGTACGCCGTCCCCCTCGACGAACTCGTCGGCGCCCCGCCCGTCGGCGACCCCCGCATCCACCTCAAGCCGGTCACCCGCGACGGCATGACCTACGTACCGCTCAGCCGCCCCGGCGGCACGCAGGCGCACAAGCTGCTGATCCCGCCCCGGCCCGGCACGGAACCCGACCTGAAGACCCACGAGGGCTTCGAATGGGTCTACGTCCTCGCCGGCCGGCTCCGGCTGCTGCTGGGCGACCGGCGCCTGGTGCTCAGGGCGGGCGAGGCGGCCGAGTTCGACACCCACGTCCCGCACTGGCTCGGCCCCGACGACGACCGGACCGTGGAACTCCTCGTCCTGTTCGGCCCCCAGGGCGAGCGCGCCCACCTCCGGGCCCGCACCACCTGACGGGAGGGCAGCGCCGCTACGGCCGTTCGTACGGGTTCGCCGGCTGCGCCACCCGCCGCACCTGTTCCGCGTCCACGACCGGCGGCCATGCCTCCTCCGAGCCGAGCGTCCCCTCGGGGTGCCAGGTGCCGGTGACCGTGACCCAGGCGCCGTCGTCCGGGGCGTCGGCCGCCGCGTCGCCGCGGACCTCGACCTTGCTGGTCGTGGCGTCGGCGGCGCAGCAGGTGACCAGGAGCCGGGTGACGTACCAGGTGCCGTCGTCGTCGCGGGTGACGAAGCCGGTCAGGCGGACGGTACGGCCCTTCAGGGAGCGCCCGCTGTCGTAGATCGCGCGGGACGAGAACTCGGCGAGGGTCAGCTCCACCGGGTCCCCGGACGGCAGCGCGGGGAACGTGCCGACGCCCTGGGCGGCGCGCTGCGCGGCCTCGCGTTCGGCGCTGTAGGTGCCGAGGGCGGGCGGCGGGAAGAGGAGGAGGGCGAGGGCGGGCAGGGTGAGCAGCCAGGCGACGCGGGGGCCGGCCGCACCGTGGCTGTGGCCGTGGCCGTCGTCATCGTTGCCGTGGCCGTGGCCGTCGTCATCGTGGCCGTGGCCGTGGCCGTCGTCATCGTGGCCGTGGCCGTCGTCGGGCGCCTCCTGCCGTGGGCGCCGCGCGCACACCGACACCGCCGCCAGCAGCACCAGTACCGCCCCGGACAGGATCAGGTAGGGCCGCAGCCCCTCCTGCACGTACCGCAGGTACAGCTCCGAGAAGAGCGATATCCGCAGCACCGCCGCGCCGGTCAGCGCCAGCAGGACCGCCGGTCCGTACCGCCTCACAGCAGCCACCACCCCACCAGCACACTGCTCGCCACCGCCACCACCCACGTCACCGACGCGAACCGCACCGCGAACGCCCGCCCGAAGGTGCCCGTCTGGAGCGCGATCAGCTTCAGGTCCACCATCGGGCCGACCACCATGAACGCCAGCCGGGCCGTCGGCGAGAACCCGCTCAGCGACGCCGCCACGAACGCGTCCGCCTCGCTGCACACGCACAGCACCACGGCCAGCACCGCGAGCAGCAGCACCGACAGCCAGGCCGAGCCGGTGAAGACGTCCAGCACGGAGCGGGGCACCGCGATGTTGAAGGTGGCCGCCGCCCCGGCGCCCACCACCAGGAAGCCGCCCGCGTGCAGGAAGTCGTGCCGCAGCCCGGTCAGGAAACCCCCGAGGCCGTACGACGATCCGGTCCCCTCCGGCCGCTTCGGCAGCCGCAGCCACTCGTCCTTGCCGAAGCGCGCCCACAGCCAGCCCATCACCACCGCCGCCGCGAGGGAGGCCAGCAGCCGGGCGAGCACCATCGACGGCCGGCCGGGGAAGGCGATGGACGTCGCCACCAGCACGACCGGGTTGATCGCGGGGGCGGAGAGCAGGAAGGCGAGGGCCGCGGCCGGGGCGACCCCGCGCCGCATCAGACTGCCCGCCACCGGCACCGACGCGCACTCGCACCCCGGCAGCACCACGCCCGCCGCGCCCGCGACCGGCACCGCGAGCGCCGGGTTGCGCGGCAGCAGGCGCTTGAAGACCCGGTCGGGCACGAACGCGCCGATCGCCGCCGACACCACCGTGCCGAGCAGCAGGAACGGCACGCCCTGGACGACGACGGCGGTGAACACCGTCCACCAGGCCGCCACCGCCGGGGTGTACAGGTCCAGGGCGACGACCGGGCCGAGCACCGAGACGACGGTGGCGACCGCGATCAGCGCGGCCCCGCCGACGACGGCGTACAGCAGCGCGCGCAGCACGAGCCGCAGGGCGTCGGCCGCCGTCCGCCCGTCCCGGAACCGGTTTTCCATTCGCGCAACCTAACCGAACCCCCTGTGCGGCAGCTCGCACGTCTCACAGAGGAGGCTGTGCGGGCGCGGGGCCCAGGGTGGTCGTCCCGGGGGCCGTACGGTGGCCCAGGCCGGTGCGGTACGCGTCCAGGGCGGCCTCCGTCCGGCCGGTACGGCGCAGCAGGTCGCCCAGCAGCCGGCACAGGTCGGCCAGGTCCCCGGCGGCGCCCGCCCGCTCCAGCAGGCTGAGCGCGCGCACGTAGTGCTCCTCGGCGGCCTCGGTGTCCCGGGCCTCCTCGGCCATGATGCCGAGCAGCCGGTGCGCGCCGGCCGCGTGCACGGCGCCGCGCTCGGAGGTCAGGTCGTCCAGCACGGTGCGCAGCAGGGCCGCGGCCTCCTCGGACTTGCCGCGCCGGCGCAGTACGTCGGCCAGTTCGAC
Source organism: Nocardia sp. NPDC052566 (assembly GCF_044547285.1). Classification (NCBI taxonomy): domain Bacteria; kingdom Bacillati; phylum Actinomycetota; class Actinomycetes; order Mycobacteriales; family Nocardiaceae; genus Nocardia; species Nocardia sp. NPDC052566. The sequence goes on along the minus strand of NZ_JBIUAF010000007.1, from coordinate 793,385 downwards.
GGCGGCCTGGCTGGTGTAGAGGGCGGCGCGCTGGGCGGAGAGCATGTCCAGCGCCTGCCGCAGCTCGGCCTCGGCGTCTTCGAGGCGGCCGTTCTGCGCGTAGACGTACCCGCGCATCCAGTGGCAGTTGGCCAGCTCGGTGCGGAGCTGGAGCGTGCGGTAGAGCTCGGCGGCCTTGGCCAGGGAGGCGTCGGCCTCGGCTAGGCGGCCCTCGGCGACCAGGGTGCGGGCGACGGACCGGTGCATCCGGGCGACCAGCGCCGGGTCGCCGGCCTGCGGGGCCAGCGCGAGGGCCAGTTCGGCGGCCTGCGCGGCGCGGGCGTGCGCGCCCATGTCCATGTACGGGCCGATGGCGCTGGCGTAGAGGAGGAGCAGGGCGTCGGGGTCGTGCAGGCCGGCGCGGTTCAGCTCGTCGAGGGTGGATTCGAGGAGGTAGACGGCGTAGCGCAGCTCTCCGGCGAGGTAGTGGGCCAGCGCCCTGCCGCGCAGGGCCGGGACCCGGGCGGGCAGCGGGGCGCCGGTGTCGGTCAGGCGGCGTTCGGCCCGTTCGAAGTACTCCCGGCCGCGGGTCAGCTCGCCCTGCTCCACCGCGCACTCCCCGAGCCCGAGCAGCGCGGCGGCCTCGATGTCGGTCAGCCCGTGCGCCTCGGCCTCGGTGAGCAGTTCGGCGTAGTTCTCGGCCGCCGCCTCGGTGGCGCCGGTGGCCAGGGTGCGCTGGGCGCCGGTGAGTCTGAGGCGCAGGTCGGTGGCGAGGTGCGGCGGGCGGCCGGTGACCAGTTCCTCGAAGGTGACGCCGAGCCGTCCGGCGATGTGCCGCAGCGCCTCGTCGGAGGGGCGGACGCGGCCGGCCTCCAGGGTGGAGACGTAGGCGGGGGTGTAGGCCGGTTCGGCCAGCTGCCGCTGGGTCAGGCCGCGGTCGGTCCGCAGCCGCTGCACCCGGCGGCCGATGACCGCCGGATCGTCCCGGTCCTCCACTGCAACTCCCCCTGTGCCCCTTGCCGTTCGGCATCCCCGGCCCTAGGTTAAACCGAGAGTTAAGCGTGTTTAACACACCGCCGTACATCGCTGTACCCCTCTCGTCCGACTCCCGTTCCCGTGGACCGCTGCTGCGAGGTCGCCGTGCTCGAACGCCCACGCACCGCCGAGCGCTATGTCCGTGCCGTCGCCGCCGCCGTCGCCGCCACGGCCTGTCTGCTGCTGGCCGCGAACACGGGCGGCCCGGCGGACGACCCGCCGGACACGCCCCGCCCCGCCGCCCCGCGGCTCGACGGGCCGCACACCTGAGGTGTCCTAACCCGGCAGCGCCCGCCGCAGCGCCGCGTCCAGCCGTTTCGCCAGCGTCGCGTCGTCCGGCGGATCGGTGCCGAACAGCGGCCCGAGCTGCGCGGTGAACGTCTGGGTGAACGCGCCGTACAGCGGGGTCCGCGGCCGCTGCACCGCCCGCCGCAGCGCGGGGAGCAGCACGGAGGCGGCGTAGGCGGGCCGGTCGGCGGCGTCCCGGGGCATCCGGTCGGGCCGCTCCCCGCTGGGGGCGGCCGACGGGGTCCCGGCGGTGTCCACCGGGCACCGCACGTCGTCGTCGGTGTACGCCGATACCCGCGTCGCCGCGAACCCCGCGTCCAGCAGACAGCGTTCGCTCTCCTTGCCGGTGAGGAACTCGATCAGCTCGGCCGCCTTGTCCGCCCGCCGGGAGGCGGCCGTCACCGCCAGGTTCTGGCCGCCGAGCACCGCCCGGCCCGGCAGCGCCGTCACCCCCAGCTGACCGGGGGAGAAGCTCTGGTGCAGGGTGCGGTACACCCACGGCCAGTGCCGCAGGAAGGCGGTGCGGCCGTCCGCGAAGTCGGCGAGGGAGGCCGCCTCGTCGGACTGCGCGGCGTCGGCGAGGGTGTACGGCGTGGCCGTGCGGCGGCGCAGCTCGGCGATGCCCCGGGTGAGTTCCTCGACGGTCGCCGTGTAGCGGCCCTCGTCGTCGGTGAGCGGCACGCCGCCCGGTACGGCGGCGAACGCCTCCACGGCGTTGACGGTGCGGCCCTCGTAGGCGGCGAGCTGGGTGGTCCAGCCCTTCTCGTAGCCGGGGACGTCCCGCTCGTCCAGGACGTCGATCAGCGTCTCCAGTTTCCGCCAGTCGGTCACCCCGGCCAGCTCCGTCCGCTCCAGGCCGGCCCGCGCGAGGTGGTCGCGCCGGTAGTAGAGGAGGCCGACGTCGCTGTTGAACGGGACCGCGTAGACCTTCCCGTCCCAGCGCGCGGTGCCGGCCACGGAGTCGACGACGTCGTCGTCGACCAGCGCCTCGGGCAGCGGGCGGACCAGGCCGGCGGCGGCGAACTCCGGCACCCAGGTCACGTCCAGGTTGACCACGTCGTAGGCGGAGCTGCCGGACTGGAGGGCGCCGAGCAGCTGGCCGCGCTGCTCGTCGGCGCTGCCGGGGAGTTCCACCAGGCGGGCCTGGTAGTGGCTGCCCGCCTTCTCCTGCCGTTCGTTCCAGGCGTCGATCAGCCGTCGGCGGACCCCGTTCTGCCCGGTGACGTCCCGGCCGCTGGCGACCACGATGGAGCCGGGCACGTCGTCGGAGGGGACCGGTCCGGTGCCGTCGCCGCCTCCCGTGCAGGCGGCGGAGGCGAGCAGCACGGCGGCCAGCAGCAGGCCGAGCGGACGGCGGGACGGGCGGCTCAGCGGGCGGCGGGACAGGCGGCTCAGCGGGCGGCGGGACGGGCGGCCCAGCGGGCGGCGGAACAGGCGGACGATCGGGCGGCGGGGCATCAGTCCTCCTCCCCCGTTCCGGTGCGGGCGACCTCGTCGTGCAGGGCGGCGCCCGGGTCGTCGCCGGCGTCCAGGCAGCGTCCGCCGCTGGCCTCGGCGATCCGGGCGTCGGGCCGGCCCGGGTCGCAGCCGCCGCCCGCCAGGGACACCATCGTCACCGGCACGTCGGCCGCGCGGGCCGCGTCGAGCACGGCGTCGAGCCGGTCGCCGCGGAGCCGGCCGGCGTCCTCGTCGTCGGTGACGTACACGATCAGGCCGGTCCGCTCCCGCTCGGCGTCGCGCCGCTCCATGTGGTCGAAGGCGGCCAGCAGGGCGCGGTGCGGATCGGCGTCGTCGGCCGACCGGGTGACGGCGGCCCGGTCCAGGGCCCGCTCGGCGTCCCGCCGGCGGTGCGGTCCGGTCGCCAGCAGGGTGTCGTACGGGTCGTCGCCCGTGCCGTACACCGCCCACACCCCGTACTCGTCACGCGCACCGAGGCCGCCCAGCGAACGGGCGATCAGACCGGGGCCGCCGCTGGGCCCGTCCCAGACGTCGCGCATCGAACGGGAACTGTCGAGCAGGAACAGCACCCGGCCGGGCCCGTCGACGTCCCGGTATGCCTCCAGCGCCGCCTCCATCGCGTCCCGTCCGGCCGGTTCGATCAGCGGGGCCGGGGCCGCCAGCACCCCCGCGGCCCGGCCGTCCTCGTCCAGCAGCGCCCGCTCCCCGTCCGCCGCCCGGAACCCGGCCTCGGCGAACACCTGACGCCCGCCGGTCCGGGTGAGCCACCGGCGGAAACCGTCGGCGGCGGCGTCCCGGTCCGCCGTGTCGCGGTCGGCGCCCCGCCAGCGCACCCGGACGAAGACCGGCTCCAGGCCGGGTACGTCGCCCGGGTACTGGGCCATCCGCGGGGTGCGCCGCGCGCTGTCGCAGCCGACGCCGCTGCGCATCAGGAACTCGGGGACCAGGGCGGCGGTGCGGTCGTCCACGGCGTCGTCGTCGGGCAGCGCGCACAGCAGCTCGGCGGCGGTCGGGGCGGGCGGGCCGGACTGCGCGACCCGGCGTTCGGCACCGGCCGCGTCCCGGGCCTCGGCGCCGGAGTGGGTGCCGTACAGGCCGATGGTGGCGAGCAGCCCGGTGTCCGCGAACTCCGGGTCCGGGCGGCGCACCTCGGCGTCCGCGCGACGGCCGCGCAGGGCGTCGATCATGCGGTTGAGCGCGACGGAGACGCGTTCGTCCTGCGACTCGGCGGCCAGCTCCTGCGGGACGGCGAGGACGACGGGGGAGTACGCGAACGGCTGCCGGTCCTCCTCCAGCGCGGCGACCGCGTCGGTGTCCCGGCCCGACGCCACGCGGGCGACGTCGGCGGGGGAGGAGGGTATCCAGACATCCGGCTGCGGGCCCACGTCCCGCTGCGGGTTGGGGTCGTCGCCGGGTTCCTGCCAGGCACCGGTCTGCCGGCGCAGCGCGGTGACCGCGTCGGCGGTGCCCGCGCTGTAGACGGTGAGGCCGGCGCGGCGGCAGCCGTCGTCCGTGGTGTTCTCGTCCGAGGTGAGGTACGCGTCGGCGGCGGCACGCACGGTCGGCTCCAGGTCGGGGTCGGTCAGCACGCGCAGCTCCGGCGGAGGGGCGCAGCTCACGCCGGAGCCGGGCGGGGAGACGAGCCGGTAGGTGCCGACGCCGGCGGCGGCCAGGGCGAGGGCGAGCAGGGCGACGAGGACGGTCGGCAGCCGGCGCCCGAACAGGTACAGCGCGGTCACCGCGCCGGCCACGGCGCCGGCCACGGCGGAGGCCACCGTCCCGACGGCGGCGACCGTCCGGTCGAGGAGTCCGGGCCGGCGGGGCCCGTCCCCCTCCCTGACCTGCTGCTCCGGCTTCTTCCCCGGCTTTTCCGGCTCGGTCGGCCCGGGCGGCTCGTCCGGGGCGGCGGACGGCGCCCACAGCAGTACGTCCTCCCCCGGCTCGGCCCGGCTCTGCGGCTCCCACGGCGCCGACCGCACCGTACGGTGGCCGCCGGCCGCCATCCCCTCGCGCAGCGCCTCGGCGAGCCCCCCGAACCACAGCCCGCCGCCGCCCCGTCCGCCCCGCCCGTCCCGCCCGTCCCGTCCGTCCTGCTCCTCCAGCACCCGCAGCAGTTCGGCGGTGAACGGCGTCGGCGTGCCCGGAGCGCCCGCGTCGGTGCGGTGGTTGGCCTGCACGCTCATCAGCAGCAGGACCCGCCGCTTGTCCCGGAAGGTCTCCCACAGCCAGGCCGCGTTGCCCGCGAAACAGCAGTCCAGCACGATCACGATCCGCCGGGCCGGACTGGCCGCGAGCACCGTCAGCACGGTGGTGAACATCTCCGCGCCCGGGAACACCGCGTGCCCGCCCGCCACCACACTGGCGTTGCGCATCTGGAGGAACAGCTCGTCGCCCGCGCTGGGGATCGCCCCGTGCCCGGCGAAGTACAGCAGCAGGACGCCCTCGGCCTCCTCGGCGGCGGTGCGCAGCGACCGGCTGAAGTCGTCCAGCGTCGGCGACCGGGACACCACGATCTCCCGCTCGCCGAAGACCCGGCCGCGCTGCAGCGCGTCCCGCAGCCGGTTGAGGTTGTGCTTGACCGCGGGCAGGTCGCAGGGCACGCCGTACGGCGGCTCCGTGACGTCGTACTCGGACACCCCGACCAGCAGCGCCCGGTTCACCTGCCCGCGCGGGTCGAAACCGGCCACCGGCCTACCTGTCGTCGGGGTGCACCGGGTCGACACGGCCCTCGGGCGGTTCGCCGTCCTCCACCTCGCGCCGATTGGTCCGCCAGGCCTCCACGGCCCCCTTGACCTGGTCCAGCAGTTCCCGGAACACCACCGAGGCGGCCCCCGACGTCACCGCCACGACGATCTCCATCCCGACGCCCATCGGGGCGCCGGACTCGTCCGTGTGCGGGCGTTCGTGGATGCGCAGCCGCCCGGCGCGGACCAGCTCGTCCAGCGGCTTCTCCCGCTCCAGCCACTTGCGCAGGGCCCCGATGTCGCTCTCGGTCGCGGTGCCGTCCAGCCGAACCCGGATGTCCTGTGTGGCCACTTCGTCCCCCTTAGCCATAACTCACCATCATGGCACCGGGAATGCGCAGGGGGGAGGGGTCGGACCGGCCGGACCGGGGTTCAGCCCTGGGTCTGCAACTGGTCCAGCTGCTTGCGTACGTGGTCCAGGGCGCCCGCGCGCCGGCCGGGCACCCGGCCCCGCAGCTCGGCGAGCACCTGGCCCAGTTCACGGGCCTGGCGCGGATCGCGGATCTGCCCCCACTGGTGGTGGGCCCGGTCGACGGCGGCCTCGACGGCGGGCGCGTCCGCCGCCTGCCCGGAGTTGAGCCGCATCCGCGCCACCTCCAGCCAGCCCCGGCAGCTGCGCACCGGGTCCCCGGCGAACATCGCCAGGTCGGCGCGGACCTCCGTCCAGTGCAGCGCGTCCTCGGAAGCCGGCCCGTGCGTGTAGGCGGCGGCCCGCTCGTGGGAGGCGGCCAGCGCGTCGGCGTCGGCGTGCCGCCCGGCCTGCACGGCCGCGGTGACGGCGTCGTGCGGGTCGCCGGGGGCCGGGCCGGGCACCGTCAGCACCAGGTCGGGGACGCGGCCGCCCCCGCCCTCGGCGGCGGCCCGGGCCAGCGCCTGCTCGTGCAGCTGCTGCAACGGCGGCCGGTGCCCGCTGCGCAGGATGGTCGCGACCCCGCGCATGTACGCCGGGACCGCCGTCCCGCGCCGGGACGGGGGCGGCGCGACGCGGCCGTAGACGGCGTTGTTGCGCCCGCAGTCCAGCGGGTGCCGCTGGAGCCACTCCCAGGTCTCCTGGTCGGCGTGCAGGTCGAGGACGAGCGTCGTGGCCCCGGTCGGGCGCAGCCGCAGCTCCTCCTTGATCCAGTGCCAGGGCAGGGCGGTGTAGCGGACGGTGGCCGGGGTGGTGCGGGCCAGCGCCAGGTGCGGCAGGTGCTGGCGGCGGTCGGTCTGGAGCTGTCCGGTGACGTACACGGTCAGCGGGCCGGGCGCCGCGGCGGCGGCCCGCAGCCGGGTCAGCACGGCCTGCGGGTCGAGCGGGTCGGCCAGTTCGATGACGTTGGCGGTGTCCGTCCCGGACAGCACCGGGGGCGGCACGGCCGCGAGGACGGGGAGCACCGAGGCCGCGTCCACCAGGCGTCCCTTGCCCACGGGCGAAGCCGCCAGCAGCAGCACGGTTCCGGGCATGTCCCCTCCCCTGTCGATCACGTACGTCAGCACCGTAACCGCTGCGGCTGCGAAGAGGGGCACCCGGCGGAAAGTGTGACCCCCGCCCCGGCCGGAGCCGGGGGCTCGCGGACGTCGCGCGAACCGCCCGCCGCGCCCCTCACGCCCGCTACCGGCGCCGGACGGCGAACACCGTCGTGTCGTCGCCCAGCCGCCCGCCGCAGTGCCGCAGCGTGCCGTCGCGCACGAGGCGCACGAGCCGGCGCGGCGCGGTGTTGCGGGCGTCGGCGGCGACGGCCCGGGCGACCTCCTCGGCGTGCCGGTAGAAGCCCCCGTCGCGGTCCCTGGCCTCCGTCACCCCGTCCGTGACCAGCAGCAGCGTCTCGTCGGCGGCCAGCTCCAGCCGGCGCACCGGCGGCGGCCCGGAGCCGAGTTCGGCCAGGCCCAGCGGCAGCCCGCCGTCGACGGGCAGCTCCCGTACGCCGCGCGGGCCGACCGCGAGCGGCGGTTCATGGCCGAAGACGACGGTGTCGACGGCGCCGGGCACCCGGGGCGGGAAGCCGACCAGCACGGCGGTGGCGAACCGGTCGCCGCCGCCCGCCCGGCCGTGCACCGCCGCGGTGTGGCCGCGGTGCCGCGTCATGCGCACCTCCAGCCGCTCGGCGACCGTCGCCAGGTCCGCCTCGTGGTAGCCGGCCTCACGGAAGGCGCTGAGCAGCGCCGCCGCCGTCTCCACCGCGCCCAGCCCCTTGCCCTGCACGTCACCGACGAGGACGCGGGTGCCGTGCGGGCCGGGCTGGATGTCGTAGAAGTCGCCGCCCACCCGGGCCTCGGCGTCGGCCGGGAGGTAGACGGCGGCGTGGTCGAGGCCGCCCCAGCCCGGCGGCAGCGGGCGCAGCACCACGCGGCGGGTGGTGTCGGCGACGTCCCGGATGTGCAGCATCCGCCGCTCCCCGCGCACCCGGACCACGCAGGCCAGGGTGGCCAGCAGCCCGCCCACGGCGACGAGGATGAAGTCGGGCAGCCCGCTCTGGTACTGGTGCGGCCAGGCGCTGTCCACGGTGAAGTACGTGGCGACGGCGAGGGCCGCGTAGACGGCGGTGCCCCACACTCCGCACAGGGCGGAGGCGATCCCGGGGACCAGCACGATCCAGGAGATCATCCGGAACTCGCCGCCGGTGTTGGCGTCGGCCGCCGCGACGCCGATCAGCAGCAGCAGCGGCGGGACCCAGCCGACCCCGAGGCCGCCCACCCGCACCAACGGGTTCCGGTGCACGGCACCCGGGTCCCCGGACAGCCGGCCGGCCCGTCCCGGCCGACCACGCGACGGCCGGCTCACCGGCCTCATCCGGACGCGACCGCTCACCCGCCCAGCGAAACACGCGCCCGCGGCGCCCGCATCCTGAGTTGCCCGGGGACGGCACCGGGTGTGACCTGGTAGGCGGGGGCCAGGACAGAGAGGAGCGTCCTCATGGCGCACGCGGAAACCGGGTACGGCGGTACGACGAGCAGGCGGGGCCGCGGGACACGGGCACCGGCGCCGGACTCCGACGTCTTCGGTCCCCGGACCCACCTGGTGGCGAAGTGGGCGGTGCCGGTCCTGCTGGGGCTGGTCTACGGCTGGTGGGCCGCGGCCAACCGGCGCCACGGCACCGAGATCACCGGCTGGAACCTGCTGTTCGGCTGGCTGACCACGCTCGTCTTCGTGGTGCTGTACTCCGTCGTCCGCGCGGTCGCCGCGCGGCTGCGGCGCGAGCAGCACGCGCTGCTGTGGGCCGCGTTCACCGGCTGCGCGGTGGGCTTCCTGATCAACCAGTCCGGCCGGAGCGTGCTCCTGTCCGCGGGCATCTCGGTGGCGGTGGCGGCGGCCATGTTCGTCACGCTGTTCTACCGCTACTACACCCACGAGGACGCGACCGGCCACCGCCTGCCTTGACCGGCCCGCCCCTGGCCGGCCCGCCGTCGCCGGCCTGCCCTCGCCGACCCGACCCGACCCGCGCCGGCTCGGCGGCCGGGGGGCGGGCTCGCCGGCTCAGGGGCCGGGGCGACCGGGCTGGTCGCCTCACCGGCTGAGGCAGTCAGGCGCGCCGGCCCACCGGCCGGGGCAGCCGGACTCACCGGCTCGACAGCCTCCCCGGCCCGCCCCTGACGCTCGACGGCCGGGACAGCGGGGCGTACCGGCCGGAACGGCCCGCTCCCGCCGGCTCGACGACCAGGACAGCGGGGCGCAGCCGCACACCCGCCGGAACAACCACACACCCACCGGCTCCACAACCAGAACAGCCGGGCCCAGCAACACACCCACCGGAACAACCACACACCCACCGGCCGCAAGTACCCGCGCCGACGGCGGTCACCCCGCCCCCGCCGCCCGCGCGCCAGCACCCGTACCGGGTTCCCGGCGGCGGCGCCGCGACCAGCCACCGCCTGCCCTGACCCACCCGCCCCCACCGGCTCAGGGGCCGAGGCGGCCGAGCACGCCGCCTCACCGGCCGGAACGGCCAGACGCCCACCGGCCGAGGGCGGCCACGCGGGCGTCGGCCACCCCGTCCCCGGCGCCGCGCGCAGCACCCGTACCGGTCCCCGTCGGCGCTCCGGCCGCGGACCGCGCACACCAGCACCGTGTCGTGCGCGCCCGGCGCGGGCGGTCGTCCCCACCCGTCCGGCCCACCGCATGCCCCCACATGCAGTCGGGCCGCTCGCCCGCCACCCCCCGGCCGTCTTGCCTGGACCCGTGGCCCCACGTCTGCGTCTCCGCCCCCGCCTGCGCCTCCGGCACGCCCTGTCGGCCGTCCTGATCACCCTCGCCTGCCTCCTCACCCCCTGCGGCGCCCTCGCCGCCTGGGCGGCCTACGCCCTCTCCGACACCGGCCGCTACGTCGACGCCATGGCGCCCCTCGCCGCCGACCCCCGCGTCCGGGACGCCGTCGCGGACACCGTCCGGGACGGCGTGTTCAGCCACATCGATCCCGGACCCGCCCCCGGCGCCACCCGCCTCTTCGTGCACGACGCCGCCCGCTCCTTCACCCGCACCGAGGCGTTCCGGGCCGGCTGGGACGCCGCCAACCGGACCGTCCACGACGCCGTCGTCCGCGCCCTGCGCCGGCCGCCCCGCGCCGACGACCACCGCCCCGTCACCGTCGACCTGGCCCCCGTCACCGCCCGCGTCAGACACCAGCTCGTCCGGGACCACGTACCGTTCGCGCACCGCATCCCCGTACACCCCACCCCGGTCACCGTCCTCGGCGCCGCCGAGGCGGACCGGCTGCGCCGGGGCTACCACGCGCTGGACGTCGCCGCCGTCTGGCTCCCCCTCGCCGCCGTCGCCTGTGCCGTCACCGGCATCGCGGTCGCCGCCCGACGCCGCCGCGCCGTCACCGCCGCCGGCCTCGGCACGGCCCTGGGCGGCGCGCTGCTCGCCCTGGCCGTCGCCGTCGGCCGCCACCTCACCCTGGCCGAACTGCCGGGCACGGTGCACGGCCCGGCCGCCGGGGCCGTCTACGACGCCCTGACGGCCACCCTGCGCACCGCCGCCTGGCTCCTCGTCGCCCTCGGCCTGACCGTCGCGCTGGTGTCCTGGCTCACCGGCCGTGTCCGCCGCCGGACACCAGCTGTTCCCGCTCCCGGAACGCCAGGGGAACTTTCCGACCGCTCACCCCGTCTTTGATGAAGGATTTGAGGGAGAAACCGAAACGGACCACCTGTTTCACCGAGCGGAAGGCCGGGACTTGAACACGGACACCAGGGCCGCCGCATGGGCGGTCCCCCGGCACGTACGCCGCAGACGGGCCGGCCGACGGTCCGCCCTCACCTGCGCGGTCCTGCTGTTCACCGGTCTGAGCGTGGTCCTCGGCTGCCGGACCGCCGGCACCGACGGCATCACCCCGGTACCGCAGCTCCTGGCGTTCCTGCCCTGGCTGCTCATACCCCTCGGCATCGCACTCGTGATCGCCGTGTTCACCCACTGGTGGTTCGGCGCGCTCTGGGGAGTGCTGCTGCTCGGCCTGCTGGCCTGGTTCATGCAGCCCTACGGCAGGACCGGCGACCCCATCGGCCCGGCCTTCGCCGAACTGCGCGTACTGACCTCGAACGTCGAGTTCGGACAGGCCACCGACGCCCTCGTCACCGCAGTCCGCCGCGAGGAACCGGACATCGTGTTCGTCCAGGAGTGCGACCAGGCCTGCGACACCACGCTCCGCCGGGAGCTGGGCAAGACCTACCCGGACCGCCGGGCCGTCGAGGGCGACGGCTCGAAGGGTTCCGTCATCCTCAGCCGCTACCCGCTGCGTGCCGCCAAGGGCGTCGAGGGCACGATGGGCATGCCCGCCGCCGTCGCGGAGGTCAGCGGCACCGACGTACGGCTCCAGCTCGCCCACCCCATGCCCCCGCTGCCCGGCCAGACCGACGTCTGGCGCGAGGAACTGGACGCGCTGCACGACGCCGTCGCGAAGGACGACAAGACCCCCACCGTCCTGGCCGGCGACTTCAACGCCTCCCAGGACCACGCCGCGTTCCGGCCGCTGCTGGACACCGGACTGCGCGACGCGGCCCGGCTGGCCGGTTCCGGGCGGACCGCGAGCTGGCCGGCCCTGACGGCGCCCACCTTCGGGGTCCAGATCGACCACGTACTGGTCTCGGAGGACTTCACCTCACGCGAGGCCCGGTTCCTCGACCTGGCCGACACCGACCACCGGGCCCTGCTCGTCGACCTCACCCTGCACCGGGCCGGCTGACCCGGCCCGGTACGGGCGATCCCTGAGGGCCCTCAGGCCCTCAGGGCGGTCAGGGCGGTCAGGACGCTCAGACGCCGATGTCGGAACCGTCCGCGCGCCACACCGCCACGACCGCCGGGCGCACGATCTTGCCCGCACCGTCGGGCCAGGTGCTGGCCGGGTTCTCCACCGAGGCGCCGTCCACCTCGCCCGGGTGCTGCACGGCGACCAGCACGCGCCGGTCCTGGATGAGCGGACCGCAGGTCTCGGCGCCGGTCGGCACGGTCAGGAACTGCTTCAGCTCACCGCGCCGCTCGCCCGACGTCGCCACGCCGAAGAGGCCGTCGTGCGTGCCGAGCGCGTTGCCGTCGGTGGAGAGCCACAGGTTGCCGTGGTCGTCGAAGGCCACGTTGTCCGGGCAGGAGATCGGGCTGACGTTCTCCTTCGGGAAGCCCGCGAAGTACGTCGCCGAGTCCTCCGGGTCACCGGCCACCAGGAACAGCGACCAGCCGAACTTCAGGCTGTCGGCGCGGTTGCGGTGCTCGGTCAGCTCCAGGACGTGCCCGTGCTTGTTGGCGTTGCGCGGGTTGGCCTCGTCCGCCTTGGCGTAGGAGCCGACGCCCCGGTTGCTGTTGTTGGTGAGGGCGACGTACACCTTGCCGGTCTTCGGCGAGGGCTCGATGTCCTCGGGCCGGTCCATCTTGGTGGCGCCGACCTTGTCACCGGCGAGGCGGGTGAAGACGCACACCTCCTCGGCGCTCATCCCCTCCACGTGCGAGACGGCGCCGTCCTCGTCGGCGGTGACCAGCGGGATCCACACGCCGCTGCCGTCGAACTCGCCGTCGCCCGGCAGCTTGCCGGTGCCGTCGATCTCGATCGCGGGAGAGTCGCCGGTGAGCTTGGCGACGTACAGCGTCCCCTCGTCGAGCAGGGAGAGGTTGTGCTCGCGCGCGGCCCGGGAGGACCCCTTCTTCATCCGCTTGCTGCCGACGAACTTGTAGAAGTAGTCGAACCGCTCGTCGTCGCCGGTGTACACGACCGGACGCCCGTCCGAGGTCAGCCGCACGGTCGCGGCCTCGTGCTTGAACCGGCCCAGCAGGGTGTGCTTGCGGGGCGTGGAGTCCGGGTCGTACGGGTCCAGCTCGACGACGTAGCCGAAGCGGTGCACCTCGTTGGGCTCCTGGGCGACGTCGAAGCGCTTGTCGAACCGCTCCCACTTGCGCTCGGTGGCACCGGTGCCGATGCCGTACCGCTTGTCGGTGGTGCGGCTGCTGTTGGCGAAGTACTGGTTGAAGTTCTCCTCGCCGTGCAGCGTGGTGCCCCACGGGGTGGTGCCGCCGGAGCAGTTGTTGAGGGTGCCGAGCACCTTCCTGCCCGTCCGGTCGGCGGAGGTCTTCAGCAGGTCGGAGCCGGCGGCCGGGCCGGTCAGCCGGAACTCGGTGGTGGCGGTGACGCGGCGGTTGAGCTGGTGCCGGGTGACGGGCGTGAGCTTGCCGGTCCTGCGGTCCTCCTCGACGACCACGGCGGACAGGCCGTGCGCGGCCCACGCGATCTCCACCTGCTCGCGGGTCGGGTTCTCCGCGTCGTAGCCGCGGAACATGAGCACCTCGTCGGTGTACTCGTGGTTGGCCACGAGCAGCTGCCGGCCGCGCTCGTCCAGCGGCAGCAGCGCGAGGAAGTCGTTGTTGTACCCGAACTGACCGGCCTGGGCCTTCGCGGTCTGGTTCTCCGGGTCGAAGGCGGGGGCGCCGCGCAGGATGGGCTCGCCCCAGCGGATCACGACGTTCTGCCGGTAGCCGTCCGGCACGGTGACGGCGTCGTTCGTGTTGGGCGCCACGGGCGTGAAGCGCAGCCCGCGCGCACCCTTCGGTTTGCTCTGGCCGTGACCGTGACCCTTGCCCTTGCCGGCGGCCGCGGCCGCCTGCGCCTCGGGAGCGGCACCGACGGTGACCGCGCCGGCGCCCGCCGCGGCGACGGTGACCACAGCGGCGGCCCGCATCATCGACCGGCGGCTGAGCGCGCCGGCGATGACATCACCGACGTACTCGTTGTCACTGGTGTTGGGCACCTCGTGGAAGCAGGCGTCACCACACCGGAAACGACAGGTCATGGCGGAACGGCCGCCAGGGTGGGAACCGGACGGTGTTCCGATCAACGGCAGCAGCTTGCGCACTTTTGCTCTCCCCTTGGATGCCCTTGGTGTCAGCGTGACCGTAGGGGCACATATGTGCGGCAGTCGGGCGCCCGAATGAACAGGGGGTGAACTGAGGGCAATCGTCAGGAAGTTGATCGCCACCGGGACGCCATGCGCAGACGGGCCGGAAGCGGCCCTTGACGCGGACCCGGTCCGTGTGCCAGACCGTGGCCCGAAGCGGAAGCGGAGGCCGCTAACCTTACGTGTCCGTCCTGGCCAGGGATTGGCGGGCTTCAACTCATGCGAAGGGTTGCGCACATGGGCATTCTCACTCTCCTGCGGAACGCGTTCGGCCGCTCACGCAAAGCGCGGTCCGCCCAGCCGGAGGAGGCCACACAGGAGACGGCCCCGACGCCGGAACCGACGGAGGCCGCGGCTCCCACACCCCCTCCCACGGAGGAGCCCAAGGCCCCGTCCCCCTCCCCGTCCCAGCCCGAGCCCGCACCGGGGGTCCCGGAGCCGCGCACGTCCACCGAGGACGCCCCCGACGACGTACACGAGCTGGTCACCGCCGCCTTCGACAACCTCACGGTCCCCAAGCCGTCCCCGTCTCCCGACGACACCCCCACCCCCACGGCAACGGAACCGGTCCCCGAGCCCAAGCCAGAACCCACGCCCGAGCCGGAGCCCACCCCCGAGCCGGAGCCCAGGCCCACCCCTGAGCCCGAGCCTGCCCGCGAGCCCGAGCCCACGCCTGAGCCCGAGCCCACGCCCGAGCCCGCCCCCGAGCCGGTGCCCGAGCCCGCCCCCGAGCCCAAGGCAACGACGGAACCCGAACCGGCCCCCACCCCGACCCCCGAACCGGAACCGGTCCTCGAACCCACCCCGGCCCCCGAACCGGAACCGGAACCGGAACCGACCGCCGACCCCACCCCCGAACCGGCCGCCCCCCCGACCCCCGAAGCACCCCCCGCCACCACCACCGCCCCCACCACCGCCCCCACCACTCCCGCCCCCACCCCCGAACCCGCAGCCGCCGACGTCGAAGAACCCCCGCAGGGGCCACCCGCACCCGAAGACGAAAGCAGCACGGGCGGTGCGGATGGGAAAACAAAGGAGGCCGAAGCCGAAGGCGAGGCCAAAACCCCCCCCCCCCCCCCCCCCCCCCAACCCAGCCCCCCCCCCCCCCCCCCCCCCCCCCCCCCCCCGCCCCCCCCCCCCCCCCCCCCCCCCCCCCCCCCCCCCCCCCGCCCGGGCCCCCCCCCCCCCCCCCCCGCTTCCGGTGTCTCCGGCTCCCTAGGCCGCGAGCTCGGCGAGTATCCCGTCGAGCAGCCTGGCCAGCCCGTACTCGAAGGCGCCGTCCGGATCGCCCGGCGCCTCGTGCAGCTCACCCGCGGCCGCGCCGACCCGCGACGCCAGCGGGAACCGTTCGGGCGGCACGACCTGAGCGAGCAACGGGCCGTGCGCATCCCACCACTGCGCGTCGCTGAGCTGTGCCCGATCGCGTGCCGCGGCGACGGCCGTCTTGGCATTGCCGGTGGCGAATTCCGACAGCACCGCGATCACCCGATCCATCGCCACATCCGCAAGGCCGATGCCATCGATGGCCGCGAGCTGGTGTTCGTACCGCCGCATCCGCCATGGGCCGAGTACCAGCCGCCACGGCGACACATCCAACAGCCACGGGTGCGCGAGCAGCTCAGCGCGCACCTGGCGGGCGATACGGCCCATCCGTTCGCGAACCGGCAGGTCCGCCGCGATCGGCGCGTCCTCGGCGGCGACCGCGTCGACCATCAGCGCGGTCAGCGCGTCCTTGCTCGGCACGTAGGTGTACAGGCTCATCGGCCGCAGTCCCAGCTCCGCCGCGACCGCGCGGATGGACACCTTCTCGTAGCCGTCGCGATCGGCGAGCGCGACCGCGGCCGCGACCACCGCGTCGACGCTGACCGCCTGCTTCGGCCCGCGCGTCACCCGCTGCGGTATGGCCTGCCGCCACAGCAGCTCGATCAGACGTTGTGCCTGGTCGGCGGCCGTCGGCTCGGACATGGTGCTCCCTCGGAACAAATCCAGTACGGCGTACGTTGTTAGAATACTTCGTACACCATACGCCGATGAAGGGGACAGCCCTGCCCACCACACAGGCAACGTATCTACCCGACCGCCACATGTTCGCGCTGTGGACATGGACCGGCCACAGCACCGGGCCCGCGCCGGCCGGACTCGGTGACCGAGAGACACTCACCCTCGCCGTGCCCACCGGCGAGCACGGCGCCATCCAGACGGCCGACGTCGACTGCGCAGTGGTCGACCCGGAGGAGTTCGCCGGTCTGGTTGTCCGGCAATCGGATTCCGCGATGGCGGACTCCCGTCCGTCGCACCGCCCCACATCGACCCCGGAGCCCGCGCGGCGGGCGGAGGACACCGGCGCGGCGAATGCGGGCGCCGCACCGGAAGTCATCGACGCGGGATCGTCGGTTCATGCCTGGCGGGAGGTGTTCGGTACGCCGGATGGGAGCGTGCGCATGCCGATCGCGGCGCACGCGGTGCCCGACGCGGCGGGCACCTCGGTCGTGTCCGCCGAGCGCGCTGTCCGGGTGCTGCGGGAAACCCTGGCGGTGGCAGTGGAATCGGCGTCGACGGTGAAGGCGGAGCTGCGGCCGTATCAGGCACGCGGCATCGGCTGGCTGCACGAGACGGTGGCGGCGTACGGCGGCGCCGTGCTCGCGGACGAGATGGGGCTCGGAAAGACCGTCCAGACCATCGGTTTCCTGGTCGGGCGCGCCGAGGCGGGGCCGCAGCTGGTGGTGTGCCCGACCTCGCTGGTCGGCAACTGGGTGCACGAGATCGCCCGCTTCGCCCCCGGCCTGCGGACAATCGCCTGGCGCGGTGGGGATTTCGCGGCCGAGGCGGGGACCGTGGTGGTGACCGGATACCCGACGCTGCGGCTGCACGGTGCCGCGCTGACCGAACAACCGTGGGTGACGGCGGTTTTCGACGAGGCGCAGGCGTTGAAGAACCCGCGCACCCAGGTGTCGAAGGCGGCGCGCGCGCTCACCGCCGAGGCCAAGGTGGCGCTCACCGGCACACCGGTGGAGAACCACCTCGAGGAGCTGTGGGCGCTGCTCAACCTGATCGCACCGCGCCTGTTCGGGCATCGCACGCAGTTCCGGCGGCGGTTCGTGCGGCCCATCCACGAGGGTTCGGCGACCGCGGCGGCCAGGCTGCGCGACACCATCGAGCCGGTGGTGCTGGTGCGCAAGAAGATTCAGGTCGCCGCGTCGCTGCCGCCGAAGATCCACAGCGATCTGCTCTGCGATCTGACCACGGAGCAGGAGCAGCTCTACGACCAACTGCTCGACCGCGCCGTCGACGACGGATTCGGGCACGGCCTGCAGCGACAGGGCCGGGTGCTCGCGGCGCTCACCGCCCTCAAACAGGTCTGCAATCATCCGGGGCTGATCACCGGCGAGCTCGCCGAACTGGGCGGGCGCTCGGGCAAACTCGACCTGTGCACCGATATCGTGGCGGCCAACCTGGACAACGACGCGCCCACGCTGATCTTCACCCAGTACCGGCAATCCGGTGAGCTGCTCGTCCGCCACCTCGCCGAGCAGTTCGGCATCACCGCGCCGTTCTTCCACGGCGGGCTGAACCAGGCCGAACGCGCCGCGCTCGTCACCGGATTCCAATCCCCCGACGGGCCACCGGTTCTGGTGCTGAGCCTGCGCGCCGCGGGCACCGGGCTCACCCTGACCCGTGCCGCCGACGTCATCCATTTCGACCGCTGGTGGAATCCGGCGGTGGAGGCGCAGGCCTCCGACCGCGCCCACCGCATCGGCCAGACTCGCCCGGTCACCGTCACCACGCTGACCTCGGCCACCACCGTCGAGGAGCACATCGCGGGGATGCACGACCGCAAATCCGCGCTGGCCGACCTCGACGACGCCACCGGCATCGCCGCACTGGCCAGGCTCGACGACGAGCAGCTGGTCGAGATCCTGCGCCGCAAGAGGGAGAACTGATGCCAGACAACGATTTCGGCTACACCGCGTGGGGCAGGGACTGGGCACGCCTGGCCGAGCCGCTGCGCCAGACCCGCCCGGAGCCGCTGCTGCCGAGGGCGCGCAGCATCGTCCGCAACTTCGGCGTCCAGGCGACCATCGAGGGACGTATCGTGCGGGCCACCATCCACCGTGGTAACCAGGCGTCGGTGACCTACCTCGAGGTGTCGCCGCTGCCGAGAGCCTCGGCAGCGGCCATCGCACAGGCGATTCCGGACACCACGGTGCTCACCGACGAGATGCACCGCGCCGTCGTCGCCGCGGGCATCAGCCTCGCCCCGGTCCTCGCGAGCACCGACTGCTCCTGCTCGGCCAGGACACCCCGCTGCCTGCATGTGCTCTCGGTGTTCTACGACATCGCGCGCCGGGTCGACGAGGATCCACGGGTCGCCCTGGAACTCCAGGGCTTTTTCCAAGCCGCACAGGACGATTCGCCGGCACCGGCCGAATCGCGGTGGACCCCGATCTACACCCTCGATCCGGCCGCCTACTTCGCTACGGCCTGATCTACGCGGGCAGGCATCGGCACCGGAACCCTGATGCCGGTCAGGGTTTCGGCCCCGGCGATCACCCGGGCCGGTGCGCGCGAGCCGCCATGGGGCAGGGCGACACCTGCCAGGCCAGCGATCGCTCAGTCCGGACGGCGGGCACGGAAGCGGAAGTAGGTTGTCGCGGTGTCGGTTTCGATATCGGTGAAGCCGACACGGGCCAGGCGGTCGGCGATGGTGTCCGGCGGCACGGGCACGCAGGTGTCGCCGAGGTGCAGCAGCCGGAACATCCTGCTGTCCAGGCCGTCGCAGCCCGCGAAGACACCGCCGGGCCGCAGCACGCGCAACGCCTCGCCGAACAGCGAGTCCTGCCTGGCGGCGGACGGCACGTGGTGCAGCATGGTGAAGCACACGACGGAGTCGAATTGCCGCGCCTCCAGCGGCATTTCGGCTCCGTCGCCGTCGACGACGGTCATCTTCGCCCCCTGCCTGCCGCGCAAGCGCCCGGCGAGCACGGGATCGATCTCGACGCCGGTGAGCGCGCTCGTCCGCTGCAGCAGCGCACCGACATTGGCGCCGTAGCCGGGACCGATCTCCAGTGCGCTCGGGCCGAGGTCGACCCCGGACAGCGCCCACGGCACGATCTTCGTCGCACTGGCCCGCTCCCAGAACGCGGACCGGCACAGCATCTGATGCAGGTAGTTCATCGCCATCAGCTCACGGTAGGGAGCGGACACCGGTGCCGGCGACCGGCTAACGTGACAGGTTGTGTCGCAGAACGGACATCCGACCGTCCAGCCAGCACCTACCGGCCCGACGGCGATGGTGTTCGGCGCCGGGCTGCTGCCCGCGGGCCACTGGTTCGACACCCACGAACATCCGCAGCATCAAATCGCCTGGGCCGCACAGGGTGTACTCGTCGTCGAGGTCGGCGACAACCACTGGGTGCTGCCGCCGACCCGCGCGCTGTGGATTCCCGGCGGCGTCCGCCATCGCACCGGCACCTCCGGCGGCGCCGCGATGCGCGGCATCTACCTCGAACCGGATCGCTCCCCGGTGACCTTCGCCGAGCCGACCATGCTGCGCGTCACCCGCCTGCTGCACGAACTGTTCGACCATCTCACCGCCCCCGAGGCCAGTGCGGCGCACCGCGAGCGCGCCGAGGCGGTGATCTTCGACCTGCTCGATCCGGTCGACGTCATCCCGATCGGCGCCCACCTGCCCACCGATCCGCGCGCCCGCCGGATCGCCGACCTCCTGATCGCCGACCCGGCGGATCCGCGCACACTCGAGGAATTCGCCGCCACCGTCCCCACCAGTTCGCGCACCCTGGCCCGGCTGTTCCTCGACGAAACCGGGGTCAGCTTCGGCCACTGGCGCACCCAGATCCGCCTGGCCGCCTCCCTCCCGCCGCTGGCCGCGGGCACACCGGTCGCCCGCATCGCTCCCCGCGTCGGCTACCACACCCCCAGCGCCTACGTGGCCGCCTTCCGCCGCGCCGTCGGCGTCTCGCCCGGAAAGTACTTCTCCCAGTGAGCCGCTCCGGAACAGTGCATATGCCCAATGAGCCCGCGCCACCCTCGGCATTATGTCGATAGCGCATCACTGCCTCCAGCTGTGAGCATGATCCTCACCGGCCGAGCACTGCGCGGCCGGCGCAACCGAAGCAATGACGCTGGAGGACCAAGTGGGCAAGTCTCGACTGCGGCCGCTCGCCGTATTGACGATGTCGGCGCTGGTGGCGGTGGGCGGAGCGGGAGTGGCCGCGGCCGAACCCGGATATCCCACCTTTCCACCGGATCGGAATCAGTTGCCGCAGCTGCCTTCCGAGCCGTCGCTGTACGACATGCTGCCGATCCCGACGCCCGCCGAGGATCCCTGGTACAGCGATCCGCCGAATCTGGACAGCTACCAACCCGGGCAGATCGTGCGCGCCCGCGAGGTCCAGACCCGCATTCTCGGCATTCCGTTCCCCGTCTACACCAAGCAGTTGCTGTACCGGTCCAACGATGTGCACGACAACCCGATCGTGACCGCGACGACGGTCATCGTGCCCGGCATCCCGTGGATCGGCAGCCCGCGGCCGGTGGTGTCGTTCCAGGAGGCCATCGACTCGACCAGCTCGACCTGCAACCCTTCGTACACGCTGCAGACCGGGACCATGAAAGAGGCGCTGCTCGCGCAGTATTGGCTGGCACAGGGTTTCGCGATCAACGTGCCCGACTTCGACGGCAAATTCAACACGTTCAACACCTACGCCGAAGGCAAGATGGTGCTGGACAGCCTGCGCGCCATGAAGAACGACGCGGGCCTCGGGCTCGCCGATTCGGGCATCGCGCTCTACGGGTACTCCGGCGGTGGCTCCGGCTCGCTGCGCGCGGCCGAACTCCGCGCCACCTACGCGCCCGACGTGCGGATCCTCGGCACCAGCATCGGTGGCACCCCCGGCAACCTGGAGGCGATCGCGGCGTACGCGACGCGGGAGCGGCCGGGGCTCACCGGCATCAGCAATTTCACGATGTGGCTCGGGCTCGTCAGCCTCGGCCGCGAATACCCGGACGTGTTCCGGCCCGAGGAATTGCTGAACGCCGAGGGGCAGCAGTTGCTGCGTGACTTCCAGAATCGCTGCTATGCGACCATCGCACTGTCGGGCGCCTACCGGCCGATCAGCGACTACTACCTGCCGGGAAAGTCGCTGGAATCCTCGCCGGAAATCCTGAAAGTCTTGCGGGACAACAGCCTCGGCCACTACATCCCCGACACTCCGATCCTGTGGTGGCACGGGCTGTGGGACGAGTTGATCCCGCCGGCGTCGGTGGTGCTGCCGACGGTGAACTCGTACTGGGAGCGCGGCGCGGACCTTCGCTTCTACACCGTCCCCGTGCCCGAACACGTGGTGAACGCGGTCACCGGCTGGCCGCCCGCCGTCGCGTGGACCAGTGCGCTGCTGCGCGGCCTGCCGCCCGGCCCGCGGTTCAAAGCGGACTTCCAGCCACTGCCGCCCGGATTCCCGGGTAGCTGAATCTTCGCCACAGCGCGTATCGTCCGCAGGAGTTCGCGCCGAAGGTGGAGTTCGATGACGCACATCTCCCTTGCCGACGCGGTCGGTGACGGACCGGCTCGGTGGTCCGCGGTGATCGCGGGCTTCCGGTCGCGGGCGGCCGCGCTGGCCGACGAGTTCGCTATCGCGGTACCGCCCTACGACGTGCTCCCCTCCTCACTGTTCGACGCCGACTTCGTGCCGAGCGCGCGACTGAACGTGGAACTGTTCTTCCGCTACGCCACCGACGGCGTCGAGCCCACCGAGGACGACACCCGCCCGCTGGTCGAACGCGCGGTGAAGCTGGTGCGCGACGGTATGCCGCTCGAGGAGGTGCTCGCCAACTACCGCATCGGCATCGACTTCTTCTGGTCGCAGGTGGTGCCGTCGCTGGCGCCCGGCGACTACCCGATGCTGCCGGAATTGGGGGCGCGGCTGACCACCTACTCGGGCCTGGTGATCGCGCGCATCGCCATCGCACTGGTCGAGGATGCCCGCCAGCCGCGCTGGGATCTGCTGGAGCAGAACGAGATAGCCGCGGCGCTGCTGGCCGGGCGGGACCCGAGCGAGTGGGTGCGCGACCCGGGCGCGACACTCGCGCAGGCCTATCTCGTGGCCGTCGTCCGCCAGGGCGAGTCGCCGCCGGGCACGCTGACCGGCCTGCGCTACCGCATCGGCAACCTGCCCGGCGCCTTCCTGCATCGCGACCGAGGCGGCTGGACCGCGCTCATCCCGCAGCGTTCCGGTGACCACACCGATCCGGCCCGCGCGCTCGCCGCCCGGCTCGCGCTCCGCGAGGGCCTACCGCACCCACGGCTGTGGCTCGGCGTCGCCGCCGCCGCGACGCACGCCGCCATCCCGGACGCCTATGCCGAGGCGACGATCGTCGCCGAAACCGCACGCTGCCTGGACCGCCCCGACGTCATCTGCCGCCGCCAGGACATGATGTTCGAATACGCGATAGCCACGACCGGCACCGCACTCCCCAGCCTGGCCGCCCTTCTCGACCCGCTGGACGAGCATCCCCTGCTCGGCCACACCCTCGACGCCTACGTCGCCAACCAGTTCAACCACAACGCCACCGCCCGCACCCTCTACATCCACCGAAACACCGTGACCTACCGCCTGACCCGCATCACCGACCTCACCGGCTACGACCCCCAAGACCCCGCGGGCATCTCCACCCTCATGGCCGCCCGCGTCGCCCGTGCCCTGCTCGAAAAGTCCTTCCGCACCTGAAAGGTGCCGAAGGGCTAGGACGGAAGGAGTTGACGCACAAGGGGTTCGGCGCAGAATTGGGCGGCGGCTTGTTCAGGATCGACGGCGCATGTTCCGGATACCTTGCCGTTGCTGTCCTTGGTCAGGTCGATGTGGGCGGTGGCCACGCGGAGCAGTTGGGCGTCGTCGAAGTGCCAGAAGCCGACATCCCAGTGGGCCGCACCGTCTCTGGCCGCGATCGCGATGTAGCCGCTCGACGTATGTTCCGGGCCGAGGCCGGAAAGTTCACCGGTCCTGCGGAATTCGGGGGTGGCGTCGGTGGCACGGTAGATGGCGTAGGTGGTGTTGACGACGCCGGTGTTCAGTGGCACGACGAGTTCGTCTCTGCCGTCGTCGTCGAGGTCCCGCAGGGTGGGGAGGTTGGGGGTGCGAGTGTCGCGTTCGACCACGGTCTGGCGGCGGGCGCCGTCGCGGTCGAACACCTCGATCGTCACCACGGTCCGGCCGGGCGCACCGTCGTGGCGCACCGCGAACGACTGGCCCGCGCGGTCCCCGGACACCAACCGGCAGTCCGCGGGCACCTCGGCGCTCTTCGAAGGCACCTCGCCACACCGCGGCAGCGCGACGCTGGACATCGTGGTCGTCGCGGACGCCGAGATCGCGACCGTCGACGCCGCACCACCGCCCGGCGCATCGTCGCCACACGCCACGGCCGACAATGCGACCCCGACCAGACACGCGACCCCGCGGCTCCAGCGCATGCGCAGAGACTAGCCGCCGACACCGGCCCGGCACCGGCTTCCACCACGGCGTTTCGTCCCCGACCCGTGGCAGCGGATCAGCGGTTAACAGAAACGCCGTGCCGCACAATTACGGAGGACGTGCAGCTGAGTGGGAGGGAGCTCGACGTGTCCGACGTGGAGAGCGAAGTAGCGGTGTTGATCGTCGGCGGTGGGCCGGTCGGGCTCATGGCCAGGGCGTTGCTCGCGCGATGGGGTGTGCGGGCGATGCTGGTCGAGAAGTATCCGGAGCTGTCGCCGTTTCCGCGGTCCCGGCTGGTCAATGTGCGCTCGATGGAGATCTTTCGCCAGCTCGGGCTCGATACCACGATCGCGGCACGCGCGCTGGCGCCGAGGTTCGGGCGTATCCGGTTCCGTGACACATTGCAGGACCGCGATTTCGCGACGGCGGCGATGGTCGGGGTCGATGCGCCGATCGCCGAGAGCCCGGTGCTGGGCGTGGTCACCTCGCAGGATCGGCTGGAACCCACCCTGCTCGGCGCGGCGGAGACACCGGCGCGCTACGGCATCGAGCTCGTCGATCTGATCGAGGAAGCCGACAGTGTCGTCGCCGTGCTCGCCGATCACGACCGTGCGGCCGAGATCCGGGTCCGTGCCCGCTATGTGCTCGCCACCGACGGCGCGAATTCGACTGTGCGGCAACGGCTCGGCATCGGCACCACCGGTCCCGGCGCGATGGCGGGCTTCACCACGGTCGTCTTCGACGCCGACCTCGCCCCCTGGTGCGCCGATCGGCCCGCCGGTGTCTACTTCACCCCCAACGGCTCCTTCGCGCCGCTGTATCCCGAAGGCGGCTGGGCCTGGTTCGCGCTGTCACCGGAGGACGCCGAGCACGCCGACTGGCCCGCCCTCGTCTCCCGTGCCATCGGCACCCGGACCGAGGTGAAGCCCGACGTGCTGCGGGTGCAGCACTGGGTGATGACCGCGTTCCTCGCCGAACGCTTCCGGCACGGCCGGATCCTGCTGGCCGGCGACGCGGCGCATACGGTGCCGATCATCGGCGGCCTCGGCATGAATGTCGGTATCGCCGACGTGCACAACCTGTGCTGGAAGCTCGCGGGTGTGCTGCACGGCTGGGCCGCGCCCGCCCTGCTGGAAACCTATGAGCCGGAACGACAACCGGTCGCCGAACGCACCCTGCGGCAAACGGTGGAGAACGCCCAGCTCATGCTCCAGGTACTGACCAAGCGCCGCGACCAGCGACGCGACGGCGAGGAGGCCGAGATCGAATTGCCTTGGTCGGAACAGTATTTCGCCCAACTCGGCCTCGTACTCGGCGTCGCCTACCACTCCGGCGCCATCGTCGCCGACGACAGCACCCCACCCGAAGAAGGCACCGACTACCTCCCCACCGGCAAACCCGGCCACCGCATGCCCCACCGCTGGCTCACCGAAACCCGTTCCACCCTGGACACTCTCGGCGAATGGTTCACCCTCCTCACCCCCGACCCAGCCCGCTGGGCACCGCAGACCAGCGCGCCTTGGCCACTGCACATCGAGCCACTCCCCCACGACCACAACGCCATTTTCGATATCGGCTCCCACGGCGCACTACTTGTCCGCCCCGACGGCCACATAGCCGCCCGCTGGCGCGACTACCCGCCCAGCGACACCACACTCGCCGAAACCCTCGCTACCGTCACTGGCACAGCCTTCCACTGACGAGTTGGCTGCGACCCTGAGGTTCTCGCTCGCCACCGCACCCGCTCGGCCGAATCGCTACGCCGCCGGTCCGCTGGCCGGACCATCGGATGCACCGCGCAAACCACCGGTGCAAGCATGGAGTTACCAAGCAGCGCAAGGAGTTACGCGTGATCGACCATCCAGATATGCCGCCCGCCGCACCGTACGTCGCCGAGCAACGAACAGGCAGCAGCCAGCCGCCGATCGAAGAGCCGGGATCGGGCCTGACCGGACCGCTGACCTTCACGGTGACCGATGGCATCGTCAGCGACTTCGTCCACAACCAAGCCTTCCCATTCACGGAGGCGAGGGGCCTGATCGAACGCAGCCCGATCGATCCTCCCGGCCCGAATGCCCACGACTCGGAGGGGGAAAGCTCGTCGAGCGAGCCGGCACGGTGAGCACGGCCCTGGACTTCGCCGACTGGTTCGCACCACACACCCTCGAACAGTTCGGCCGATCAGTGCTCAGCAAAGAGCCGTTCGCAGCGCCACCCCGTCGTGATCTGGCCGAGCGGGTGCGCGACGCGGTGGGAATTCATGCGATCGAGGATGCCTTCGCCCTGCCCGGCGCGACCGTGTACACCTGGTTTCACGACCTGAGCGGTCGACTGAGTTCCGCGCCGATCGCCGCCGAAGTCGCGAGTCGCTTCTACGGGGCCGGAACAACGTTGTTCTACAAGGTGATTCCCACCTTCGCGCCGTTGGAGCGCGAGGCCGCCGCCGCATTCCGGGTGGCGAGCACCGCGACGCAACTCCAACTGTTCTGCAACCGCCCCGGCGCGATCACCAAACCGCATTACGACCCGGTCGATGTAATCACAATGCAGCTCACCGGACGCAAGACCTGGCGAATCGGTCCCAACACCTTTGCACCACAACCACTTGATCCCTGGGCGATGGGTGAGCCGGTATCGCCGAGTCTGCGGAACTACACCGAAACGGCACCGCCGCAGCGGATGCCCGCCGAGTCGACCGAGCATGTGCTCGAACCGGGTTCCGTGCTCCATGTCCCCCGCGGATATTGGCACGAGACGACTTCCGACCGGGACTCGATCTCACTGCATCTGGTTCTGAACACGCCCCTGCGCATCGATCGGGCCCTCGCCGCGCTCAAGAGCGAACTGCTGCGCGACACCTATTGGCGCGAAGCGATTTACGACTTCGGCAACAGCGCCGATACGCGGCATCAGCTCGATGCCGACCGGCTCGCACTGGCCGCTGCGGTATCGCGGCTGACCACGGACGACCTGCTGCGGCCAGCCGTTGCCGATCACGGGGCGGCCTCGGAGGCAACCTTCACACGCGCCGGGCAAGCCGCGTTCGGCGTCGATGCCCTCGAGGGCCAGCGAGCTCGAATATCGGTGACCGCATACGGATTCCGTGAGACGACGACCGCGAGCACCGATGTTCACCAATCCTTGGTGCCAGCGCTGACCTGGATAAACGGCTTGCCCACTGGTACCACGATCGACATCTCCGAGCTGCTCCGGCGAGCCCCCGGCTCGACCGAAGCGTCCGCACGAGAACTACTCCGAACCCTGGAACAGACACGCCTCGTACGCCGCACGTCCTGAGGTTCCCGCACTCACCGCGGTGATGTCCGGCCGGCCCGAAAGATTCCGGGCCGGGCCGGGATTCGTCAGCGGATCAGCCGAACATGCCCGGCTCGTACGAGCCGCCCTGCTGGTGCAGGATCACGCCGAGGCGGTTGGCGGCGTTGATCTGGGCGACGAGCGCGACCAGGGCGACGGTCTGGTCGTCGTCGTAGTGCTTGCGCACCTGCGCCCAGGTCTCTTCGGACACACCGTGATGGGCGTCGGCGAGGCGGGTGCCCTCCTCGGCGAGCGCCAGCGCGGCGCGCTCCGCCTCGGTGAACACGGTGGATTCACGCCAGGCGGCGACCAGGTTGATCCGCACCGCGGGCTCACCTGCGGCCGCCAGTTCCTTGGTGTGGGCATCGGTGCACCAGCCGCAGCCGTTGATCTGGCTGGCGCGCAGCGACGCCATCTCGCGGACGGCCCGCGGCAGCGTCGACTGGTTGATCACCAGGCTCGCGTTGCCGAATCGCTTGGCGAACTTGGCGCCCAGCTCATTAGTGACCAGGTCGATACGGGTTTCCATGTCAGGATCTCCTGTTTCGGGGTAACTCAACGAACAAGAGATGCCGGCGACACGGCCCCTGTGACAGCACCGGGGGCGTGACCTACGCCATAGGGTCTCGGTGTCACAAAACGGCACCGAGCGACATCTGGTGGGGGACACCGCCGAAACCGAACAGGAGCCACGCATGGCCGCACCGTCGCAGCCCCCGCCCGCCCACCGAGACCCCGCCACCGAGGCGTTCCTCGCCCATCGCCGGCTGCTGTTCACCGTCGCCTACGAGATGCTCGGCTCGGCCGCCGACGCGGAGGACGTCCTACAGGAGACGTGGCTGCGCTGGATGCGCGCCGACCGGCGCATGGTGCTGGATCAGCGCGCCTACCTGGTCAGGATCACCGCACGGCAGGCGCTCACCCGGCTGCGCGCCCTCTCGCGCCGCAAGGAGTCCTATGTCGGCCCGTGGCTACCCGAGCCACTGTTGACCGCACCCGACGTGCTCGAGGACATCGAATTGGCCGACAGCGTCTCGATGGCGATGCTGCTCGTGCTCGAAACGCTCACCCCGACCGAGCGCGCGGTGTTCGTGCTGCGCGAGGTCTTCGACGTGGCGTACGACGATATCGCCGAGGCCGTCGAGAAGACGCCGGCCGCGGTCCGCCAAATCGCCCACCGCGCACGGTCGCACGTCGCCGCGCGCCGCCCGCGCGAGGTCGTCTCGCCAGACGAGACCCGCGACGCGCTCGCCGCCTTCCAGCACGCGATCAAGACCGGTGATCTGCGCGGCCTGCTCGACATCCTCGCCCCTGACGTCGTACTCCTCACCGACGGCGGCGGCGTCGTGCGCGCCGCGATCGCGCCCGTCGTCGGCGCGGACACGGTCGCCGAGGTGCTCGGCCGGATCGCCGCCGCGACCTCGCTGCACACCGCGCACGTCAACGGCTCCCCCGCCCTGGTCCTGCGCGTCGACGGCGAGATCGACACCGTCGTGGCCGTCCATCTCGCCGACGGCCGCATCACCGGCCTCTACGCCGTGCGCAACCCACACAAACTGGCCCACATGCGCCGCGCCCTGAACCGCTGAGCTCAGGCGTTGGTGCCGCCGTCGACGGTGAAGACGGCGCCGGTGATGCTGCGGCCGGTGTCGGCGGCGAGGAAGGCGACCATCGCGCCCATGTCTTCGGGACGCGCGAAATGGCCGACGGAGGTGAAGCCGACCTGGAGGTCGTAGGCGCCACCGTCGGCCGGATTCATATCCGTCACAGTCGATCCCGGCTGCAGCAGGTTCACCGTGATGCCGCGCGGGCCCAGTTCGCGGGCGAGCGCCTTGGTGAAGCCGTTCAACGCGGACTTGCTGAGGTTGTAGAGCGACAGGCCGGCGAAGGTCGCGTGCTCGGACAGGTTGGTGCCGACGCTGATGATCCGGCCGCCCTCGCTCATGTACGCGACCGCGGCCTGGGCGCCGACGAAGGCGGCGCGGGCATGCACGTGCAGCGCGTGATCGATCTCCTCGACGGTGAAGTCCTCGAACGGCTTGGCCGGGAAGATGCCCGCGTTGTTGACGAGGATGTCGAGGCCGCCCAGTTCGGCCGCCGCCCGATCGACCGCGCCCTTGACCTCCCCCGCGTCGGCGCTGTCGGCCTGGAGGGCGATCGCCCGCCGCCCCAGCGATTCGATCTCGGCGACAACGGTTTTCGCCGGTAGCTCACCGTGCTGATAGGTCAGCGCGACATCGGCGCCCGCCGCGGCCAGCTGCCGGGCGATCGCCGCGCCGATGCCCCGGCTACCGCCGGTCACCAGTGCCACCTTGCCCGCGAGATCCGACATCAGGTACTCCTTCATTTTTGTGTCGATCAGTACATAAATAGCTAAGCGCACGGCCCGCACCGGCGTCAAGGGGTATATTTAACGATCGACACAGAAAGGGGCCGGGCATGGCCGAACGCGGACGCCCCCGCGCCTTCGATCGCGAGCACGCTTTGCGGCGCGCCATGGAAGTGTTCTGGGAGCACGGTTTCGAGGGTTCCTCGATGAGCGACCTGACCTCCGCGATGGGCATCAACTCCCCCAGCCTGTACGCCGCGTTCGGCGGCAAGGAGGCGCTGTTCCGCGAATCGGTGTCGCTCTACGGGCAGACCGACGGCGGCTACACTTCCCGCGCGCTGCGCGAGAAGTCCACGGCGCGCGCCAGTATCGAAGCCATGCTGCGCGACAACGCCGCCGCCTACACCACGGCGGACACACCACGCGGCTGCATGGTGGTGCTCGCCGGATCCACCTACACCGACCGCAGCACCGGAATTCGCGACTTCCTGGCCGAAATGCGCAGGGAGACAGCCGATCACATCAGGCAGCGGCTCGATCGTGGTGTCGCCGAAGGGGATCTGGCGCCGGGGGCCGACACCGCGGCCCTGGCGAACTTCTACGCCACTGTCCTCTACGGACTTTCGATCCAGGCCCGCGACGGCGCCGAGCTCACCGAGCTCAACCAGTCGATCGACTGCGCCATGACGGCCTGGCCCGCGAGCTGACTACCTGCGCCGCAGGGCGGCGATGCGCTCGCCGAGCTGATCGGCGGTGGCCAGCGCCGTTGGCGGACCGCCGCATTCGCGCCGCAGCTCACCGTGGATCACGCCGTGCGGCTTACCGGTGCGGTGATGATGCATGGCGACCAGGCTGTTGAGCTCCTTGCGCAGCTCACCGAGGCGGTCCGCGGTGGCGACCCGCTCGGCGGCGGAGGCGACCTGCGGGCCGGGATCGGGCGCGGGCTCGCCGCGTTCGGCGAGCTGCTTGGTCTGCCGGTCGCGCAGCAGCGCGCGCATCTGGTCGGCGTCGAGCAGCCCGGGAATGCCGAGGTAGTCGGCCTCTTCCGCGCTGCCCGCGATGGTCGCGGTGCCGAAAGACGAGCCGTCGTAGATCACCTGGTCGAGTTCGGCGTCCGCGGCCAGCGCGACGAAGGACTTCTCCTCCTCGCCCGGCTCGTCCTTCTGCTTGTTCGCATCGATCAGCAGCTCGTCGTCGAGCTCGTTCTTCTCCCGGTGCGGCTTGCCGATGATGTGATCGCGCTGCACCTCCAGCTGCGCGGCGAGATCGAGCAGCACCGGCACCGAGGGCAGGAAAACGCTCGCCGTCTCACCGGGTTTGCGCGCGCGCACGAACCGGCCGATGGCCTGGGCGAAGTACAGCGGCGTCGAGGCGCTCGTCGCGTACACGCCGACCGCGAGGCGCGGCACGTCGACGCCTTCGGACACCATGCGCACCGCGACCATCCACGGCTGGGTGCTGGAGCTGAATTCACCGATCCGGTCCGAGGACGACGGATCGTCGGAGAGCACCACCGCGGGCTTGGTGCCCGAAATGTGTTCGAGCAGTTCGGCGTAATCCCTGGCCCGCTCCTGATCGGTGGCGATCACCAGGCCGCCCGCGTCCGGCATGCCGGTCGCGCGTAGCTGGCGTAGCCGGGTGTCGGCCGCGCGCAGCACCGAGGACATCCAGTCGCCCGCCGGGTCGAGGGCGGTGCGCCAGGCACGCGCGGTCTGCTCGGCGTTGAGCGGCTCGCCGAGGCGGGCGGTGTACTCCTCGCCCGCGCTGTCGCGCCAGTGCGCCTCACCGGAGTAGGCGAGGAATACCACGGGCCGGACGACGCCGTCGGCGAGCGCCTCGGCATAGCCGTAGGTGTGGTCGGCGCGCGACTGCGGCAGCCCGTGCTCACCCGGCTCGTAGGTGATGAACGGGATCATCGAGTCGTCGCTGCGGAACGGGGTGCCGGTCAGCGCGAGGCGGCGGGTGGCGTCACCGAACGCGTCGGCGGTCGCCTCACCCCAGCTCTTCGCGTCGCCCGCGTGGTGGATCTCGTCGAGAATGACCAGGGTTCTGCGGTTTTCGGTGCGCACCCGGTGTCTGGCCGGATGCGAGGCGACCTGCGCGTAAGTAACGACGACGCCGTGATAGTCGCCGGAGGTACCGCCGGTGGCGTTGGAGAACCGCGAATCCAGCGCGATGCCGTTGCGCGCCGCGGATTCGGCCCACTGGTGCTTGAGGTGCTCGGTGGGTGCCACCACGGTGATCTGGTCGACGGTGCGGTCGGCCAGCAGTTCGGCGGCCACCCGCAGCGCGAAGGTGGTCTTGCCCGCGCCCGGCGTGGCCACCGCGAGGAAGTCGCGCGGTTTGGTCGCCAGGTACTTGGTGAGCGCCCGGCGCTGCCAGGCGCGCAGCGAACCACCGCTGGATTTGGTTGTGCCCGGCGTTGCCACATCTCCCGCCGCAGCGGCGCCACCCGACCCGTTCACGGAGACGACCCTAGCCGCCTGAACCGGCGTGTCGCCAAACCGACGCGGTCGTCGCGACACTCGTCACATATCGGCTCAGGTCACCCCCTGTTCACGAGCCGCCCGCCGACACGATGCCACCACAGTGACGTGTGCGGCGCCGCGGTGCGCGATGCTGTACTCATCATGACCGAGAACACCGCGTTGCCGAACAGACCATCGGACGGCGAATCGCCGATCCACAGTGGTGGCGCGGTACCCGCGACCTGGACCGCCAGGGCGGCGGCGTGGCTGCGCGAGGTGGCGACGCGGGCATGGCGGCTGATCGTGCGGGTCGCGGTGAAGGCATGGGACGACTCGATTTTCGCCAAATCCGCCGCCGCGGCGTTCTGGCAGACGCTCTCGCTCGCGCCGCTGCTGCTCGGGCTGCTCGGCAGCCTCGGCTATGTCGGCGGCTGGTTCGGGCCGGACACCGTCGACATCGTCCAGTCCAAGATCATCGCGTTCAGCCGCGACCTGTTCAGCTCGACGGTGGTCTCGGATCTGATCGAGCCGACCGTCTCCGACGTGCTCGGCCGGGGGCGCGGCGCCGTGGTCTCGGTGGGTTTCGTGCTGTCGCTGTGGGCAGGCTCCTCGGCGATGGCGACCTTCGTCGACGCGATCGTGGAGGCGCACGACCAGCAGGACGCCAGGCACCCGGTCTGGCAGCGTATCTTCGCGCTGCTGCTGTATCTGGGCTTCCTGGTGGCCGCGGTGTTCATCCTGCCGCTGGTCGCGCTCGGCCCGCAGCTGATCGGCCGTGTGCTGCCGAGCGCCTGGCGCGCAACGGGATTGGATGTGCTCGACGCGTTCTACTATCCCGGCGTCGGCCTGCTGCTGATCGTCGCGCTCGCCACGCTGTACAAGCTGGCGCTGCATACGACACTGCCCTGGCACCGGCTGTTCTACGGCGCGCTGGTGGCCGGTGTGTTCTTCATGGCGGCCAGCGAGGGGTTGCGCCGCTATCTGGCGTGGGTCACCGACACCGGCGTCAGCTACGGCGCGCTGGCGACACCGATCGCGTTCCTGCTCTTCACATTCTTCTTGGGATTCGCGATCATCCTCGGCGCCGAGTTCAATGCCGCCGTCCAGGAGTTCTGGCCCGCGCGCGCCACCCGGATCACACAGGTGAAGCAGTGGCTGGCCAATCAGGTTCGCGGCGATTCGGACTCGGACTCGGACGGGGAGGACGCCCCGGCGCCGGATCCGACGGCGACGACGGATCCGCGCCTCGCTCCCCCGCGGGCCACCGTTCCGGCCGCGCCGAAACTGCCGACGGTATGAGGGATCAGTCGCCCTTGCTCATGTAGGCCACCGACAGCAACAGACCGATCTGCGGAAACAGATCAGTCTTTCTTCATCATCTCGTAGACCTTCTTGCACTCCGGGCAGACCGGCGAGCCGGGCTTCGCGGAACGCGTCACCGGGAAGACCTCACCGCAGAGGGCGACCACGTAGGTGCCCATGACGGCGCTCTCGGCGATCTTTTCCTTCTTGACGTAGTGGAAGAACTTCGGGGTGTCGTCGCTGGTCGACTCGTCGGTGGTCGAGTCAGGGCGAACCAGGGTCTCTGTGCTCACGGATCCATGATGCCCCATCGCGGGCGCGAGGACGCGGTTGCCCGGCGCGGTCAAGCCCCGGAGGCGGTAGCGCAGCGTCACCACGCAGGGGCTCCGCGCCGGGCCCAGACTGGCACGGCCCGGCGCGGTCAAGCCCCGGAGGCGGTAGCGCAGCGTCACCACGCAGGGGCTCCGCGCCGGGCGCCAACAGATACAGCCCCGGGCTGACCACGGTGTGTGCGCCGGGCGAGCGACAGTGGAAGACTCAGGGGTATGCAGCAGCACGGCGATGCCCCGGACGCCGACGATTTCGGCAGCGGTGATCGCCCTGATGTGACGATGCCGGCGCCACCTCGCCCGTCCTCCGGATACTTTCCCGGCAGCGACGACGACCATCCGGTTCTGATCACCGAGGCGGCGCCGTCGCTGGAAGACCAGCACCGTGCCCGCGTCCGCCGCTACACCATCATCATGGCGTTCCGTATCCCCTGCCTGATCGGCGCCGCGATCGCCTACGGCCTGTGGGGCAGCGCGCTGATCTCCCTGCTGATCATCGGCGTGTCCATTCCGCTGCCGTGGATCGCGGTGCTCATCGCCAACGACCGGCCCCCGCGCCGCAAGGACGAACCCTCGCGCTGGGACCGGCCGCGCACCGCGATCGAGTCGCGGCCACACAAGGCGATCGACGGCTAGCTATACCGCGGCGGGGACGACCGCGCGTTTGATGAGGATCGACATCAACGCGGCGAGCCCGCACAACCCACCGGCGATGTACCACGCCATGGTGTAGCTGCCCTGGATATCCCGGATCACGCCCGCGCCCGTCGCGGCGATGGCCGCGCCGATCTGATGCGAGGCGAACACCCAGCCGAAGGCGACCGGCCCGTCGTCGCCGAACAGTTCGCGGCACAGCATCACCGTCGGCGGCACCGTGGCGATCCAGTCCAGACCGTAGAAGATGATGAACACCCACATGCTCGGCTGGGTGTGCGGCGCGAACAGCGACGGCAGGATCAGCAGCGACAGACCGCGCAGCGTGTAGTACGCGAGCAGCAGATAGCGCGGGTCGACCCGATCGGAGAGCCAGCCGGAGAAGATGGTGCCCGCGACATCGAAAATGCCGACGAGCGCGAGCAATCCGGCGGCGGTGGTCGGCGGCATGCCGTGATCGTGCGCGGCGCTGACGAAGTGGGTGGCGACCAGTCCGTTGGTCGACGCGCCGCAGACCGCGAAACCACCTGCCAGCAGCCAGAATCCGGGCCTGCGCGCGACCGTCGCGAGCACGGTCAGCGCCCGGATGGCGCCGCCGGTGGCCTGTTTGCGCAGCCCGGCGGTGCTGCCGGGCTCCGCGCCGTACGCGGAAGCGCCTACGTCGCTGGGGAAGTCGCGGATGAACAGCAGCACCAGCGGCACCACCGCCAGCGCCGCGGCCGCGACGACCAGCGAGGGCACCCGCCACCCGTGCGCGCTCGCCAGCGAGGAGACCAGCGGCAGGAACACCAGCTGCCCGGTCGCGCCCGCGGCCGTGAGCACGCCGGTGACCAGGCCACGCTGGCGCACGAACCAGCGCCCGGTGATGGTGGCCACGAATGGCATCGACATGGACCCGACGCCGACGCCGACCAGCAGCCCCCAGGTCAGGATCAGCTGCCACGCCTGGGTCATGAACACCGTCAGCCCCGCGCCCGCCGCGACGAGCACCAGCGCGCTCGCGACCACCCTGCGGATGCCGAACCGGTCCATCAGCGCCGCGGCGAACGGCGAGATCAGGCCGTACAGCAGCATATTCAGCGAAACGGCGGAGCCGATGGTGCCGCGCGACCACCCGAACTCCTCGTGCAGCGGGTCGAGCAGCACGCTCGGCACCGAACGGAACGCGGCCGCACCGACCAGCGTGACGAAGCCGACGCCGGCGACGATCCACGCCGGGTGCAGGCGTTGCGCACGAAAACTGTTGCCTGGCGGTGGCGTAGAGGTTCGCAGTTCGGTCACCAGAGCAGCGTGCAAGAAATTCCCGCACGGAACGAGTGGCCCATATGCCACAATGCGTCAATATCTGGCCATAGTACTGATCGGGCCATTGATGCGGGAGGACAGCATGATCAGGTGGATCTGGGCGTTCATCGACCGCCCCACAGCGCAATTCGAGGACGCACTCGCCTTCTGGACGGCGGCGACTGCCACCCACCTGTCCCCGCGCCGCGGCGACAACGACGAATTCGTCACGCTGCTCCCCGCACACGGCGATCCGTGCATCAAAGCCCAGGCCGTCGGCACGGGCGGCGGCGTGCACATCGATCTCGACGTCGAGGACGTGCGCGAGGCGCTGACCCGCGCCGAAAAGCTCGGCGCCACCGTGATCGCCGACCACGACACCTACGTCATCATGAGTTCCCCACAGGGCCAGGTGTTCTGCCTGACCGGCGAGGACGGCGGTGAGCTCCCCGCACCCGCCGTCGCACCCGACGGCACCCTCAGCAAACTCGATCAGATCTGTATCGACGTCGGCCCCAGCGGTTTCCAGGACGAGGCACGCTTCTGGGCCGAACTGACCGGCTGGCAGCCGCGCCCGCACCCCACCCTCACCGAGTTCATCCACCTGATCCCGGACCGGATGATGCCGGTGCGAATCCTGTTGCAGCGCGTGGGCGAAGAACGGCCGACGAGCGCACACCTCGATCTGGCCTGCTCCGATATCAGCGCGCTGGCCGACTGGCACGAGACACTCGGCGCGCGCAAGGTACGGCGCGGCGGGCACTGGATCGTGATGACCGACCCGACCGGATACACCTACTGCCTCACCGGCCGCGACCCGAAGGCCGTGCACGGCAAGGCTTCCGCGTGAGCGAGCCGCACAAAGTCGCGGTGCTCGCGATCGCCCCGGTGGTCGGCTTCGATCTGACCATCCCGCCGACCGTGCTCGGCTGCGCCGAATCCGCCGACGGCACACCGCTGTACGACGTGCACGTCTGCGGCGTGACCACCGAGGGCGTGCCCGCGACCACCGGATACACCATCGTCCCCGAATACGGCCCCGAGTGGCTCGCCGAGGCGGATACGGTGATCGTCACCGGCACCAAGATCATCGGACCGCGCACCGACGGCAGCCTGCCCGCGGAGATCGCCGCGGCGCTGGCGACCATCCGCCGGGACGCCAGGATCATCTCCATCTGCACCGGCGCGTTCGTCCTGGCCGCGGCGGGCATACTCGACGGCCGCCGCGCCACCACGCACTGGGCCTTCGCCGACCGGTTCCGCGAGCTCTATCCCCTGGTGCGGCTGGACGAGAACCTGCTGTTCGTCGAGGACGGAAACGTCTGGACCGCAGCGGGTCTGGCCGCGGGCATCGACGTCTGCCTGCACATCATCCGCTCCGATCACGGCAGCGAGGTCGCCAATCGCGCGGCACGCTACTGCGTGGTGCAGCCGTGGCGCGACGGCGGACAGTCCCAGTTCATCGAGCGCAATGTCCCCGATCCCGGCGACGAGGGCACCGCGCCGACCCGCGGCTGGGCGCTGCGTCATCTCGAGCAGGACCTCGACCTCACCACCTTGGCCGCGCACGCCCGGATGAGCGTGCGCACCTTCACCCGCCGTTTCAAGGCCGAAACCGGGCTGGCGCCGGGCACCTGGCTGCTCCAGCAGCGCCTGCGCCACGCACGCCATCTGCTGGAGACCACCGATCTCCCGGTCGACGCCGTCGCGCACTCGGCGGGCATCGGCACCGCCGCATCCCTGCGCCACCACATGCGCGCCGCGGTGGGGCTCGCTCCGCTGGCCTACCGCAAAACCTTTCGCGCACCCGCCCCCATGAACGCCGCGCCGCTCGGTAACGCCGCTGCTCTAGCGGGCGCGGCGGGCTGACGTCGGCCGCGCGAAGTCCGGAGCTGCCTGCGGATGCTGGGTGGTTGCGGTGGCAGAGTACTCGTGTGGCTACCAACCGGACGACGACTGGCTCCCTGCTCACGGCACTGTGCCCGGATCTACGGACCGCATTGCGGCGGGTCGGATACGACGCCGACTCGCTCATCGAGGCGCTCGGCGCGGATGTGCATGCGGCACTCGGGCGTTCGGAGCCGGTGCCGGTGCGCCGGGCGGCCAGGGGCGCCGGCCAGCTCGGCACGCTGATCCGGCTGCTGCTGCTCGGCGACGCGCTGCCGGAACGTGAGGTGGCCGCCGCGCTGGCCCCGGTGGATATGGACCGCGCGGTCGCAGCGGGGCTGCTCGAGCGCGACGCGGATCTGATGCGCGCGGCTCTGGATCTGCGCCCGCTCGACGCGGGCGCGGGCACCCGGTGGATCCTGTCCGATCTGGACGATTCGATGCGCAGGCGCACGCTCACCGAGGATCACGTGCTCGGCGTCGGGCACGCCTCACTGTCGCTGCTGCGCGCCACCCCGACCGCGCCGGTCGGGTCCGTCCTCGATCTCGGCACCGGCTGCGGCGTGCAGGCGGTGCACGCGGCCTCCTACGCGTCCTCGGTCACCGCGACCGACGTCAATCCGCGCGCGCTCTGGCTCGCCGAGGCCACCGCCGTACTCAACGGCCTCGATATCGAACTGCTCGAGGGTTCCTGGTTCGAACCGGTCGCGGGCCGCCGCTTCGATCAGGTGGTGGCCAACCCGCCGTTCGTGGTCGGCCCCGCCAGGATCGAACACACCTACCGCGACTCCGGCCTCGCGCTGGACGGCGCGAGCGAATTGGTGATCTCCCAGGCCGCGGATCTGCTCGCGCCGGGCGGCACCGCGGCGATGCTGTCCGCCTGGGTGCACGTGGACGGCGAGGACTGGCGCCAGCGCGTCTCGTCCTGGCTGCCTTCGCACGGCGTCGACGCCTGGGTGGTGCAGCGCGATGTCGCCGATCCCGCCCTCTACGTCGGAACCTGGCTGCGCGACGCGGGACTGGATCCGCGCGATCCGGCCGCGCAGGCGCGCGCCGAACGCTGGCTCGACGCGTTCACCGCCGCCGAGGTCGAGGGCATCGGCTTCGGTTTCGTCTATCTGCGCGCCATCGACGGCCCCACCGAACTGCTCGCCGAGGACCTCACCCACGGATTCGACGACCCGCTCGGCGCCGAGGCCACCGGATATTTCGAGCGTTCGGCCTGGCTGCGCGCGGTCGCGGCGGCGGAAAACCTGGCCTGGCGTTCACGTTTCGTTGTCGACCCGGCGACCGCGCTGGAGCGCATCTATTTGCCCGGCGACGAGGGCTGGGCGCCGGAGATCGCCAGGCTGCACCGGGGCGACGGACCGCGCTGGCAGCACGAGGTCGACGAATCCACCATCGCGCTGGTGGCGGGAATGCGGCCGGACGGCCTGCCGTTGTACGAGCTGATCGAACTGCTGGCACTCGCCCACGGATCCGGCGAGGTGACCCAGGAGTTCGCGGCCGATGCGCTCTCCGTGGTGGCCGGGCTCGTTCGCCACGGTTTGGTACGCCCCGTGTAACCACATGGCAACGACACGCAGGCGGGCGAACGCATTGGTGAGTGTTGTTCCGGCGAGGCGCTGTTCTCAGGAACTTCTCAGACGGTGGTGACGAAAGCCGCAGTTCAGAGCGGTTTACGACAGCCGTATCCGGGAACTTTCTCCTTGTCGGTTCCGTTGATCGGAGTGAGACACCACCGACAGGAGGCAAGTCATGACAAGCCCCGCCACCACTCGTGTGCGCATCAGCGAATCGGACCTCGACGCCCAGAGCCCTGCCGCCGACCTGGTACGCGTGTACCTGAACGGGATCGGCCGCACCGCACTGCTCACGGCTGCCGACGAGGTCGAGCTGGCCAAGCGCATCGAGGCGGGCCTCTATGCTCAGCACCTGCTGGAGACCGGCAAACGGCTGTCGGCCACCCGCAAGCGCGACCTGGCCGCCATCGTGCGCGAAGGCCAGACCGCGCGGTCGCATCTGCTCGAAGCCAACCTCCGCCTCGTGGTCTCGCTCGCCAAGCGCTACACCGGCCGCGGCATGCCGCTGCTGGACCTCATCCAGGAAGGCAACCTCGGCCTGATCCGGGCCATGGAGAAGTTCGACTACGCCAAGGGCTTCAAGTTCTCCACGTACGCCACCTGGTGGATCCGTCAGGCCATCACCCGCGGTATGGCCGACCAGAGCCGCACCATCCGCCTGCCAGTGCACCTGGTCGAACAGGTGAACAAGCTGGCGCGGATCAAGCGTGAACTGCATCAGCAGCTGGGCCGCGAGGCCACCGACCAAGAGCTGGCCAACGAATCCGGCATCCCGGTCGACAAGATCTCCGATCTGCTCGACCACAGCCGCGATCCGGTAAGCCTGGACATGCCGGTCGGCAACGACGAAGAGGCCCCGCTCGGCGACTTCATCGAGGATTCCGAGGCCACCTCGGCCGAATCCGCGGTGATCGCCGGACTGCTGCACCACGATGTCCGCAGCGTGCTCGCCACCCTGGACGAGCGCGAACAGCAGGTCATCCGGCTGCGCTTCGGCCTGGACGACGGCCAGCCGCGCACCCTCGACCAGATCGGCAAGCTGTTCGGGTTGTCCCGCGAGCGGGTCCGCCAGATCGAGCGTGAGGTCATGTCGAAGCTGCGCAAGGGTGAGCGGGCCGACCGGCTGCGCGCCTACGCGAGCTGAACCCCAGCCAGGGAGACGAAGCGGTCCTATCGACCGAATAAGCAAGTGTAGTAACAGAACTCGTGCTGGTGACCCCGGCACGTGCCATCGACGCCGGGCAACTCCGAGGCGGCTCGGCGTCGCGGCCTTCGCGGTCGGCAACGATCGCCTCCCCACGCCGACCGGTGCCCGCGTGAACCCGCCCCCTCCGGGCTCCCGCGAACCGGTCGGCGAACTCTTGGATCACCTCCCGAATCGACCGTGGTCGGGCTGCTGGGTGCGCTCAGTGAGATGAGTGGCCCCAGTGGGATGGATGGTCTCAGCGGGGTGAATCCGCTCAGGAGAGTGAATCCGCTCGGCGAATCGGCTCGGCGAATCGGCTCGGCGGCTCAGCGAAGCGGATCGGCTCAGCGGATCGGCGAAGCGGATCGGCGAAGCGGATCGGCGAAGCGGATCGGCTCAGCGAAGCGGATCGGCGAAGCGGATCGGCTCAGCGAAGCGGATCGGTGAAGCGGATCGGCTCAGCTCGGCGAAGTGAATCCGCTCGGCCAAGTAGATCGGCTCAAGCGAGTCAGCTCAGCGGATGGATCGGCTCCGCGGGGACAATCCGCTCAGCGGAGCGGGTCGATAGTCAGCGGAGCGGGTCGACTCAGCGGGCGGATTCGACTCAGCGCAACTCCACCTGCACACCGAGCTGCTGGAGCAGGGCAAGTTCGTCGCCGAAAAACCAGGCTTCCGCGACCAATTCGCCCTCGATGCGCCAGATGCCCGCCTCCAGGATCGCCAATTTCCGTCCCGTGGCCGGGATTCCGAACAGCGGGCCGGTATGCGTACCGCGCAGCGTCCACACCGCCCAGACCCGATCGTCCTTGGCGACGATATCTTCCACGGTGTCCACCCGATCGCCGATGGACCGCGCGGTGTAGCCGTCCGCACCGAGGCCGGTCATGGTGGCCAATCCACCGAAACCCCTTCTGTGATGCCGCAATTGCGGATGCATGAAGCGCTTGCGCTGCGCGAACGAGGCGGCCCGGAGAGCGAGTATCAGCTCGATATTGCGCAGTTCACGCTCGGTATAGCCGGGCCTGGCAAACCGGGCCGGTAGCGCGGTCGCCACCAGCCCCCTGGGATCCGGCCACGTAGCACCCACACTCGGCACAGCACCCGCACTCGCACTCGGCGTGCCCACCGTGCTCGGTGGGCCCACGGCAGCACTTCCCGGTGTCGCCTCTGTGTGGCCGGCGGCGGATTCGACGGCTCGAGGCGTGGTGACGCCGAGCTGGTTTCGGTCGTTCATCTGACCATCCCAGGCCCGCACGGACCGGTGCGGCAATGCCCTGTGCAAAGCTGCACAACGCCGTATCCGAGGCCGGGCCCCGCGTCGCAGACTTCCCGCATCAACCGAATGCGAGGAGGTCGCCATGGCGAGTGCCGCGGCTACGAGTAGCGCAGCTTCTGGACCACCCGTCGGAGCGCGGGGACAGGATCCGGCAGCGCGCGGTGTCGGTGCGGATCATTTCCGCGCACTGGCCGGTTCACTGCCGACCGGGGTGTGCGTCCTGACGACACTCGATGCGGCGGGGCGACCGGTCGGCATGACCTCGGGCGCGGTCTGCGGACTGTCCCGGGTGCCGCCGCTCCTGCTCGCCTGCCTCGACACCACCTCGCGCACGCTCGGCGCACTGTTGCAGCGCGCCACCTTCGGCGTGAACATCCTGGCCGCCGACGCGGCCTGGCTGTCGGACCGATTCGCCGGCGACGCGCCCGACCGATTCGCCGGTGTGCCGTGGACCCCCGGCCCGCACGGCATCCCCATCCTCACCGAAGGCGTAGTCGCCCACGCGATCTGCGAGGTCTACCGCACCGTCCACGCCGGTGACCACCTCATCGTGCTGGGCCTGATCACCGACGGCGAACACCACCCCGACGCCGACCCCCTCCTCTACCACCGCCACCACTACTCCGGCTTCCAGCCCCATTCGTCCGCCGAGCGCAGTCGAACGCCGCGCGACACGCCGCATCCAGCCACCATCTGACAGCGGCGGGTCGGTGTCGCCGAGCGGCCACACCAGCTGCCGGCAACTCAGCGGGCCATCGATACTCGACCATTCCGCAAACGATTGCAGTACCCTCCCGAGATCAAGAGAGTGACACCACATGCGTTTTTCGATCTACCTGAACGCCCAGACGCGCGGTCCCCAGGAGGACGTGCCGATC
The DNA here is from genome assembly GCF_044547285.1 of Nocardia sp. NPDC052566. Classification (NCBI taxonomy): domain Bacteria; kingdom Bacillati; phylum Actinomycetota; class Actinomycetes; order Mycobacteriales; family Nocardiaceae; genus Nocardia; species Nocardia sp. NPDC052566. The sequence goes on along the minus strand of NZ_JBIUAF010000007.1, from coordinate 751,553 downwards.
ATCGAAACCCTCACCCGGCAGGCGCTCGAGGCCACCGCGGCGGGGTTCCACGGTGTCGCGCTCACCGAGCACCACTTCTCCGGTTACAACACCTACGGCGACAACTTCATGTTCGCCGCGCACCTGGCGCCGCAGACCCCGGCGGGCACGAAATTCTCACTGGCCGTAGCGGTTCCGCCGCTGCACAATCCGCTGCGGCTGGCGCAGAAATGCAATCTGCTCGACGTGCTCACCCGCGGTGAGCTGATCGTCGGATTCGCGGCGGGCGGCTCACCGGTCGAATACGCCGGACTCGGCCGTGATCCCGGCGCCAGGCATACCGACATGATGCACAACCTGGAGATACTCGAGGCCGCGCTCGGCAAGACGCTCGAGGACGCGCCACTGGAGTGGGCGACGACCTTCGAGCGCGGCACACTGCACACCCGAATCATGCCGTCGGGCTTCCATCGTCCGCATCCACCGTTCGCCAGGGCCACCCAGAGCGATTCCGGCGCCGAATGGACCGGCCGCAAGGGGTGGTACCTGTTCACCGCCCGCGAGACGCCCGCCGCACTGGCCGACCGGTGGCGGGTGTATGAGAAGTCGCTGCGCACTTCGGGTCTGGCGACCGGCATGGTCGAGGAGCGCCTCGACTGGAGCATGGTGCAGAAGCAGGTGTACCTGGCCGAGACCAGCGCCGAGGCCGAACGCGATATCCGGGAACGCCTGGTGCTCATGGCCGACCATCAGAAGCGCAGCTTCGGGCTGGTCTCCAACATCCGCGATGCCGAGCACATGCGCAGCGTCGTCGGCGTCACGCCGCAGAAGCCGGACGAGTTCCTCAGCCACGCCATGATCATCGGCGACCCGGCGGCGGTACGCGAGCAGATCCGCGAGTACGAGGCGATCGGGATCAGGCATATGGCGCTGCTTTTCAACTACGGCTTCATGTCCACCGAGGTGGCCGACCGCTCGCTGCGGCTGTTCCTGGAGGAGGTGCTGCCCGAATTCGCCACACCCCGTTCGTAATCCGGTTCAGAAAGGGAGGGCAGCCGTGGAAGTCGGGTTGCTCATCGTCCGCGTGATCGTCGGCCTCGTCATGGCCTACCACGGCACCGAGAAACTGTTCGGCTGGTGGGGCGCCGACGGACTCGACGGCGCCACCAGGTTTTTCACCAGTCAGGGCTATCGGCCGCCACGCCTGATGGCCGCCGTCGCGGGCGGCACCGAGACGGCGGGCGGTGTACTACTCGCCCTCGGGCTCGCCACGCCGCTCGCGGCGCTGATGCTGATCGGCGCCTTCGTCAACATTCTGCTGCTGCACCTGCCGAACGGCTTGTCCCGCAGGAACAACGGGTTCGAGTACGAACTGGTCCTGCTGGCGGCCACCTGTTGTGTGGCGTTCGCCGGTCCCGGCGCCTGGTCGGCCGACGCGATGCTCGACGCGCCGTGGGACGGAATGAGCCGGGGCGCGGTGGTTCTCGGCGTCGGCGTGCTCGCAGGCCTCGCGGTCAGCGGCAGTCGCAGGCGCGGCACGGTCGAGGAGGCCCGATGAACGCACTGGCCACCACGCCACGGGGCGCCGCACGGCGCACCGGGGCGCCCGATCGGCCGAAAGCCGCACGGGCACTGATCGCCCTCGCCAGGGGCGTGGCCGGGGCGGGCTTGGTAACCCTGGCATTCGAGGGCTTCGCGCGGCTGGAACTGGTCGACCCCAAGCTCTTTCCGCCCGCCAGCGTGATCCTGCCGAAAGCGCTGACGCTGCTGGTGGATCCGGCCTTCCTGCGCGAGGTGGCGGCGACGCTCACCGCGCTGGTATCCGGGGTCGGCGTCGCCGCCGTGATCGCGGTGCCGCTCGGGGTGATCCTCGGCTCGTACCGGCTCGCGGCCACCGCGTTCACCCCGATCATCGATTCGCTGCGCTCGGTGCCCGGCATCGCGATCATCCCACTGCTGGTGCTGATACTCGGGCAGGGACTCGAAATGAAGGTCACCGTGGTGGTTTTCGTGACGGTGTGGCCGCTGCTGTTCAACACCATGTACGGCGTGCAAGCGGTGGACCGGGTCGCGATCGAAACCGCGCACAGCTTCCGCGTTCCGACGCTGATGCGCTGGCGGCGCGTGGTGCTACCCAGTGCATTACCGCTGATGCTCACCGGATTGCGGCTGGCACTGTCCACCGGGCTTACGGTCGCCATCGCCGCCGAGATCGCGGTCGGCTCGCACGAGGGGGTCGGGTACTTCATCCTGCGGGCCAGCTACGCCGGGTTCCACGCCGATGTGGTGTTCGCGGCCGTCGTGCTGGCCGGTGTCCTCGGATACGGGCTGAACATGCTGGTCACGGCGGCTACTGAGCGTTTGGTGGCCTGGGATACGCGAGGCGCGTCATGAATAGGCGAATCCTGTGCGAGCACGCATCGGAGCCGAGCACCAGGGAGGTCGGGGCATGAGCGAACAGACAATCAACAGCGCGCCGATCGATCATTCGGCAGAAGGCGCCGCGGTGCCGATCGGACATGCCGCGGGGCCACGAGAACACCCACGCTGGATGGGCGTGGCGGGCCGCGCGCTGGTGCGCATCGCACCGGCCGTGCTGGTCGTGCTGCTCTGGCAGTGGGTGACCGTGCGCGCACAATCGCCGTTCTTCCCGCCGCCGGTCGAGATCATCGGGCGGGCAAGGGAACTGTGGTTCAGCGGCCCCATCGCGCACGGCCTGCTCACCGACGCGTTCTGGGCCGATGCCGTGCCGAGCGTCGCGCGTGCTATCGGCGGCTGGCTACTCGGCGCGTTCGTCGGGATCGCCGTCGGACTCGTCGCGGGCCAATGGGCCAGGGCCGCAGGCTATCTCGATCCACCGGTGAACTTCCTGCGCTCACTGCCGAAACCCGCGATCGTCCCGGTGTTCCTGCTGGTGTTCGGCGCGAGCGATGTCATGCGGATCGGGCTCATCGCCTTCGGCTGCATCTGGCCGGTACTGCTGAACACGCTACAGGGCGTGCGCGCGGTGCCGCCCGCCTATCACGAGACGGCGCGGGCATTTCACCTCTCGATGCGAACCAGGTTCCTGCACATCATCATTCCCGCGGCGCTGCCGAAGATCGCGGCGGGTATGCGGGTCACCCTGTCGCTGTCGCTCATCCTCATGGTGCTCTCCGAGTGGCTGCTGTCCGACAACGGGCTCGGCCACTTCCTGATCAACGCGCAGCGCGGCTTCGACGTGGTGGACATGTGGGCCGCCATCGTGCTGCTCGGCCTCATCGGCTACCTGCTCAACGTCGGCTTCCTCGCGGTCGAGGCCCGCGTGCTCGCCTGGCACCGCAATATCTCCGCCCAGGGGTAACCCCCTTGCCCCACACAGTGACTGTCCCACAACGCAATGACGCACAGGAGGACGACCATGGCCGATCTCGCGATCGACAACCTCGCCAAGACCTACGGCACCGGCGCCGGCACCCACATCGCGCTACAGAGCGTGTCCTTCGAGGTGGGCGCGGGTGAGCTGGTCGCCGTCGTCGGCCCGTCCGGCTGCGGAAAGACCACGCTGCTGCGCTGTGTCGCCGGCCTGGTGCCGCCGAGCGCGGGCCGGGTGCGGGTGCTCGGCGAGGACGTCACCGGCGTGCCCGAAGGGCTGGCGGTGGTGTTCCAGGACTACAGCCGATCGCTGTTCCCGTGGATGCGGGTCGGGCGCAACGTCGAATTCCCGTTGCGGACCCTGCCGCTGACGAAAGTCGAACGGCGGCAGCGGGTTCAGCAGTCGCTGGCCGCGGTGGGCCTGGCGGACAAGGCCGATCGCTATCCCTGGCAGCTGTCCGGCGGTATGCAGCAGCGCGTCGCCATCGCCAGGGCGCTGGCCTATCAGCCGAGGGTGCTGCTGATGGACGAGCCGTTCGCCTCGGTGGACGCCCAGACCAGGGCCGGGCTGGAGGATCTGACCCGCAGGGTGCGGGCGGAATTCGGGATGACGATCCTGTTCGTCACCCACGACATCGACGAATCGGTCTATCTCGCCGACCGGGTGGTGGTGCTGCGCCGCTCCCCCGGCGCGGTGCTCGCCGAGGTCGAGATCGACCTGCCCGCCGAGCGCGATCAGATCGCCACCAAATCGCTGCCCGAATTCGTGCGCCAGCGCAGCGAATTGGCGCAGCTCATCCGGCAGGCCGCCGAACCGTCCCGCCAGACCGCGCGCACCGCGGTAACCCAGTGAACCGGAGGATCCGAACCATGTTCCGCCACCATCGCATTCGCCTCGCCGCCGGGGCCGCCCTGGCCTGTTGCCTCGCCCTCGCCACCGGCTGCGCGGGCAGCGACCCGGCCGCGACCGGCGCCGACGGCCGCGCCAGGGTGCGCATCAGCAGCCCGGCCAACGTCAGCAACGTGCCACTGCACATCGCCATGGAGAACGGCTATTTCGCACAGGAGGGCCTCGATATCGCCGCCGATGTCGATCTCGGCGCGGGCAGCACCATCGAGTCGGTGATCGGCGGACAGGTCGACATGGCCTGGACGAATGTGGTGAGCGCGCTCAACGCCTACGGCAAGGGCCTGCGCATCCGCCTGGTCGCCGTCACCGACCTCGGTGTCGACGGCGCGCAGCAACTGCTGGTGCCCAAGGATTCTCCCGCCCGCGAGCTGAAGGATCTCGTCGGCAAGAAGGTCGCGGTGTTGTCCCCCAACACCATCTGCATCGTCAGCATCCGTGCCGCACTGAAGGCGCTCGGGCTGCCGCAGGACAGCATCGCCTTCACCCCGGTCGCACCGCCCGAGCACGCAACCGTGCTCAGCTCCGGTGAGGTCGCGGGGACATGCACCAGCGATCCGTTCCGCACCCTGATGATCGAAGAGCTCGGCGCGCGACCGGTATTGGACGCGACCGCGGGCGAACTGGCCGGGCATCTGGTGGGCGGCTACGTGGTGTCCGACCGGTTCGCCGCCGCGAATCCTGGCGTGCTGGCCGGCTTTCAGCGGGCGCTGGTGAAGGCGGCCAAGTTCGCCAACGCCGATCCCGGCGCGGTCCGGGCGGCGCTGCCGAAGTTCACCACCATCGACGCCAAGATCACCGACCGGGTCGCGATCAACAAGTACGTCGAAACCGATCTCGCCGCAACGAAATCCGAGGTGCAGCGGATGGCCGAGCTGATGCGCGCCTACGGGCTGCTCGACAAACCCCTCGACGTCTCCGGCTTCCTGCTGCCAGGGACCTCGTGACCCGGCCGCCTGCCACGGGCGCGCTCCGGTACGGACGGCCGCCGCTGGGCGGTCTCCGGCCGGTAGCGCGCCCGCCGCGTCAGGCCATCGGCGTCGAGCACCACGAATTCCTCACCGTCCCTGCGGATCCAGCCGCGCCGGGCGAACTCCACCAGCACCTGGTTGACCCGCTCCCGCGAGGCGCGCACGTGGTGGGCCAGCTCGTCCTGGCTCAGGTCCAAGCGCAGCCGCACACCGTCGACGGTGTGCCTGCCGAACCGGGCGGTGTGCTCGACCAGCGCGCGGGCCACCCTGGTCGCCACGTCGACACCCGCCATATCCTCGAGGCGGTCGTTCATCCGGCGCACCCGCTCGGCCAGCAGCCGCATCATGCGGAACGAGGCCGCGGGATAGCGATCGAGCCATTCGCGCATCCGCGGGATCGGCACCAGTGCCGCGACGGTCTCGCGCACGGCGGTGGCGTCGGCATGGCGGACGCCACCGTCGAAAACGGCGAGCTCGCCGAGCAGATTTCCGGCGCCCGCCATGGTGAAGATGATGTCCTTGCCATCCGGGCCCGGCCGGGTGACCTTCACTTTGCCCGAGGCGAGGACGAAGACGCCCTCGGGACACTCACCCTCGTGGAACAACCGATCACCGGCCGCGTACACGCGCCGCTCGGCGATGGCGAGAAAGTCCGCGACGGCCTCCGGCGCCAGGCCATAGAGCAGCGGACTGCCGAGCAACCCTGTTTCCGCATTCCACGGTGACATCACGCACCACCCGCTCTTTGTCGACATCGACGCACTCCGAGCCTAGATCGAATACGAGCCCGGCCACGGAGCTTTCGCAGCCGGCGCCCCGTCCGGGTAGCACGCCGCCATCGGGCCGCTTCGTTCGTCGAGCGCAGTCGAATGGCCCTCGTTTGCGGCATGTCGCACGGCCATTCGACTGCGCTCGACCGATCTCACGGCTCGTGCTGACCTCGCCGAAGGTCAGGTGAGGATCCTGGCGGGATACTCGACCCTGGTGACGTAGGCGGACAGCCAGCGGGCGGCGAGCACGACATCTACCACTGTGGCGTCCACGGTCAACGTGCAGCGCACTACCGTCGCGATATCCAGCGCGCCATCGACCACGACCGCTTCCGGCCGTGCCGTGCCGAGGCCGAGTACCGCGGTGCGACCATGGCCACCGAGTCCGGCGACCTCCTCGACGTCGTAGTCACCGAGGTGCAGCACGCCGAATCCACCGTCGTCCAGGCCGGGCACCACCGCGTGTGTGCGCACCGACGCCCTGACCAGCAGGTCCTCCATCGAGATTCGGGGCGCGCCCGGTTCCGACAGCTGTTCGCACAGTGCGATCAGTGGATCGACCCGCACCGCACGCCGCAGCTGGACGGTCGGTGCCGCCAGGTGAGCGGTCGGTGACGTCGGCCGGACTGTCGGCGACGCCTGGCCTTCCGCCACATCGGCGTGCGCCGGGTTCCGCAGGGCGGTCGCGTCCGCCACGTCGCGACGCACCATCCCGCCCGCCGGGCCCGTTCCGGGGAGTTGCGCGGCCGAGTCCCATAGGCCGATCGCCTCCGCCACATCACGGCGCACCATCCCGCCCGCCGGGCCCGTTCCGGCGAGTTGCGCGGTTGAGTTATGCAGGGTGGTCGCTTCCGCTACGTCACGACGCACCACCCTGCCCGCCGGGCCTGTTCCCGTGAGTTGGGCGAGGGGAAGTCCCGCGTCCGACGCCATCCGGCGGGCCAGCGGGCTGGCGAACGTTCGGGGGCCGGTCTCGTGCTGAATCATGGTCAGAACCTCGCTATTTCGGTGAGTGCGGCGGCGACCTCTTCGGTGCGGGCGATGGCGGCGCGCTCGAGCACCTTGCTGATGCTCGGCGACGCTTCGCGGCCGGTGACCCGCTGGACGGGGTGGTCGAGCCAGTCGAAGTAGCGGCGGTGGATCTCGTCGGCCAGCCAGGCGCCGTAGGACGTGCCGAGCGCGCCCTGTTCGGCGATGAGCACGATGTTGGTCTTCTTGATGCTGGCCTCGATGGTGTCCCAGTCGATACTGGCGCGGTCGAGCCAGCGCAGGTCGATCACCTCGGCGTCGACGTCCACCGAATCCACCGCCGCGAGCACGTAATCCACCATCGCCAGGTAGGTGAGGACGGTGACGGCGGAACCGCTACGGCGCACCGCCGCCGATCCGACGGGGATGCAGTAGTCCAGATCATCCACCGGCCCTTGGCCCTTCGAGGCGTACAGGTCGACGTGTTCGAGGACGACCACCGGATCCTGGCAGCGCAGCGCCGAATTCATCAGCCCCACATAGTCGAACGGTGTACTCGGCGCGACGATGCGCCAGCCGGGCGCGGTCGCGAAGATCCCCGCCGGGTCCATCGAATGCTGGGAGCCGTACCCGGTGCCCATCGCGACTTTGCTGCGCAGCACCAGCGGCATCGCGCCACCGCCGCCGAACATGTGGCGCGCCTTGGCGATCTGGTTGAACAGCTGGTCGGCGGCCACCCACATGAAGTCGGCGTACATGAATTCGACGACGGGAGTGAACCGGCCGTCGATGGCGATGCCGCCGCCGAGGCCCGCGAAGCAGTTCTCGCTGATCGGGGTGCCGAGCACCCGGTCGGCGAAGCGTTCGACGAGCCCGCGGGTCGCGCCGTTGGTACCGCCGTTGAGCCGGTGGATGTCCTCGCCGAGCACCACGATGCCGGGGTCGGTTTCCATGCGCCGCGCCATCACCGCGGCGACCGCTTCGATGAACCTCTGCTCGGCGAGCCGCCCGGTGTAGCTGTCGCGATCGGCGAGCGGCGCGCCGTCGAATTCCGAAAGGTCGCCGCGCACACCGATATCCGCGAAGGCGGGGTCCGGCCACTCCGTCGTCTTGATGCGCCTGCCCGCCCTGGTGTCCGGTGCGTCCTCCAGCAGCAGGTCACCGGTTTCGGCGAGCACATGTTTGGCGCGGGCGACGGTCGCGTCGATCTCGGCGCGGCTCATCAGGCCGCGCCGGATCAGGTGCCCCGACAGCTGAGTGACGGGATCGCGTTCGCGCCACCGCTTCTCCTCCTCCTTGGAGCGATAGCCGTAGGCGCTGCCGGGGAAGGTGCCGCTCTGATGGAAGAAGCGGTAGGTGTCGGCCTCGATCATCGTCGGCCCGCTACCGGAACGCATGTGCGCCAGCGCTTCTCGCATCGCCAGGTGCACGGCGAGCGGATCCATCCCGTCCACCCGCCAGCTCGGGATGTTGAACCCGAGCCCGCGCGCGGACAGCCGCGGCTCCCCCGTCGCCTCCGCGACCGAGGTGGCCACCGCGTACTGGTTGTTCTCGATGAAGAAGCAGATCGGCAATTTCCATGCCGCGGCGAGATTGAACGTCTCGAGCGTCGAGCCGATATTGATCGCACCGTCGCCGAAGTAGGTGACCGCGACCGCGTCGGAGCCGGATTGTTTACGCGCCCAGGCGAATCCGGCCGCCTGCGGCACACCGCCGCCCACGATGGCGTTGGTACCCATCGCACCTGCCGGCTTCCATTGCAGATGCATGGAACCGCCGCGACCGTGGCTGAAACCCCGGTCCAGGCCGCAGATTTCGGCGAGGGTACGCAGCAGCACCTGCCTGACCTCCTCGGTGTGCGGCGCGTCCGGGTCGATCCCCTTCGGCGCGACATGGCCGAGCGCCTTGGCCAGGAACTGGTGATGGCCCCTGTGCGAGCCGTTGATCGCGTCCTCGCTGGTCAGCGCGAGCACCGAACCGACGGCACCGCCCTCCTGGCCGATGCTGGAATGCGCGGGCCCGTGTACCAATCCGGCGGCGGCCAGTTCGAGCACGTACTCCTCGAAGGCGCGGATCAGCACGAGCTGGGCGAGCATGGTGCGCAGCAGGTCCGGTGCGGCCTCATCCCAATCCTCGTTGGTGGCAACGAGTTCCACCCACGGTGCGGCGGCCGCGAGCCGGTTGTACTTGGTCATGACGATCTCCAAGGTGTCGTTGTGGAAAACGCAACACACCCATGGCCGTGGCGCACGGGGCGTGGCTAGCGTTCGCAGCCAGTCGATTCGGGAGGTTGATATGGCGATTCCTGGCGTGCGCCGGTTGGATCACATCGGGTTCACGGTGCCCGATCTGGAGCAGGCGAGCCGGTTCCTGGTGGACGTGCTCGGCTGCGAATACCTGTTCCCGATGGGGCCGTTCCGCGACGACGGCGACTGGATGCGCCGACATCTGAATGTGCATCCACGGGCGGTGATGGAGCAGCTGCGCTTCTTCCGCTGCGGGGATCAGGCGGTGTTCGAGGTGTTCCAATACCGTGCGCCGGACCAGAATCCGGTGCTGCCCGCCAACAGCGATCACGGCGGCCATCACGTCGCGCTCTACGTCGACGATCTGGACCTCGCGGTGAAATATCTGCGCGAGCAAGGGGTTACGGTGCTGGGCGAGCCGACGGCCAGCACCGGTCCCGGCGAGGGGAATCGGTGGATCTATTTCCTCGCGCCGTGGGGCATGCAGTTCGAGCTGGTGTCCTACCCGAACGGCAAGGCGTTCTTTCGCGATCGCCCCCTCGATCACCATTGAACGGCGATGTATTTCGACTCGAGGTATTCGAGCAGCCCGTCGTGGCCGCCCTCGCGGCCGAGGCCGCTCTGTTTCACCCCGCCGAACGGCGCCGCGGGATCGCTGACCAGCCCGCGGTTCAGGCCGACCATGCCCGATTCCATCGCCTCGCTCACCCGCAGCCCGCGTGCGAGATCACCGGTGTAGACGTAGGAGACCAGCCCGTGTTCGGTCCGGTTGGCCAGCGCGAGCGCGGTGGCCTCGTCGGTGAATTCGACGATCGGCGCGACCGGGCCGAAGATCTCCTCGGTGAGGATCGCCGCGTCGGGCGGCACGTGGCGCAGCACGGTCGGCGGGTAGTAGCACCCGTCGCCGCGCTGCCCGCCCGTCAGCGCCTCGGCGCCCGCGGCGAGCGCGCCGCGCACGAGCTCGTCCACCTTGGCCACCGCCTCGGCGTTGATCAGCGGCCCGACCTGGTTGTGCGCGTCGGATCCAGGACCGACCCGCAGCGCCGACATCCGCTGCGCCAGTAGCTCCGCGAAGTCCGCGGCGATCGCGGATTCGACGTAGAAGCGATTGGCGGCGGTGCAGGCTTGGCCGCCGTTGCGCATCTTCGCCACCAGCGCGCCCTCGACCGCGGCCTCGAGGTCCGCGTCGGCGAACACCAGGAACGGTGCGTTGCCGCCGAGTTCCATCGAGGTGTTGGTGACGTGGCGCGCCGCCTCGGCCAGCAGTACCCGGCCGACCTCGGTGCTGCCGGTGAACGACAGCTTGCGCACCCGCGGATCGCTCAGCATCGCGGCTACAACGGCACCGGATCGCCTGCTGGGCAACACATTCACCACACCCGGCGGCACGCCCGCCTCGGACAGCAGTTGCCCGAGCGCGAGCGCGGTGAGCGGGGTGTCGCTGGCCGGTTTGAGCACCACCGTGCAGCCCGCGGCGAGGGCGGGCCCGATCTTGCGGGTGGCCATGGCGGCGGGGAAGTTCCACGGCGTCACCAGCACGCAGATCCCGACGGGCTGGCGGGCCACCAGAATTCGGTTTCCGCCCGCGGGCGCGCGCAGCAGCTCGCCCCTGGCGCGCACCGCCTCCTCGGAGTACCACCGGAAGAATTCGGCCGCGTACGCCACCTCGCCGCGTGCGTCCGCGAACGATTTGCCGTTCTCCAGCGTGATCAGCCCGGCCAGCTCCTCGGCTCGCTCGGTCATGAGATCGTAGGCGCGGCGCAGGATTTCGGCTCGCTCCCGGTCCGGGGTGGCCGCCCACGCCGCCGCGGCAGCGGCGGCCGCGTCCACCGCGTCGGCGGCATCGGCGACCGTCGCGTCGGCGACCGAGGTGATCGGCTGTCCCGCCGCGGGATCGAGGACGTCGAACCGGCCGCCGTCGGACGCCGCGACCGCCGCGCCGCCGATGTACAGGTCGGCGAGTAGTTCAAGTGTATTGACACCCATCGGAATTCACCTTCAGTAGCGGTTGGCGACCACGAGGTCCTGCGCGGGGAACAGGGTGAGGACGCGCGGGCCGTCCGGCGTGACGACCACCTCCTCTTCGATGCGGGCGGCCGAGAAGCCGTCGGAGGCAGGGCAATACGTCTCCAAGGCGAACACCATCCCGGTCTGCAGCTGCACCGGCTCGCGCATGCTGTTGAGCCGGGAGATGATCGGCCGCTCGTGCAGGCCGAGCCCGAGGCCGTGCCCGAATTGCAGGCCGAACGCGGCCATTTCGTTCTCGAAGCCGAATTCGGTGGCGGCGGGCCATGCGGCGGCGACCTCATCGGTGCCGACACCCGGTGCGATGCGGGCGATCGAGGCGTCCATCCATTCCCTGGCCCTGGTGTAGGCGTCGCGCTGGCTCGCCGTCGCGCTGCCGACCCCGAAGGTGCGGTAGTAGCAGGTGCGGTAGCCGTTGAACGAGTGGATGATGTCGAAGAACGCCTGATCGCCCGGGCGGATGATGCGGTCGGAGAAGTTGTGCGGGTGCGGATTACACCGCTCACCCGAGACCGCGTTGATCGCCTCGACCTGATCGGAACCCAGCTCGTAGAGCCGCTTGTTGGCGAGTGCGACGATGTCGTTCTCGCGCACACCGGGTTTGAGCGCCTCGACGATGTCCTGGTAGACGCCGTCGACCATGGCGGCGGCCTGGGTCAGCAGCATGATCTCGTCCGGCGATTTGATCTGGCGCGCGTCGAGCATCAGCTGCTGGGCATCGACCACCCGCAGCCCTTGCCGCTGCATCTCGAACAGGAACGGCGGCTCGACGATATCCACCGCGACCGGCGCGCCGGCCACGCCCGCATCGATCAGCAGGCCCTTGATCTGGCGGACCGCCGATTCCATCAGCCCGGCCGTCGGCGCGATCGCGCCGCGCAGGCCGAGCATGCCCGCGTGACAGTCCTGCGGCCGCAGCCACGGCGAGTACAGCCGGTGGTGCCGGGCGGCGGAGCCGAAGTCCCACAGCATCGGCTCGCCGTCGCGGGTCAGCAGCGCGTAGCGAGTCATTTTGTCGCCCAACGCACCACCGATCCAGGTCTGGGTGGTGTAGCGGATGTTGTAGAAGTCGAACAGCAGGAAGGCGCCGCAGTCGCTGCTCGCGAGCGCCGCCTTGGCGCGGGCCAGCCGGTAGGCGCGCAGCCGGTCGAAATCGACGCGCTGCTCGTAGTCGACTCCCATATGCCCTGGCGCCGCCATCGGCGCGAGAGTGCCTGCCTGCCGCGAGATCTCGACCGTGCTCATGCCTGCGCGCCGAGTCCGTCGTCGACCACCGCGTGCTCGGGTTTCAGCGTCAGCCCCGAGGCCTGCGCCTGCAGATCCAGCAGTATCGCGAAGTCCTCGTCGACCCGGCCGCTGCCGACGCTCGCCTGCACCAGTTGCGCGGTCGCCGCCGCCACCGGCATCGGCACATCGAGGCGCCGGGCCGCGGCCAGGCCGAGGTCGAAATCCTTGCGCAACAGGATCGGCGTGAAAGTCGGTGTGTAGTCCAGGTTTACGAACGCGGGGGTCTTGTACCTGGTGAACACCGAGCCCATCACGCTGTTGTTGAGGAAGTCGAGGAACGCCGCGCGCGACACCCCGCCCTTCTCCGCGAGCACGGTGATCTCGGCCATCGACTGGGTGACCACGCCGAGGAACAGGTTGTGGCAGATCTTGACCAGCCTGGCCACATCGTCGTCACCGACGTAGGTGACGGACTTGCCGAGATGCCCGAGCAGCGGGGCGACCTCGTCGTAGAGCTCCCGCGGACCTGACGCGGCGATCGAAAGGCCACCCGCGCCGACCACTTTCGCATTGCCACTGACCGGTGCGGCGAGGAAGCCGACGCCGCGCGCGGCACAGGCTGCGCGGATGCCCGCCGACGATTCGGTGGACACCGTCGAGCAGTCGACCACGACGGCGGGCAGCGCGGCCGGATCCGCGAGCAGTCCACCCTGGCCGAGCAGCACCTGCTCCAGATCGGCGGGGGTGGAGACCATCGTGAAGACCACATCGAGCCCCCTCAACTGCTCGATGGTGTCGGCGACAGCGCAGCCGTGCTCGGTGAGCGGTTCGGCCTTGCTCCTGGTGCGGTTCCAGACGGTCACCGGCAGGCCTGCCACGGCGAGGCGGGTGGCCATCGCGGCGCCCATCCGTCCGGTGCCGATCCAGCCGACCGTCGGGTTGTTCGAGGGACTCACAGCAACTCCTTGCAATCGTTTGCAGTCAAAATATGACCTGATAGATCGGTCAGTCAAGAGTCAGTTTCGGACTAGATATGCAAACGAATGCAGTCTAGGGTCGAGGTCGAGACGCCAAGGATGCCCGAGACCGGCGCCGACCCCGCCGACGAGATCGCGGTGCGCATCAAGCAAAGGAGACAATCGTGTGGACGACGCTCACGGTGGGAGTGTTCACCCCTTCCGTCCTCCTGGCGGTGGCCGCGGACGCGGGCACTCTGGCGGCGCGAGAGCTGACGGTGGAACAGGTCCGGGTGGGCTCCTCCCCCGGACAGTTCCGCGCCCTGCTGGACGGCGACCTCGACATCGCCCTCACCAGCCCCGACAACGTGCTCGCCTACCGCTACGACCCGGCCAACCCGCTCGGCGAACTCGCCGACGTCCGCATCGTCGCAGGACTCGACCGCAGCATGGGCCTGGCACTGTACGGCCGCCCCGGCCTGACCGATCCGGCACAGCTCCGCGGCGCCACGCTCGGCGTCGACGTGCCGACCTCCGGCTTCGCCCTCGCCATGTACGCACTCACCGAATCACTCGGAATCGACAGGGACACATACGAACTCGCCACGCTAGGTTCGACGCCCCGCCGCCTCGAAGCACTTCTCGCCGGCCGCTGCGACGCCACTATGCTCGGCGCGGGCAACGAACTCCACGCCGAACAAGCCGGCTGCGTGCGCTTCGCGAGCGTCGCCGAGGTGTGCGCGCCATACCTGGGCTCGGTGCTCGCCGTCGCCGGGGACAAGGCCCTCGCCCCCGCGCACCGCCTGGCCGACGCACTGCACGCCACCGCCGCCGCCATCCTCGCCGGACACCTCGATCACCAAGTGCGCGACGCCGCAACCACTCTCCTCGATCTCTCCGGCGACCTCGCCACCCGCTACCTGGATCGGCTCCGCCACCCCACCGAAGGATTGATCGACCACACCGAGTTCGACCCGGCCGCCCTGGCCACGGTCATCGACCTGCGCCGCCGCTACCTCCCCACCCCGGCCCTCGCCCGCGCCCTCGACCCCGATCCAGCGACTGGCCTACTCGCACTGGCGCGAACATGAATCCCCACGCCAAACCGGCGCGTACACGCAATTCCTCGACGGCCGGACCACTCGCGCTGCGGTGGATATGACCTCGCGACGAGCACCATAGGATGACCCCATGCAGCCACCCACGCTCCGCGACGTGGCCAACGCGGCGGGCGTGCACACCGCCACCGCGTCGCGCGCGCTGAATCCGGAATCCCGCAACCTGGTCAATCCGGATACCGCGCGGCGCGTGCTGCGGGCGGCCCAGGCGCTCGGCTATCGGCCCAATCCCATTGCGCGCGGCCTGAAGACGGCGAAATCCGGCACCGTCGGCCTGGTCATCCCCGACCTCACCAATCCACTGTTCCCGCCTATCGTGCGCGGCATCGAGGATGTGCTCGCCCCCGCCGGCTACAGCACCCTGATCGTCAACACCGACAACCAGCCCGATCGCGAGAAATCCCAGATCGCGTCGCTGCGTTCCCGCCAAGCCGAGGGCCTGATCATCGCGACCGCCCTGCTCGACCATCCGCTGCTGCGCGAGCTGCACGATCAGCGGGTGCCGATGGTGCTGGTCAACCGGCGCACCGAGGATCTCGGCGTCGGTTCGGTCGCGGCCGACGACGCCATGGGGGTCGGCCTGGCCGTCAAACATCTCGCCGACCTCGGCCACCGCCGCCTACTCCACCTGGCGGGCCCGCAGACCACCTCGACCGGCGTCGATCGCCTGCTCGCTTTCCGGGAAGCCGTGCGCCGCTACGACCTCGACGCCGATCCCGCGCGAATCGTGGTGTGCGACAGCTGGACCGAGGAGGCGGGCGCGGTAGCCCTGCGCTCCGCCCTGGACGCGGGCCTGGACATCACCGCCGTCGTCGCGGGCAACGACCTCATCGCTCTCGGCTGCTACGACGTCTTCGCCGAACGAAATATCGCCTGCCCCACCGACATCAGCGTGGTCGGCTTCAACGGCATGCCCTTCCTCGACAAACTCCGCCCGCCACTGACCACCGTCGCCGTCCCCCACCACGCGCTGGGCCAAGAAGCCGCCCGCATGCTCCTCGACGCCATCACCAGCCCGGACCGTCCCCCACGCTCCGTCCTGCTCCCGCCATCCCTGACGGTCCGCGGCTCCACCACCGCACCCCATCCCTGACCTGGTCGGGCGATCATCCGGAACTCAGGTAACTGCGCTCTCGCACGTTACTTACGTCAGTTCCTGATGATCGGCCGTCCAGGTTTGCGCCGCACGCACTGGCGGCCACTGTGTTACGCACCAGCGCACAGTCGACCGCCAGAACTCGACGGGCGCTGCCGCGCACCGGTATTCACGCCGTGCCGCGGATCCCGCGAAACTCCGTGCGCGTCCCTCGAACTGGTGCGCAGCGGCTCGGACGATGCGCGCCACAGGACGCACGACGCAGGGAGCATCCGCCGACCGTACGGCCCGATGGATGCAGCGCACTGACTTTCGCGCCGCGCTGCGGATCCTGCGCTCTATCTTGCGCGGCGATGGAATCGGTGCGCCGGGTGCGCGGTGGATGGGCGCTAGGGGTCGAGTTGGTCGAGGAGCCAGCGGGGGCCGGTGGTGGTGGCGCCGAGTGCCTCGACTCGGGTGCGGAGTCCGCGATCCGCCGTGACGACGGTGATCGATCGGTGGCCGTCCTTCTCGACAGCCGCTGCCACGACGTCGACGATCGCGTCGTCTCCGGATCCGTGCGCTGCCACGATGTGAAGTCCTTCGAACCCCGCCTCGCTGGTCATCGCGGCTTTCGCCGCGCCTTCGAGCACGACGACAATCTCGGCCGGTCGATCCAGGCGCTCGTGCAACGACGTCAGCCGCTCGAGCAGCCGCCGCGCCGCGCCGCTGCGGTCGCGCCACCATCCGTCGGGCCGCGAACCGACCACGTTCGCGGCATCGACCACGATCAACTCGTCTCGGTCATCTGCCATGGCTCACCCTAGAACGCCGAGGCGTCGCATCACGTTCTCCCCAATCCGCCGGACGCACGCCATCCCACCTTCGCGCACACCTTCTGATATCCCGCACAGCGAATCGCCGCGCCGATACGCCGTGCGGGAAATCGAAAGGTGTGCGGCGGTGGGGCGCTCAGCCCGCGCAACCAGGATCGGCGACGATCACGGCGTTGGACGGAACGATGACGACGCGCTTGTCGTCCTGATACACCCATTTCGTCGTGCCGTACACGCGCTGCCCTTTGCCGACGCATTTCGTCGCGAGGTTGCCGAATCCGTCCGGAAAGTTGTAAACCTCGGCCGCGGTGTTCTCCCCCGCCTGACCACGAACCGGCGCATCGGCCTTCCCACGCTCCTCGTAGTACTGCCGAGAGCACCCCACCACCGAAAGCAGCAGCACACAGCCGACGACAGCCGCCCACCTCATGGCTGCCCCTTGCACGCCTCGTCGGGAACAACCTGAATATTCGACGGCCCAGTGGCATTCGTCGTCACATAGGCCCGAAACCCATGCCCCACACACTTGGTCGCGATGTTCCCGAAACCATCCGGCATATTGAACACTTCCGCCGGAGTGTTGTCCCCCCGCTCATCCTTGACCGGAGCATCCCCCTTCCCCCGCTGATCGTTGTAATCATTCGAACACCCCGCCGCCAGTACCGCGACGGCAACAACCGCCACGCGCACAAGCACCTTGACATTGATCCGCATGAAATCCCCCGAGCCGCAATTCATCCGCCGAGTTCGACCGCCCGGCACGTCGCCGATCCTATCGAAACCCGCAGCCACCAACTACCCGATATCGGTGCCACCCCTGACGCCATATCGTCACCGGGCCGCAGGCCCGACTTCGCCGCTCGGCGAAATGCGGACAGTGGGTCAGCCTGCCGCGTCGAGTACGGCGCCCAGGCGGGTGACGATGCCGGGCCAGCCGCCGCGCATGATGGTGCGGGACAGCTGGGAGGTGGGGTCGTCGGGGTCGAAACCACTGTGGGTGAGCAGCATTCGGGTGCCGCGGCCTTCCGGGTGCAGATCCCAGGTGACGGTCCAGCCGGTGTCGTGCACCGTGGCGGCGTCGCTCCAGGTAATGCTGAGGCGTTCGGGGGCGACGACTTCCAGTACCTCGCAACGGACTTCGCCGGAGAAGTTCACCGCGGGCATCGGGCGGGCCTTCATCCGGAAGCGGTTGCCCGCGACGGGTTCGAAGCCGATCGGCACCATCAGCCACTGCCCCATCAGCTCGGGCGTGGTGATCGCCCGCCACACCTTGGCGGGTGGGTGCGGGTAGAACTGGTCGAGCACGATCGAGGTCGGATCATCGGTCATCACGCGCTCCCTGTATCGATGGGCACTACTCGTCGGGCATGGCGTCGAGCACCGCGCCGAGGTCGCGCAACCTGGCCCGCCAGAAGCGTTCGAACGGCTCGAGCCAGGTCTGCACGTCGTGCAGCGGCTGCGCCTCGACCCGGTAGAAGCGCTGCCTGCCGCGCTTCTCCTCCGCGACGAGTCCGCAGCCGCGCAGCACCTTGAGGTGTTCGGACACGCTCGGCCGCGCCATGTCGAACCGCTCGGCGATGTCATGCACCGACTGCTCACCGTCGAGCAGCAGGTTCAGGATGTCGCGGCGGGTGGGGTTGGCCAGCGCGCCGAACACCAGGTCGGTGGTACTGGACTTCAGACGTTGCGGCATCGGGCTCTCGTTCGGTCGAGGTCACCACCGCCGGAACAGGACGAGGGCGGCGGCGCAGGCGAGCACGAGAATACCGAGGCACCGGGCGATCGCCGCCGTGACGTAGTAACCGCCGGTGTGCCCGTTCGCCCGCGGGCGAGGATCAGGTCGGTGTGCACGCCCGTCGATCGGCGGCGAGCTAGAGACCGTCGAGCGCGGCGGTGTCACCGAATCGCCCGGTGACGCCGTGCGCGTCGAAAAGGGTTGTCACCGTGGCCCATCCGCGACCAGCACGAACGAATTGCCGTCCGGATCCGAGAACGTGGCCTGCCTGCCCCACTGCTCGTCGGTCGGCCCGTCGACGACCGCGCCCGCGTCACGCAGTCGAGCGACCACCTTGTCGATATCCGGGCTGTTCACCATCACACCGGCCAGGTTGCCCGCGCTCGCGCCGGGAAACGGCGCGTGCAGGATGATCGCGGTCCCGGCCTCCCCCGGCCCGACCTCGAGCCACCGGTTGTCACCCCACACATTGTCGGCACGCACGGCAAACCCCAGTACATCGACATAAAACGCCTTGGCCCGATCCTGATCCGCCACGAAGGCGGTGATCTTCCCGATCTGCGAAATCATCATGCCGACGACAATAGGTAGGCTTTCCCCTACCTGTCAACCGTAGGATTTTCCCTACCCGATGTCAGGCGGTGCAGTTCTTCTGGCTGTCGGTACGGACCTTGCGACCGGTGAACTCCTCCAGGATGGCGATGTTCGCGGGGCTGTAGTTCGTCTGGGTGATCTTGTCCGCGTCGGGGCTGCCGAGCTTGCCGGTATAGGGGGCGGACTTCTCCAACCAGTAAGCGGTGCGCAGGAATTGGATGAGCACCAGGTCGCGCAGGACCGGTTCGTTCTTGATCTTGGCCCAGTAGTCGGCGTGGCGATCCTTGGCGACGCGCAGGTACAGCAGCAGGTATCTGAGGTTGGTGGCGGCGATATCGCGGGCGTTGCTCGCACCGATCCCCTCGATGTACTCCTGCACGACAGTCACGGCGGGCAGGCCCATCAAGCCCGCGTTCAACTCCGCGAGCACGCCCTGCAGGTGATAGTCGCCCTGTTCGCGGTCGCGCAGGTAGATGCCGTCCATATCGTCGCTGAGCTTGTCCTTGATCAACGGCAGGATCTCCCTGCGGGGGAAACCTCCGTGCAGCGGTATGCCGGTGATCTGCCGTGTCGAGTTGATCCACGACGCGGTGCGCACATCCCATTCGGTGCGCGACCCATCGAGGTCCCACATATGGGTTTCCTCGTGGATCGCGACCATCATCGACTCGGCGAACGCCTTGAAGTTGCTCGTATCGACGAACTGATCCCAGTACTGATCCTTCGCCTGCGCGATCGCCAGCTTCTGCCCGCTCGGCCAGCGCCGCTGATACATGGCCTGCAGGGTCGGCATCCAGTTCGCGCGGCTGAACCGCGCCACCAGATCGCTCAAATCGGCCTTCGGATTGGACGTTTCGTCATAACAGAAGGGCTCGGCGGGCTGAGACTGACTGACACTGCCGGCTTCCCCGCTCCACACGGGCGCCGCCGCGGCGACCGAACCGGCGCCGAGGGACAGCACGAGGCATGCGGTAACTACGGGCAGACTACGTTTACGGTTCACAACAGACCTCACTTCGGAGGAGATACGCAAGGATGCGGCACAACCGGGTCGGGAAACCGAGAACTGTTGTGCGAGAGGTCGTTCCAGTCGTCGGCCGGGGGCTCGACCGCCGATTCCGAACAACCGATCGAATCATGGCACGAAAGACCGGACCGGATCTCCCCAGTGGAAGTGGGGAGGCCAGCGGCGGTTCGGCACCACGCCGGTGGCGACACTGGCCGTGGTGCTCGCGGCGGTCGCCCTCCGTGAGGCATGGGCTCGCACCAGGCCCTACCCCATCGGATAGCCGTGTCCTGTGGACGTTTCGGCGCGCGATAGCCTGGCGATCATGGCGGACTGGGAGATTCGACCGGCCACCTCGGCGGATGTCGAGGCGGTGGCCGAACTGCGGGCCCTGGTGCTGGAGGCGGACCTGACCCGCCTCGGCCGCTACGACGGCCAGCGCGTACGCCAGCGACTACGCGACGGATTCGTCGCGGAGCACACCCGCGTGATCGAGGTGGACGGAGAGTTCGCCGGTTGCGTGGCCCTGCGCCCGGCGGCGGGTGTGCACTGGCTGGAGCACTTCTACCTCGCACCGCATCTGCAAGGCAGCGGAATCGGCACGGCCGTATTGAGCACCCTGCTCGAAGAGTGCGACCGCGAAAACAGCGTCGTCCGCCTGAATGTCTTGCAGGGCAGCCCAGCCCGGCGCCTATACGAGCGACACGGATTCACCCTGGACACCGAGGACCCGGTGGACGTATTCCTGACGCGCGAACCGCGGCGCACTCGAGCTCAGACCAGGGCGGTGCGTGCTGCTACGTAGGCGATGACGTCTTCCGCGTGCGGCGACGCGGTTGTGCCCGAAAGCCGGAGGTGGGCGATGGCGTTGTCGAGTTGGGGGGTTGGGCCGTGGGCGGTGAGCAGGATGGCGATCGCTGCCCAGATGTGGGGGTGGGGGTCGGGTAGGGCGAGGAGCTCGTCGAGATAGCGGTCCGGTTCGAGGAGTTGCAGGGCTCGGCGGGCGTAGGCGTGGACGCGGCGGGGCAGCTGCGCGCGGATGGCTTCGATATCGCCGGATTGCGCGTGTCCCTGCTGTTCGGGATCGGTCCGTAGACACCACAACTCGGTCACGTCGGCGGCGAGGCCGTCGGGAATCAGGCCGGGGCCGGTGGCCTCGTCGAGTGGAATGGGTGGCTGGAGTAGTCGTTCGGCGCACCAGTTGCGGAACTCCCACCAGGCGAGCGGGGTGGCGCTGAGGGTCAGGCCGAAGCGCAGCAGCTGCTGCCCGTCGGTCCAGGTGCGGGTAGCCCGCGTGCGCCCGACCCGGGCGACGCCGCCGGGGACGATGCGCGCCCAGCTCGGCTCGGCGCCGTCGAACCCGTACGGTTGCAGCAGCTTTCCCGTATCGCGCATCAGACGGCGCACCGCCGAGTCCGGACTGACCATGTCGGCAGAGTAGCGATTCGCACCGACAAGCCGGAAACTGCTCCGAGAACCCGCTCCGCACAGTCCATTTCAGCGTTCCTGAACGTGCGAAAGATCACGTCGGTCCGATGAGCGCACCGTACAGACCGTTCGGGTTCGGTGGGCGAAACAATTGGTGCACCGCACCACAAGTTCACACAGCATCGAATCCATGCGTGTAGTACCGGATTTGATCGCCGAGCAAGCGGCGGCGACACCGGCCGCGGTCGCCGTGCTCGACGGTGATCGGCGGCTGACCTACGGCGAACTGATCGGCTGGGCCGACGAGGTCGCCGTCCTCCTGCGTGCGCGTGGCGCCGGACGGGACGTCCCGGTCGGTGTCGTCGGCACCCGGTCCATCGAGTACGTGGCCGGCGCGCTCGGTGTGCTGCGCGCGGGCGCCTGCTATGTGCCGATCGACGAGAACTATCCAGCCGAGCGGCGCGAAGTGATGCTCGCCGACGCGGGCATCGGGACGGTACTCGACCGGGCGACGGTGGCCGCCTGCGCAGTGACGTCACCGAGCGCCCCCGCGATGCCCAGCGAATGGTCGCCGGGGACAGGCGATCTGGCGTACGTGGTCTACACCTCCGGTTCCACCGGGACGCCGAAGGGCGTCTGCGTCGAACACGGCGGCCTGGCCAATCTGCTCCGCTGGCACCACGCGACCTACCACGTCGGCCCCGCGGATCGATACCTGCTCGCCGCCGGCATCGGTTTCGATGTCGCGGTCAGCGAGCTGTGGGAATGCCTGACCGGGGGTGCGACCGCGGTCATCGCCGACGAGGCGACCAAACGATCGCCGAAACAGCTGCGCGACTTCATCATCGACACCGGGATCACCCACGCCGACCTGCCGACGGCGCTCTGCACGGAACTACTCGCCCTGCCATGGCCCGCCGAGACGGCGCTCCGGGCGATGCGCACCGGCGGCGAGCAGCTGCTGACGCGCCCGCCGCGCGGATTGCCGTTCGCCCTGTTCAACATGTACGGGCCCGCCGAGGCGACCGTGAACGTCACCTGTGGCCGCGTAGAACCGGGCCCCGGCGTGCCGACCATCGGCCGTCCGTTCGCCGGGGCGAGCGTCCATATCCGCGACGATCGCGGCATCGACGTACCGGAGGGCGCACCCGGCGAGCTGTACCTCGGCGGCCCCGGGGTGGCCAGGGGCTACCTCGGCAGACCCGACCTCACCGCCGAACGATTCCTCGACGAACCCGCGGCCGGAAGGCTGTACCGCACCGGTGATCTGGTGCGCCGCCGCGGCGACGGCGAACTGGAATACCTCGGCCGCGCCGACGATCAGGTGCAGATCCGTGGCTTCCGCGTCGAACCGAGCGAGGTACAGGCGACGCTCGCCACCCATCCCGGCGTCACGGCCGCCGCGGTGATCGCCGCCACCGATGCCGTCGGCGCGGTCTGCCTCGCCGCGTTCTACGTCCCGCACGACGACGGCCCGAACCCGGCAACGATCCGGCGCTGGCTGGCCGATCGACTGCCCGCCCAAATGGTGCCCGCGACCGTGCGCGATATCGTCACGCTGCCGGTCACCCCCAACGGCAAGATCGACCGAAAAGCATTGCGAGCATTGGTAAGTGCCGATCGCACGCCCGGCGCGCCAGCCCGCGACGCCACCGAGGAACTCCTGGTGCGAATCTGGACGGAAGTGCTCGGATTCGCGGTCGGCATCGACGACCCGTTCGACGAACTGGGTGGGCACTCCCTCACCGCCATGCGCATCATCGCCCGGATCTCCGACCGCTGCGGTACCGACGTGGCCGCGGAACGATTCTTCGGCTCGCTGACGATCGCCGACCTCGCCGCAGAGATCGGCTCCTGCGCACCGCGTTCGACCGAGTCGAACCCGATCGCGGCCGGCAGCGCGAAGAGCGCTACCGGCGCGCTGCGGCCGTCCAATCCGAACCTCTTCGCGGACGACGACGCGGATAGCGGCACACCACGCCCATCCGCATCGATTCCCCGCGCAGAGAATGAGCCCGCGGCCCCCATCGGTACGTCACGAATGCCCGAACCGAATCCCGACGCGGACAAGGAGTCCGAGTCGACCGCGCACGACACCGCGCCGTTGACCTCAGTTCAGTCGCGCTACTGGTTTCTCGATCAGTTCGCGGCGGATCGCACGTTGTACACCATCTCGGATGGCTTCGCGATCGATGGCGTGATCGACGAACAGACGCTGCGCCGCACACTCGACGAGGTCGTGCGCAGGCATGCCGGGTTGCGGACCGCGATCGTCGACGGGCCGGATGGGCCGCGCCAGCAGGTGTCGCCCGCTGTGTCGATCGATTTCGAGAGCCATGATCTGCGCGCGAATCCCGCAGCAGCTCAGCAGGTTTTCGAGACGCTCGCGGCACGGCCGTTCGACCTGGCGGCGCCACCACTGTTGCGCGCCGCGCTGGCTCGGCTCGGCGAGCGATCGTGGCAGCTCGGGCTCACCGCCCACCACATCGCGTTCGACGGGTGGTCGGTGGATGTACTACTGCGGGAGATCGCGGCGATCTATCCGGCCGTGGCCGCGAAACAGTCTGCGCCGCTGGGCCATCCGCTGCCGACGACCGTGGAGGTGGCGGCATGGGAACAAGCGCGCGATCACACTGCCGATCTGAACTACTGGACCGGCGTGCTCGATGGCGCGCCCGCCGTGCTCGATCTGCCGACCGACCACGCCCGCCCGCCCGCGCCGAGTTTCCGCGGCAAGACGGTCACCCGGCGCATGCCCGCCGAAATATCCACCGCCATCGAGCGATTGGCGCGGGCGGAGGATGCGAGCCCGTTCATGGTCGTGTTGACGGCGCTGTACACCCTGCTGTCGCGGTACACGGGCGAAACCGACCTGGTGGTCGGCACCCCGGTGGCCGACCGCCCGCTCCCCTTCGAGGAGATGATCGGCTGTTTCGTCAACACGCTCGCGCTGCGGGCGGACCTGTCCGGCAATCCGACCTTCGGTGCGGCACTGCGCCGGGTGCGGCAGGTCGCGGTGGACGGGTACGCACATAGGTCGCTGCCCTTCGACCGGCTGGTCGACAAGCTCGGGCTGACCGGGCGGCGCGACCACCACCCGCTGTTCCAGGTCATGCTGGTCATGCAGCAACCGCAGCTCACCGAAATCCGGCTGCCCGCGGCGACACTGCGCCACGTCGGCGAATTCCATCCGGACCGTGCGCGATTCGACCTGACGCTGGTGGTCGACGGCGACACGGTGTGCGTCGAATACAGCACCGACCTGTTCGACGACGCCTTCGCGCGACAGCTGCTCGACCACCTGTTCCGTATCTTGACCAGCGCCACCGCTCGGACACCCCTGGACGACCTCGACCTGCTCACCCCCACCGACCGCGAACAACTGCTCGCCTGGGGCGACGGCGGCGCGGCACACCGGCCCGGACCGGTACACCGCAGGATCGCCGGACCCGCCGCGAAGACGGCCGTTGTCTGCGAAGACAACTCGCTCACCTACGCCGAACTCGATACCGCCGCCAACGGTTTGGCCTGGGCGCTGCGCGAGCAAGGTGTCGCGAAGGAAGCGCCCGTCGCGGTATGCCTGCCGCGCTCGATCGAGTCGGTCACCGCCATGCTTGCGGTACACCGCGCGGGCGGCGCCTACGTACCACTCGATCCGTCCTACCCGGACGAGCGCCTGCGGATGCTGCTCGCCGATATCGATCCCGTAGCGGTCATCTGCCACCCCACATCGGTGGATCGGTTGCGCGACTCGGCATCCCGGCCGGTAGCGATCGCCCGCCCCAGCCGACCGGCCCGTGTCGATCGAACACCGGATCCGGCGCGCCGCTCGACTTCCCGGCCGATGCCCGCCGTCGATTCCGACCAACCGAACCACGGCGAACCGACACCGGATCAGTTGCGCGACTCGACTTCCCGGCCGATCGCCATTGTTGATCCCGATCGTCCAGACCGCGCCGAGCCGACGCCGGATCCGGTGCGCGACTCGACTTCCCGGCCGATCGACACCGTCAACTCCGACCAACCGGGCCGCGCCGAACCAACACCGGATCCGGTGCGCGGCCCGACTTCCCGGCCGATCATCGTCGTCGATCCTCGCCAGCCCGGCCGCGCCGAGCCGCCACCGGACGGAGTCGGCGAGCACAGCCTGGCCGACATCATGTTCACCTCCGGGTCGACCGGTCGCCCGAAAGGTGTACTGCTCACGCACGGCAGCCTGGCCAACCTGGTCGCCGCGAAGGTCGACCGGTTCGCCGTTCGCCCGGACAGCGTCGTCCTGCAATTCGTCTCGTTCGGCTTCAGCGTGTCGATCTCCGATGTCTACATGACGCTGACCACCGGCGCGACGCTGGTGCTGCGCGGCGACGCCGAACTGGCCGGTGCGGACCTGGTGTCGCTCATCCGGCTGCACGGCGTCACCAACCTGGTGCTCCCCGCTTCCGTGCTGGCCGCGCTCCCCGAAGCAGAGCTGCCCTCGGTGCGCGCGATCACCGTCGGTGGCGAGGCGTGCGGCGCCGCACTGGTCGAACGCTGGTCTCCCGGAAGGCATTTCGTAAATGCCTACGGCCCCACCGAAGCGACCACCGCCACCGCGACCGGCGTATGCGTCCCCGGCGGCGGCCGACCGGCCATCGGCGGCCCCATCGCGGGCGCGCGGGTGTATCTGCTCGACCGTCGCGGGCGTCCGGTCCCGGTCGGTGTCCCCGGCGAGCTGTACATCGGCGGCGTCGGCGTGGCCCGTGGCTACTTGAACCGCCCCGATCTGACCACCGGGCGATTCCTCCCCGACCCCTTCACCGGCGGCCGCATGTACCGCACCGGCGATCTGGGCCGCTGGCGCCCCGACGGCCGCATCTCCCTGCTGGGCCGCAACGACGACCAGGTCAATGTCCACGGCGCACGGGTGGAGATCGGCGAAGTCGAGGCCGCCTTGCGCGCCCACCCGGAGGTGGCCGACGCGGCGGTGGCGGTCCATCGGGATCCGGCGCGCGGCGAACGGCTCGTCGGCTACCTCATCGGGACGCCGCCGAAATCGGCGGGGACGGCTCGCGATCTGCCCAGCCGAGTATCCGATTCCGGCAGCGCCGCGTCCCATTCCGGGGGCGTCTTCGTAGATCCCGCCAGCACAGCCGCGAACACGGGCGACGCAGTCATGAACCCTGGCGGTGCCGTCAATCATATTGCCCCCCTGCAGTTCTCGGCACCGAACCCGTCTGCGCTGCGCGAATTCCTGCGCCAGCGACTACCCGATCACGCCGTACCGACCGCATTCGTGGCGCTCCAGGAGCTTCCGCGCACCGCGACCGGCAAGGTGGATCGCCGGGCACTGCCACCGCCGGACGATCTCCCGGCAAGTGTCGGCGGCCGGGCGCCATCGGGCCCCATCGAGGAGATGCTGGCCGAGCTCTGGGGTGCGGTGCTCGGCGGCGAACCCGGCGTCGACGACGACTTCTTCGCCCTCGGTGGTCAGTCGATTCTCGCGGCGACGCTCGCGGGACGGATCCGGCATCGGTTCGAGATTCCGCTGCCGGTGCGGGCGCTGTTCGAGACGCCGACCATCGCCACCCTCGCCGTTTCGGTGGAGAAAGCAATCATGGAGGATCTAGCATGACCGGCACCCTCGACGCGCGCCTGGCGCAGCGGCTGGCGCGGGCGAAGGCACGGACCGGCCCCGACGCCCCGGCGTTCCCGTCGCGGCCCGCCGGGGCCTGTGAGTTGTCGAATATCCAACGGCGCCTGTGGTTCCTGCACCAGTGGGCGCCGGACAGCGTCGCGTATTCGGTGCCGGTGGCGTGGCGGTTGCGCGGCGCGCTCGATGTCGACCGGTTGCGCGCCGCGCTGTCCGCGGTCGTGGCGCGCCACGAGATCCTGCGCACCCGATACCCGGCGGTCGAGGGCGAACCGTCCCCGGTGATCGATCCACCGGGGACGGTTCCGATGCCGCTGCTCGACGACGTCGCCGAGCCGATGACCGTCGTCGCCACGATGCTGCGCGAACCATTCGATCTCGCCGCGAATATCCCGCTGCGCGCGACCCTGATCTGTTGCGCGCCAGACGATTACGTACTGGCGATCTGCTTCCATCACATCGCGGTCGACGGCTGGTCGACGGGCCTGTTCGCTGCCGAACTGAGTGCCGCGTACGCGGGCGAGTTCCGGCCGCTGCCAATCCAATACGCCGATGTCACCCACGCCCGCCGCACGACCGAGGGCGATGACCTCACCTACTGGCTCGACCGCCTCGACGGCGCGCCGCCGGTCCTGGAGCTGCCCACCGATCGCCCACGTCCGGTGACGCTCACCGAAGCGGGCGCGACCTACCGCTTCCAGCTCGACGAGCCGACCACCGCGGCGGTGCGCCAGTGGGCGACGGCGGCACGGGCCAGCTCGTTCATGGTGCTGCTCACCGCTTTTCAGGCGCTGTGCGCCCGCTACACCGGCGTCGACGACATCGTGACCGGCACGCCCGTCGCCAGCCGGGACGACGTGCCCGAGGTGATCGGCTGCTTCCTGGACACGATCGTGGTCCGCACCGCGCTCACACCTGGCATGACCGGGCACGAATTACTGCACACCGTCCGCGATGCGGTACTCGCCGACACCGCGCACGCCCGATTCCCGTTCGACCGGCTGGTAGCACGCCTGCCCCGGGTGACAGGGCAGCACCCGCTCTATCAGACCGCCTTCGTCGCGACGCACGTGCCGCGGGTCCCGCTCGCCCTCGCCGGGCTCACCGTCGACGCACTGACCGTCGACGAGCCGACCTCGGCCATCGATCTCGGTATCGCCGCGGAAGACCTCGGCGGCCCGACGATCTCGCTCACCGCGACCTACCGCACCGAGTTGTTCGACGCCACCACCATCGAACGATTCGCGGGCCACTACACGCGCCTGCTCCACGGCCTGACCGCCGCCCCGGACAAGCCGGTCGACCGGCTCCCCCTCCTCGGCCCCGACGAATACCCGATCGTGTGCGCGCCCGCCGACACCACCCTCGGCCCCGCACTGCTCGACCGATTCGCCGACCATGTGCGATCCACCCCCGACTGCCCGGCGGTGGTCGCCACGGATGGCCGGCTGACCTACGCCGAACTCGACCGCGCCGTCGACGCGCTGGCGGCCGATCTGGCCGGGACCGGAGTAGTTGGCATATATGCCCACCACACAACGGATTTCGTGGTCGCCGTACTCGCAACCTGGCGAGCGGGCGCCGCCTACCTGCCGATCGAACCGACCCTCCCCGCGGCCCGGCAACACGAAATGCTCACTGTCGCCGACGCCGTCGTCGACGGCGCCACCGCGCGCAAGGTAAACCCTTGCACCGCCAAAGATCCCGAGCTCGCCTACATCCTGTTCACCTCCGGCTCGACCGGCCGCCCCAAGGGCGTCGCGATCACCCACGACAACCTGACCGCGTGGTTGACCACCAAGGGCGAACAGCTCAACGCCGAAGCCGGCACCACGTTCGCGGTCTGCACGACACTGGCCGCCGACCTCGCCCACGTCTCGCTGTTCGGCGCGCTGTGGTCGGGCGGCACGGTGCGGCTGCTGGATCCGGACCTGGTCACCGACGCCGACGCCCTCGCGGCACATCTCCGCGCGGATCCGGTCGATCTGCTCAATATCGTGCCGTCGCACCTCAGCGCCTTGCTGACCGCGGCGGATCCCGCGGCCGTGCTGCCGAAGTGGTATCTGGCGGTCGGCGGGGAGGCGATCAGCTGGGAGCTGGCCGACCGGGTCCACGCACTGCGGCCCGACCTGCACATCTTCAACGGCTACGGCCCGACCGAGACGACGGTCGCGGTGACCAGGCACGAGGTGGGCACCGAGCAGGGGCCGCGCCCCGCCACAATCCCGATCGGCCGCCCGCTGCGGCACGTGCGCGCCAGAATCCTCGACCGCGCAGGCCTGCCCACGCCGATCGGCGTCCCCGGTGAGCTGTACATCGGCGGCCCGTCGGTGGCCCGCGGCTATCTCGGCAACCCGGCGTCGACCGCCGAACGATTCCTGCCCGATCCGGAGGGCGGCCGCCGATACCGGACCGGCGATCGGGCGCGGTGGCGGCCGGACGGCACCATCGAATTCCTCGGCCGGATGGACCGGCAGATCAAGCTGCGCGGCTACCGGATCGAACCGGGTGAGATCGAGGCGGTGCTGCGCGCGCAGCCCGGGATCGCCGACGCCGTCGTGGTCGTGCACGGCACCCGGCTCGTCGGCTATGTGGTCGGCCCGGTCGATGGGCTGGCGGAGCGACTCACCGAACTGCTCCCGGCGCATTTCGTGCCGAGCGCACTCGTCGAGCTGAAAGCCTTGCCGCTCAACCGAAACGGCAAGGTCGACCATGCCGCGCTCCCGGTACCTGCGGCCGAGCATGCCGCCGCGGGCGCCGCGCCGGCCACCGACGCCGAGCGAATCATCGCCGCGACCTTCGCCGAGTTGCTCGAAATACCGGTGACCACAACGGATGCCGACTTCTTCGACCTCGGCGGGCATTCTTTGCTCGCTACCAGAGCGGTCTCGCGACTGCGCCGCGATCTCGCCGTCGAGCTGTCGGTGCCGGACCTGTTCGCGCATCCCACCGTCGCCGGTCTGGCCCGGCGGGCAGGCACCCTGCGGTACGCGAAATACGCACCGCTGCACCACGACACGGCACCCTGCGTGTCGTTCGCCCAGCAGCGGTTGTGGTTCCTCGATCAGGCCGAACCCGGCAGCCCCGCCTACAACCTGCCGACCGCGGTCCGGCTCACCGGTCCACTCGACGTACCGAGGCTGGCCGCCGCACTATCCGCCGTGGTCGCCCGACATGACGTGCTACGCACCGTCTTTCCTGCGGTGGCCGGTCGTCCCGAGCCAGTCGTCCTGCCCGCGAAGGAGGTCCCGCTACCGGTGACCGATCTGCGCTCTGCGTCACCCGCCGCAGTGCGCGAAGAGATCGACGCGGAGTTCCGGCACGGTTTCGATCTCACGTTCGGTCCCCTGCTGCGGGCCAGGCTGCTGCGCGTCGCCGATGACGCGCACGTCCTGCTGCTGACCGTGCACCACATCGCGTTCGACGGCTGGTCCTACGGCATCCTCGGCGACGAGATCGCCGCACTCTACTCCGGCGAAACACTCGCGCCGCTCGGCGCGCAGTCCGCCGACCACGCACGCTGGCAGTACGAGCGGGAACACGACGCCGACATCGCGTACTGGCGTTCCGCATTGGCCGGCGCGCCACCGGGACTCGACCTGCCCGCCGACCGTCCACGCCCACCACGGCCCACCCACACCGGCGGCGCGGTCGATTTCACCGTCCCCGCGGACGTCGCCGCCCGGCTGTCGGCGCTCGGGCGGGCCGAGGGCGCGACCACGTTCATGACCTTCCTCGCCGCATATCAGCTACTGCTGGCCCGATATTCGGGCGTCGACGATCTGGTCGTCGGTGTGCCGACCGCCGGGCGCGATCACCCCGACACCGAGGACATGATCGGCTACTTCGTCAACATCCTGCCGATCCGCGGCCTGCCCGCCGGGCACCTGAGCTTCCGCGAGTATCTGCGCCAGATCCGCGACACCAGCATCGCCGCCTTCGGGCACGCCGATATCCCGTTCGAGCGCCTCGTCTCCGAGCTGGCCCCGGCCCGCGACCTGAGCCGTCCGCCGGTGTTCTCGACGCTGTTCGCGATGCAGGACACCCCGGCGCCCGGCTGGCGGATGCCCGGCGTGACGGCCGAATCCGCCGAGGGACCGACCGGAATCGCCAAGTACGACCTGTCGCTGTACCTGACCGAGCGCGCCGATGGTCTGCACGGCGCCCTCGAGTACAGCGCCGATCTGTTCGAGCCCGCCACCGTGCACCGGCTCGCCGGATATCTCGGCACCCTGGTTGCGGCGATCGCGACCGACCCGGACCTGGCGCTGCACGACGTGCCGCTGGTGCCCGAGTCCGAAAGGCAACTGGTACTCCACGACTGGAACGCCAACACCGCGACATTCACCGAAGTGCCACTGCCGCAACGGATCGCCGCACACGCCGCCGAGCGTCCCGATGCGATCGCCGTCACCGACGGCATCGAGACGCTGACCTACGCCGAACTGGATCGGGCGGCCGACCGGCTCGCCTCGGCGTTGCGCGCGCACGGCACCGGGCCGGAAACCGTTGTCGGCGTTGCCCTCGAACGCACGCCCCACCTGCTCGTCGGACTGCTCGCGGTACTGCGGGCCGGTGGCGCCTATGTCCCGCTCGACACCGGCTATCCCCCACTGCGATTGAGCTACATGCTGGCCGATTCGGCGGCGGCCGTCCTGCTCACCGACACCGGAAACCCGCTGCCCGGCGTCGAATTCGACGGTCCGGTCGTCGGCCTCGATGCGACAGCCGCCGAAACCGCGGCCACACCACCGCGTCCGGACGATCTCGCCTACGTGATCTACACCTCCGGATCGACCGGCAGGCCGAAGGGCGTCGCCATCGCGCATCGCAGCCTGGCCGCTTTCGTCGACGCGATGGTCGCCGAACTCGGTTTCACCGCCGAGGCCGTCTTCCTCGCCGTTGCCAGCATGTCCTTCGACATGTCCGTGGTGGAACTGTTGCTGCCGTTGGCGATCGGCGCCCGCATCGACATGGTGGATCGCGATACGACGCGCGACGGCGCGGCACTGGCCCGGCGGATCGCGATGACAACCGCTGGCAGACAGGCCGCTTCGAAGAAGACCTATCTCCAAGCGACACCGTCGAATTGGCGATTGCTGCTGGAGGCGGGCTGGACCGGCGCACCCGGGCTCACCGCGATCTGCGGCGCCGAGCCGATGCCCGCCGACCTGGCCACCGCGCTGCTGCCGCGGGTCGGCGCACTGTGGAACCTCTACGGCCCCACCGAGGCCACGGTCTGGTCGACCGCCCGTCGCATCACCGATGCCGCCGCGATCACCGTGGGCAGGCCGATGGTCAACACCACCGCCTACATCCTCGACGACCGGCGTCAACCGGTGCCCACCGGCGCGGTCGGCGAGCTCTATCTGGGCGGCGGCGGTGTGGCGCGCGGGTACCACCACCGGCCGGATCTCACCGAGACGGCGTTCCTGGCAAACCCGTTCGGTCCCGGCCGGATCTACCGCACCGGCGATCTCGCCAGGTATCGCGCCGACGGCGAGATCGTCCTGCTCGGCCGGGCCGATGGCCAGATCAAGCTGCGCGGCCACCGGATCGAGGTCGGCGAGATCGAATCGCTGCTCGCCGAACATCCCGCGGTGCGCCGAGCCGCCGTCACGCTGCGACCGGACCGGTCGGGTGAGCCACGGCTGATCGGCTACGTCATCGGCGACACCGCGGGCCTGGCCGAGTGGCTGCGCGCCAGACTGCCCGGCTACATGGTGCCGGACCAGATGGTCGCACTCGACGCAATGCCGTTGTCGCTCAATGGAAAAGTCGACAGGAAGGCGCTGCCCGCACCGGAGACGACCGTTGTGGTCGATGCGGCTGTGCCGATCGACGACCCGGTAGTTGCGCGCATCCTCGCCGTCTTCGCCGACATCCTGGAACGGCCGGTGCGCCCGGACGACGACTTCTTTGCCGTCGGCGGCGATTCGCTGCGCGCGGTCCGCGCGGTCCGCCACATCGACCCGGCGCTGTCGGTGCTCGATCTGTTCACCTACCCGACCGCCGGCCGCCTCGCCGAACGCCTCACCAGCACCGCGCATTCCGCCGACGTGCTGCATCGGATGACCCCGATCGCCGCCGACGCCGCGGAGGTGACGCTGATCGGCGTGCCGTTCGGCGGCGCGGGCGCCATCGTCTTCCGCGACCTGGCCGGCCGACTGCCCGCCCGCTGGGCGCTCTACGCGGTGCAGCCGCCAGGCCGCGACCCGGCGCACGCCGAGGAATCCGCGTTATCGCTCGATGCCCTCGCCGAGCGGTGCGTCACAAGGATTCTGGCGGAACGGCCGGGCAAGATCGTGCTCTACGGGCACTGCGCGGGCGCGGCGCTGGCCACCGCGATCGCCAACCGGCTGGACACCGCGGGACAGCCGGTACTCGGTGTCATTGTCGGCGCGGCATTTCCGGGCGCGCGGATGCCAGGGGTGCTGGGCAGGCTTGCCCGGATCGCCCCTGGCCGAAGGGTTTCCGACCGGCTCGTCACCGACGAGCTGCGCGCCATGGGCGGCCTGACCGAGGAACTGCCCGCCGGTGAACGCAGGCAACTGGCCGCGGCGATCCGCCATGACAGCGCGCAGGCCGAATGCTTCTACACCGCACCACCTGAACCGGTATCCGCACCGATTCTGGTGGTGGTCGGTGAGAAGGACCGGATCACCGAATTCCACGAAGAACGCGCCCACGAATGGGCGGCCTACGGATCCGCGGTGGACACCGCCGTCCTGCCCGACGCCCACCACTTCTTCGGCCGCGATCCCGCCCTCGCGCCGCTGTTGCGCGAACGGATCGGCCGCTGGCTGTCCGGTGCGCCACCGCTGTGCGCGCCGACGGTGCCACCCGCGCCCAAGCTGCGCGCGTTCGCCACCGTCGCACTGGGCCAACTGGTTTCGCTGATCGGCTCCGGGCTGTCCACCTTCGCGCTGGGGCTCTGGGCGTACCGGACCACCGGCGCGGTCACCGCGCTCACCACCATCGCGACGTTCGCGCTGCTGCCCACCCTGCTGGCCGCCCCGATCGCGGGCGCGGTCGCCGACCG
Source organism: Nocardia sp. NPDC052566 (assembly GCF_044547285.1). Taxonomy (NCBI): domain Bacteria; kingdom Bacillati; phylum Actinomycetota; class Actinomycetes; order Mycobacteriales; family Nocardiaceae; genus Nocardia; species Nocardia sp. NPDC052566. Next base: position 717,686 of record NZ_JBIUAF010000007.1, on the reverse strand, counting down.
TTACGACCGGCGCCGCGTGATGATCGCCAGCGATCTGACCGCACTCACCGGCGCCGCCGTCGCGGCGGGACTGCTCACCACCGGATCACTGCGTATCTGGCAGCTGTACCTGATCGTCGCCGTCACCTCGGTGGCGGCGGCGTTCCGGCAACCCGCCTATTTGGCCGCCGTCACGCAGCTGACCCCCAAGCGCTACCTCGGCCAAGCCAACGGCGTGGTCGGTCTCGGCCTCGCCTCCGGTACCCTGTTCGCTCAGCTGCTCGGCGGAATACTCACCGTGACACTGGGTTTCGCCGCCGCCGTGTGGCTCGACGTGGCGACGTTCGCGGTGGCGCTCGGCACACTGCTCGCGGTCAGATTTCCCGACCTCGGCTTCGTGCGCCGCGAGGCGCCGCTGCTCACCGAAATCGCCGACGGCTGGCGGTATCTCGCCCGGCTGCGTGGCATGCTCGCGCTGACGCTGTTCTTCGCGGTGGGCAACGCGCTCGCCGGGGTGGTCGCCGTGCTCGTCACCCCGCTGGTGCTCTCGTTCGCCACACCGGCCACGCTCGGCGTCGTCCTCGCCGCCGAGGGCCTCGGGTTGCTGACCGGCAGCGCCGTGATGGCCGTGTGGGGCGGCACCCGCGACCGCACCAGGGGCGTCATCGGTTTCGTCGCCCTGTTCGCCGTCTCCGCCGTGCTCATCGGCGTGCGCCCGATCGCCGTCCTGCCCGCGCTCGGCATGTTCTGCGCCGGTTTGTGCGGGTCACTGGTCAACGCGCACTGGTTCTCCCTGGTTCAGATCAAGGTGCGCCACGATCTTCAAGGACGGGTACTGGCCACCGATCTGATGCTGGCGCAGCTGCTGACGCCGATCGGCTATCTCATCAGCGGACCGCTCGTCGACCACATCTTCGAACCGCTGCTGCGCGAGGACAATTCGCTGCTCGGTCAGCTGATCGGCGCGGGCCCCGGACGCGGCATGGCGCTGGTGGTGATCCTCATCGGACTGACCACCCTCGGACTGACCGCCGCCGCCTACCGGTATCCACCACTACGGCAAGCGGATTCGCTCCCCGACGCCGCCCATCTGCCCGGTGCGCGCTGATGCTGACCCATCCGACCAGTCCCGACCGGGTCCTGTTGCAGGCCACCGATATCGAGCCGGGCCCACCGGCCCGGTACGGCGAATACGCCGAAGCGCTGCGCGCCACCCTGGTCTGGGCCAGGCAGTACCTGATGCGCCCGAATCCGGACCTCGGCCGAACCGGTCCGGTCTGCCCTTTCGTCGCGGGCTCCCTGCGCCACAACCGATTCCACCTGACCGTCTGCGCGGGCGCGCTCGACGAGCCGACGGTGCTCGACACCGTCCGCGACCATCGCGACTGGTTCCTCGACCTCGCCCGAGCCGACGTCAAACAGGCACAGCTCACCACGATCCTGATCCTCTTCCCCGACCTGCCCATCCAGGACATCCCCCGGCTCATCGACGACACCCAGGCAAAGCTCAAACTGGATTTCGTCGAATCCGGCCTGATGATCGGTCAATTCCACCCGATCCCCCCGAATCAGCCCGGCCTGTGGAACCCGGACTTCCGCCCCTTGCGCAGCCCGGTCCCCATGCTGGTCATCCGCCACATGGTCCCCAGCGACATCCCGTTCCTCACCATGGACTCCCGCTACCTGGCCGCCCACCGCCGCGTCTTCGGCCCGGCGTCGATCGGCATCGGGAACGACCATGCCTGAGGTAGCGAAGACAGGTGACATCGCGATCGACTGTCAGCGGTTCGCGACCAGCTCCATCGGTGCGGTCTGGCCGCCGATCCTCGCGACGCACAACAGGTTGCGTGGTTTCTATCCCGCGATCGTCGACACGCCTTACAGAATGCGTCGATTCGTCCGTGAGTTCACCGATTACCAACAGCGGGCAAAGACCTCCGGTGTCGACAGACTCTCCATCAAGTACGTGGGCATTGCGGAATCCGTTCCTCGCGCGCGCGACAACGGAATCCATATCGAGGGCATGATTCCACTCGCCACCACGGACTCCCGCTATCTGATCTACGCACGATGGAACTCCCCGGCACGGACGCCGGGAACCGAGGATCTCGATCGCCATCGAATGCTGCTGGAGCGGACTCGTGCACAGCCGAGGCGCGAAACCTCCACCGACTGTGCGGTGCGGGCACTCGGCCTCGACCTGCGGCTGCTGTCGAGAACCACGCCGCCGCACTGGCGCGAGCGCGAGATTCCGAGGTTCAGCGAGGTGTATCGCGCCTTCGATCTCGGCGAATCGGCTACGCGGGAGCTGATTCTCGACGTGAACAATACGATCGCCTACCTCGTCGCACCCGACGGCGGCGTCGTCTGCACCGCCGTCGGTGAGCACGCGCGGATTCCGATCGCGGGTCACGGGATCGTCGCCCTCTGCGAGATCACCGAGGGCACAACGCGGGCCGACCATCGCGGCAGAGGACTCTATCGCGGATTGTCGGCGCTGCTCGTCGACCTCCTCCGCCAGGAACCACTCGACGCGATCTACGGCGAGTGCAACCTTTCCGCCCCCGGAGTCGTCCATGCGGCACGGCAGAACAACAGGCGATTCGTCTACGACGACCGAAACCGCTACGGCACAGCACAACCCGACTTCGGCATCCTCTGCCGGAACGCCGAGATCGGTGAAACACCCGGCGAATACCAGGATTTCGCACTCACCTACATCGATCTCTCCTGAACTACAGCGCGCCGGACAGGCCTCCCGCATCGATGGTGACCGTGGTGCCGGAGATATACGCGGCGCGGTCGGAGAGCAGGAATTCGACGGTGTCGGCGACCTCGGCGGGGGTGCCGATGCGGGCGGACGGGTTCTTGGCGCGCAGATGGGCGAGCAGTTGGTCGTGCAGGCCGCCGAGCATGTCGGTGTCGATGACGCCGGGGCAGACGGCGTTGACGCGGATGCCATGGCGGGCGTATTCGACGGCCAGTGCGCGGGTCATCCCGATCACGGCGTGTTTGGCGGCGGTGTAGGACACCGAAAGGCTGTCCGCGGCACGCAGACCCGCGACCGACGAACAGTTCACCACCGCGCCACCCGCGCCGTGCTCGACCATGAGCGCCAGCTCGCCACGCAGGCAGCGGGCGAGCGCGGTGACGTTGACGGCCATGACGTCGTCGAACCGGGCGGGATCGGCCTCGTGGAAATGACTGCCGCGCAATATGGTGTCGGTGCCGATCACACCGGCGCAGTTGAACGCCCCGATCAGCCGCCCGCGCTCGGCGACGGCCGCGAAGAAGTGCTCGACCTCGGCCGGATCGGTGATGTCGGCAGGGACGAAATCGACCCTGTCGCCGAGCTTTTCGGCCAGTGCGGCACCGGCGTCCCTGTCGCGCCCGCAGCAGACGACGCGGCGGGCCGGATCCGCGGCCAATGCCGCGACGGTGGCGGCGCCGATGCCCCTGGTCGCGCCGATGACGGCGAAGACCGGATCGGCGGACGTGGATGTGGTCATGGATACCTACCGGGCGATGGTGAGCGCGAGGCTGCGGATGAGCCGGTCGGCGATCTCGGCGAGCGCGTCGGGATCGTGCACGGCGGTGACGGTGGTGCGCAGCCCGCCGCCGGGACGCGAGGTCCAGCTCGCGGCCAGCGGCAGGGTGAAGATGCCCGCGTCGAGCGCGGCGTGGAACCAGCGCGCGGTGTCACCGGCGCCCGGCGGATACAGCGGGACGATCGCCGTGGTCGACGGGCCGGTGTCGATGCCGCCGTCGCGCAGCGCCTCGGCCCAGCGGGTGCGGTTGGCGTGCAGGCGCGCGGTGAGCTCGGCGCCCTCGGCGCGCAGGATGTCGACAGCGTCCGCGGCGAGGTGCGCGGCCAGCGGGGACAGGGTGGTGGAGAACGTGGCGCCGCGATGCCTGCGCAGCACATCGACGAATTCGCCTGCGCAGGCGACGAATCCACCGCCACCGGCGAGTGCCTTGCCGAGCGAGCCGACCCGCAGGTCGACCGTGCCGGGCATATCATAGTGCGCCTCGATCCCGCGGCCCGCGCCGAGCTGGCCGATCGAGGACGCCTCGTCCAGGAAGAGAATGGCCTGCCGGTCCCGAGCGCAGGCGACCAGCCCGGGCAGATCGGCGATATCACCGTCCACGCCGAACAGCGCCTCGCTGACGATGACCCGCCGCCCGGTGACCGGCGTGCGCCGCAGGAGATCGTCGAGATCGTTGGGGTCGTTGTGCCGGTACAGGTGCAGTTCGGCGCCGCTGAGCAGGCAGCCGTCGCGCACCGACCGGTGCATGCGCTCGTCGGCGAACAACTGGTCCCCCGGGCCGGCGATGGCCGGGATCGCGGAGATATTGGCCAGATAGGCGGAGCTGTAGAGCGTCACACCGTCGCCGCCGAGCAGCGTCCGCAGGCTCCGGGTCAGCCGTTCGTGCGCCTGGGTGTAGCCGTTGATCTCCGGGGAACCGTGCGAGCCGAGCGATCCGGCGGATTGCGCGAACTCCAGCAATCCGGCGCGGAGGCGCGGATCGCTGGACAGGCCCAGATAGCTGTTGGAGCACAGGTGATCCAGCGTGCGATCGGTGAATTCGATGGTGGTTTCGGTGATCCGGGTGATCGGTCCGAGCAACGCGCGCAGATCGAGCGTGTCGCCCGAGCCGTCACCGCCGGTCGCCGCCGCTTCGATCAGTGACATCTCGCCCTCCATATCGGCCAGCAGTTCCGCCGCACTCAACGCGGTGGTGGCTCGGGTCCTCGCGGTGGCGGGCAGGCGGCTCAGCAGCGCGGCGAAACGCAGTGAATCCATGCCGAGTTCAGCCAGTGGCAGCGAGAGGTCCGGGGTCGCGTCGCCGGTGAGGCCGCGCAGGTAGTCGTGCACCACGTCGGCCGCATCGGACGGGTTGGCGGGCGGTGTCTTCGGGTCGGCCAGGTACGCGCCGAGCGCCTCGGTGTCGATCTTCTGGTTGCGGGTCATCGGCAGCTCGGGAAGGGTGATGACCCGGTGCGGCAGCATGTGTGCGGGCAGCCGCTCGGCCAGTGCGGCGCGAAAAGCGGTGGGGTCGAATCGGATCGCGGGTGCGTCCGGAACCAGGAAGACGGCCAGCGCTGGTACACCGTCGAATTCGAAGGTGCGGGTGGCGGCGTCGCGGACCGCGGGCATGGCCAGGCAGCAGGCGGTGATCTGATCGAGTTCGACGCGAAATCCGTTGATTTTGACCTGGTTGTCCGCGCGCCCCCCGTAATGCACTCCGTACCTCGGGGTTAGGTAACCGATATCGCCGGTCAGATACGTCGGCGTGTGGTCATCGGGTGCGGCGCCAGCGGGCAGGCCGGTGCGGAACTTCGCCGCGCTCAGCTCGGCGTCGCCGACGTATCCGAGCGCGATATGCGGTGAGCGCACCGCGATCTGACCGGTCTGCCACGGCACGCAGATCCGGTGCCGCGCGGTCAGCACCAGCACATCGACATCGGCCATGCCCTGACCGACCGGAATGATCTCGGGCAGTTCGCCCGTTGCGGTAGTGATGTCGAAAAATGCTACGGCTCTTTGCGTTTCCGTGGAGCCGTAGAGGTTCACGATCCGCGCCATCGGAGCGACGGCGGCGAGAGCGCCGACCTGCGTGCGGGTGAGGGCGGAACCGACCAGGAACACCGTCCGCAGGTGCTCGAGCACGCGCCCCTCGGCGGCGAGCAAGGCGATGGCCGACGGATTGACGCACACCACCTGCACCCGCGCCTCGTCCAGCCAGCGCGGCAGGGTGGCCGAGGCGGCGTCGTCCGCATCCGGAATGACAAGGGTGGCACCGAGATACAGCGGAGTGAGGATGTCACGCTGCAGCGGATCGTGCCCCAGCGCCGAGCACATACCGAAGCGGGCGTCGCGCAGCGGGCCGAGGTGGCGGTCCATCCAATCGAAGAAGTAGGTGAGCGAGCTGTACCGGCCGCGCACCGCCCGTGGAGTGCCCGAGGTGCCGGAGGTGAAGGTCACCACGGCACAGTCATTGGGTAGCAGCCGCTCCTGGTCATAGGAGCCGACCGGGTGATCGACCGGTGCCGTCGCCAGCTCGACCGGCGCAATCGGCAGCTCAGCCGGTCCGATCGGCAGCTCAGCCCGTTCGATCGGCAGCTCAGCCCGTTCGATCGGCAGCTCAGCCCGTTCGATCGGCAGCTCAGCCCGTTCGATCGGCAGCTCGGTCAGGGCGTCGGGGAGGTCGACTCCGGCCAGGTTGACGATCAGGTCGGCCTGTGCGGCGCGTGCGCACTCGCGCAGGTAGGCGGGCGGGCCCGTCGGGTTCGCGATCGCCAGGGCGACACCGAGTTTCAGTGCGGCGACCACGGTGGCGACCAACTGTTCGTCGCGTCGTGGGATCAGCAACAGCACATCGCCACGACGCAGGCCCCGGTCCGTCAATTCGGCGGCGATCGCATTCGCGGTCGCGTCGAGTTCGGCGTAGGTGATGTCGCGCGTGGGTGTCTCGATCGCGATCCGGTCCGGATGCCTCCGGGTGACGGCGAGGAACCGCGTGACGAACAGGGGCGGCGGAGCCAACGGTGCGGCGGCGCCTACCCGTTCGCTGGCCACGATCTGTTGAATCGGCTGATCGGCGGCGTCATCGGCGCCTCGAGTGAGCCGGACAGCCTCTACCGGCCGACCGTCCCCACGCACCGCCGCGCCCCCTGAATCGTCACGCTCGGCCCGGACCACGTGGCTATCGTCGACCCCGGCCGGGGCGGGACACTCGGCCAGTAGCGCCCACAGTCGAGTCAGGGTGGTGGTGACATCGTCGTCGATAGCGAGATGGTCGGCCACACTGAGCGTCACCGCATCAGCCACATGGAGCACCGTCACCGGGTGCAGTAGCCCGGCCAGGTCGCCGACGTCCTCGCCGAGCACGATCAGGTGGCCGCCACGATCGGTCGGCGTCGGTCGCGACGCCTGGGTACCGATCTGGTGCAGGTCGGCAAGGGTGTGGATATCGGGATCGAGCGCGGTCAGGTCGACGCGGCGCGGATCCTGTTCGCCCGCAACGATCCATACCTGCGTGCGAGCGGTGAACACCCGGTCGAGCAGGAGATGCAATGCCAGTGCGACCCCGAGCGGGCTGCCGCGGTATCGGCCGACATCGGACACGATCGTCTTCGTTCGGTACCCCGCGGCGCTATTCGATTGTCTCACTGGGTCTTTCCTATCGATCACCGAGAGAGACGCCGGTCCCGATGGCCACCGGCCACCTCGATATCCCGCACCAGGCGTGCCAGGCGGAAGAAGAAACCGACCCTCCTGACCTTGTGAGGTCATCGTCTCCCGGCGCGGCACGGCCCAGTAGCCCATACTTCTCGGGTCACGTATTCCCTTGTGGCACAAGGGAATACGTCTAGCGACAGTACTAGTATCGCGGACCGGGACAGCACATCGCGCACCGCGTCGCACGGCCATGGCTCCTGAGCCTAGGCGAGGTCAGCACACCGAACATCCACCCGATCGGGGGGCGGATGCCACTCGGTGCGGCGGTCGCCGCACCGCTTCAGGTCAGTGGCTCACACCGCGGTGTGGGCGCGGCGGCCGAGTTGGACCGGCATGCGGGCGTAGCCGCGGAAGGTGTAGAGCGGGCGGCGTTCGGGCGGGGCTGCCAGCTGCATGTCGGGGAAGCGGTCGAACAGGGCGCGCAGGGCGTAACCGGCTTCCATGCGGGCCAGGTTGGCACCGAAACAGACGTGGATGCCGCTGCTGAAAGCCAAGTGGTCCTTGGCATTCGAGCGGGCGACGTCGAAGCGGTTCGGATCGGTGAATATCGCGGGATCGCGGTTCGCGCCCGCCAGCGACAGCACGATCAGGTCGCCCTTGTTCAGCTGGAAACCCGCCAGCTCGAGGTCGTCCTGGGCCGTGCGGGCCGTGGTCTGCACCGACGGATCGATGCGCAGCGCCTCTTCGATCGCGTTCGGCCACAGCTCCGGTTCCGCGCGCAACCGGTCCAATTGCTCAGGGTGGGAGAGCAATTGAGCGGTGGCGTTGCTGATCAGATTGGCGGTGGTCTCGAATCCAGCGCCGATGATCAGGCTGGCATTGGCCTTGATCGAGTGGTCGTCGAGCTCACCGCCCTTGATCAGATTACTGAGCACGTCCTCGCCCGGCTCCCGGTGCAGGTGCTCGATGTGCCGGTCCAGGTAGTCGTTCAACTTCTGCGCCGCGTCCATGGCGCGGCTGAACGACCGCCAGGAGATCCCGATATCGAGCAGCGGTGTCATCTCGACGCCCCAGGCACGGAACATCTCCTGATCCCGGTCGGGGAAACCGAGTATTTCGAAGATGATCGCGAGAGGCACCCGGGAGGCGAACGCCTCGACCATATCGACCGATCCCCCCGACGGCATCGCCGCCAGCAACTCCTCGGTCACCGTCTCGACCCGATCGCGCAGCCTGCCCACGGCCTTCGGCGTGAACGCCGAGGTCACCGGCCTGCGCATCATGGTGTGCTCCGGCGGATTCATCGCAAGCATCGCGGGCGGATCGACCGGATTGGCCGGCGGCGTCAGGCGACTCGCCACCTTCTTCAGCACCTTCGGCACATTGACCCGCTCATGACTGCGCACACCGAATCGGCTGTCCCGCAATATCGCCCGGGTCAACTCGTAGTCACAGGTGGCCCACGACAACGAATTCCGCACCAGCGGCCCGCGCGGCCGCATCCGCTCGATCAGCGAGTACGGATCCGCGATCCCCTGCGGCCCGCCCATCAACTGCGCGAACACATCCCCGCGCCGGGCCTTGCGCCGCAACACCGCCCGCGGCGCCCCCTGAATCGACACCCACCGGAACCAGTACTGCGGCTTCATCATTCAGCAACCTCATCGTGCGGCGATCCACCCCACCGTACGGTCTCATTTTGAGATCGCGATACACCACACCCAAAATTCGTTGCCTTACACAAAGCCTCGCGTCATACGCCCCGCGCGAGATCGGACATTCACTGCCAGATCATCCGCTCGGTCATGACGTCGGAGATGAGATTCGTCTCCGAGTCGACCTTCACCCCAAGGTTACGGCTGGACAGAGCAGCGCCCGCGCCCCAGGTGAGGGTGACCTTCATGAAGACGAAACCAGCGCCCGAATCGACGTAGTGGACTTCCCATCCGGTGGGAACATCCCGGGAATGCAGGACATCGTCGACGCTGTGCCCCGGAGTGGTCAGGCGTTTGCGGAAGTCCTCGGTCAGGTACTGCCCACGCAACCGCTCGGCCAGATCCTCGGCGCCATCGGAGAGCGCGTCGATGTAGGCCCCATAGAAATCGGCCACTCGATCGATGGCCGAATCCGGGCGCCCGGCCCGAACAACATCACCTTGCGCTCCACGCTCCGACATGAGTCCCACCTCCTGCGATCACGCAACACCCGGGCCGAACCAGCGACACCGTTCATGATGGCACCGCGGCGTCGCGCCCCGCACCAAAATGCGTGCGTACCAGCGATATTCACTCGACACCCCACGGAGACGCGACGAAGGTGAGACCAGGTGAGCCGCCGACTGACCGCCACAACGTTTTGGCAACGTCACCGACGTCCGCGTCCGCCTCGTCCCCAGCCAGCAGGTCGGCTGACATCCCGCTCATCTATATATTGACTGCACACCATGTGGCATATATGCCACAATACTCATATGTCTCTCAAGCGCACGATGGTCTATGCCGATGCCAACGACCTCGCCGTCATCAAGGAGGCGGCCGCGCGAAGCAACGTCAGCGAAGCCGAGATAATTCGCAACGCGATCCACCTCGCCGCGCTACGTGTCCAGCGCCGCTCGGAACCACTACGCTTGCGACGCTTCGCGAGCGGCGATCCAACGCTCGCCGAGCGCGTCGACGACTATCTGGCCGATGACTTCGGCTGCGATCCGGAGCGGTCATGATTCCGGGCGATACCCGGCCGGGAATCGTTATCGCGGACACTTCCGGCCTGATCGCCGCATTCGACACTTCCTCACCCGAGAGCAATGGCGCTTTCCATGTCCTCGAGACAGCCGGCTTGGTGGTCATATCTCCTCTGATCCTCGCCGAGGTCGATCATGTCGCGCGCCGCGTGCTCGGTCGGCGCGTCGCCATCGAAATGATCGAGGATCTCGGCGCCCAGGCCCGAACACCACATTTCCAGATTGCCGCAGTCACCTCTGACGTACTGGATCAGGCAAACGCTGTCCGTAGGCTCTATCCCGACCTGCATCTGGACCTTGCCGACGCCGTCACAGTCGCGCTGGCCGCAGATTACGAGACCGATGCGGTCCTGACTCTCGATCGCCGGGACTTCCGGGCTCTGGCTCCGCTCACCGAGCATAAAGCCTTTCGCGTCCTTCCTGACGATCTGTGAATCGCGCGCCGTCCTCACGCCCAGCAGACCGCGATTACCCCAGGCGGCGGGGGCCGGTGTCGAAGCGGCTGGGTTCGGGGCCTATTCGGGCTCGGGCGTAGATGATTTCGGCGGAGGCCGGGGAGGCGAGGACGGGGTCGAAGGAGAGGTCGCGCATTTCGGGGATGTCGTCGAAGAGGGCCGAGATGCGTTGGGCCAGTTCGGCTAGGGCGGCTTTGTCCACCCGGGGGCTGGCGGGGGTGCCGGAGAGGAGAGGGGCGGCTCGGGGGGCGTCGATGAGGGAGGTGGCGCCGTCGGCGGTGAGTGGGAGGGGGCGGTAGGCGCGGTCGCCGAGAAGTTCGATGATCATGCCGGAGAGGCCGAACTCGATCACCGATCCGAAGGACGGGTCGTCCTTGACGCGCAGAGTGCAGCCGACGCCCTTGGTGGCCATCTTCTGGATGTGCAGGACCGGGTCGCCGCAGAGTTCGACCAGGTCGGTGTAGGCCTGGCGCACGGCTTCGGGTCGCCACAGGTCCAGGCGGACGCCGGTGAGATCGGGGCGGCGGCGCCAGAGTTCGCCGGTGGCCTTGGCGGCCACCGGGTAGCCGAGTTCTTCGGCGGCGGCGATTGCCTCGTCAGCGGAGCGGACCTCGCGGAATTCGACGACATCGATGCCGTAGCAGGAGAGGAGCTCGACGGCTTCGAGGTCGGACAGCCAGCGGCCTTCGGAATCCCGCATCCATTCGGTGACGAGGCGCCGGGCCCGTTCGGCGTCGATGCCCTTGGGGCGCACCACCGCCGAGACCGGCTTGGTGCGCCATTGGGCGTAGCGATGGACCAGGGCCAGTGCGCGCGCGGCGCGCTCCGGATCCGGGTAGGACGGGATGGAGCCGCGAATCGCGGTACCACCGGGGCCGCGAACGGCGAGCAGGTTCGGAATGCCCTGTTCGGCAATGAAGGTCGTCAGAATGGGTTTGTCGGCGCCGGGGACCGCGTCGGCCGCGCTGCGGATGGCGTCGGCGAAGGCGGCGACGCCGACCGGCACCGGCGGCGCGAAAACCAGGATCAGGGAATCGATCTCGGGTGAGCGCAGCGCCTCGATCACGGCATCGAAGTAGCTGCCGGGGGTGGCCTGCGGTCCGAGGTGGACCGATTCGGCGACCTCGAGACCTTCGCCACGTGCGGCGTCGACGGCCAGCCAGTCCAGCGCGGTGCTGTTGCCGATGATCGCCAGCCGCGGCCCCTTCGGCAGTGGCTGATAGCCGAGCAGGGCGGCGCAGTCGAACATTTCCGAGACGGTGGACACCTGGACGATGCCGGCCTGCGCGAACAGGTCTCGCTCGATGGAGCGTTCCGTCTCCCCGGCCGGCTTGCCGCGCGCGGCCATCCGGCCACTGCTCACCGCGACGATCGGCTTGTTGCGGGCCATCCGGCGCGCGATGCGGGAGAACTTGCGGGGGTTACCGAAGCTCTCCAGGTACAACAGCACCACATCGGTATCGGGTGCGGTGTCCCAGTATTGGAGCAGGTCGTTGCCGGAGACGTCGGCGCGGTTGCCCGCCGAGACGAAGGTGGACAGGCCGAGGTTGCGCGCGGCCGCCTCGCCGAGGATGGCGGCGCCCAAAGGTCCCGACTGACAGAAGAATCCGATCCGCCCGCGCCCCGGCAGCACCGACGCCAATGTCGCGTTCAGCGAGATGGCGGGATCGGTGTTGGCGATGCCGAGCGCGCTCGGCCCGACCACGCGCATGCCGTGTCCCCGTGCGGCAGCGACCAATTCGCGTTCCGCGGCGATACCGCCGACGCCGGTCTCGCCGAATCCGGCGGTCAGCACGACAAGTCCCTTGACGCCCTTGGCCATACAGTCGTCGAGCACCGAGGCGATCGCTTGCGGCGGCACCGCGACGACCGCGAGATCGACCTCGTCCGGGATCTCCCGGACGGTCGCGTAGGCGTGCACCCCGCGCACCGACTTGCGATTCGGGTTCACCGGATACACCGGCCCCTGGAACACCCCGGACAGCAGGTTCGCCAGGACAGCGCCGCCGACCCGGCCCGCCCCCGGCGTCGCGCCGATCACCGCGACCGAGCGCGGTGTGAGCAGGTTGCCGACGCTGCGCGCCTCGGAGGCGCGTTCGCGCGAATCCCGCACGGACAGCAGCGCTTCGGTGGGATCGATGGCGAATTCCAGATGCAGCACCGACCCGTCCCTGCTGCGCTCCACCTGGTAGCCCGCGTCACGGAAGACCGTCACCATCACCGTGTTCTCGGCGAGCACCTCCGCGACGAAGGTATCGATCTTGTTCTCGGCGGCCGCACCGGCGAGATGTTCGAGCAGCACCGAGCCGAGCCCGCGGCCCTGGTGCTCGTCGGCCACCACGAAGGCGACCTCGGCAGCGCGCGGGCCGACCCGGTCGAGCAGTTCGTAGCGCCCGACCGCGATGATCGCCTCGCCGAGTTCGAGCACGAGCCCGACCCGGTCGCGATGGTCGACATGGGTGGAGCGGTACAGGTCCTTCGGCGAAATCCGCGGGTACGGCCCGAAGTAGCGCAGATATCTGGTGCGGTCGGACAGCGCGGCATGGAAGGCCTGCAGCCGGTCGGCGTCCTCGGGGGTGATCGGGCGCAACCGCACCACACCACCGTCGGCGGCGAGCACATCGGCCATCCAGTGCTGCGGCGGTGGCGGCGGCACCGCGGGGGTGTCCGGTGAATCCGGGATGATGGGGTCAGTCACGAGGGTCCTCCGGATCCAGGCCGAGCAACCCGAAGGTGGCCCGGCGGGTGGCCAGCACGGCCGTATCGATAGCGCGCTGCGCACGATCGGTGCGCGCGTCCCCAGTCTCTCCCGTACCACCGGGACCGTCCCAGCGGCGGTAAGCGATATCACCGCCGTCGCCCATGGTGCGCGGCGGTTCGGTGTTGGGCGCCGCGGCGCCGACCAGCGCGAGCCACTCCGCGGGAATCTCGGTCTCGGGTGCGATGGTTCGGTCCAGCGCGGTGGCAAGCAGGTGCGTCCACGCCCTCGGCACCACCCGGACCAGGCCGTAGCCGCCACCGCCGACCGCGAGCCAGCGGCCGTCGGCGTACCGGTCGGCCAGCTCCCGCATGGCGAGGAAGGCCGCACGCTGACCGTCGACGGTGAGCTCGAGGTCGGCGAGTGGATCCTCGCGATGGGTGTCGACTCCGCACTGGCTCACCACGATCTGCGGTTCGAACGCGGCCACCGCGCTCGGCACCACGGCGTGGAAACCACGCAGCCACTGGGCATCCCGGGTGCCGGGCAGCACCGCGAGGTTGATCGCGGTGCCCTCGGCGGCGTCGCAGCCGACCTCCTCCGGCCAGCCGGTGTTGGGCCACAGCGTCGCCGGATGCTGATGGATGGAGACGGTCAGCACCCTGGGGTCGGCGTAGAACGCCCGCTGCACGCCGTCGCCGTGGTGCACGTCGACATCGAGATAGGCGATGCGGTCGAAGCCGTGGTCGAGCAGCCACGAAATGGCCACCGCCGCATCGTTGTAGACGCAGAACCCGGACGCCGAGTCCGGCATCGCGTGATGCATGCCCCCGCCGATGCTGACCGCGCGCCTCGCCCGGCCCTCGGCGATCTCGCGCGCGGCGGCCAGCGTGCCGCCGACGATCACCGAGGCCGCCTGATGCATCCGGGGGAACACCGGATTGTCGGGCGAGCCGAGTCCGTACGGCGGCGTGAGCGAGGACGCGGGGCGCACGGTCGCGTGCTCGACCGCCTCGATGTAGTCGGCGGTGTGGATGCGCAACAGGTCCGCGGTGGTGGCCGAGGCGGGCTCCAACAGCTCGACACCGTCGAGCAATCCCAGACTTTCGGCCAGGGCCATGGTGAACTTCAGGCGCGCCGGTTTCATCGGATGCTCCGGCGTCCACGTGTAGTCGAGGAAGCGGTCGGTCCACACGACCGTTCCGGGACTGCGCTGCACAGTGGCCATGATCGCAACGCTACTGGGAAGCTGGCAGCCCCGTGCAACGTTGCTATGCAGTAGAAATAGAGCCTGAGTGTGATCACGGCAACGGGCCGTGCGCCGATGGGGTTCCCGCAGCGGTCCGGCACGCGGTCGTGCCGTCGTGCGTGGGTAGAATTCGTGCCGACGAAGGGTTAACAGGTGAAGGATCTGGTCGACACCACGGAGATGTATCTCCGTACCATCTACGACCTCGAGGAGGAGGGCGTGGTGCCCTTGCGCGCTCGCATCGCCGAGCGCCTCGAGCAGAGTGGTCCGACGGTGAGCCAGACTGTCGCACGGATGGAGCGCGACGGTCTGCTGCTGGTCGCCGGAGACCGCCATCTGGAGCTGACCGACAAGGGCCGCAGCATGGCGGTCGCGGTGATGCGCAAGCATCGCCTCGCCGAACGGCTGCTGGTCGACATCATCGGCTTGGACTGGCAGAACGTGCACGCCGAGGCGTGCCGCTGGGAACACGTGATGAGCGAGGACGTCGAGCGGCGGCTGGTCGAGGTGCTCAACCACCCGACGACCTCGCCGTACGGCAACCCGATCCCCGGCCTGGACGAGCTCGGCATCACCGCGCCGATCGCCACCGAGGAGACACTGGTGCGGCTGTCGGATCTGCCGCACGGCCAGGTGCACGCGGTCGTGGTGCGCAGGCTCGCCGAGCACATCCAGACCGATCCCGAGGTCATCGGGCAGCTCCGCGAGGCGGGCGTCGTCCCCGACGCGCGCGTCACGGTGGAGACCAAGCCCGGTTCGGTGGTGATCACCGTGCCAGGCCATTCGGGGTTCGAGCTGTCCGATGAGATGGCGCACGCGGTCCAGGTGAAGCTGGTCTGACGCGTGAAGCTTCTTGTTACCGGCGGCGCGGGCTATGTCGGCGGCGTCTGCGCGCAGGTTCTGCTGGAAAACGGGCACGAGGTCGTGGTGATCGACGACCTGTCCACGGGTAACGCCGACGGCGTTCCCGGCGGCGCCCGGTTCGTCGAGGGCGATATCGCGGTGGCCGGTCCCGCGCTGCTCGCCGCCGAATCCTTCGACGGTGTCCTGCATTTCGCGGCGCAGTCGCTGGTCGGCGAGTCGGTGCAGCAGCCGGAGAAGTACTGGCACGGCAATGTGGTGAAGACGCTGACGCTGCTGGAGGCGATGCGTCAGGCGGGGACCCCGCGCCTGGTGTTCTCCTCCACCGCGGCCGTCTACGGCGAACCCGAACAGGTGCCGATCACCGAGGACGCGCCGAACCGCCCGACCAATCCGTACGGCGCCTCGAAACTGGCCATCGACCACGCGATCACCTCCTACGCGATCGCGCACGGCCTGGCCGCGACCAGCCTGCGCTACTTCAACGTGGCGGGCGCCTACGCGGGTCTCGGTGAGAACCGGGTGGTGGAAACGCATCTCATCCCGCTGGTGCTGCAGGTCGCCGCGGGGCACCGCAAGGCGATCTCGGTCTTCGGCGCGGACTGGCCGACACCGGACGGCACCGCGGTGCGCGATTACATCCACATCCGTGATCTGGCGCAGGCGCATCTGCTGGCACTGGACACCGCACAGGCGGGCACGCATCGCGTGTTCAATCTCGGCAGCGGCACGGGATTCTCGGTGCGCGAGGTGATCTCGGCCTGTGCACGCGTCACCGGCCTGCCCATTCCGGCCGTCGAAGCGCCGCGCCGCCCCGGCGACCCGGCGACGCTGATCGCGTCGAGCGAGCGCGCGATCGCCGAACTCGGCTGGCGCCCCGAGCACACCGATCTCGACGAGATCGTCACCGACGCTTGGGAATTCCTGCGGGCGCTCGGCCCGCGGGCACACTCCGCGTCCGCCTGATCGCACGACCATCGGAGCCCGCGCCGCGAGTCGGCGCGGGCTCCGGCGTTTTCCGGCCCCGCGCGCACCGTGCCGTCGCCCTGTCACGGCCGCTCCAGCCCCAGGTCGATGCCGAGCAGCCCCGCGGTGTCGAAACCGCAGCGGGCCAGCGACCGCAGCCGATCGGGCCGCAGCCCCATGTACAGCGCGGTCTCCAGCAGCACCGCCATCGGATGCGCGGGATCGGCGGCCAGTGCCGCGGTCAACGCCATCCCCGCGAACGGTCCGTCACCGCGGGCGTAGGCGCTGTATCCGAGCAATGCCGCGGCTTCGGCACGGTCACTACCGGAACCCGCGCGCGCCAACGCCAGCCACAACCCTTCCGCCGCGAGCGCGTGCTCGCTCAGCGCGAGGGCGAACATCGCATCGCGCACCGGCCGATCCCGGAGCGCGGCAATCAGTTCCGCGATCTCGGGCGCGTCGAGCTCGGCGCCGGATTCGGTATTCGCGATCTGCCACAGCACCTGCTCGATCGCGGTCCGGCTGTACCCGGCCGGATCGCCACGGCGCACAGCGCTGGCGTATCGATCCCTGGCCACGGCGACAGCGGAGTCCAACTGCGCGGCCACCTCCGCGGCCAGCACCGGATCCGGGGCCACCAGCGCGGCGAGCTCGCCGCGCGAGGCGTGGATGGGCCTGCCGTCGAGCAGGTGCGCCATCGCCACCATCGAGGTGGCCGGATCCGGTACCCGCCCATGGCGATCCAGCCCGGACACACTCCACCACGGCAGGCCCGCCCCGAATCCCGGCACCGCCCACACCCCGCCGAACACCAGCCCGCGGTCGCTCAGCTGGAGCGCGAGCGTGGTGATGAGCCCGGTGAACGGCTTTGTGGCCGAACGCATTCGCGCGCGCCCGCGCCGCGGCGGCGGTTCGCTCAATCGGTCGTCGACGATGACCGCGAGTACCTTCCCCGCGGCGAGCCCGGCGCATAGATGGGCGATATGCGGCACCACCGCCCCACCGTTGATCGGCCCGCCGTCGGTGTCCAGATCGAACCGCATGATCGCCTCGATGATCGACTTGTCCACCGGATCGGGCACCGGCCGCAGCATCAGCACCACCAGCGACCGCTCCGGCGCGAAACCGAGCATCGCCGGGATCGCCGCGATGAGCTCGCCTGGATCATCGACATGCAGTGCGGGCGGCGGGGTTCGGTCCCCGTACTTCGGCGGGCGCTCACGGCACAGCGCGCCGCCCCACGGCGGATCGGCGCTACCCGTGCGTGCGCCGGGGTGCGGATCGTGGACGCCCGCGCGCCCGATGCCTCCGGCGCAGGGTGCGGCGGCGGCCGCGCCGGGATCGTCGACGGCCAGATGCGGGTTCGTGGGAGTGGTCATGGGCAGAGCCTGCGCTCACCTGCCCACGCGCCCCGCGCACCGACCACGGCAAACAGGCGCCGAACATCCGCCCTGTGGACAACATTCCAGCTGTGGATACCCCCGCATCCACGGGCGACAGCCACAGCCGACGTGTCGGTGCGTCCTGCTATCGTCACCCCGCCCACGCATCGTCCGAGCGAACCCCTACCCCTTCTTCACCTTCCGCACGGCGGTCGTGAACAGCTCGTCCAGCGCGGCGGTATCGGGTTTGCCGCTCCCGAATGTCATGTAGGTCACGGTGATTCGCACATCGCCGACCTGCCCGGCCAGCGTCCGCATCGACTGGGTCAGCCCCGCGGCGCCCACATCGGGCGTCACCGTGCGCCGCAGCGCCATGGTGTCGTCGGCATCGATGGGCGGCGGCGCGTCGAGTTCGGTGGTGACGGTGCTCGCCGCCGCACCCTTGCTCACCCGCACCGATCCGCACTGCCGCAGCTGAGAACGCCAGGCCGACAACGGTTTGTCCGTGCGGATCAGCTCGACGGTCAGCGTGGCGCGGGTGTCGTTGTCGGTGCCGACGGCGATCGCGGTCTGGTCGGCGCCGAATTTCTGGTCCGGCGGCGTGCATCCGGCCGGTGTCACGACCGCGCCGCGGCCCGCACCGTTGAGATCGCCCGCCGCCTGCGCCGCCGCCTCGGGCGGCAGCACCACCGCCGGATAGCGGGCCGGAAACTGCGCCGGATCGGGCAGCAGGGTCGTCAGCACGGCGCCGATGTGCCGGGTCACCCCGCTCGGCGCGGCGGCGACCGCGTGCCCGCTCACCGTATCCGCGCAACCGGTGAGCACGACCGTCAGCGCCGCGCATCCGGCCAGCGCGAAACCAGCCCCCGCCGGCCCCCTGCGCGTCGAAAACGGCACAGTCACGTCCCCACTGTGCCAAACTCCCGGTGCCTGCCCGCGATGCCACGCCGGGAGCACCCTGGCAGCAATCCGCGGGAAAACCGCGATGCGGGAATGTGTGTGGCGCCAGCGCTGTTGCCTGGACGTAAGGGTCGGTGTCTCGGCCGTGCGCGGTGTGTCGCCGGCATGGGGGACAATGGACGGCGGTACCCCGCAGCGCAGTGAGTGGCTCGCCTCGGTGGACCGCGCAGGAAGGAGTACGCGATGGACCACGAGTCGCGAATGTACGAGCTGGAGTTCCCAGCTCCGCAGCTGTCGGCGGATGACGGCTCGGGCCCCGTGCTCGTGCACGGGCTGGAAGGCTTCACCGATGCCGGGCACGCCGTGCGCCTGGCCACCACCCACCTGCGCGAAAGCCTGGAAAGCGAACTGGTCGCCTCGTTCGACGTGGACGAACTGCTCGACTACCGCTCGCGCAGGCCGTTGATGACGTTCAAGACCGATCACTTCTCCGAGTACGCCGAGCCGGAGCTGAACCTGTGGGCGCTACGCGATACCGCGGGCACCCCATTCCTGCTGCTGTCCGGGCTGGAACCGGATCTGCGCTGGGAGAAGTTCACCACCGCGGTGCGCCTGCTCGCCGAACAGCTCGGCGTGCGCCGCAGCATCGGGTTGAGCGCGATCCCGATGGCGATCCCGCACACCCGCCCGCTCGGCATCACCGCGCATTCCTCCGACCGCGATCTCATCGCCGATCATCAGCGCTGGCCGGGCGAGCTGCAGGTGCCCGGCAGCGCGTCCTCGCTGCTGGAGTACCGGATGGCCCAGCACGGCCACGAATCCGTCGGATTCTCCGTGCACGTGCCGCACTACCTGGCGCAGACGGCGTATCCGGAGGCCGCGCAGACGCTGCTGGAGAACGTCGCCGACAACGCGGGCCTGCAGATCCCGCTCGCCGCGCTCGGCGAGGCCGCGGCGCGTGTGCGCGAACAGGTCAACGAGCACATCGCGGGCAACTCGGAGGTGGAGACCGTGGTGCACGCGCTGGAGCGCCAGTACGACAGCTTCGTCACCGCGCAGGAACGCCAGTCGAGTTTGCTGGTCGGTGACGGCGAACTGCCCAGCGGCGACGAGCTCGGCGCCGAGTTCGAGCGATTCCTGGCCGAGCAGGGCGGTTACGAGGACGGCGCCGACGGCGAGGACGACCGGAGCCGGTAGCCGCTCGGGCCGCGCGCCCGAGCCCGTAGGGTGGTCGGAGTGGATCTGACCGACCTGCTGGAGATACCGGGCACCGACGCCGACGCACTGTACGAATCGTTCGCCCTGTGGGCGGCCGAACAGGGCACGCCGCTGTATCCCGCGCAGGACGAGGCGATCATGGAGCTGGCCTCGGGAGCCAATGTCATCCTGGCCACGCCCACCGGTTCGGGTAAGTCGCTCGTCGCGGTCGGCGCGCATCTGTTCGCGCTGACCCGCGGGCTGCGCACTTACTACACCGCCCCGATCAAGGCGCTGGTGAGCGAGAAGTTCTTCGCGCTGTGCGAGGTGTTCGGCGCGGACAAGGTCGGCATGGTCACCGGTGACGCCGCGGTCAACGCCGACGCGCCGATCATCTGCGCCACCGCGGAGATCCTGGCGAATCTGGCGCTGCGCGAGGGCGCGGCGGCCGATGTCGGCCAGGTGGTGATGGACGAATTCCATTTCTACGCCGACCCTGATCGCGGCTGGGCCTGGCAGGTGCCGCTGCTGGAGCTGCCGGGCGCCCAATTCCTGTTGATGTCGGCCACACTCGGCGAGGTCGACTTCTTCGCCGCCGATCTCGAACGCCGCACCGGCAATCCGACCGCGATCGTCGCGGGCACGGAACGCCCTGTGCCGCTGACGTTCTCCTATGCCCGCACCCCCATCACCGAGACACTGGAGGAACTGGTCACCACCAACCAGTCCCCGGTGTACGTCGTGCACTTCACCCAGGCCGCGGCGCTGGAGCGCGCGCAGGCACTGACCAGCGTGAACTTCTCCTCCCGCGCCGAAAAGGACGCGATCGCCACGGCGCTGGGCGATTTCCGGTTCGCCTCCGGCTTCGGCAAGACGCTCTCGCGGCTGATCCGCCACGGCATCGGCGTGCACCACGCGGGCATGCTGCCCAAATACCGCCGCCTGGTGGAACGCCTCGCCCAGGAGGGACTGCTCAAGGTCGTCTGCGGCACGGACACGCTCGGCGTCGGCATCAACGTGCCCATCCGCACCGTCCTGCTGACCGGCCTGACCAAGTACGACGGCGTGCGCACCCGCAGGCTCAAAGCCCGTGAGTTCCACCAGATCGCGGGCCGCGCGGGCCGCGCGGGATACGACACCATGGGCACCGTCGTGGTGCAGGCTCCCGAGCACGAGGTGGAGAACACCCGCAGGCTGGCGAAGGCGGGCAACGACCCGGTCAAACAGAAACGGGTGCAGCGGACCAAACCACCGGCCGGTTTCGTGTCGTGGAGTGAGGAGACCTTCGACCGTCTCGTCGCCGCCCAGCCCGAGCCGATGGTGTCGCGGTTCAACGTCACCAATTCCATGCTGCTCAACGTGATCGCCCGTCCCGGCAACTGTTTCGACGCGATGCGCCATCTGCTCGAGGACAACCACGAACCGCGCCCGGCTCAGCGCAAGCACATCCTGCGCGCCATCCGGCTCTACCGCGCGCTGCGCGACGCCGGGGTGGTGCAGCAGCTCGACGAACCCGACGCGCAGGGCCGACGCGCCCGGCTCACCGTCGACCTGCAGCGCGATTTCGCCCTCGACCAGCCGCTGTCACCGTTCGCGCTGGCCGCCTTCGAACTGCTGGACAAGGACTCCCCCGGCTACACCCTCGAGGTGATCTCGCTCATCGAGTCCACCCTCGAGGATCCGCGCCAGCTGCTGATGGCCCAGCAGCACAAGGCGCGCGGGGTGGCGATCAACGAGATGAAGGCCGACGGCATCGAATACGACGAGCGGATGGAGCTGCTCGAAGAGGTCACCTGGCCCAAACCGCTGGCAGAGCTGATCGAGCCCGCGTTCGAGACCTACCGAGCGGGGCATCCGTGGGTGTCGGAGTTCGCGCCGTCGCCGAAATCGGTGGTGCGCGACATGATCGAGCGCTCGATGACCTTCGCCGAGCTGATCTCGTTCTACGAACTGGCCCGCTCGGAGGGCGTGGTGCTGCGCTATCTCGCCGACGCCTACCGCGCGCTGCGCCGCACCGTGCCGGACGCCGCGCGCACCGAGGAGCTCGACGACATCACCGAATGGCTGGGTGAGCTTGTCCGCCAGGTGGATTCGAGCCTGCTCGACGAATGGGAGCAGCTCACCAACCCCGGCGCGGAGACCGACGCCGAGCAGCTCGCCTTCGGCGCGGAGACGGTGCGCCCGATCTCGGCCAACGAGCGCGCCTTCCGGGTGATGATCCGCAACGCCATGTTCCGCCGGGTCGAACTGGCCGCGCTGAAGCGCTGGGACGCCCTCGAGGACCTCGGCACGGGGCCGGACTGGGCGGCCGAACTCGACCCCTATTTCGCCGAGTACGAGCGAATCGGCACCGGTCAGGACGCACGCGGCCCGCAGCTGTTCCAGATCGAGAAACGCCCCGGTTTCTGGCATGTGCGCCAGGTGCTCGACGACCCGGCGGGCGACCACGGCTGGTCGCTGGACGGCGTCGTCGATCTGGCCGAGTCCGACGCCGCGGGCGAGGTGGTATTCGACGAGGTCAGCGTGACCGCCGGGTGAGGCGGCTGCCTCCGCCTGCGCTACGGCCCGGCGCAGGCTGTCGACGGACTTCGTCCGACTGTGCCCATAGGGTCACCGGGGGTGACCAACGTGACGTTTGACGGATTCGTTCGCGGGTAGGGGCCGCTGATACGCTCTCCGTCGCTGCCGAGGCGAAAGATCAACTATGCCCGAATCACCGTATCTTGTCATCAATCCCGAGCGAGTGCGCGACAACTACCGCGCGCTCCATGCCGTGCTGCCCGCCGCACGGATTCGCTTCGCGGTCAAGGCAAGTCCGGTGCCCGAGATCATCCGCGTGCTCGACGAGGAGGGCGCGCAGTTCGATGTCGCCAGCATCGGCGAGATCGAGCAGTGCCTCGGGCTCGGCGTCGCCGCGGACCGCCTCTGCTACGGCAACCCGATCAAGAAGGCCGCCGATATCGCCCGCGCCTACGCGCTCGGCGTGCGCCGCTACGCCTTCGACACCGAGGACGACCTGCTGCGCATCGTCGAGCACGCGCCGGGCTCCGAGGTCGAATGCCGGTTCCTGTCCGCCGCGCCGGAATCGACGACGCCGTTCGGCACCAAGTTCGGCTGCACCCCCGGTGAGGCGTTCCGGCTGCTGGTGCGCGCCCGCGATCTCGGCCTGATCGTCGCGGGGCCGTACTTCCACGTCGGCTCCCAGCAGACCGATCCCACCGCGTGGCGGATCGGCATCGAGCAGGCGGGCCGTATCTCGAATGCGCTGGCGGACAAGGACATCGCGGTCACCTCGGTGAACATCGGCGGTGGCCTGCCCATCTCCTACGTCGACGCCGCGCCCGGTGTCGGCGAGATCGCGGCGGTGATCGATGCCGCGGTCGCCGAATTCCTGCCCGCGACCGCCGGGCTCGTCGTCGAGCCGGGCCGCGCGCTGGTCGGCTCGGCAGGGGTCATCCACGCCGAGGTCGTCGGCGTCCGAATCGCGCCGGATGGCCGGCGCTGGGTGTATCTCGACATCGGCCGCTACAACGGCATGGCCGAGACGGAGAACGAATACATCGCCTACCGGTTCGTCACCGAGCGTGACGGCGATCCGGTGGACGAGGCAATTGTGGCCGGTCCGACCTGCGATGGAGACGATGTACTCTATCAACGCACGCGTGTCCTGTTGCCGACCACGTTGCGAGCCGGTGATCGCGTACAGATCCTCGACACCGGCGCCTATACCGCGAGCTATTCGTCGGTGTCCTTCAATGGTTTTCCGCCCCTGACCGTTCATGTCTCGGGCGCTGAGCGAGAGTGAGTTTGCCTATGACGGCGGATTTCACCGGCTGGCATGTGCTGGCCGAGTTCGGTGGTGTCGACACGGCCCTGTGCGACGATCTCGAACGACTCGAATCGGCGTTGCGTGAGTCTCTGATCGCGGCGGGCGTCACCATCTGCGATGTCGTACACAAGAAGTTCGATCCGCAGGGGGTGACCGTCCTCGCGCTGCTGTCGGAGTCCCACGCCTCGATTCACACTTATCCGGAGTCCGGCGATATCTTCGTCGACGTCTTCACCTGCGGCAGTATCGGCGCAGGTGCGACGAAGGCCGTCGAACTCCTGCGAGATAAGTTGTCCCCCAAGGACGTTCGCATGCAGGTGATCCAACGCGGGCACGGCTCGCAGAAGATCAACGAACCGGTGGGCAACGGCCTGACCCGGATCTGGGACCTGCACGAGGTGATCGTCGACACCAACACCCCGTTCCAGCACATGGTGATCGCCCGGACCGACCAGGGCATCAGCCTGTTCTCCGACGACGACCGCCAATCCACCGAGTTCTCCCAGCTGACCTACCACGAGGCGATGATGGTCCCCGCCTTCGTGGCAGCCGAGAAACTCGACAAGGTACTGATCATCGGTTCCGGTGAAGGCGTGGCCAGCCAGATGTCGGTCGCCGCGGGCGCGACCCACGTCGACCACGTCGACATCGACCAGCTCGAAGTCGAACTCTGCGCCGAGCACCTGCCCTACGGCTACACCAGCGACGAGCTCGTGCTCGCCGTCAAGCACGAGGGCCCGATCAAGGTGCACTACGCCGACGGCTGGGACTTCCTGGCCAACGCGGCCGAAGCGGGCACCCGCTACGACGTCATCGTGATCGACCTGCCCGACGAACGAGTCGAGGAAGCACAGCACAACCGCCTCTACGAAGCGGAATTCCTCGCACGCTGTCGCGAGCTGCTCGCACCCGGCGGCGTACTCAGCGCCCAAGCCGGTTGCGCCACCATGTGGCGCAACGAAACCCTCAAACGGTCCTGGGAACGCTTCCACGACCAGTTCGGCACCGTCGTGCTCTACACCAGCGACGAACACGAGTGGTCGTTCCTGTTCGGCCTCAACGAGAAGATCGATGACCCGATCGCCGGGATGACCGATCGTCTGGCCACCCTGCCCTACCGTCCCGAGACCGTGGACGCGCGGGCGCTGGTGCGCGGCGCGATCGAACCGCACGCACTGCGCGTGTAGGACGAAAACCGAAACGCGCCGGCTCCCTTGGGAACCGGCGCGTTTCGCGTTGTCACCGGGTTTCGCTGGTCACCGACGACGATCCGCCCGATCGTTCGGGCTCACCGTCCTCGTCGGCCTCGGCGAGTTGCCCGGACTGCTTGTCGCCGTAATCGGTGACCGCCTCCTTGGGCTCTTCTCCATTGGGCCCGAACACCATGCCGTTCTTCCACGCGCTGCGCTCGAACATCCGCTGCAACGGCGTCGCGACGAAGGTGGTGACCGTCGTCATGACCGCCAGGATGGTGTACAGCTCCGGCGTGATCAGCCCCTCGGTGAGACCGACGTTCAGCAGCACCAGCTCCATCAGCCCGCGGGCGTTGGCCAGCGCGCCCATCGCGCCCGCTTCCCGCCAGCCCATGCCCTGCTTGCGGGCGACCAGGCCGACCGCACCGAACTTGCTGACGAAGGAGACCACGAGTACCACGCCGGTCATCAGCAGCACCTTGGGCTCGAAGATCAGGCCGAGCTTGGTGTTGAGACCGGTGTAGATGAAGAACACCGGCAGCAGCAGGTAGCCGACCAGCGGCTCGAACCGGTCCTTGATCTTGTCGAGCAGCGCACCGCGCGGCATCGCCACACCGGCGACGAAAGCGCCGAGTACCGAATGGATTCCGACGAAATCGGTGAAGCAGGCAGCCGCCAGGATCACCAGTAGCACGGTGACCAGATGGCCGACCGGAATACCGCCCGCACGCTCGCTGTCACCGCGCTTGGGGGTCCAGGTCTCGAGCTTGGCCAGCCCGCGCCGGGCGACCAGCAGCATGAACAGCACATAGACCAGGCCGCCGCCCGCGGCGAGGAAGATGCCCTCCGGACTGTCCTTCGCGGTCGCGACCACCACCGCGAGCAGCACCCACGCGCACGCGTCATCGAAGGCCGCGGCCGCCAGCGACATGGTGCCGAGCCGGGTGTTCAGCAGGCCGGAGTCGTAGATGATCCAGGCCAGGATCGGGAAGGCGGTCACCGCGACGGCGGCCGCGAGGAACAGCGCCCCTTGCCAATTCGCCACCGAGTCGGTGAAGTAGCGCCCCTGGCCGACCATCCACCAGCCGACGGCGCCGCCCATCAGCATGGGCACCACCACGCCGGTGGCCGAGCGTGCCACCGCGAACCGCAGGTGCGATCCGAGGATGTCCAGCTTGAGCGACGCACCGACCAGGAACATGTAGAGGATCAGCCCTACCTGGCCGACCACATAGATCACCGTCAGGTTGGGATGCACGATGTTCGCGCCGCCGATGGCCAGTTTCGTCGGAAACAACCAGTTCTGCGCGTCCGGCCAGATCCACCCCAGCACCGAGGGACCGAGCAGGAATCCGGCGATCATGATGGCCACCACCTGCACCTGCCCGAGCCGCCGGAACAGCGGCCAGAGCAGGCGGTAGGCCACGAGGATCACCACGACCTGTAAAAAGAAATGGCTGGAGATCTCCAACATCGTTGGCATACCAGCTCCCCTCTGTCGAGCTCTATCGGCAGTTACTTATCGGATCGCCGATTCGCGCCGCGGCGCAACCGGATGTCCAGATCCGAAGGTATGGGGAGTGCCTTACGAACTACTTACCCTCTCCTTGTACGCGCAAGGACTGCGCGGCGAACGTCTGCCCTGTCCACCGCGCATCTCCCGTGGTACCGAGGGTATCCCGATGCTCTGAAATCACTTGTCTGCCAGGTAGCTACCGATCACGTCCGCTGCGCGCGGTACTGCGCGACGTTCATCCCGCCGACACCCCAGTCGGTGAGCGGCACCTCGTCGATCACCACGAACGTGGTGTCCGGATCCTTGCCCAGCACCTCGCGCAACAGGTCGGTGACGCCCTTGATCAGCTCCGACTTCTGGGCGACAGTGACACCCTCGTCGGTGACCTTGATGTTGACGTACGGCATTACGCTGCCCTTCCCGAGAGGTACCCGCCATCGACGGGGAAGATGTGGCCGGTGGTGAACTCGGCGTCGGCGAGATACAGCACCGCGGCGGTGGTTTCGGCGACCTCGCCGATGCGATTGAGCAAAGCCAGCCTGCCCGAGGCCTTTTCGTCGCCGTCGCCGTGCAGCGGGGTGCGGATGATGCCCGGCGCGACCGCGTTGACCCGGATGCCGTCGGCGGCCAGTTCCGCGGCGAGGCTGGTGGTCAGCGCGTGCACGCCGCCCTTGCTGATCAGCGCGGCGGAGGCGGGCAGCCCGGCCAGCGCGTGGTTGATCAGCACCGTGCCGATGTTGACCACGCTGCCGCCGGTCCCCTGCGCGCGCAGCTGCCGCACCACCGCCTGGGTGGTGAAGTAGGTGCCCTTCAGGTTGCCGTCCAGGTAGGTGTCCAGATCGGCCTCGGTGACATCGGTGAACGGCTTGGCGCCGAAGACGCCCGCGTTGTTCACCAGCACGTCGACGCCGCCGAAGCGCTCGACCGCGATCCGGACCAGCTCGGTTCCCGTTGCGGGCGAACCGATATCGCCCGCGTGCACGGCGGTCCGCTCCGGTGCGCCGAGTTCGGCCGCCACCGCGGCGAGCTTGTCCGCGTCGCGCCCGTTGAGCACGACATTGTCGCCGCGCGCCACCAGGGCGCGGGCGATATCGCGGCCGATCCCGCTGGAGGATCCGGTCACGATGACCGTCTTCGTCATGGTCGTCTTCCTTATCTCTTCGATACTCAATACGACCGGTCGCCTTGGAATGGATATGCCGACGCCGGATTTTGGAAAAGCCCCGATCAGGGCCGGAAGTAGTCGCCCAGGAGACGGTCCAGGCACTTGCGCAGCGGATCGAGCGTCCGATCGATCTTCATCTTGATCACCGCGCCCTCCCACGATTCGAGCAGCAGGTCCGCGAGGTCGACGGCGTCGATATCGGACCGGATCTGCCCTTGCCGCTGCGCGGCTTTCACCTGTTCGGCGACGCGATCGCGCCATGCTCCCCATGCCGCGGACAGCGATTCGCGCAGCACCTCACTGCCTTCGAGCTCGCCGCCCAGGTTCGCGATCAGGCAGCCGCCGGTGAACTCCGCCTCGACGAAATCGTCCATCAGGCGCCCGAAGAACGCGCGCAGCCCGCTCACCGGATCCGTTGCGGCACCGAAGGCTTCGGTCAGGTTCCGCTGCACGCACAGCGAGTGGTGATCGATGATCGCCCGCCCGAAGCTCTCCTTGCTGTCGAAGTAGTTGTAGAACGAGCCCTTCGGCACGCCGACCTTGTCCAGGATCTGCTTGATCCCGGTCCCGTGGTACCCATTCGCCAGAAACCCGGCGGCGCCCTCTTCTACCAGGAGCTGCCGGGTGTCGTCACTGCGTCTCGGTCGTGCCATGCGATGACTATACGACCGGTCGTCTTGGAATTGCAACCCCACGCTGTGCTCGACCGGCACAGCTCCAGCGCGGCGCCTCCGGCTGCCGCGCTGAACGCTGCGATATCCGGCTCAGAAGTTTCCGATAACCGAGGAGAACAGGCCGATAATCAATTTGATCAAACCTATTCCGATTCCGGCGGATCCGCTGCCCGCGAGCGACGATCCGCTGCCGAGCGATTTCCCGCCGTCACCGAGTCCGGAACTGGAACCACTCTGGGCAATGTAATTCACGGCATCCATAGCACTGAGGAGAGTAGACATTTCTCGAACCGCCTGTCTTGGAACTCTTTTGCGTTGCACAACCCTCGAACGAGCTGCCGAATCGAAGGTAGCAAACCGCGCGTGATCATTTTCCCCACTTATTCCCCAGTCGAAATGACCATGCGGGTTTGGTTCTACTTGGGGCATGATTTCCGTGTCGGTCACACATTCGTCCAAGCGCGTCGCGGTCACCACGATGGTGACCCTCGGCGTGGCCATCGGCTCCACCGCCGTCGCGAACCCGGCCATGGCCCCACCGGGGCCTGCCGGCTGCGCGGCGGCCTTCAATCTGTTCATCCCCGGCACCTGGGAGACCAGCGAGGCCGCCGATCCCGCGCGGCCCATCGGCATGCTCGGGCCGGTCGCCGAGGCCGTCCAGCGTGAACAGGGCCCGAAATCAGCCATCTATTTCACGCCGTACATGGCGCGCGCGTTCGACAACGGCTTCACCTACGCCGACAGCAAGAACACCGCCGTGCGCAACGCGCAGAAGGCATTGCGCGACTACGGAACCCGCTGCCCCGCCGCCAACTTCACCATCACCGGCTACAGCCAGGGCGCCGACGCCGCGGGCGATCTCGCCGCCGAAATCGGCAACGACCGCGGCCCGGTGCCCGCCGAGCGGGTACTTGCCGTCGGCCTGCTCGCCGACCCCGGCGCGGGCACCGACGGCGAAAACGTCGTCGGGCCACGCACTTCCGGCACCGGCATCGGCGAACCACGGCCACAGGGCATGGGCAAGCTCGCGGGCCGGGTCTCCTCGATCTGCCATCCCGAGGACCTGTACTGCGCGATCCAGAAGGCCGACAACCCGCTGCTCGGGCTGCTCGGCTCACTGCTCAGCAAGACGCTCAGCACCGCGGATCCCGGGCTGGCCACCAGCCTCACCTCGGACTTCTCCAAGGCCGATCTGCCCGCGATGGCCTCCGCCGCAAGCAATCTGGGCACCGACCTCGACGCGGAAGGCGACATCGACCTGACCCGCCTGCGCGACAACGCCGAGAGCCTGGTGAACACCATCGGCCCACTCGCCGACCTCATCGGCTCCGGCGCGGCCACCCCGGCCGCCACCACCCGATTGGCCGGCGCGCCCGCCGGAACGGCCGAGCACGACGCGAGCGAGGTGCTGACCAATGCCGGGCAATCCGACCTGCCCGGCGCGATGTCGGCGTTGCGCACGATCACCGGCACCCTCGCCGCGCTGCTCGACGGCGGCGTCGAGACGCTGCGGGCCGACGCGCCCGAAATCGCCTCGCTGACAACGGCGGTCGAGCAGCTCGGCGACCGGATCGCACCACTGACCGCCACCGCGCCCGACACGCTCGGCGCGGCGGCGACGGTGCTGCCGACCCTCAAACCCGGTGCGCTGGTCGGTCAGATGCTCACGCTGGTCGGCAAGGTGGCCACGTTCGACTTTCCCGGCTTCCTCGGCACACTCGGCCTGCTGGTGCAGAAGGTCCTCGCGCGCGATATCGAGGGCGCCCGCGCCGCCGCCGCGACGCTGACCAACCAGTTGCGGCCACTGGTCGACCTCGTCGCCCAGGTCGACCTGCGGCGGATCTCGCAGACGCTGTCGGACATCCCGGATCCGCAGGGCTACACCAAGATCGCGGCGGCGGCGAGCTCCGTGCTTGCCGCCGTCGACATCGGCAAGCTGGCCGGCACCGTCCGCCGGATCCAGGACGGCACCACCGCAACGCTCGCCGATCTCCTGCCGCTCGGCACCGAACTGGCCTCCGCCGCCACCGAATTGGAGCAGATCGACCTCGGCGAACTGGCCGCGACGATCGCGCCGAACGTCGACCTGGTCACCCTCGTCAACGACGGACTCAGCGCCGCGAACTTCTTCCTCTCCGGCGCGCACGCCGCCTACGGCTCTCTCGTCGTGGACGGCAAGGGCCGCAACGCCATCCAGTGGCTCGGCGACTGGCTCAACCAGCAGATCGGGCACGCGCCCTGAAAGATGGACTCGCACAAGGAAAAGGAGGCCGGTCCGCTGGACCGGCCTCCTTATGGTGGACGGCGCCCCTCAGTCGTCGTGCAGGCTCGACTGCAGCTGGTCGTACTCGTCCTTGGTCATCTCCTCCGGTGACCGCTCGGGCAGTTGCCTGGACTCGCGGGTGACCGGCCCGACCGCGCCGCCGTCGTAGACGATCGACGCCCAATTGTTCTGGGCCCGCAGCGTGTTGTAGCTGCGGTCCTTGTTGATGTCGGACCGCACGGTGCCCGTCGCGATGGACCCGTCACAGTTCCAGTCGATCGGCTGGTCGGCGGACTGGGTGGTCCGCCTGCGCGACTGGTCCGGGCAGAAGTACACGGTTCGCCACCCCGCCGCCACCGGGCCGAGTCCCTGGCGCTCGGCCAGTGAATTCTCGTCCAGCGCAGGCGGGTTCATCGCGGAGTAACCGAAATACGAATTGCCGTCCACCCTCGGTACACCCGAGAACTGGAAACTGTAGTTCATCACGCTGAGATAGTTCGGCTTGTAGTTACCGTGGTCGACGCCACCGTGTTTCAGCCCGAGGTTGTGTCCCAGTTCGTGAATGAACGTGCCGACGTTGCCGTCGTCGCCGGGATTCCAATTGCAGTTGGGCCCGAGCGCGGTGATGAAGGTATCCGCCGGTATGCCGAGCGAAATACCGCTGCTGCAACCGTCGTCATACGAGTCGGCCCAGATCATGTAGTGGAAGATCCGCGCGCGCTTGGCGTCGAAGTTGCTCCGCTTGATCGCGTTGACCTGATCGTCCACCGGCGACAGATTGCTGTCGTAGGGCACCTGATTGCCGCCACCGAGATCGTAGGGGCCGCCCCTGGCGTTCCCGGCGTCCAGATGGAGATTGATGCCAGGGAAGCCGTCCGGGTTGTTCACCGGCGCGATGGCGAACGTGCGCACGATGCGATCGAGCGCGGGACCGGAGGCGAGCCTGCCGTTCATGTAGTCCATCTCGACGAAGACGTCCTTGTGGTTGGGACTCGCGCCCATCCTCGGCAGGTCCACGTCGATCTTGCCGTCGCCGTCGGCGTCGTAACCCTTTGTCTCCCATTCGTCGAGCAGCCCGTCGCCGTCGGTGTCGGCGGCCGCGGCGAGCTCAGGCTGGGCCATGGTCGTCGCGGGAGTCAGGACCGACCCCAGCCCGCACGCCAGCGCGAAGCAGGCGATCCATGCGCGTTTCGCGATCATTTCCGGTCCCCCGTTCCGATCGGCCAGTCGGGAGCGTCGTCGCCGTCCTGGACATCGGCCTCGGGTGCGTCGGCACTGCGCGCCTCGGGGCTCGCCTGCGCCTGAGCGGCCAGGCTGCCCGGGTAGAGGTACTCGCTGGCGGGCCGCACGCGCCCGTTCAGCCACGCGTCGAAGAAGCCGGTCAGGTCGTGGCTCGTGCGCGACTGGATGAACTGGCGGAACTCCGGAATCGAGGCGTTGCCGTTCTTGTGGCCCTGCGCGAAATCCTTGACGGCGGTGAAGAAGACGTTATCGCCGATGTTGCGGCGCAGTGCGTGCAGGAACAGCGGGCCGCGGGTGTACACGGTGGTGAACTCGTTGCCCTTGCCGGGGTCGTACAGCGGAGTCGACCAGACGTTGTTCTGATCGGCGGCGGCGAGGGCACGGCGGTAGATCCGGTCGGCGTTCTTGCGTTCTACGCGTTCGGGATACAGGATGTCGGCGGTGTAGCTGGCGAAGCACTCGTTCAGGCAGACATCGCGCCAGTCCTTGACCGATACCGAATCGCCCCACCACTGATGGGCGTTCTCGTGGATCAGCGTGTTCAGGTCCGTCCACGGCGCGTAGATCGGCCGCGTCTGGGTCTCCAGCGAGAACTGCAGATCGGTGGAGACGTAGATGCCGCCGCCGGAGGTGAGCGGGTAGGGGCCGTACAGCTGCTGTTCGAAATCGAGCACCGCGGGAAGCTTCTTCTCGAGCGACACCTTCTGCTGGGCCGCGCCGGGGGCGAAGAAGCTCTCCAGCGGCGTTGCGCCGGAACGCTGGCTCAGCTTGGTGAACTTGTCGATCGCGACCGTGGTGAGGTAGCCGATGATCGGATCCTTCTCCTCCCACGTGACGGTGTGCTTGCCCGAGCCCGCGGGCACGTCGGCGACCTGGATACCGTTCGACGCGACCACCCAGCCGGTGGGCACCGTGGCACGCAGGGTGAAGGTGGCTTTGTCGAGTGGCGTGTCGTTGAGCGGGTACCACGTTGTCGCCGAATGGGGTTCGCCCGCGGCGAAGGCGCCGCCGGAGGGTGAGTAGGTCCAGCCATTGCCCTTGGTGTCGGCGGCGGTTCCGGCGTAGTCGACGACGACCGTGAACGGCTGCCCCGACGGCAGTGGCGCGCCGGGGGTGACGACGAGTTCGTGCTCGCCCGTTGTCGCGAAGCGCGCGGGTTGACCGTTGACCGCGACGGACTTCACCGCGGGACCGGCGAAGTCGAGGTTGAACGCCGAAAGATGCTGGGTGGCCTTGGCCGTGACGGTGGCCTTGCCTTTGAGGACGTGCGACGGCGGGTCGTAATCGATCGCCACGTCGTAGTTCAGCGCGTCGTAGCCGCCGTTGCCGTCCTTCGGGTAGTAGGGATCGCCGAGTCCGTCGGATCCTGGCGTCGGATCGGCCACACCCGCGGCCGATCCGCTCGGCGCCTCGGGGGACGGATCGGCGACCGCGGCCGCACCGGCCAGCAGGCTCAGCGCGAGCGCTGCCGCGGAGACCGCCATCGACCGCGAGCGCAGCGCGGCGGGAGTCTTGATTTGCATGGGACACAACCTTTTTTGATGAGCAATTCGATAAGAAACAATGCGTTCGAAGGGCCGGGAACTGGGCGCCGTGCTTATGTGCCGGACGCCCAGTTCACGAATTCGATGAGCAGTCAGCCGGCCACGGCAGTGCCCGGCATCTTGACCGCCTTGGTGGCGTTCACCACCTGCGTGCAATCGGCGAGAGTTGTTCCCGCGACGTTGTTCTGGACATTCGTGCGGCATGCGGTCGCCAGCGCGCTACCGAGGCTGCGGTAAGTCGCATTGGAGGTCAGCAGCGTCTGGGTGGTCCAGTACAGCTGGGCGGTCTTCTCGATACCGATACCGGTGATGTTCTGCCCGTTCAGCGCGCCGCCGTCGGTGATCAGCTGTGCCGCTTTGTTGCCGACGCCGCTGTTGGTGTGGACCAGCGCCGACTGGTTCGAGCCGGTGTACCAGTAGGTGCCACGGTAGGTGTCGGGCTGGCGGTGCGACTTCGGATCCTTCATATCGCGGATCACGCCGAGCGAGCTGCCCGCGCCGATCTTCCACCGATTCTCCGCCCGGTAATTCGGTCCGGTGAGGTAGACGAATTCGCCGAAGATATCCGACATGGATTCGTTGATCGCGCCCGAATCATTGCGGTAGACAAGGCCGTTGATGTGCTGGGTGACACCGTGGGTGAGTTCGTGCCCGGTGACGTCCTCGGTGGACAGGCCCTGACCGTATGCCATGTGGTCTTCATTCCAGAAGGCATTCTGGTAGGGGCATTCATCGTAGGAGCAGATACGCACGGTGGCGCGCAAAGCTTTTCCGTTCCCATCGCCGGTATCGACGCCGATCAGATCGGTCAGATTCTTCAACTGGGTGTAATTCCGGTACATCGTTTCCGTGGAGCCGAAGTAGTCGTAGATCTTGTCGACGTCGTCGATGCCGGTCGGGCCCTGACCCTCGGTCCTGGTGGGCGAGAACCCGTTCGAGGTGCCGCACTCGGTCGGGTCCTGCGGGCCGTCGAGGTCGACCGGCGTGCTGTCCGCGTCGCACACGACCCGGTTCAGGTGCTTGGTCTCACTCCAGCTGTCGAGCACGGTGCCGGTGTTGTTGGCGTCGACGAAGACCACCCACTCGCCGGGCTGCTTTCCTTCCTGGCCATCACCCTTGATCTCGACCTTGTACGCGGGAATCGCCACGCTCGGCTTCTCGTCCAGGCCGGCCAGCTTCGGGTCGTACCAGCTGGGCTTCACCTGTGCGGCAGTGAACTTCTCGGCCGGCTTCTTGGTCTGCTCGGCCAGTGCGCGCAGCGCGGTGGCCGACACCTGAGGCGGTGGCGTCGCGGCGCCGTCCGGGTACTTGCCCTGCGACTTCTGGGTCAGCGCGCCAGTTGCGGCGATGAGCGAACCGTCGGCGGCCAGCGACTGCGACACCGAGGCGCCGAAGACCGGAATCGAGTCGATCTCCTGGCGCAGGCGGACCGTCGAACCGACGCCGACGTCGAAGACCTTGTCCACGACCAGCTGTCCGACCTGGTCTTTCCCGAATTCCTTCTGGACGGCGTCGGCCAGCGCCTGCGCGGCGGCCGCCGGATCGAGCTCGGTGCCACCCGGTGCGGGCACCGGCGTCTTGGGCACCACCTGGGTGACGACGCCCTGCTCGTCCTTCTGCACGTCCTTGGGCGTGGCGCCGAGATCGGTACCACCCGGTGCGGAAGGTGTTGTCGGCAGCGGCAGTTGGGGCGGCGCGGGCAGATCCGACGGCGACGGCCCGACCTGGCTGTCCGGCGCGGGCACGGCGGACGAGCTCCGCGGCGGGGTCTTCGACGACGGCGGTGCGGGCTGCGACGACGACGGTGGCGCACTCGACGGGGTCGAGGGGGTGGACGGTGAAGTCGATGGCGCGGCCGACGGTGCGGTGGATGGCGCAGTCGAGGGCACCGAGGAATCGGTCGGCGGTTGGGCAATGGCGCCGGAACTCGTCGCGAAAACCATTGCTGATATTGCGATCGCCGCAGTCGCGGCGAAGCGCGTCGTCCTACGTTTTATCGAATTCATATCCAAGTAGAACCACACTCGGCGGGCCCATACGACTGGGGAAAATCTGGGGAATTCGAGCAGAAGATTCGAAAACGAAACGGGCGCCGCGATGTTCGCGGCGCCCGTTATACTACATATTTCGGCGCGATATCGCGCTCAGCGGCATTGCAGCCGATCGCCGATTCTGGCCGCGAAATCCTGCCAGTTGGCGGCATTCTGGCGCGCCATGTCGAGGATCAGATTCAGGCAGTGTTCCGGAATGCGGTCGGCCAGATCGACCGACTGCGTCGGCGTGCGCGGACTGGCATCGAGCCAGCGCAGCAGGGTGCGCCCGGTCTCGGTGAGCCGCAACGACGGATCGCGGCGCAGGCTTTGCAGCACCGCCGCCGAGCACACCCGCTCCGGTTTCGCCGGTTCGGGCCCGGACGCGGATCCGGGCGGCGTCTGGCCGGCGCCGTCGCAGGGCTCGGTGCGGCGCGGGCGATCTCCACCCGCCCCGCGCACCCGGCGGATGCGGCCGTCACGCCCGATCCGATGTCGTGTCTGGGGAACCTCCCCAGATGATTGTCTGCGCACCGCGCCGACCGTCTTGTGATCCAGCCCCGTCACCTCGGCGACCTTGCGGTCGGACCACTGCGGATACATCCGCATGATCCGCAGCGAGGCCGCCTTGCGATCGATGATCGACAGCGGCAGCCCGTGGGTGATGTTGGCCCGCACCGCGAGCACGAACGCCTCCTCTTCGGTCCCGTCGAAGAATCGCGCCCGAATTGTCATGGCCCCCTTGGATTTTGCCGCCTGTAGTCGATGTGCCCCGTCGATGAGCCGCATGGTTTCCCGGTGCACGAGGATCGGCGGCAGCTCCGTCTCCGTCTTCGCCAGCACCCGGATATGCGTGGAGTCCTCGGCGCGCACCCGCAGCGCACCGCCGGTATCTATCGACTCGATGGGGATCTCGACCGTCACGTCGGCAACCCCCGCTCTCGTGACGTCGTCGTCCGCGTTCAACCTGTATTCATTCATCACGGCGGTACTCCCCTGCATCGAGGCTGAGATCATTCCGTACACATTCCTCATCACTCGCTGCCGCCGGCGAGACGCCCCGAATGCATCCGGGAATGTTCGACGAAGAAGGCACCACGCTGTGCCTGGTCAACGGTGAATAACGGTGCGGACAGCAATATTTCACATTGGAAGCATCACGGCAACGATACGGTGTCGAACGCGCGTGCATTCGCAGAACGGCGATCGCACTCCAATGATTTGCTGCCCGGTTCGTGACCGTCTCGACGCCTCGACGAAGAGACTATGAACCCGTTCTACTTGTCCCCCAACAAATAGGCCATGACAAAGCCGCCGACTTCCTCCCCCACCCCCGAACCACCCGATGCCCGCCATGACATAGGGTAGCGAATCGGTCGGCCTCTCGCTGCAGCCGAACATACCGCGCTTCCAGGGTAACTCAGATCCCATTCCTATTCGGACAATTCTTCTTGTGTACGTCCATATTTAACGAGTGCGTCGCATGAATCATTGCGGACCGAGTCGTGCACGCCAATGGGCGGAGCGAGCGGCGAAGGTGGTGAGGTGTTCGGCCGTAAAGCGTTGTGCGGACCAGTCATTCGGCGCGACGGCGCCGGTCCAGACGTAGGTCGAGGCGGGCCCGTCGGCGAGTCGCACTGTCCGCAGGTCGTATTCGTCGTCCTCGAAGGCGTCGAGCACCGCCCACTCCCCCTCGGACAGCCCGGACAGCAGCACGCCACGCGCGATCGAGTCCGGCGCGGGCACCAGACCGGGGTACAGCAGGCCGGGCAGCACCGCGCTGCGCCAGC
Organism: Nocardia sp. NPDC052566; assembly: GCF_044547285.1. NCBI lineage: Bacteria > Bacillati > Actinomycetota > Actinomycetes > Mycobacteriales > Nocardiaceae > Nocardia > Nocardia sp. NPDC052566. Next base: position 680,829 of record NZ_JBIUAF010000007.1, on the reverse strand, counting down.
CGGGCAGTTCGGCGGGTTCGAGCGCCGGGCAGCGGCCGAGCAGGCCGAGCAGCACCTGCGGGAATTGCAGTGTGCCGTAGGCGAACAGCGGCTGCCCCGGGCCGGCGTCGCGTAGTCGAGCCAGCCGCCCACCGCGCGCATCGCCGTAATCGGCCGTCATTTCGACGCTCCGGCACGATCGACCCGTTGGCTGCGGATGATCTCGGCGAGCAACTCGTAGTCCTCAGCGCGCGCCGTGGAGGCCCGGAAAGCCAGACCGAGGGTACGCCCCGGAGCGGGCGCGGCGAAGTGCGCGGTTTCCAGTGTGCCGCGGGCGGTTTCGGCGGCGACCGCCATCTCCGGGATGAGCGTGACGCCGAGACCGCCCGCGACGCACTGCACCACGGTCGCCAGCGAGGCGGCGCGGGTGTCGCCGACGGCGCCGGGACGGATGTCCGCGGCACGGCACAGTTCCAGTGTCTGCTCGCGCAGGCAGTGCCCCTCGTCGAGCAGCAGCAGCGGCAGCGAATCCAGCGCGCCGGGCCCGAGATCGGTGCGGCCCGCCAGTTCGTGCCCGCGCGGGGTCACCACCACGAACTCCTCGGTGTACAGCGGAATCTCGACCAGGCCCGGCGCCTGGGTCGGCAACGCGAGCAAGGCGACGTCGAGCACGCCGGTCCGCAAACCGTCGAGCAGCCGGGCCGTTTGGTCCTCGACCACCTGCGGCACCAAAGCGGGCACCCGGGTGCGCAATTCCGGCAAAAGGGTCGGCAGCACATACGGAGCTACCGTTGGGATGATTCCCATCCGCAGCGTGCCGCCGAGCCCGTCGCCGGTCGCCGAGGCGAGGAAACGGTCGGCCGCTTCGAGCGTCGCGGTCGCCTGCGGCAGCAGTCGCTCGCCCGCCGCGGTGACGAGCACCCGGCGCGTGCTCCGCTCGATCAACTGCAGTCCCAGCCCGTGTTCCAGCGCCGCGAGCGCCTGCGATAGTGTCGGCTGGCTCACACCGAGCCGGGCTGCCGCAGTACCGAAGTGACGGTATTCGGCGATCGCGACGAACGCACGCAGCTGTGACAGGGTTGGCTGATAAGTCTGATCAGTCACGCCTATGAGTGTAGTGCGACCGATCACGTTTACCTTTCACCGGCCGTTGGGCAAGATCACCACAGAGCTTTTCGCACGTTTTTCGCACATCGCTGGCAACCCCACAATGACGAGGAGACACGCATGGCCCTGCTGACCATCGGCGACCAATTCCCGGCATACAACCTCACCGCGGTGATCGGCGGTGACCTGTCGAAGGTCGACGCTCAGCAGCCTGACGACTACTTCACCCAGATCACCAGCGACGATCACGCGGGCAAGTGGCGGATCGTCTTTTTCTGGCCCAAGGACTTCACCTTCGTCTGCCCGACCGAGATCGCCGCGTTCGGCAAGCTCAACGAGGAATTCGAAGACCGCGACGCCCAGGTGCTCGGCGCCTCGGTGGACAACGAGTTCGTGCACTTCCAGTGGCGGGCACAGCACGAGGACCTGAAGACCCTTCCGTTCCCGATGCTTTCGGATCTCAAGCGCGAATTGGCCGCCGCGACCGGCGTGCTGAACGCCGACGGCGTCGCCGACCGGGCCACCTTCATCGTCGACCCGAACAACGAGATCCAGTTCGTCTCGGTCACCGCCGGTTCGGTCGGCCGCAACGTCGACGAGGTGCTGCGGGTACTCGACGCGCTGCAGTCCGACGAGCTGTGCGCCTGCAACTGGAAGAAGGGCGACCCGACCATCAACGCGGCCGAGCTGCTCACCGCCAGCGTCTGACGATCCACCCGAACACCGAAAACCATAGAGAGACAAGAGGAATCGACGAATGAGCATTGAGAACCTGAAGAACTCCCTCCCCGAGTACGCCAAGGACCTCAAGCTCAATCTGTCCTCGATCTCGCGCACCACGGTGCTGAACGAACAGCAGCTGTGGGGCACCCTGCTCGCGTCCGCGGCGGCCACCCGGTCGGCAACGACGCTGCGCGAGATCTCCGCCGAGGCCGCCGATACGCTGTCGGCCGAGGCGTACAACGCCGCGCTCGGCGCCGCCTCGATCATGGGCATGAACAATGTGTTCTACCGGGGCAAGGCATTTCTCGGCGGGCGCTACGACGATCTGCGCGCCGGGCTGCGGATGAACATCATCGGCAACCCCGGCGTCGACAAGGCCGATTTCGAGCTGTGGTCGTTCGCGGTGTCCTCGATCAACGGCTGCGCGCACTGCCTCGAGGCGCACGAGAACACCCTGCGCGAGGCGGGTGTGTCCCGCGAGGTGATCTTCGAATCGCTGCGGGTCGCCGCGATCGTCGCCGGTGTCGGCCAGGCGGTGGAGTCCACCGAGGCACTGGCCGGCGCGACGGTCTGATCAGCACGAAAGACTCGGCGGCCCCGTCCTTTCCGGACGGGGCCGCTGGCGTTTCCAGGACGTGCGGTCCGGTGACCGGCCCCGAAACCACCTAGGGCGGTTATTCCGGGGTAGGCTCGGCAGCCATGGGGACACACGTAGAAGTGGTACGCGTATTCACGGACGCGGCCGGGCAATTCGGCAACCAGCTCGGCATCGTCCGCGCCGACGCCGTGGCCGAGGCCGACCGGCAGGCGGTCGCCGCGAAACTCGGATTCAGTGAGACCGTCTTCGTCGACGATCCGGTCGACGGCACCGCGCGGGTGCGGATCTACACGCCCGCGGTGGAGCTGCCGTTCGCCGGACATCCGACCGTCGGCACGGCATGGTGGCTGGCCGAACGCGGGCAGGCGGTGCGCGTACTCGACGTGCCGGCGGGCCCGGTGGCCGTCGAATTCTCCGACGGGCTCACCCGGGTCACGGCACGCGCCGAATGGGCGCCGTCGTTCGCCTTCGCCCAGCTCGCGAGCCCGGCCGAGGTAGCGGCGCTCAACCCGGCCGACTACACCGAGGGCCATCACTACCTCTGGGCGTGGATCGACGAATCGCGCGCCGCGCTGCGCTCGCGAATGTTCGCCCCCGACTTCGGCATCGCCGAGGACGAGGCCACCGGCGCCGCCGCCGTCGCCATCACCGCCCTGCTGGAGCGCGGGCTGGAGATCACCCAGGGCAAGGGCTCGCAGTTGTTCACCGACTGGGATCCGGCGGGCTGGGTGCGCCTCGGCGGGCGCGTCGTCGCGGATTCGATCATCGACCTGTAGCGCGAACGCCGGGCACCCGCCCCCTGCGACGGGTGCCCGGCCCATCACCAGCGGTCGATGCCCAGCGTATGGGCGACCAGCGGCAACGCCACCGATTCCAAGCCACCCGGCACCCGCAGCGCCGGGTGCACGTTGACCTCGAACACACAGCCGCCGTGCTGCGGCACCAGATCGACACCGCCGAACGACAGGCCGAGCGAGCGGGTCGCGGCGATCGCGAGTTCGCGCAGGCCGCGGGCGAGCGCGTCGGGGGGCAGCACGGTCGACGCGGCGCCCCGTGCCTCGTTGCACGGCAGATCGTGGCGGGGCTGCACGTGTTCGCAGACCCGCAACACCTGATCGTGCAGCACGACGACGCGGTACTGATGCCGGTGCCCGTCCGAGCGGATATTGCGCACGTCGCGGCACTGCTGCCAGCGGGTATCGTTCGCCGCGTAATACGCACGGGCGGTCAGCAATTCGCCCGCGGTGGTGGCACGGAAGACGCCCGCGCCGCCGAGCCCGGTCACCGGCCTGGTCCAGACGTCACCACCGAGCCGGGCGAAGGAGGCCAGCGCGATGTGCTCGTCCTGGTCGCGCAGGGTGACGGTGGCGGCGTACGGAATTCCCCGCCTGGCAAAGCAATCGACCGTGCGGCTCTTGTCGGTGGCGTTGCGCCAGGCCTGCCGGTCGGCGCCGAAGCAGGCGATACCGCTGCGCGCCAGCACATCCTGGAACTCGCGCAAGCGCGGCCGATCGGCCGGATCGATCTCGTAGACGAGCACCGCGTCCGGCGCGACGGCCACCCCGTCGCGGGCCACCTCGAGCACGAGCCGCCCGTCCACGAAGTGGGCCAGCCCCGCTCCGCCGCTCATGAAGTCGCGCGCGTCGAGCATGATCGGAACCCGCCCGGTCAGCGTCGCGACGGCCTCGTGTAGCACGATCCGGCTCTTCTCCGGCGACGCGTGGTCGGTGACGACCACGACCTCCGGCACTTCGTCCCCTCCGCGATTAGTGTCGGTCACATCCGAGATAGTAAGCGGGACCGGCCACGCACAGATACCGAATCCATTCCGCTACTTGCTGTTTCGCTCAACTACCGACCGGACGGGATCAGCGATGCGACGATCTGCCGCAGCTGTCCGGCCCGGGCGTCGGCGGTCCTGGCCTTCATCAGCCGCAGCAACAGCGCGTATTGCCGGGTGCGGTCGAGGCGGTCGAAGTGCTCCCGTGCCCGCACGTCCGCGGCGAGCGCGGCCGCCAGATCGGGTGGCACGGTCGCGGTGCGCTGCGATGCGTAGGCGGCGTCCCAGCGGCCGTCGGCCTTGGCCGCGGCGATCACCGCGAATCCGGGTGCGCGCATCCGGCCCGCCGCGATCAGTGCCTCGGCCTTGTCGACATTGACCCGCGACCAGGAACTGGCCGGACGACGCGGCGAATACCGCTGCAGGTAATGGTCGGCGTCGTACGTCTTGCGCTGACTGTCGATCCAGCCGTAGCACAGTCCGATCTCGGCGGCCGCGGCCAGCGTGATCGTCGTGCGCCCGGAGCCCTTCTTGGCGATCCGCAGCCACGCACCGTCGGCCCGCTCGTGCGCACCGGCCAGCCACGACTCCCATGCGCCTGCGTCGGCGAAGGTGAAAACCTCAGCGCCATCGAGCATTTCCCGGTGATCTCCCGTAGTCATACCTCCATCATCGGCATCAAAGTGCTCACCCTATGAGCACTTTGCGCACGGCTACCCGGAGACGGCGGCGATCAGCATGTAGGCGGTGCCGATATCCATCACCACGTGCGGGATCAGGGCCAGGGACGGACCCGGTGTCGCGAGCGCGTGCGCGAGCCAGCGGTAGCGGCGGCCGGTGGACGCGGCGAGCAGGATCGCCAGTGCGTCGGCGAGGAACAGCGCGGCCAGCGCGAGCGCGGGGATCGGGGCCGGGCCGCCACCGCGTGCGCCCATGGCGTGGCCGGACATCGCGTAGAGCATGGCCGCCGCGGCCACCACGTGATAGCCGAGTACGACGATGCGCTCAGCGGGCGGCAGGCGACCCTCGGTGGGCCGCTGGGCTATTCGGCTGATCAGCAGGGCGGCGAAGACCACCGCCATCGCCGTCAGTACTCCGTTGACGGCGTGTGGACTCGCACCGGCCGGGAAGACCAGCATGGCGAGCATGACCAGGCACATGAGCAGATGGGCGGCATCGGATTCCTGGCAGGCGATCGGCCGGTCCACCGAGTCCGCCTGCCGCGGTTCGGCATTCACCTCCGCCCGCCCGCTCGCCGACAGCACGGGCTGCCACAGCCGCACCCCGACGACGGCCGCCGCGACCAGGAACGCCGCGACCACCGACCAGCGCAGCACGCCGTAGTGCTGGACGAAATCCGCCATACCCCACCACCTCTCGCCATTCCATGCTCGCACCGGGCACCGACAGGGCGGCCCTTTCGCGGCGCGGCCGCGATCTCAGGTGCCCGCGGAGCGCACCCGGTCGGTCACGCCGCGCGCGTAGCGGCCAGGGGAAATGCCGCGCCAATGCTTGAACGCGTTGGAAAAGCTCGGCGCACCGGAGTAGCCCATCCGGAAGGCGACGTCCTCCACGGTGAGCCCGGTGGCCAGGAGTTCCTCGGCGAGGTTGCCGAAGGTCTCGGTGCACAGGCGCCGATAGGAGGTACCCTCCTCGGCGAGCCTGCGCCGCATCGTGCGCAGGCTCATGTGCAGGCTGGCGGCGACGTCCTCCTGGCTTATCTTGCCGTTGAGGCTGTGCAGCAACACCTCTCGCACCGAACCCGCGAAGCCGTGCTGCAGGCCGCGGCGCTGCAGCAGGTCGGCGCACTGTTCCTCGAACAGCAGCGCGTTGAGCGGGCTGGCCTGCGGCATGGGCTTGTCGAGATCGGTCGCGTCGAAAACGGCCAGGTGCGGCCCCACCGCCTCGGTACAGGGAATCCCGAACTCCTCGAGGATCGGCAGCGCCCGCTCGCGCAGCCCGCCGCCGACCTCACCACGCAGCACCGGCGGCGGCACACCGAAGACCAGCACCCAATTCATCAGCAGCGCGGCCATATCGCGTTCACCGCACAGGCCGCGCACATCCTTGGGGATCTCGGAATCGTCGACGTACATGTGCACTTCATTGCCGACGTGCTCGTGCCAGGCGCGCGCGAACGAGGTCATCAGGCTGAAGTAGCGCATGGCGCAATCGACCGCCGAGCGCATCGTCGGGCTGCTGAGCACCGCGAGCGCGAAGACGCCGTGCGTGGTGATGCGGGTGCGGGCGCCCGCCTCGATGCCGAGCCCCCATTCGTCGTCGGTCAGGTTCACCATATTGCGGATCAGCTGGATCTCCTGGCCCGCGGTGATCTCCGCGCCGGGGGTGTCCAGAAGTTGTTTGTCGATACCGGTGTCTTGCAGACAATCCGCCAGTGCCAGGCCGTGATCCATCGCCACATCGGCGAGGATCGCCGCGTTCGTCACCGACCGCCGCCACTCCCACGAGGTCACTACTTCATCGTTCGGCACGGTGGCCGGAATCGGTAAGTTTTTGGCCGGACAAAGCAAGGACAAGGTCGTCGCCTCTCCCCACGTCCGCATTCCGGCGGGATGCTGGCCGGTATCCAGAAGGTCATGACCCGATATCGCATGGAACGCCAATCGGGGCGCACCTACCGTCGTAGTAGGCGAAAAGCATGAAGGCAGGCGAAAGTTCATGTCGAAGAAGGCACTTGTCGGCAAACGTGTCGCGATCACCGGCGGCACGCACGGCATCGGGCGTGAGGCGGCGTTGGCGTTCCTGGCGGAGGGAGCCGACATCGCGATCGGCGACCTCGATCCGGGCCGAGTCCGCGCCGTCGCGACCCAGCTCAACCGGATCCACGGCGGCACGGTGTTCGGCCTCGCGCTCGATGTCACCGACAGCGGCCGCTTCGCCGAATTCCTCGCGGCCGCCGATCGCAAGCTCGGCGGCCTCGACGTGGTGGTCAACGCCGCCGACGTCAGCCCGACGGAGGCATTCCTGGCCGAAACCGAACGGGAGTCCGACCATCAGATCGATGTCAACCTGCGCGCGGTGATCACCGGGTCCCGGCTGGCCGGCGCGCGCTTCGTCGCACAGGGCCACGGCCACATCGTGAACATCGGCTCGGCGGCGGGCGTGGCCACCGCACTCGGCGCCGCCGTGTACTGCGCGACCAAACACGCGGTGATCGGGCTCGGCACCGCGCTGCACCGTGGGCTGGCGGAGCAGGGGGTCACGGTGAGCACCGTGGCGCCCGGCTATGTCACCGATCCGGAGGCGGTGGCCGACGCGATCGTGGACTGCGTGGAACGCGGGCGCGGCGGCCTGGTCGGTGTGCCCCCGGTCAGCCGGTTCCGCTCCGCGCTACTGCCCCACCCCGATTCACTACGCCGCATCCTCGGTACCACCTGACCCGAGACCGCCCCGCACATCTCCGTGGTTCCTCACATGCCGGGCTTGCCGCCCAAACCGGCGTGTGAGGGGCCTCGAGGTGTGCGGGGCCCCGGTCGTCACAGGTCGCGCAGCACCCGCTTGAGCACCTTGCCGGTCGGGTTGCGCGGCAGTTCATCGATGAACAGCACGTCGCGGGGCACCTTGAAGCGGGCGAGGTGGCTCTTCACGTGCTCGCGGACCTGCTCATCGGTGAGCGAATGCCCTTCCCGGACAACGATGACCGCGCGCAGGCGCTGGCCGTATCTGTCGTCGGGCACGCCGAACGCGCTGACCTCCTCGACCGCGGGATGCGCGGCGAGCAGTTCCTCGACCTCGCCGGGAAAGACGTTCTCGCCGCCGGAGACGATCATGTCGTCGTCCCTGCCGTCGATGAAAAGCCGTCCGGCGCGGTCGAAGTGGCCGACGTCGCCGGTGGACATGAGCCCGCCGATCCTGGCCTTGTCGCCACCGCCGGTATAGCCCTCGAACTGATAGCTGGTGCCGACGAAGATGCGGCCGGTGGCGCCGGTGGACACCGCGCGATCGTCGTCGTCGAAGATCCGCACGGTGGTGCCGGGCACCGGGCTGCCGACGCAACCGGGTTCGGCCGCGAGATCCGCGGGGGTGGCGATGGTCGCGTAGGACACCTCGGTGGAGCCGTACACGTTGTACACCACCGGGCCGAACGCCTCGGTCACCCGGACCGCCAGCTCCGCGCCCAGCTGCGAACCGGCCACGAAGATGACGCGCAACCGGGAGAAGTCGTGTCCCGCACGGGCTTCCGGGCCCAGATCGACCAGCCGCTGCAGCATCACCGGCACCGCGACCATGAGGGTGGCGCGATGGCGGTCCAAACTGTCGAGTACCGCGTGCGGATCGAAGCGGCGGCGGATCACCAGCGTCGAACCGAAGCCGATCGCCAGGATGGCGTGCCCGAAACCGAGCGTATGGAACAGCGGCGCGGGGCATTCGGTGATGCCGCGCGCCCGCAGCGGCACCTTGGCCAGAATCGCGCCGAGCGGTGCGAGCGAGGTGGGGTCGCTGCGCCCGGCGCCCTTGGGGGTTCCGGTGGTGCCGCTGGTCAGCAGGATGATCCTGGCCGTGGTGCGCGGCCGCCGCGGCGGGGTGCGCGCGCCGCTGGCGATCAGGTTGTCCAATGTGTCGGCGCCGGGCCGGTCGGCCCAGGCGCGGTAGCGGCCGCGCCGCGGCGCGAGATCGCCGAGCACGCCCGCGTATTCGTCGTCGTAGACCAGCAGATCCGCGCCTTCGCGCTCGACCACCTCGCACAGCTGCGGACCGGCGAAATCGGTGTTGAGCAATACGATTCGCGCACCGCACTTGGCGGCGGCGAAGACGGCGTAGTGGAAGCCTCGGTGATTGCGCGCCAGAATCGCCACGCCCTCGCCGTCGCGCAGCCCGCGCGCCCGCCACGCGTTGGCCAATGCCGTACTGCGCTCGTCGAGTTCGCGAAAACTCACGGAGCCGAGCTCATCGATCAGCGCGGCGCGTTCGCGGTAGCGCAGCGCGGCCACCGTGACGAGCCCGCCGACCAGCCCGGACCGCAGCACCGCGAAACCCATGCGCGCCAGGCGATCCGGCCGCTCCGGCGTGGCGAGCCCGGCGCGCACCGCGAGCGCCGCGTAGTAGGTTTCGTCGGCGGCCCTGCGGGCCACCGGCACACGGTGCGCGAGCGTCTCGAATATCGACATCGTTGTCCACCTAGGTGAGTCCGTCGCCTGCCTGGTACCGGCGAGGGCGGCCGCCCTCACACTAAAGGGTGGCCAATGTCTCCGTCGAGCGCCGGACTTCGGCGCGACAGGCCGTCCGGCGCCGTCCAGAATGGGGAAATGTCGAGCCATACCGATCAGTCCACAGAAAGTGCCGCGCTACGCATCGTCGTCGACGACGTCTCGGGTCAGGAACTCGCGGCGCTGCTGCGGCAACACCTGGCCGATATGTACGCCACCTCGCCCGCCGAGAGCGTGCACGCGCTCGACCTGGACGCACTGCGCAAGCCGGAGATCACCGTGTGGACCGCGTGGACCGAGACGGAGCTGGCGGGCTGCGGCGCGCTGAAGGAACTCGACCCGGCCAACGCCGAGATCAAGTCGATGCGCACCGCCACCCACCTGACCGGGCGCGGCATCGCCTCGACCCTGGTGCGGCACCTGATCGCCGAGGCACGCGGCCGCGGCTATCGGCGACTCAGCCTGGAGACCGGCACGCAGGACTTCTTCGCGCCCGCGCGGCGGCTGTACGCCAGGCACGGTTTCACCGAATGCGGCCCGTTCGCCGACTACACCGACGACCCGAACAGCGTCTACATGACGCTAGCGCTCCAGCCGCCGCGGTAGCGCCCTCGCACACGTCAGCAGCCGCACGAGGGCACCGGAGCTCGCGGGCGACCTACCCCAGCGCGCGGGTGAAGCCCGCGACGAGCTCGTCGACCTGATCGTCGCTCATCACGAACGACGGGGAGATCTGCATCGCGCCCTGCCCCGCGGCACGCCCCGAAACACCGTGTGCGCGAAGGGTTTTCACCAGGGGCAGCCCCTCGGACGGATCGACGAGCTGAACCGCGGCGACCGCGCCGAGACCGCTGCGGATCTCGGCGACCCGCGGATGCTCGGCCAGCGGGGCGAGCTTGTCGTGCAGCGTCGACTCCAGCCGCTCGGCCTCGTCGAGCAGGCCCTCGCGCTCGATGATGTCCAGGTTGGCCATGGCGGCCGCGGCGGCGCCCGCGTGCCCGCCGTAGGTGTAGCCGTGGCGCCACCACGTACCGCCCGCGAAGAACGGCTCGGCGATCCGCGGCGCGATGAACACCGCGCCCATCGGGATGTAGCCGGAGGTGAGGCCCTTGGCCGTGGTCATCAGATCCGGTTCCAGGCCGAAACGCGAAGAGGCGAACCAGGATCCGCCGATACGGCCGAATCCGGTGACCACCTCGTCGGCGACGAACAGGATGTCGTTGTCGCGGCAGATGCGGCGCGCCTCGGCCAGGTAGCCGTCCGGCGGCAGGTACACACCGCCCGCGCCGATGATCGGCTCGCAGAAGAACGCGGCGATGTTCTCCGCGCCGATCTCCTCGATCAGCGCGAGCAGCGCCTTGGCGTCGTCCCATTCGATGGTGCGGGTATCGGGCACCAGTTCGCCGTAGCCCTCGCGGTTGACCGGGATGCCGCCGAGCGCCGTCCCCGCGTAGTGCATGCCGTGGTAGGCCATCCGGCGCCCGACCACGATCTTCTTGTCCGGGCGGCCCATCTCGTGCCAGTAGCGGCGGGCGAGCTTGGCGGCGGTGTCCACCGAATCCGAGCCGCCCGAGGTGAAGAAGATCTTGCTGCCCGGCACCGGCGCGATCGCGGACAGCCGCTCGGCCAGCGCCTGGGTGACCGGCGCGGTGAGATCGCCGAAGTTGGAGTAGTGCGCGACGGTACGCAATTGCTCGGCTACCGCGTCGGCGATCTCCGCGCGACCGTGCCCGACGTTGGTGAACCACAGGCCCGCCGTCGCGTCGAGATACCGGGTGCCCTCCGCGTCATAGACGTAGGCGCCCTCTCCGCGCGCGACCACGAAGGCGCCGTCGCGTTCGACGGCACCCATATCGGCGAATCCATGCCAAAGCGCATTCATGACAACCACCTTTACCGCAGGACAGGACCTCAGAGCGAAACGCGCCGCCTGCCGCACAGGTCGCCGAGCGCCACGATCGCGACGGCGAGCAGGGCGAATCCGACGGCGAGCACGACGAGGCCGATGGTCATCGACACATAACCCTGGTGACGCGGATCAATGAACGGATACGGGTACCAATCCACGATCGGCCCGCGGATCAGAGTGTAGATGCCGTACACCAGCGGGTAGATCAGCAAACCCCCGATCAACCGCTCGGTGATCCCGAGCGCCACCGGTACGAGCACCCAATCGACCACCACGACGATCGGCATCACCCGGTGCAGCACGTCGTTGACCCAGGGATGTGCCGCGCCGTAACCGAGGTGCGACAGCAGTACCGCGTAGACGATGCCGGTGATCACCAGGTAGAGCGTCGCGGCGCAGCGGATCGCCTGCCACCGGCGATCCCGTGGATCGCGCAGCCCGCCGACCAGCAGCACGACAGCGGCAATCACGTTCGACTGGATGGTGAAGTAGCTCAGCTCATTCGCCACCGAGTAGCCGATCTCCCCGGAATCGGGTACCAGATCGCGGATCAGGGCGATGAGCGCCAGCACGGCGAAGCCGACTCGCAACGCTCGAACCCACCCGGGCGACACCTCGACGGCGCTCATCGGCCGATTGTTACACAACTCACAAATCAGACCAGTCGGAGGTTGCCACGCGCCGACACCGCACCCCTTTCGTCGCTGATGATTGCCACATATTTGCCATAGTGGACGGCGGCTAGCGATGCTGGAGTGATGTTCTGGAAATACACCTGGTGGATCGCCAAGAGCATCGGCTACTGGACGCTGTACTTCCTCGCATCGGGATTTGCTTCCGTCGATGCCGACCGCCCACCGCAACGCCCACGCAGGCCGTATCCCTACGACAAGAGCTCGGCCTGACCAGTGCGCGGCCGGAAGTGCTCGAGATCCGTCGAGCGCAAGCGAATGGCCCCCGATTACGGCGTGTCGCAGGGCCATTCGACTGCGCTCGGCTGACGAGCCGGGAACTAGCTCCGGGCGGGTGCGCGCCATCGCACGATCAGCGCACCGAGGGCCGCGACCGCGATCGCGAGCAGCAGGAAGACGGCGACCAGCGCCACCAGGCCGAGGGCGAGTGAAAAGTACCCTCGCTCGCGCGGATCCAGGAACGGGTAGGGGTACCAGTCGACGATCGGGCCGCGGATCAGGGTGTAGACGCCGTAGACCACCGGGTAGCCGAGCCAGCCGGCGAGCAGGCGCGCGGAGAGGCCGAGCGACACCGGAACCAGGAGCCAGTCGACGAGGAGCACGATCGGCAGCACGCGGTGCAGGATGTCGTTGATCCACCGATCGGTGAGCATCACGTCGATGTTCGCGAGCAGCACGGCGTAGACGATGCCGGTGATCACCAGGTACAGCGTGCTCGCCCCGCGGATGACCTGCCAGCGGCGGTCGAGCGGATCGCGCAGTGCGCCGATCATCAGCACCACCACGCCGAGCACGTTGGACTGGATGGTGAAGTAGCTGAAGTAGTTCGCCGCCGAGAAGCTGGGTGTGTCGAGGTTGCGCAGCGGTATCCACGCCAGCGCCACCACCCCGAGCACGGCAAAGGCCAAGCGCAGGACACGAATCCACAGTGGGGCCCGCAGGGCGGTCATCAGCGGATCGTCGCACATCAGCGGGGGTCGACCGAGAAAAACCGGCCGGTCGGACTGGTCGTGTCGCGGCGTTCGCGGACCGGATGCCCGGTCCACGCGGAAATTCGGTGGCGCCGTTTCGCTACGCTGAGGAGGCAATGACCAGGACAGCCGACCCCAGTCTCCGCGAGCTTCGTGACCGACTGGCCGCCGTGACGCTCCGCGATGAATACCGGTTGCGCCGGCGCCTCGACCGGGCCCGCGGCGCGGATCTCGCCGGTATCGCCGCCGACATCACGGCCGCCGAGGGACGGGTCGAGGCCCGCCGCGCCGCGGTACCCGAAATCCGCTACCCGGAGCAACTCCCGGTCACCGCGCGCCGCGCCGATATCGCGAAGGCCATCGCCGAGCACCAGGTCGTCATCGTGGCAGGCGAGACCGGTTCCGGTAAGACCACCCAGATCCCGAAGATCTGCCTGGAACTCGGGCGCGGCATCCGCGGCACCATCGGCCACACCCAGCCGCGCAGGCTGGCCGCGCGCACCGTGGCCGAGCGCATCGCCGAAGAACTGGGCACCGAACTCGGCGATGTCATCGGCTACACCGTCCGTTTCACCGATCAGGCGTCCGAGCGCACGCTGGTGAAGCTGATGACCGACGGCATCCTGCTCGCCGAGATCCAGCGCGACCGGCTGCTGCGCCGCTACGACACGATCATCATCGACGAGGCGCACGAACGCAGCCTCAATATCGACTTCCTGCTCGGCTACCTCAAGCAATTGCTGCCGCGCCGACCGGATCTGAAGGTGATCATCACCTCGGCCACCATCGATCCGGAGCTGTTCGCGAACCACTTCATCGATGCGAGCGGCACCCCGGCGCCGATCGTCGAGGTGTCGGGCCGCTCGTATCCGGTCGAGATCCGTTATCGCCCACTGTCACTGGAGCTGCCGTCGGTCGACGAGGACGACGAGGACACCCGCGTCGTCGACCGCGACCCCACCGACGCCATCGCCGACGGCGTGGTCGAGCTGTTCGCCGAGGGTGACGGCGATGTGCTGGTGTTCCTGTCCGGCGAGCGCGAAATCCGGGATACCGCCGACGCTTTGCGCGATCTGAAGCTGCCGCGCACCGAGATCGTGCCGCTGTACGCGCGGTTGTCCGCGGCCGAACAGCATCGCGTCTTCGCGCCGCACACCGGGCGTCGCGTGGTGCTCGCCACCAATGTGGCGGAGACCTCGCTGACGGTTCCCGGCATCCGGTACGTCATCGACCCTGGCACGGCACGCATCTCGCGCTATTCGATGCGCACCAAGGTGCAGCGGCTGCCGATCGAACCGGTCTCGCAGGCCTCGGGGCGGCAGCGCTCGGGGCGCTGCGGCCGTGTCGCGGACGGCATCTGCATCCGGCTCTACGCCGAGGACGATTTCGAAGCACGCCCCGCGTTCACCGAACCGGAGATCCTGCGGACCAACCTCGCCGCGGTCATCCTGCAGATGACGGCGCTCGGGCTGGGCGATATCGAGGGGTTCCCGTTCGTCGAGGCGCCCGATCGCCGTGCCATTCGCGATGGCATCGCGTTGCTCGAAGAGCTGGGCGCACTGGCACCCGCTCGCCGGGCCGGTCGCGGTACGGGTGCGGCCGAAGACGGCTCCGCGCAGGCAGATTCCGAGGCGCACCGCAAGACCGAGGCCGCGGAGACCGCCGACGCCGGGTTGACCCTGACGCCGATCGGGCGCGAAATGGCCCAGCTGCCGGTGGATCCGCGGATGGCGCGCATGCTGGTCGAGGCGAACAAGAACGGCTGCCTGGCCGATGTGCTGATCATCGTCGCGGCACTGTCGATTCAGGATGTCCGGGAACGCCCGGCCGAACATCAACAGGCCGCCGACACCAAACACGCGCGCTTCACCGTCGAGAACTCCGACTTCCTCGCCTACCTGCGCCTGTGGGAGTACCTCACCGAACAGCGCAAGTCGTTGTCGTCCAACCAATTCCGCCGCATGTGCCGCGAGGAATTCCTGCACTACCTGCGCATCCGCGAGTGGCAGGACCTACACGGCCAGCTACGCACCATCACCAGGGGCCTCGGCTGGTCGAGTGAGAACGCCGGGCAGACAGGCGGATCCGCGGCCGAGGGCGGGCGATCCAGGCGCGGCACCACGAATTCCCGTGCAGCGGAAGGCTCGGCAGCGGATGGCGGCCGGTCGGGACGCAGCGCGAACGATTCGCTCGCAGCGCAGGACTATCGCAGCTCGGCAGCGGATGATGGCCGACCAGGACGCAGCGCAAAGGACTCCCGCGCGGCAGCAACCGAGAGCAGTTCCGCCCCGGGCGGCAGCCGATCCGGACAGCGCACGACGAATTCCCGTACGGCGGAGGGCGACAGCGGCTCGGCAGCAGGCGGCCGATCGCGCGGCGGGAATGACTCGCGTTCGGCGGCGGGCGAGGGCGGCTCTGGGCGTGACCGATCGGGTGGTCGTGCTGCCGGGAACTCGGGGCGCGGGCGAGCCGGTGCGGCCGTCGCGGTTGATGACGGCACCCCGTGGGATGCGACGTCGATTCATCAGGCGCTGTTATCCGGCATGCTGTCGCATATCGGGGTGCGGGAGGCGGAGTCGCGGGAGTTCCTCGGCGCGCGCAATGCCAAGTTCATGATCTTTCCCGGGTCGTCGCTGGCCAAGAAGCCGCCGCGGTGGGTGATGGCGGCCGAACTGGTGGAAACCTCGCGGCTGTGGGGACGGATGGCGGCGCGGGTGGAACCCGAGTGGGCCGAACGCCTCGCGGGCGATCTGGTGAAACGCACCTATTCCGAACCGCATTGGTCGGCCAAGCGCGGTGCGGCGCGGGCGTATGAGCGGGTCACGCTGTACGGCATCCCACTGGTCACCGGCAGGCCGGTCGATTACGGCCGCATCGACCAGGAGCTGTCGCGCGAGCTGTTCATCCGGCACGCGCTGGTACAGGGCGAATGGCAGACCCGCCACGAGTTCTTCCACCGCAACCGCGAGTTACTCGACGATGTCGCGGATCTGGAGCATCGGGCGCGCCGCCGCGACATCCTGGTCGACGACGAGGTGCTGTTCGAGTTCTACGACAAGCGCCTGCCCGCCGATATCGTCTCGGTGCGCCACTTCGACAGCTGGTGGCGCACCGCGCGCCGCAAAGAGCCCGCGCTGCTCGACTTCTCCAGCAGCACCGTGGTCAACGAGGGCGCGGCGACACTGGACCCGTCCGACTTCCCGGACGCCTGGCGGCAGGGCGAGCTGAGCTTCCCGCTCACTTATCAATTCGAGCCGGGCAACGCCGACGACGGTGTCACCGTGCACATTCCGGTGGCGCAGCTGGCGCATGTGCGTGCCGTCGGCTTCGACTGGCTGGTGCCGGGCATGCGTGAGGAACTGGCCGCCGCGCTGATCAAAACGTTGCCGAAGGCATTGCGGCGCACCGTTGTTCCCGCGCCCGACTTCGCGGCGGCGGCGCTGGCCGCGCTCACCCCGCGCGCCGAACCGCTGCGTATCGGACTGGCCAGGGAGCTGTCCCGGCTCGGCTCGGTGACCATCGCGCCGGATAGTCTCACCGTCTCCGCGTTACCGGACCATCTGCGGATGACCTTCGCCGTCACCGATCCGTCGGGCGCCACCGTCGCCAGCGGCAAGAGCCTGGCCGCGCTGAAAACACAGCTGGCCGAGCAGGTCTCCGCCTCGGTCGCGCGGGCCACCGCGGGCGCGGAGCGGGCCGCCGCGACGGTGTGGACCTCCGAATCGCTCGGCGATCTGGCGCCGACCGTGAAGCGGCAGGTCGCCGGGCAGACCGTCACCGGCTATCCGGCGCTGGTGCCCGAGGGCGACGGCGTCGCGGTGCGCGTGCTGAGTTCGCCTGCCGAACAGGCGAATGCGATGCGGGCGGGCACCAGGGCGCTGGTGCTGCACGCGATCCCCACCTCGGCGCGCACCGTGACCGCGGGCCTGCCGCCGGCGGATCGTCTGGCGCTGAGCCAGAATCCGTACGGCTCACTGGACGCACTGGTCGAGGACTGCCGTGCGGCCGCGGCCGACGAATTGATCGCCGCGGCAGGCGGTCCGGTGCGCAGCCCCGGCAAATTCGACGCGCTGGTCACCGCGCTCCGGCCGCAGCTGAGCACCGCCGTCGCTCGCATGGTCCGCCTCGTGGTGCCGGTATTGGCTGCGGCACACCAGGTTTCGGCGGCACTCGCCGAAACCGCCGAGCGCGATATCGCCGACGATGTGCGCCATCAACTCGACGACCTGGTCTTCCCCGGCTTCGTCTCCGAATGGGGCAGCGTCCGCCTGCGCGACCTGCCCCGCTACCTCCAAGCCGCCACCGCCCGCCTCACCGCCCTCCCCGGCTCGGCCGTCCGCGACCGCCAGGGCATGGCCGAACTCGACCGCGCCCTCGCCGCCTACGACCGCCTCGTCGCCTCACTCCCCGACCACCGCAAACACGCCCCCGCCGTCACCGAAATCTGGTGGATGATCGAGGAATTCCGCGTCAGCCTCTTCGCCCAGAAACTCGGCACCCCCTACCCGGTCTCCCTCAAGCGCATAGACAAGGCCATCGCCGCCATCCGCTGACCACCGCCGCGCACCAGCGGGGTTATTCGGCGGGGACGGTGGCGGCGGCGCGGGCCTGGCGCATTTCCTGGATCTCGTGTTCGAAATCCTCTGCGGAGGTGAAGGATCGGTAGACCGAGGCGAAGCGGAGGTAGGCGACCTCGTCGAGATCGCGGAGCGGGCCGAGAATGGCCAGGCCGACCTCGTGGCTCGGCACCTCGGGAGATCCCTTGGCGCGCACGGCGTCTTCGACCTGCTGGGCCAGCAGGTTCAGTGCGTCGTCGTCGACCTCGCGGCCCTGGCAGGCGCGGCGCACGCCGCGGATGACCTTCTCGCGGCTGAACGGTTCGGTGACGCCGCTGCGCTTGACCACGGACAGGATCGCGGTCTCGACCGTGGTGAATCGTCGCCCACACTGCGGGCAGGACCGGCGGCGGCGAATGGCCGTGCCTTCCTCGGCCAGGCGCGAGTCCACCACCCGCGAATCAGGATGTCGGCAGTACGGGCAATGCATCCGAGAAATCCTTCGTCGATGCGAGCGCTCGCGACCGGCCCGGCACCCGATCGAGATGACCGGCCCGGCGAGCACGTGTACAGGGGTCAATACCCGACACGAGGTATACGCCTGTTGACACTCGGTATACCTCCATAGCACTTCGAGGATACCTGGGCCAGTGGACGCGCCGTCCACATCACCCCGGCCACGTCGTCCGATGATCCAGCTACCACCGCACGACAGGCCGCGACCCGCTCGGGCAATCCGGAGCGAAACGGCGTGCGAACATGCGCCACCCCGGCGCTATCCGGTCAGTTGCCACTGCGCGGTCAGGTCCGCGATGAGCTCCGGTAGCCGGGGGATCAAACGACCGCGGGCGAGCTTGTTCCAGAACGGTTCGCCGAGGAAGGAGGCCGCGAAGGCCGTGTTGCTTTCCATGTCGACGTGGCGGGGCACCAGATCGGCGGTGATGTAGGTCCAGCGGGTGTCGCGGTCGGCCCAGTTGAAGTCGGGCAGTGGGGTGCGCAGGGCGAGGGTGCGGCCCGCTACGTCGGCGCGGACGGTGGCCGAGGCGAAGATACCGGGTGCGCGTACGCCGGGCACGGCGGGTTTGCCCGCGACGGTGCTGACGTAGGTGAGTACCCGGCCGATCGGGGCGCGGCCCGCGGCGGTGGCATCCCATTGGTCGGCGATGACGTGGTTCTGTTCGCGATCGGTCATCCGGATCAGCGCGTCGATGTAGCCGTCGCGTGTACCGGAATCGATGGACCGCCAGGCAGCTTCGATATCGGCGTCGATCACGCCCGCCGCGTACATCTCCTCGATGCCGCCCATCCCCAGCGCGACATACGCCTCGTGCATCGGCACCAGGTCGGTGAAGATGTGCTTCTGCATGATCATCAGCCGGGTCTGGTACCAGGCGACGTCGTCGGCGCTGAGCCGCGAACCCTCGGTGGCCAGCAGCTTGATATCGGCGGGCAGGATGTCCACCAGTTCCGCCGGTGTGTTGCGCAGCAGGTCGGCGACGGCGTTGCCGAGCTGGTGGATGCCCGGCACGTCGAGCACCACGCCGACATCGCTCATATCGAAGAATCCGGAGGCGAACGAACCGCCCGCGATACCGGCCAGGCCGGCCCACCAGAACTGCGGATGCGTCGTGGCGAGCCGCAGATAGTTCACGTAGACCTGATTGAAGGTGCGCTCGTTGGCGTGCACGCCGCGCGCCGGATCCCAGCCCGCGAGGTCGATGGCGGCGTTGCGGGTGGAGACCACCAGCCAGTAGTGGTGCAGCAGCGTGCCGTATCGGGCGGGCGCCACCCCGTCGGCCCTGGCCTGGTCGAGCGCGTCGAGCAGCACCGATTCGTCCAGTGGCAGTGCCGGATTCAGCCCGCCGCCGCCCGCGCCGTCACCGTTGACGGTGGGCAGATCCAGATACATCGCATAGGCGGGGGCCGCGTGCACCGTGGGCGTCGCGCCGAGCGCGAGTGCGAAACAGGTGAGCAGCCCGGCGATTCGCGCGAGGGCTCGGGGAGATGGGGCGAGCGAGGTCATTGCATGAAGTCCCGAAATCGTTCAGCGGAACGGGTGGCCCCGGTCACGTTTCGAGCACAGTAGCAACATGTTTCACTCGCCGATCAACAAATTCGGCCACCCTTCGCTGCGACACCCCTCGTCGCCGCAACGACATTCACCCCGAGGATCAGCGGGGCGGATACACCGAAGGAGCACCGGAATCGACCGAGCCGTCGACGACCACCGGCACCGTCGCGGGCACTCCCCCGTCGAAAGTGCCCGCGCGCCAATGCGCCAGGCAGATCAGCGCGGTCACCACGAGCGCGCTCAGCAGCGCCGCCATCGCGAGCATCGCGAACCCGGCCTGCGCCTCCTGCACCCGCGCCATCGGAGACAGCTCCCGCACGGACGCGGGCGCGACGATGCGCGCCGGCCGCTCGTCGTAGGCCACGACGGCGGCGCGCGGGCGCACGCCACGCGGGCGATCCACGGCGGGGCGATGCAGCGATTCGAGCGCCCGCGTGGCACCGCGCCGCGCGGGCGCGACGCGCGGAACGGTATCGAAACCGAGGTCGTCGACATCATCGATACTGGTGGTCTTGGTGGCGTTTTCGCTGATCGCAGTGCTCATCGGACAAACCTCCGTGTGGGTGCTCCGTCTGTGTTCGAGCCAGGCCGTTCGATCAAGTGTTCGAAGAACTTGTGTTCGAATTTCTACCACGAGGCACCGACAATGTCAGTAGAAACGCCCGACATGCGTCGAACAGATGTTTGAAACATCGCTGCGACCGGACTAGATTCGAGAGACGAAAACCACGACAGGATCGACAGCAGTACCCACACGGCACGAGAAGGGCGGTTGCGGTGAGCCACACAGACGACACGGGTGAAGAGAGCGAAGTCGGCGCCGGCGGCGGGACGGATCTCACCGTGCGTCAGCGCAGGGTGCTGGAGGTCATTCGCACCTCCGTAAGCGAGCGCGGCTATCCGCCGAGCATCAGGGAGATCGGCGACGCCGTCGGGTTGACCTCCACCTCGTCGGTGGCCCATCAGCTACGCGCGCTGGAGCGCAAGGGCTATCTGCGGCGCGACCCGAATCGTCCGCGCGCGGTGGACGTGCGCGGCCTCGACGAGCAGGTGCGTGCGGTCACCACGCTGCCGACGGTGGGCGCCCCGCGCGATACCGACAGTGGCGCAACCGATCCGAGCCGCCCGACGCCGACCTTCGTCCCGGTGCTGGGCCGGATCGCCGCCGGTGGGCCGATCCTGGCCGAGCAGGCCGTCGAAGATGTGTTCCCGCTGCCGCGCGAACTCGTCGGCGACGGTTCGCTGTTCCTGCTGAAGGTCGTCGGCCAGTCCATGGTCGACGCCGCGATCTGCGACGGCGACTGGGTGGTGGTGCGCCAGCAGAACGTCGCCGACAACGGTGAGATCGTGGCCGCCATGATCGACGGCGAGGCCACCGTGAAGACGTTCAAGCGCACCGGCAAGGACGTCTGGCTGATGCCGCACAACCCGTTGTTCGAACCGATCGCGGGTAACGATGCGCAGATTCTCGGCAAGGTCGTCACGGTCATCCGCAAGATCTGACCGCAGCCTCCGCACGAGGGGGACGGCGACCGAAGTCGCTGTCCCCCTTCGTTTTCGGCGCCGTACCCACCCGGGCGGGTACGGTGGCCGCTATGGCCGTAGCAAAGCTGGCGTTGATCTCGCTCGACTGCGCCGATCCCGAGATGCTCGCGAAATTCTGGGCCGACCTACTCGAAGGAGAGGTCGTCTACCGCACCGATGAACTGCACGTGATGCAGGCCGAACGCGGGGTACTGGCCGCTATCCGAGTCCCCGGATATCAGCCTCCGACCTGGCCACAGGGGCCGACTCCCAAGCACATGCACTTCGACCTCGCGGTGGCCGATCTGGACACCGCCCAGGCCGAAGCACTGCGTCTCGGCGCCCGCCTTGCCGAGGAACAACCGGGCCCGGACCGCTGGCGCGTCCTCCTGGATCCGGCCGGACACCCCTTCTGCCTGACGACCACCGTGCCATTGCTGCCGATCGGCCCGAAACCCTAGGACCTCAGTCGTTCCGACGCCGAGCCGGTCCGGCGGCGCACCGCGGGTGAGCGAATCGGAGGTGGCTTTCCGCGGCCAGGGGCTGACCGCCATGGGTCTGCGCGGGAATGGGCACTGCGCGATCGGCGGCCGGATCGCGGCATTCGGATCAGCAAGCGGCGCTGATGTTGTTACGCTCGGTAAGTCATGACGACCAATCATGACCACGACTCCCTGACGCGGTTCATCGCCCGTTGGGTCGAGCTCTTCAATGCCCGCGATCTGACCGCACTGGCGGAGCTCTACGAACCCGGCAGCGTCATGGTTCCTACGCCGGGCCAACTCGTCACCGGCCCGGAACGCGCGGTGGCGCTGGCTTCGTTGTCGAGCCTTGGCGTGCCGATGGCGGCACGGCTGCACCGCTACTACCTCGTCGGCGATATCGCGCTGCTGCTCGTCGACTGGTCCCTCGAAGGAAACTCGCCGGACGGCCGGGCCATCGCCCTGCGCGGGATCGCGACCGATGTCGTCCACCGCGATACCGACGGCGACTGGCGCTACGTTATCGATAATCCATCCGGCACAGCCGAATTCAGTGCGCCGCCGCACTAGCCGTCAGCAGCCCGGGGCGGACCTGGCACTTCCGTCCCGGGCCAGGTGATCTCATGGAAGCATCAGCATCGCGAGGAAGCCGGAGATCATGCGGGTGAGCTGATCGACAAAGTGCGGAATCATCGTCTCTACCTTTCGCCTCGGAAATGGGGGTTGATCGGATTCGGCTCGGCGCACGTTCGACGGCGCGCACGAGTCCATGGGTGCGCTGTGTATTCGTTGCGCGCAAACACACGGACGGGTCGGCACGGTTGCCCGCGGTATTCTGTGCCGCCACGCACCGGGGCGCCACGCGTATCGTCGATCCAGGGAGTGGGTTGCACGCGAGGAACTAGCGCGGAGGACTGACGGTGGGGCCAGCACTGACGGCGGGGCAGGTCTTCGCCGGATACCGCATCGAGCGACTGCTTGCTGTCGGCAGCGTGGGCGAGGTCTATCTGGCCCACGATCGCGATCTACCACGGTATGTAGCGCTGAAGGTGCTCACGCGCGCCAACAGCGCCGACCCGAATGTCCGCGAACGGTTCCGCCGCGAGGCCGATACCGTGGCGCGGCTGTCGCATCCGCATATCGGCGCGATCTTCGCGCGCGGCGAAGCCGATGAGCGCCTGTGGATTTCGATGCAGTACATCGACGGCAGCGACGTCGCCGCCCGACTGCGCAGCGGACCGCTCGAACCGAGCCGTGCGGTACGAATCATTGCCGAGGTGGCCCAGGCACTCGACTACGCGCACGACGCGGGCGTGCTGCACCGCGACGTCAAACCCGGCAATATCCTGCTCGCCCGCGGCGTCACCGAACGAGCGATCCTGGTCGACTTCGGCATCGCGGTGGTGATGGACGATGCCACCGGCCTGACCCGCCTCGGCGAGGTCTACGCCAGCTTCCAGTACGCCGCCCCGGAACGCTTCTACCCGCTCATCGACATCGACCGCCGTGCCGACGTCTACTCCCTCGGCTGCACCCTTCACCATATGCTCACCGGCCTGCTCCCCTACCCGGGCGTCGGCACCCCGCAACTGATCCAGGGCCACCTGCACTCCCCCATCCCCCAGCCGAGCCGCCAAAACCCCGGCGTCCCCGCCAGTTTCGACGAGGTCATCGCCCGCGCCCTGGCCAAGGACCGCGACGAGCGCTTCAGCACCTGCGGCGAACTCGCCACCAGCGCCACCGCCGCCCTCACCGAATCCCGTACCCCCCACCCCTCCCCGTTCTACGAAGGCGACCCCACCGCCCCCTCGATGAAAATCGTCGAAGCACCAAAACCTCCCCCCTCGACATCATCGAACATACCTGCGCCACAACACATTCCATACACCAGCTCGACGGCACAGCTGACACCGCACTCCACTGAACCCCCAGCGGAACGCCACCACCCGCCACTGCCGTCAACACCGAGCGCGAACCTCACCCGCCACCCCGATCCACAACCCACATCCCAAACCGCCAGTCCCCCACCGGACATCGACCACCCCACTCCCGCCCCCACATCGCCGAGCACCGATCACCCAGCCGACATCCACTACCGCGGCTCGACGCCCGATCCTGGAAGTGGGAGTCGCCCAGCGAATGTCCGGCAGGCCTTCCCCATGCACACCGCGCACGGCATCAATAGTCCTGCGGGTGTCGGCCCCTCCTCGTCACCCACATCGCCGAGCACCGATCATCCAGCCGACGTCCACCGCTCCGGCACGACGACCGGGCCTCGAAGTGCTAGTCGCCCAGTGGATATCCCGCCCTCCGAGGTACCTCGGGCCCACCGCACCGATCGCTCAGCGGACACCTATCGTCCGTCCGCAGCCCCCATGCCATACAGCACCACAGAAATCCATCACGCGGGCCCAACCCCCGTACCGCGCAGCGGAAATCGCGCGGACGTTCACCAGCCCGCAGCGCGAGGCGACCGTCCGGCGCCGCACCCCGATCCGCGGACGTTCTGGCGCATCGTGGGCGCCTACCTCATGGTCGCCTGCGGTGTCGCGATTCTGTTGACCGGTCTCTATTTCGGCTGGCAGGCCATCGACGCGGTGGTCATCCGTCAGCGCGAACCCCTCAGCCACGTCGCCATCAAGCTCGCCGCCGCCACCCTGCTCATGCTTCTCGGTGGCGCGGGAGCCTACGTCTGCGGCATGTACGCAACCGAGCTGCGCCGCAACGATTCCGAGTAGCCGAAAGGTGAGGCCCGCGCGAAATTCTTTGCGGGCGTCACCTTTCCGGCGGATCAGGTCAGTTTCAGGCTGCGGCCGATGATTTCCTTCATGATCTCGGTGGTGCCGCCGTAGATGGTCTGGACGCGGGCGTCCATGTACGCCTTGGCGATCGGGTATTCCTTCATGTAGCCGTAGCCGCCGTGCAGTTGCAGGCAGCGGTCGATGAGGTCGACCTGCTCCTCGGTGCTCCACCACTTGGCCATGGCGGCGTCTTCGACGGACAGTTTGCCCGCGTTGAGATCCTCGATGAAGCGGTCGACCATGATGCGCACGGCGGTGGTCTTGGTGGCCAGTTCGGCCATGACGAAGCGGGTGTTCTGCAGTGCGCCGATGGGCTTGCCGAACGCCTTGCGGTCGCGCACGTACTGCTTGGTCATCTCGAGGCAGGCCTCCATCGCGGCGGCGGCCATGACGGCGATCGAAAGACGTTCCTGCGGCAGGTTGTTCATCAGGTGGACGAAGCCCATGCCTTCGGTGCCGAGCAGGTTCTTACCGGGCACCCGCACGTCGGTGAAGCTCAGCTCGGCGGTGTCCTGCGCCTTGAGGCCCAGCTTGTCCAGGTTGGCGCCGCGCTCGAAGCCGGGCATGCCGCGCTCGACCACGAGCAGGCTGAAGCCCATGGCGCCCTTCTCCGGATCGGTCTGGGCGACCACGATGACGATGTCGGAGTTGATGCCGTTGGTGATGAAGGTCTTGGCGCCGTTGAGGATCCAGTCGTCACCGTCGCGCACCGCGCGGGTCTTGATACCCTGCAGGTCCGATCCGGTGCCCGGTTCGGTCATGGCGATCGCGGTGATGATCTCGCCGGAACAGAAACCGGGCAGCCAGCGCTGCTTCTGCTCCTCATTGGCCAGCTCCAGCAGATACGGCGCGATCACATCGTTGTGCAGGGCGAAGCCGAGCCCGGAGTACTGGCCGCGCACCGACTCCTCGGCGACGATCGCGTTGTAGCGGAAGTCCCGCACCCCGCCGCCGCCGTACTCCTCCGGCATCGCCATGCCGAGGAAGCCCTGCTTACCCGCCTCGAGCCAGACATCGCGGTCGACGATGCCCTGCTCTTCCCACTGCGCATGCCGTGGCGCGACGTGCTGATCGAGAAACTTACGGAACGACTCCCGGAACAACTCGTGTTCGGGTTCGAACAGTGTGCGCTCCACGCCAACCTCCTAGTGCCAACACCAGCCGGCTACCTACCGGCGCGGTCGTTGCCCATAACGGTACCCGGAACGAGAACCATCGTTCACTTCGCGTCCCGGAATTACGATCTCACCTGGTATAGCAACCTGACACAGAAGGCGATCCCCGGGTCAGCTCACGCGGGCAGCCCGAGTCCGCGGGCGAGGACCGGCCACGACGCCACGAGGGCATCCTGCCAGTACCCCCACGAGTGGGTGCCCTGCGGCTGGAAGTCGTAGGTGGCCGGGATGCCGAGCGCGTTCAGCCGGTTCTGCATGTTGCGCGAGCAGTAGTTGGCGCCCGCTTCCAGCACACCGCCGAGCGTGGTCTGGTTGGCCAGTCCCCCGACGCCGGGCAGCGCGAATTTCCCGTCGAGCGTGTCGTACTGGCCGGGCAGGCCGGAGCCGTTGGAGATGAACAGGTCGACGCCGCGCAGTTGATCGGCGTGGACGTAGGGATCGTTGGCCGCCCACATCGGATCGCCTTCGGGCCCATACATGTTGTCGGTTTTGCCGCCGCCCGCGGTGACCACCGTATTGACGAAGCTGTAGCCGATCGGATCGCTGATCTGCGCGCAGCCGCTGTAGGCCGCCGCCGCTTTGAACAGGCCGGGCTTGGCGATGGGCAGTTGCAGCACCGAGGTGCCCGCCATGGACAGTCCGGCAATGGCATTGGTCCCATCGGTACCGAGCGCACCGTCGACCAGCGGCGGCAGCTCCTCGGTGAAGAAGGTCTTCCATTTGTTCACGCCGAGCACGGGATCCGGTGCGCGCCAGTCGGTGTAGTAGCTCCACGCGCCACCGACCGGCTGGATGACGTTGACGTTCTTCTCGGCGAGGAATTGCAGCACCGAGGTCTTCTTCTGCCAGGTCGCCGAGTCCTCGCCGCCACCGGCGCCGGACAGCAGATACAGCGTGGGGCGCGGTACGGAGGCGTCGGCCGGGCGCTGCACGTCGACCTCGATATTCTTCCCCATCGCGGCCGAGTACACCTGCAACTGCAGCGAGCGCGCGTCGTTGATGGTGACACCCGCGATGTACGACCCGTCGGACGAGCGCGGCGACGCCAGCAGCGCACCGGAGGCCATGATCGGATCCGATGCCGCCGTCGCGGCCATCGCGGCGAAACCGCCCGATGCGGCGGGCATCCCGAGGAGTACCGCGACCGCGCCTGCCACCACCGCCAGCTTCTTGCGTGTACGAGCCATGGACGCCACGGTACGTATCGATTGCTGAGAAATTGCCAGCCTATTCTCAGCGGCTCGTCAGGTTCGCGCCGATGATGAACCGGCGCAATGGATCTCATATCCGCCGGAACACCGGCGGGTGATCAGCGCCTCAGCGCCTGAGGAATCCGCGTAACCTGCCGACCAGCGTGCGACCGGAATCGCGTTCCCGCTCGGCGAACAGGAACCGCAATTCCTCCTCCAGCGCCTTGCGCACCACATCGCGCAATTCCTTTGCCGCACTGTGCATATCGTCGGCGTCGCGCCACGGCGCCGGGTCGATGGGCGCACCGGCGGAGAAGTAGAACCGCTCCGGCCGCGGAATGACGGTCGGGCCGAGTCCGCGAATCAGCGGCGGGGTCAGGTCCTTGCTCAGGCCGAGCGCCTCGACGGCCCAGCGCAGCGGGCGCAGCACCGGATGATCGCCGTCGACCACGATGTCGTAGGCGTCGTCCACGCCGATCATGGCGACCGGCACGATCGGCGCGCCCGCTTCGATCGCCATGTGCGCGAAGCCCGTTCGACCTTCCCACTTCAGCACGTACTTCTCGTTCTTGCGGCGCACCGCCTCCCGGCCGCCGCCGGGGAATACGATCACCGCCTCGCCGCGCGAGAGCATGGTGAGGCAGTTGCGCCGGGTACCGCGGACCGAGCCGAAGTGGTGCAGCAGGTGCCGGATGCCGGGCACCGCGATGAGGACGTTCTCCGCGAGGCCGCGGATCAGCCTGCCGCGGCGGCGCAGCACCTCGGGCAGCAACAGCGGAGCGTCGATGCCGCCCATCAGATTGTGGTTGCCGACCAGCAGCACCGGCCCGTCGGCCGGGATGTTCTCCAGCCCGTAGAAGCGGGGGCTCGTCCACGCGCGCAGCGGCGCGAGCAAGGTGTCGAGCACTCGAACGTCGGTATCGGTCAGCGAAACCGACAGCGGCGCACCATCACTGAGCGTCGGGGTGGGGTGGTCGTGCGACAAGGAGCCCTCCTGATGTCGATTCGACGACGATAGCGTAACGAAATCGACTGTGTCGCACTGCTTGTGCATGGAGTCATGGGATAACTCGGCGGCGCGGGACAGCGCCCGGACACGTGACCTCGTAAGTTATCCAGGCGATTGCCAGGTAGATACCGACCGGTATGCCCGACTGTGTCTCAGTTCACTCGAAATTCGCCCGACCTGGACACTTGCCCAGCAGGATTCGCGCGACCGGATCCACACTGTGACACAGGGTTCGCGCCCCGGATCCGCGCACCGAGCACGGATCCGAGTGCGCGTCAGTCCTGGGCGTGGCCGTTGGTGAGCGGCGCGCCGGAGCCCGCGTACTCCGCCAGCGCCGACGCCAGCGAATGCGGCACGCGGGCATGCACCTTGGTACCGCCCTCCTCGTGCGTCGAGCCGATGATGCGGCCGTCCGCGTGGATCCTGGCGAGCAGATCGCCGCGCGTGTACGGCAACAGCACGCTGACCTCGACATCGAGACCGCCGAGCACCTCGGCGAGGCGCTCACGCAGCGCATCGATCCCGACGCCGCTGTGCGCGGAGACGAAGACGGCGTCGGGCATCAGCCCGCGCAGCCTCGTCAGCTCGTCCCGATCGATCGCGTCGATCTTGTTGACCACCAGCAACTCCGGCGGCGCAGGCGTGCCCGACTCCTTGATCACGTCGGTGATCACCTCGCGAACCGCCTTGATCTGCCCGGCGGGCATCGGGTCCGAGCCGTCGACCACGTGCAGCAGCAGATCGGCGCCGGTCACCTCCTCCAGCGTCGAGCGGAACGCCTCGACCAGCTGCGTCGGCAGGTGCCGGACGAACCCGACGGTATCGGTGAACACGACCTCGCGGCCGTCGTCCAGCGCCGAGCGGCGGGTGGTCGGATCGAGGGTGGCGAACAGCGCGTCCTGCACCAGCAGCCCGGCGCCGGTCAGCGTGTTCATCAGGCTGGATTTGCCCGCGTTGGTGTAGCCGACGATGGCGACCGACGGGATGCCGCTGGAATTGCGGCGCGCCCGCTTGGTCTCGCGCGCGGTCTTCATCTCGCGAATCTCGCGGCGCAGCTTGGCCATTCGCTCGCGGATGCGCCGGCGATCGGTCTCGATCTTGGTCTCACCGGGACCGCGAAGACCGACGCCGCCGCCGTTGCCGCCCGCGCGGCCACCGGCCTGCCTGGACATGGACTCACCCCAGCCGCGCAGGCGCGGCAGCATGTATTCCATCTGGGCCAGGGCGACCTGCGCCTTGCCCTCGCTGGAGGTGGCGTGCTGGGCGAAGATGTCCAGGATCAGCGCGGTCCGGTCGATCACCTTGACCTTGACCACCTTCTCCAGCGCGGTCAGCTGTGCCGGGGTGAGTTCACCGTCGCAGATCACCGTGTCGGCGCCGGTCTCCAGCACCACCGCGCGCAGCTCCTCGGCCTTGCCCGAACCGATGTAGGTCGCCGGGTCCGGCTTGTCGCGGCGCTGGATCAGCGCCTCGAGCACCTCGGAGCCCGCGGTCTCGGCCAGCGCGGCCAGTTCGGCCATGCTCGCGTCCGCCTGCGCGGCGGTGCCCTCGGTCCACACCCCGACCAGCACGACCCGTTCCAGGCGCAGCTGCCGGTACTCGACCTCGGTGATATCGGTGAGCTCGGTGGACAGACCGGCCACGCGGCGCAGCGAACTGCGCTCGTCGAGCTGCAGTTCGCCGACCGTCGGCTCGGCCGACCAGCCGTTGCGGCTCATCCGCGCCTTGTGCTCGGCGACCACGTCACCGGAGTCGGCGGTGTCACCGGCGTCGAACGCGTCGTCGGCCGAATTGATGTCGAATGTCTCTGATTTCCTCATACGCTGTCCATGCTGCCACGTTCCGGTGGCCCCGCGCATTCGGTTATCCGCTGGGCGAACTCCGCGCGAGTCGGCAGGCCGCTCAGAGGCCGGCCCACCACGCACCCGCGAGGCGGCCGGTGGCGACAAGCACCGACGGTCCACGCAGCGTGGCCTCGCCGTTCGCGATGCCGACGGTGACCTGACCGCCGGGCACGCGGACGGTGACCTCGCCACTGTCCGACGCGATCCGGAATCCTTCGTGCGCCAGCGCCGCGGCGGCGGCCGCGACGGTTCCCGTTCCACAGGAACGGGTTTCGCCGACACCACGCTCGTACACGCGCATGTCCACGGACCGGTCGGCATCGAGCGCGGTGAGGATTTCGACGTTCACCCCGCGCGGGAACAGGTCGGGATCGAATCCCGGTGCGACCGTGAGGTCGAGCTTGGCCAGCGCCTCGGCGGACAGATTCGGATCGACGCAGGCCAGATGCGGGTTGCCGACATCGATGCCGATCCCCGAGTACCCCCAGCCCGACACGGTCGCGGTGGATTCGCCGAGCTCGCGCACCGGGCCCATGCCGACACTCACCTCACCGTGCACCGCGTCCGCGGCGTGCACGACCACCGGGCGCGCACCCGCGCGGCTGCCGACCACGAAGCCGCGCCTGCTCTCCATGCCGGTGGCGGCCAGGTAGTGCGCGAACACCCTGGTGCCGTTGCCGCACATCTCGGCGATGGAGCCGTCGGCATTGCGGTAATCCATGAACCAGTCGTCGGCGGCCACGCCGTCCGGGATCGCGTCGAGCACACCCGCGTCGCGCAACGCGCCGGCCTTGGCCACCCGCAGCACGCCGTCGGCGCCGATACCGCGCTGCCGATCGCACAGCGCGGCCACCCGCTGCACGGTCAGCTCGAGCGCGACCGGCAGATCGGGCAGCACCACGAAATCGTTCTGGGTGCCGTGGCCTTTGGTGAATTCGATATCCCGCACGCCCGCATTCTCCCAGCTGTATTTATTGGAGCCCGACGCGGAGCCCCTGCGTGGTGACGCTGCGCTACCGCCTCCGGGCTCGACCGCACCGGGCTGTGTTCCAGCCCGCTTGTCTCACCTGGCAAACGTGCGGCGCTGCCGGGAAATTTCGTACAGCGCGATCGCGGCCGCCGACGGCGCGCCGAGCGAGCTCGCGGTGCCGCCCATCGGGATGAAGACCAGGTCGTCGCAGGCCTCCTGCCAAGCCGTGCTCATACCGCTGGTCTCGTTGCCGATGACCAGGATCGTGGCCTCGGTCAGGTCGTGGTCGAAGATCGCGTGCGGTGCGCGCTCGTCGGTGCCGATGATCCTGGTCGGGATGCCGCGCGCTACCTGCCGGTCCCGGAATTCGAGCACCTGGGCCGCGCCCGCGGCGCGCAGCACCGGCATGGCGAACAGCGATCCGGTGGAGGCGCGCACCGCCTGCGGGTCGAACTGGTCGGCGCCGTGCCCGGTGACGATCACCCCGCTCGCGCCGAACGCGTCCGCCGAGCGGATCAGCGTGCCGAGGTTGCCCGGCGAGTTGGGCCGGTCGAAGACGACGACGATCGGCGCGTCCTCGCCCGGTTCACCGGGTTCGAAGGTATCCAATTCCGGCTGGCGCGACATCGCCACCGCGACAACTTCCGGTATGCCCGTGGACTTTTCGCCGAGTTCGGCCATCAGCTCGGGCACCAGCCCGACCTGCGGCACCTCGCTGGTGTCGAGCAACTCGCGCGCCCAGGCCGACAGGTCGGGCGTGCCGAGGCGGTAGAGCAGCGTCTCCAGCGGCCAGTCGTTGGCGATGGCCTGGGTGATCGGGCGCACGCCCTGCACCAGGAAGCGGCCGTCGCGATGGCGCTTGGTCCGGTTGTTCAGATACGCCTGCCACACCTGGACCGAGGCGTTGCGGGTACTGACACGTCGGTTCACTGTGGAGTCCGTTCTGTGGTGTCGAGCAGCGACAGCGCCGTGCTCACCAGCGCGGGGTCCGCGCCGTCGAGCCAGTGCACCCGCTGGTCGCGGCGGAACCAGGAGCGCTGCCGCCGCACGTAGCGCCTGGTGCCGATCAGGGTGCGTTCCCGCGCCTGATCCAGGTCGTATTCGTTGTCCAGGTAGGCCAGGACTTGTGCGTAGCCGATGGCGCGGCGCGCGGTGACGCCTTCGCGCAGGCCGCGCTCGATCAGCCCGCGCACCTCGTCGACGAGCCCGGTGTCGAACATCAGCGCGGTGCGCAGTTCGATCCGCGCGTCCAGCGCCGCGGTCTCCCGGTCGACGCCGAGAATGACGGTGCCCCACCGCGGTTCGCCGATGCGGGGGGCGGACGCGGCGAACGGCCGGCCGGTGAGTTCGACGACCTCGAGCGCGCGCACCATGCGGCGGCCGTCGGTGGGCAGGATGGTCGCGGCGGCCACCGGATCGGCCGCGCGCAGCGCCTCGTGCACCGCGACGACGCCGCCGTCGGCCAGCAGCCGCTCCCAGCGCGCCCTGACTCGGGGATCGGTCGCCGGGAACTCCCAATCGTCCAGCAGCGCTTGGATGTACATCATCGAACCGCCGACGATGATCGGCGTGCGCCCGCGCGCCATGATCGCGGCCACGTCCGCGGCGGCGGCCGCCTGGTAGGTGGCGACGCTCGCGTTCTCGGTCACCTCGAGCACGTCGAGCTGGTGGTGCGGGATCCCGCGGCGCTGTGCCACCGTCAGTTTGGCGGTGCCGACGTCCATGCCGCGGTAGAGCTGCATCGCGTCGATGTTGACGATCTCGCCGTCGAGCCGCTCGGCCAGCTCGAGCCCGAGATCGGATTTGCCTGTCGCCGTGGGGCCGACGACGGCGATGGGGGTGATCACGGCGTATCACCGTCCGCGGGACGCCATACGCTCACGTCGTAGCCGACACCGAAAGGGGCGTCCTGGTACAGGGTTTCGACGGCCGGGTCGGCGGCGTCGGCGGCGAACAGCCCGGCGAGCACCTGATAGGCGGCACGGCCGGACATGACCAATTCCGCACACAAGGCCGGATCGAGGGCAAGCAACCCGGCCCGGTCGCCGTGCGACAGCGCCCGATCGAGCCCGGCCTGCACCGCCTCGGCGCGCGGATCGAGATAGCCGGGCGCCTTCAGCGACAGCGTCGCCGCGCCGTCGGCGACCACGAGCACGCCGACCGGCTCGGGTGTGCCGTCGAGCACACCGCGCAGCTCGGCGCCGATCTCGGCACAACGCTCGGCGGATGTGTCGGCGGCGACAATGCGCACCGAGACCTCCGAGGCGGGCGCGGCCCGCCCGCGCAGCCAGCCCGCGACCAGCGCGGGCAGCGGTAGCTCGGGGTCCGGCTCGGCGCTCAGGTCACCCATCGCCGCCTCCGACAGCGCGACCCTGACGTCGGCGCCGAAGCCGCGGAAGGTGCCGAGCGCGTCGGCGCCGAGCGCCTGATCCTCGGTTCCGGTGCCTACTACCAGCCATTTTCGGGTTCCGGCCAGCGCGCCGGCGGCCGCGAGCGCCGCTTCGCGCAGCGTCAGTGGTACGTCCGGCTGCCCGATGCCGGGGGTCGCCGCGAGGCCGCCGCAGAGCTCGGGCACCAGGATCGGCGGCGACGGGACCAGGGCCGCAATGGAGAACACCACGTAACCGTAGTCGTTCGCCGAGGCGGTCATACCGAGCACGGGTACCGGCCCGTGGACTGCCTCTGTTCGAGTGTCTCTGCCGCAAACTCGGCCGAGATTGATAGTGTTCGAGGAGCGACATCCCAGGTCATCACGGGTTGACATCCACGAGATAGCGCCACGGGAAGACGTTGATCAATGGTTTGTAAGGCTCGGACCGGGTTCAATGGGATGAGCTAGGGCGTAACCAGGCAGCCGTGACGCGCGGCAGGGACGAGGAGCAATGACCGACAGCAACGGAACCGCGAAGGCCACCCCCGGCGCGACGCCGCGACCGTCCGCCCCGAAGCCCGGCGGCCCGACTCCCGGCGCCCCCAAGCCACACGCGGTCAAACCGACGCCGGGTCCGGCGCAGCAGCATCCGCATCCGGTCGTCGTTCCCTCCGTCAGTGATCCCAGTGCCTGGGGCCGGGTCGACGAGGACGGCACCGCCTGGGTGAAGACCGCGGACGGCGAGCGCGTCGTCGGATCGTGGCAGGCCGGTGACGCCGCCGAGGGGCTGGCCCACTTCGGCCGCCGCTACGACGATCTGGCCACCGAGGTGGCGCTGCTGGAGGCGCGGCTGGCCGCGGGCGCGGACGCGCGCAAGACCAGAGCCGCCGCCACCGCACTGGCCGAATCGCTGCCGACCGCCGCCGTCATCGGCGATATCGACGGCCTGACCACCCGGCTGGCCGCGATCGCCGAGCACTCCGAGGAAGCCGCCGCGCACGCCAAGGAGGAGAAGGACCGGGCGCGGCACGAGCACACCGAGCGCAAGGAAGCGCTGGCCGCCGAGGCCGAGAAGATCGCCGCCGAATCCACCCAGTGGAAGGCCGCGGGCGATCGGCTGCGCGAAATCCTCGACGAGTGGAAGTCCATCCGCGGTGTGGACCGCAAGGTCGACGACGCGCTGTGGAAGCGCTACTCCAAGGCGCGCGAGGCGTTCAACCGCCGCCGCGGCGCCCACTTCGCCGAGCTGGACCGCGAGCGGGCCGCCGCGAAGACCCGCAAGGAAGAGCTCTGCGGCCGCGCCGAGGAGCTGTCCGGCTCCACCGACTGGGTCGGCACCGCGGGTGTGTTCCGCGATCTGCTGACCGAGTGGAAGGCCGCGGGCCGCGCGCCGCGCGAGGCCGACGAGGCGCTGTGGCGCCGGTTCAAGAGCGCGCAGGACGTGTTCTTCGCCGCCCGCAACACCGCGGTCGCCGAGCGCGACAACGAGTTCGAGCACAACGCGGCGGCCAAGGAAGAGTTACTCGCCGCCTACGAGCACATCGATCCGGCCAACGGTCTCGACGCCGCCCGCGCGGCACTGCGTGAACTGCAGGACAAGTGGGACGCGCTGGGCAAGGTGCCGCGCGAGCGCATCCAGGAGCTGGAAGGCAAGCTGCGCACCATCGAGAAGCGGGTACGCGACGCGGTGGACGCGCAGTGGCGCCGCACCGACCCGGAGGCGATGGCCCGCGCGGCCCAATTCCGGGAGCGGGTGGCGCAATTCGAGGAGCAGGCCGCGAAAGCCACCGCGGCGGGCAACAAGCGAGACGCCGAGAAGGCACTCGAGCAGGCCAAGCAGTGGCGCGAGTGGGCCGAGGCCGCCGAAGGCGCCGTCAGCAACCGCTGACGGCGGCGGGGTAACCCGGCTCGATCAGAGCTCACCGGTCCGGCGGCGGCGATCCTGCTCCTCCGCGGCGGCAGCGGCATTGCGCCGCTGTTCCTCGGCGGCCAGGTGCAGGGCCGTGCGGCTCCACACCACCTTGATCCAGTGGAAGGTCAGCACCGCGGCGGCGATGGTGCCGACGATCAGCCCGATGCCGGGGCCCGCGCCGTGGTAGTTGCCGAGCCCCGGGGTCTGGCGATGCCAGATCGACAGCACACCGAAGACGGTGGCGACGGCCGTGCCCGCCACCGCGATCCAGGCCAGCGCCCAGCGGCGCGTCATCAGCGCGAGCAGCGAGAACCCGATCGCGAAGACCACGGTGAACCACACGAAGATCCGTGAGGGCAGGCCGATGTGCTCGAGCCGGGTGACATCGGTGCCGAGCAGTACGTCGAAACCGCGCGCCGCGCCCGCGTGCGGCAGCACCAGCGAAAGCAGCAGCACGAACACCGAGCCCGCGACCACCATGGCGCGCACCCCGGGATCGATCTCCCCGGCGATGCGGCGCTCGACGCCCTCCAGCTCATCGCGGAACTGCTCGAAATCCTTGCTCTCGACCGGGTTCACGGCGGGTGCGTCTCCTTTGTCCGTATCGGTGCCGACTTCCTCCGCCGAGTCAGTCGGCTCGGCGGGGCCGCCGGTTCCCGGCCGAACCTCGGGATTCGCGATGGGTTCGCTCGCGGGCTCGGGCCCGTCGTCGCGGCGCTTGTCCTCGCCCGTGCTCATGCGTCGCAACCGGTGGCGCAGCCGCCGACCACAACGGGTTGCGGTGCGGGCGCACCGATTCGGGGCAGGCCGAGGCCGACGCCGATCGGTTCGGTCTTCGGGGTGATGCCGCGCTCGTGCGCGTCACCCGCCCTGGTCCGCCGGTGACTCTTGATCGCCGAATCGGCGATCAGGTGATGCGGCGCGGCATCGGTCACGTCGACGGTGATGATGTCGCCGGGGCGGATGGTCTCGGCGGTACCGCCTGGACGGAAGTGCACCAGCCTGCCGTCGCGGGCCCGCCCGCTCATCCGCGCGGTCGCGGCGTTCTTCTTGCCCGCGCCCTCGGCGACCAGCAGTTCCACCTCGGTGCCGATCAGCGCGCGGTTCGCGTCGAGGGAGATCTGCTCCTGCAGCGCGATCAGCCGCTCGTAGCGCTCCTGCACGACCGCCTTCGGCAGCTGGTCGGGCATCTCGGCGGCGGGCGTGCCTGGCCGCTTCGAGTACTGGAAGGTATAGGCGCTGGTGAATCGAGCCTGGCGGACCACGTCCAGCGTCTCCTGGAAGTCCTCCTCGGTCTCGCCGGGGAAGCCGACGATGATGTCGGTGGTGATCGCGGCGTGCGGCATCGCGGCGCGGACCTTCTCGATGATGCCGAGGAAGCGGGTCTTGCGGTAAGAGCGGCGCATCGCCTTGAGCACCCGATCCGAACCCGATTGCAGCGGCATGTGCAACTGCGGGCAAATATTCGGGGTCGCGGCCATCGCCTCGATCACGTCGTCGGTGAATTCCGCGGGATGCGGCGAGGTGAAGCGCACCCGCTCCAGCCCGTCGATGCCGCCGCAGGCGCGCAGCAGTTTGGCGAAGGCGCCGCGGTCACGCTCAGGCGCGGAGCTTGCGGAGCGCCCATTCAGCACAGCGTCGGGATCGGCGAAGGACGCGCCGTAGGAGTTCACGTTCTGCCCGAGCAGCGTCACCTCCAGCACGCCCTGGTCGACCAGAGCCTGCACCTCGGCGAGCACGTCACCCGGGCGGCGGTCGACCTCCTTGCCGCGCAGCGAGGGCACGATGCAGAACGTGCAGGTGTTGTTGCAGCCCACCGAGATCGACACCCAGCCCGCGTAGGCGGATTCGCGCTTGGCAGGCAGCGAGGAGGGGAACGCCTCCAGCGATTCGAGGATCTCGACCTGGGCTTCCTCGTTGTGCCGCGCCCGCTCCAGCAGGACGGGCAGCGAGCCGATGTTGTGCGTGCCGAACACCACGTCCACCCACGGCGCCTTGCGGACGACGACATCGCGGTCCTTCTGCGCCAGGCAGCCGCCGACGGCGATCTGCATACCGGGCCGGTCGGCCTTGATCGGCGCGAGATGGCCGAGGGTGCCGTAGAGCTTGTTGTCGGCGTTCTCGCGCACCGCGCAGGTATTGAAGACCACCAGGTCGGCCGTCGCGCCCGGCGCGGCCTTCACATAGCCCGCATCCTCGAGCAGGCCGGACAAGCGCTCGGAATCGTGCACGTTCATCTGGCAACCGAAGGTGCGGACCTCGTAACTGCGTGCTCCCGCCACAACCTGTCCGATCGAATCCACCCACCTAGGGTACGGGGACGTGCGAACCTGGTTTCCAGCGCATCGGCGCCTCCCGGGGGCCGAGCGCACGCACACCTACGGAATGTGACCGAGAGGTGTCCGAACGGTGCGCGATGACGCGTCGATGATGCTCGTGATCTGCATGTGATGACGAGTGTTACCGGGGTGTGTCGTCGAAACTCGGGCAAATCCGGTTTTAGCCCTTAAGGTCTTGGACCATGACCGACGACGCCGCCGCGCCCGACACGACCGGGATCGACAACACCGGGGACGCAAGCGCCGACACCAGCGCGCCGACGATCTCCGTGCAGAAGGACGCTACCGCCACCGGAAGCGCCGCACCGATGATCTCGATGCGCAACGTGGACAAGCACTTCGGTGAGCTCCACGTGCTGCGCGATATCAACCTCGAAGTCCCCAAGGGACAGGTCGTCATCGTCCTCGGGCCCTCGGGTTCGGGGAAGTCGACACTGTGCCGCACCATCAACCGCCTCGAGCCCATCGATTCCGGCGATATCGCCATCGACGGTGTCCCGCTGCCCGCGGAGGGCCGCAAGCTGGCCCAGCTGCGCGCCGACGTCGGCATGGTGTTCCAGTCGTTCAACCTGTTCGCCCACAAGACCATCGTCGAGAACGTGATGCTCGCGCCGATGAAGGTGCGCAAGACCAAGAAGGAAGAAGCCAACAAGCGCGCGATGGAGCTGCTCGACCGGGTCGGCATCGCCAACCAGGCCGACAAGTACCCGGCGCAGCTCTCGGGTGGTCAGCAGCAGCGCGTCGCGATCGCCCGCGCGCTGGCGATGAGCCCGAAGGTGATGCTGTTCGACGAGCCGACCTCGGCGCTGGACCCGGAGATGGTCCAGGAGGTGCTCGAGGTGATGGTGTCGCTGGCCAGGGAGGGCATGACGATGCTCGTGGTCACCCACGAGATGGGGTTCGCCCGCAGGGCGGGCAACCGGGTCCTGTTCATGGCCGACGGACAGGTGGTCGAGGATGCCGAGCCCGAACTGTTCTTCACGGCACCGAAATCCGACCGCGCCAAGGACTTCCTCGGCAAGATACTGAGCCACTGACCTCGAGTCGGCAGCGCTCCTGAAGCCAACGAAATACACGAGAGAGAAGGAAAACTCGATGAGGATCAACCGTGCGCTTCGGCTCGGTGTCGGGGCGGCCGCCCTGGCGCTGGCCGCCGCAACCACCGCGGCCTGTGGTGGCGGCGAGAGCAAGTCCGCCCTCGATCACGCCAAGGACGGCAAGCTAACCGTCGGCATCAAGTTCGACCAGCCGGGTCTGGGCCTGCGGAACAAGGACGGCTCGTTCAGCGGCTTCGACGTCGAGGTCGCCAAGTACGTCGGAAACAAGCTCGGCGTCAAGACCGAGAACATCACCTTCAAGGAATCGCCGTCCGCGCAGCGCGAGACGCTGATCGAGAACGGCCAGGTCGACTACATCGTCGCCACCTACTCCATCAGCGACAAGCGCAAGGAGAAGGTCGATTTCGCGGGTCCGTACTACGTCGCGGGTCAGTCGCTGCTCGTCCGCGCCGACAACACCGACATCACCGGCCCGGACAACCTGAAGGGCAAGAAGGTCTGCTCGGTCAAGGGCTCGACCCCCGCGGGCAACATCGAGAAGAACTTCCCCGACACCCAGCTGCAGACCAACGACACCTACTCGCTGTGCCTCGAGGGCCTGCGCGCCGGTTCGTGGGACGCGGTGAGCACCGATGACATCATCCTGGCCGGCTACGCCGCGCAGAGCACCGGCGCGTTCAAGGTCGTCGGCAAGCCGTTCACCACGGAGAACTACGGCATCGGCCTGAAGAAGGGCGACAAGGACCTGCGCACCAAGGTCAACGACGCGATCGAGGAAATGATCAAGGACGGCTCCTGGAAGAAGGCGTTCGACTCGACCGTCGGCCAGTCCGGCTACCAGGCGCCGCAGCCGCCTACGGTGAACCGCTACTGAGGTTCCCCGCGTGGGTGGTCCGGGCCTGCCGGACCGGGCCACCCGCCGCATCTCCCCACGCCGAATCCGGCATCTCCGGCCGCTGCCACACCCGGTAGCTCAACCATTGCCAGACCAGGCACATCTACTTCGATCGGAGGGACGCGTCCGCCGTGTTCGACCTGATCTCCAGGTATGACGACCAAATCCTCGACGCCTTCTGGGTGACGATTCAACTCACCGTCCTGTCGGCCATCGGGGCATTGATCCTGGGCACCATCGTCGCCGCGTTGCGAGTGTCCCCCGTCCCGGTCGCCCGCTGGGTGGGCACCGCCTACGTCACCATTTTCCGCAACACCCCGCTGACGCTGATCATCGTGTTCATGTCGCTGGGTCTCTACACCACCATGGGCTGGCGGCTCGCGCCGGAGGGTCCGAATTCGGTGGCCCAGAACAACTTCCGCTTCGCCGTCATCGGTTTCAGCATCTACACCGCGGCGTTCGTGTGTGAATCGCTGCGCGCCGGTATCAACACCGTCGCGATGGGCCAGTCCGAGGCGGGCCGCTCGCTGGGCTTCAGCTTCCTGCAGAACCTGCGCCTGGTGGTGCTGCCGCAGGCATTCCGCTCGGTAATCGCCCCGCTGGGCAGCGTGCTGATCGCGCTGACCAAGAACTCCACCATCGCCTCGGCGATCGGTGTGGCCGAGGCGTCCAACCTGATGGCGAAGATGATCGACACCGAGGCCGCGCTGCTCGCCATCGGCGCGATCTTCGCGCTCGGGTTCGTGATCCTCACGCTGCCGACCGGCCTGCTGTTCGGCTGGCTGGCCAAGCGATTCGAGGTGGCCCGGTGAGTGCGCAAGACCAGCCAATCGACTACCCGACTCGAACTGCCAATTGCACGCCCCCGACGCAAGGGGAGTCGCGTCTCGAGGTGATCGCCCAGTGAGTGCACAAGCGTCAGTCCTGTTCGACGCGCCCGGCCCCAAGGCGCGCGTCCGCAACCACATCTTCTCCGGCATCGTCGTCATCCTGGTGGCGTTCGCTCTGTGGTCGCTGTACCGCGGTTTCGCGGACAAGGGCCAGTTCACGGCGGAGAAGTGGAAGCCGTTCGTCGACATGGACGTCTGGACCACCTATCTGCTGCCCGGCCTGAAGGGCACCGTGGTCGCGGCACTGCTGTCGATCGTGCTCGCGCTGGTGGTCGGCATGGTGTTCGGCATCCTGCGGCTGTCCGATCATCGGATCGTGCGCATGGTCGCGGGCACCATCGTCGAGGTGGCACGCGCCATCCCGGTGCTGATCCTGATGATCTTCCTGTTCGCCCTGTTCTCCGATTACAAGGTGTTCAAGGTGGACGACCTGGCGCTCGGCGCCGTGGTGTTCGCGCTGACCATCTACAACGGGTCGGTCATCGCCGAGATCGTGCGCGCGGGTATCAAGTCGCTGCCCCGCGGTCAGACCGAGGCCGCGGTGGCGCTCGGCATGCGCAAGGGCCAGCTGATGCGGTTGATCCTGCTGCCGCAGGCGATCACCGCCATGCTGCCCGCGCTGATCTCGCAGATGGTTGTCGCGCTGAAGGATTCGGCGCTCGGTTACCAGATCACCTACATCGAGATCGTCCGCTCCGGTCAGCAACTCGGTGCGGCGCAACAGAATACGATCCCGGCGCTGATGGTCATCGCCGTCGTGATGATCGCGCTCAACAGCGCGCTGACGTTCATCGCGACGAAGGTGGAGCAGCGGCTGCGGGTCCGCAGGAAGACACGCGGCGGCGCGGTGCTCGCCGCCGATTCGGTCCTGACCGACGCCGCGCCCGGCGTCGATCTGGCGGGCACCAAGTAGCACCGACAGCATCGCTGCCGACTCGACCGAGCATGTTCGGACGGGTCGGCAGCGTGCTTTCCGGGACAAATCGGAGATAGCTCCCCAACGGGACAATCGCCACGGAATGGACTGCGGCGCAAGGCTCTCGGTGTTGTGCTCATGGTGAGCGCAACCCTCGTCTCGCGGACGGCCTACCGCGAGGCTCGTAGCCACCGACCCCCCGGACAGCCTCCCGGCGGGACGGTCATCACCGAGACCGAACGCGGGAGTTGATGATCGATGGCCAGCCGTACCTCCGATGTCCTATTCGACGAGTCCTACGCTTTTCCCACCGAACTTCGCCGCCGCAGCCATGCGGGTCCGGCCAGGGTGGCCGTGATCGGGGCAGGCGCGAGCGGCTTGGCGGCCGCCTACGAGCTGCAACGGCACGGCTTGGACGTCACCGTGTACGAGCGCACCGCCCAGCCGGGCGGCCGGGTGCGTACCAAGCGCTTCTGGGACGGCACGCACGGTGAGCTCGGCGCCATGCGGATACCGGGAAATCACCACTGCACGCTGCACTACGTCTACGAATTCGGTTTGACCACACGGCCTTTCGTGAATGCCAACCCGGACGCCTACTACCTGCTGCGCGGCAAACGGGTGCGCAGATCCGAGGTGGATCAGGTGCTGCCCGCCTACCGGCTGGCGACCGGTGAGCAGCGGGATCCGCTGCTGCTGCTCGAACAACTGCTGCGCGACGCCTGGTCCGGGCTCGGCGATCATCGGCGCAAGGCGCTGCTCGCCGGTGATGTCGCCGACCCGGAGCTGGACCGGCTCGCCGCCACCTCGCTGTGGCAGTTCGCCCGCGAGCGGCTGTCACCGGACGCGTGGGATCTGATCGGGCACGCCAGCGGGCTGCTGCACTACGAGCACGCCTCGCTGCTCGAGGTGCTCGTCGACTACTTCGGCCTGTTCAACGTGGACCAACTGGAGCTGGTCGACGGTACGGACGCGCTGATCCACGGTTTCGCCGACGCACTGCGGCCCGGCAGCCTGCGGCTGTCCACCAGGATCACCGAGGTGCGCATCGACGCCGACGGCGTCCGCCTCAGCGGTGACCGCCACGGTGCGCCGATCGTCGACGACGTCGACTACGTGGTGTTCGCGGTGCCCGCGACCGCGGTCGATCAGATCGACATCTCCCCCGCACTGCCCGCCACCCAGCGCCAGGCGGTGCGCGGCATCAGCTATGCCAGCAGCACCAAAACCCTTGTGCACGTGCAGGAGCGGACGTGGGAGCGGCGCGACGGCATCTTCGGCGGCGGTAGCTTCACCGATCTGCCGATCCAGCAGGTCTGGTATCCGTCCGACAACGCGCGCCGGGTCGACGGCGAATCCCGCTGGGTGGCAGTGGATCCCGAGCGCTCACGTGGGCCCGCCGTGCTGACCGCCGCCTATCTGTGGGAGAGCAACGCCCGCCGGTTCGCCGCGCTGCCCGAAACCGACCGCACCAGAATCGTGCTCGGCTCGCTCGAGAAACTGCATCCCGGAATCACCTCGTCGGTCGATGACGTCGTGCACTGGACCTGGGACGAACAGGTCGGCATCGGCGGCGGCGCGTTCGCCTACCTCTCGCCGGGACAACACACCCGCTATCTCGCCGAAATCGGTGCGCCGCACCCATATTCGGCGCCGCGGGTGTTCTTCGCCGGTGAGCACCTCTCCGTCGCGCACGCCTGGATCCAGGGCGCGCTGCAATCCGCGCTCGGCGCCGTCGGGCAGGTACTGGATCAGGTGAGCGTGCCGCGTGCGGCTTGACCGCGCGAGCTGGGTACTCGCCTCGGTGAGCGCGGTCTGGGGCGCGAGCTACACCGTCACCGGATGGGGGCTGCGTGAACTGGATGTGGTGGGCTACAACGCCGTTCGCTTCGCCGCCGCCGCACCGCTGCTGCTCGCGCTTGTGCTCCTCACCGAGGGCAGGCCGTGGCTGGCACGGCGCTGGTGGCCACGGCTTGTGCTGTCGGCGGTGGTCGGCATCGTGGCGTATCAGCTCACCTTCAGCGCCGCCGTCGCGCTCACCACGGTCACCGAATCCGCGATCCTGATCGCGCTGTCCCCGTTCTGCACGGCGCTTTTCGCGACGCTGACCGGGGAGCCGGTGCGGCGGCGGGTGGTGGTGAGCGCGGCGATCGCGCTGGCCGGTGTGGTGCTGGTGGTACTCGGGCGGCACGGGGGTGCCGGCGCGAGCAATCGCGCGCTCGGCGATCTGGCCGCGGTGGCCGCCGCGCTGCTCTGGGGCGCGTATCCGGTCGTCACACGGCCACTGCTGGCACAGCACAGCCCCCTTCGCGTGACCGCGTGGGCGTCGTCGATCGGTGCGGCGCTGCTCGTTCCGGCGGCGCTGCTGCTGCCGGGGAGGTCCGTCTCGCTCGCGAATCTGTCCGGGCTCACCTGGTTCTCGCTGGCGTTCTCGGTGCTCGCGGTGACCATCTACGGTCTCGTCGCCTGGTATTGGGGTGTGCGGCGGGTCGGCTCGGCCCAAACCATGGTCTTCATGTTCGCGGTGCCGGTGACGGCGGCGGTATTCGCCGTGGCAACGGGCGCCGAACACATCACCCGGTGGCAGGTCCTCGGCGGGGTCATCGTGCTCGCGGCCCTGGTGTACAGCCAACGGGATCCGCAGGTCCTCGACGAAGGAACGGTCCATGACG
This sequence comes from Nocardia sp. NPDC052566, assembly GCF_044547285.1. Lineage (NCBI taxonomy): Bacteria > Bacillati > Actinomycetota > Actinomycetes > Mycobacteriales > Nocardiaceae > Nocardia > Nocardia sp. NPDC052566. Next base: position 637,227 of record NZ_JBIUAF010000007.1, on the reverse strand, counting down.
ATCACCACCACCTCGATCACGCCGGCGCGGGCGGCGGGTGAAACGCGATAGGCGCCACTGGAAGTCCGATGGATTTCTGCCGACAGTTCGCCCGCACCCCCGAGGCGCGCCGCCACCGGCATCGCGACGGCCGAGCGCCCCAACCGTCGTGTCTGCGTGTGCGAGGATCTCGACAAGCCGCCCTGCGCCAGGGACCGCCGAAGCCACCCATGGAGGCACCCATGCTCGACCACCTCGCGATCCAATGTGCCGATGTCGCGGTCAGTGCCACCTTCTACGATCAGGTGCTCGCCCCGCTCGGCGGGACCAGGCTGATGGATTTCGGTCAGGTCATCGGCTACGGCAACCCGCCGAAACCCGACTTCTGGCTCGGCCCGCGCAGCACCGGCGACGGCTTCCGTGAATCGCATATCGCCTTCGCCGCACCGGATCGCGCCGCCGTGCACGCCTTCTTCGACGCGGCGATCGCCGCGGGCGCCGAAATACTGCACGAGCCGAGGGTGTGGCCGGAATACCATCCCGCGTACTACGGGGCGTTCGTCCGCGATCCGGACGGCAACAATGTCGAAGCCGTGTGTCACCGACCGGAATGAGCGTCGTCGTCGGGAGCGAGACGGAGTCATCCCATCGACGGATCCGCGCGACCAGGCTCGCTAACTACGATCGGGAACGTGCGAATGGGTTCCCGTCTCTCCGGTCTGCTGGCTTTCGCGATCTTGCTCGCTGTGGTCGTAGCTACAGCGTGGACCCAGCAACCGCACGGGCACCGGCCAGAATCCGCGCCCGCGGACGTGTTCAGTGCGGGCCGGGCGATGCGGGTCATCGAGGAGATCGCGCAGCGGCCGCACCCGCTCGGCACCGCCGAACACGACCGCGTCCGTGACCATCTCGTCGCGGAGCTGCGAAAGCTCGGTCTGGAGACCGAGATTCAGGAAGGCGTCGGCCACTATCCCTCGACGCTCGTGCGCGAGGTCGAGGGCATGGGGCGGATCGCCAATATCGTCGCCGAACTGCCCGGCACGAACTCGACCGGAACCGTCTATCTCACCGCGCATTACGATTCCGTCGCCTCGGGACCCGGCGCGAACGACGACGGCGCCGGGGTCGCGACGACGCTGGAAACGGTGCGCGCACTGCGGGCCGCCGGTACCGGATTGCGCAACGACATCGTCGTCCTGCTGACCGACGGTGAAGAAGTGGGGCTGCTCGGCGCGGAAGCCTTTGTCGCGGCGGGCAAGCGCAGCGGCGTGGTGATCAACCACGAGGCCCGCGGCGCCGGCGGGCCCGCGCTGCTGTGGCGCACCACCCGGCCCGACGGCGCGCTGATCGATACGGTCGCCACCGCGCCGCACCCGAATACCGACTCGCTGACCACCGCACTGGCCGGTGGGCAGACCTCGAGCAATACCGACTTCGCCTCGTTCGAGCCCGGCGGACTCCAGGTGCTGGACTGGGCCTACGCCGGGAAAAGCGCCTACTACCACAACCGATTCGACGATCCGGCGCACGTCGATCGGGCCACCCTGCAGCAGCTCGGCGACAACAGTCTCGCGCTGGCCCGCGAATTCGGCGGCAAGGACCTGGCCGACCTCGCCGACGGTGGCGACCGGGCGTACTTCCAGCTGCCCTTCGGCATCCTGGTGGTGCTGCCGCTGTGGGTGATCATCGCGCTCGCGGTGGCCACGGTGCTCGGCGCGGCGTGGGTGGTCCGGCAGGCCCGCCGCGGCGGCGAGACCAGCATCGCACGGGTACTCGGCGCCACCGCGACGGCATTCGTCGCGGTGCCGATCGCGATGGGCGCGGTGTACGGGCTGTGGGAGGCGCTGAAAGCGATCCGGCCGGAGTATCGGCCGCTGTTCGTCGATCCGTACCGGCCCGAGCTCTACTATCTGGCGATCATCGTGCTGTCCGCGGCCGTCGTCGGCGCGTGGTTCGCCGTGGCGCGCAAGGTATTCAGCGCCTCGGCCGCTGCCGCCGGAATGCTGTGCTGCGTCGCGGTACTCGGTGCGGCGGCCGCGGCACTCGCGCCTGCCGCCGCGCAGGCGCTTGTCGTCCCTGCGTTCTTCGCCACGGTAGGAGTGCTCGCCACCTTCGTGGTACCCGAACGCTGGCAGCTGCCGGTGCTCACCGTCTTCCTGGTACCCGCCGCGATATCGCTCGGCGGCTACTGGTCCGCGGCGCAGACCGGCATCACCAGCACGCCGTTCCTGGTGGCGCCCGCGGTGGTGCTGCTGGGCGGCCTGCTCCTGCTGACCCTCGCCAAGGCCTGGCCCGCCCGGCGCGGATGGGCGATCCCGTTGACCACGTTGACCCTTGCCGCCGCACTCGCCGCGGCCGGGCTGGTCGTCGACCGCTTCGACGACGAGCATCCGATGTCGTCCCAGCTCATCTACGCGCTCGACGCCGACCGCAACGAGGCGCAGTGGCTGTCGAAGGTGCAGCCCGATCGCTGGACCGACGGCTTCGTCGGCGCGACCGCGCCGGAGGCGCAGTTCGCGACGCTGTGGCCGACCGCGGTCGCCAGCGGACCGGCATCGGCCCAATCACTGCCCCGGCCCACCGCCGAAATCCTTTCCGACACCACCGAATCCGGGCAGCGCACGGTCCGGCTGCGCCTGCACACCCTGCGTGGCGCCACCATTCTCGGCCTGCGCTACGACACCGCGCCCCGCACGCTGCGAGTAGCCGGCCGCGACCTGAACCCGGTGCCCACCAAGGGTTTCTCGTTCTCCGCACCGCCCGCCGAGGGCATCGAGGTCGAAATCACCGCCCCCGCAGGCCCATTGGCGCTGCACGTGCTCGACTCCACCTGGCTCCCCGACTCCGGCCTCGACATCTATCGAAACCCGCCGCCGGACATCTACTTCCGCCAGGACAGCCTCGCCACCGTCTTCGCCACCATCCCCGGCCTCTGAAACCCCTGCCGCGCATCACCTCGCCGCCCACCCGGACCACCGGTCGACGTCGATCGCGATCACCGGCCCGGGCGGCGGCTGCTCCACATACTCGGGATACCGCGCGGCCAGCAGCCGCAACGCCGTCCCCGCCTCCTCCCCCTCCGCGATCCGCGCCCGCCCATCCGCCCGCACCCACCACAACCGCCCCCAATCCTCGGCATAGTGATCGGCCAGCACCGCCACCCCCGGATGCGCCGCGATATTCGCCAGCCGCCGCAACGCCTGCGTCGACTTCGGCTTCGCATCGACCGCGGAATAGATCGTCTCCCCCACCACAACGAACACCATCGGCACGACATGCGGCAGCGACTCGGCCGTCACGGTCGCAAGCCGAGCCACCCGTTCGGCAGCAAACCGCTCCCGCGCCACCACCACACTTAGTCGCATCCACGCCTCCGATCAGCCGCACGAGGTTGGTCAAGACCCTTTGTACAGGCGTTTCAGATCAATCAGCACGATGTCGCTGTCCCGCGCCGCGAACTCGGGCAGTTAGGCCGTGCAGCATTCCACGCTGTCGGACAGTCTGCCCGACAACCGATACCCTTAACGTATGGCGAAGATTTCCCTGCGGCTCGACGACGACTTGGCCGCCGCCGCGAAGGACGCTGGAAACGGCAACCTCACCGACTTCATCACTCGCGCTGTGCGGCATGAACTCGTCCGGGAAGAACTGGCCGCGATGCGTGCCGATCCGCCGCTGGCCACCGTCCTCACCGACGCGGAAGCCGTCGCTGCCGCCGAGCACGATGCCGCGGTAGACGCCTACTTGTCGGAGCTGGGCCGGTGACAGTCCGGCGCGGCGACATCTGGCGATATCAGGCAGTGATGCGAGAACGAACAGTGCTGGTCGTCTCGTGCGATCCGTTGAACGAAGACGGCCGAATTCTGGTGATGGACATACTCGATATCGAGCCACCGGGACGGCGAGGCATGGTGAGTGTGAGCCTCGGCGAGTTCGGCTGCGGCTATGGACATCTGCTCGGGGTAGCGCCCTCGGATCGGTTCGTGGAACGCCTCGGCGTCGCCACAGCCGAGCAGATGACCGCGGTGAAATCGGTGCTGTTGACGGTTCTCGACCTGCACTGACCCTCGAACCGCAGCGGACTGACCCATTTCAGCTGGTAGCAGCGTTGCAGACCCTATGGCGTCGTGCCGGAATCCAAGATGAGCTCGTTCACTACCTGGGTGCCGTGCGCGGTTCAGCTGCACGCGTCGGAATGCTGAGCAACACGCACCCGGCAACCGCCCGTTACCTTCTTCGTGGGCCTGACACGGGCCCACGGTCGCCAGGCCCGGTATGACTAATTCCCCCTGCATCGCCCTCCCCGAACTCTCCATTGCGGAAACCATACGGACACCCCCGAATCCTGGCTTACCGCAAATGGAATCCCCGAGCGTCCTAGCGTCTTCTCCCGCACGGCTGTGGGGTGCGGCTGAGGAATGTGGCGGGGCAAAACTTCCGGCGGAAGGTTGAAGTTCCGCACAAAGGGTGAGTGGTGGCGCGCAGAATCGAGCGATGGCGGGGTGGGTTCGTGCTCTTGGTGCGGCGGCGCGCGGGAAGACCGGGGTGGTTGCGGCGCGGATGGGGAAGGGGAACAAGGCGATTGGGCGGCGGGCGGGGCGGGTCCGGTTGCTGCCCGCGGTGGTGTTCGCGTTGGTGGCGGGGCTCGGGGTGGCGTATGTGGCGTATCAGGTGCTGCATGGGGTGACGCCGACCAGTGATGTGAAGGCGGCGCCGCTCGACCTCACCCGGGTGGCGTTGACCGTGGTGGCCGGGGTCGGTGGGGTTGTCGCGTTGGTGGTCGCCTATCGGCGGCAGCGTGATCTCGAACAGAGCAAGTTCGTGGAGCGGTTCGGGGCGGCGGCCGCGCAGCTCGGCGCCACCGATGTCGCGGTTCGGATCGCCGGGGTGTACGCGATGGCCGGTGTCGCCGACGAAACCGAGGGTCTGCACCGCCAGCAGTGCATCGATGTGCTCTGCGGGTACCTGCGTCTGCCCTACACCCCCGAACTCGGGGCCAATCATCAGACCAAGGACGTCCGCAAGTACCCGGCCGCGGATCCGGCCGGACCGGAGACCGAACGGCACTTCGAGTACCGGCAGAACGACCGCGAGGTCCGCAACACCATCGTCCGGGTCATCGCCGATCATCTCAAACCCGACGCCGAATACAGCTGGTCGGCAAGCAATTTCGACTTCCGCACCGCCCACTTCGACGACGTCCACTTCTACAGCGCCATCTTCTCCGGTAAAGCCCGGTTCGACCGTGCCGTGTTCGGCGGCGGCGCCTGGTTCACCGAAGCGAAGTTCCACGGCGAGACCGGATTCGGCGGAGCCACTTTCCACGGCGACACCGGCTTCGTGGGGGCCACCTTCGGCGGTGCCGCCGAATTCGTCGCCAGGTTCGGCGGAGCCACCTTCGTCGGCAACGCCTGGTTCGAGCGGGCAAGCTTCGGGGCGGGTGCTTGGTTCGAGCGGGCGACCTTCGGCGCGGGTGCATGGTTCGAGCGGGCGACCTTCGGCGCGGGCGCTTGGTTCGACGGAGCAAGGTTCAACGGCAGCACCGGTTTCGGTAGAGCCACCTTCCACGGCGACACCAGATTCGACGTAGTCGAACTGAACCGCGACGCCAGATTCGACAATGCCGTCTTCCACGGCAGCACCGGATTCGCCGGAACCATCTTCGGCGGTGACATCAGGTTCGACCAGGCGACATTCCACGGCGGCGTCGGCTTCGAGAAGGCGGCGTTCGCCGGCAACGCCGGGTTCAGCGCGGCCACGTTCGGCGCGAGTGCCAGGTTCAGCGAGGCCGTCTTCCATGGCGACGCCGAGTTCGACCAGGCCACCTTCAGCGGCAACGCCGACTTCGACCGGATCACCTGCCACGGCAGCGCCGGATTCGACATGGCCACATTCGGTTACGGCGCGCTGTTCGGCGGAGCCACCTTCAACGACGAGGCCAGGTTCAGCAGAGCCACCTTCATCGGCGGCGCCAGATTCGACCAGGTCGCCTTCAACGCCCAAACCACCTTCACCGCCACCGACTTCGGCTCCGCCCGAATCTCCTTCACCGCCCCCCGCCAATGGGGCCCACCCCCACCCCACTTCGACTGGCCCGACGACGGCACCGGAAAACCCGCCAACATCACCCCCACTCCCTGGCCCCCCACCGTCCCCCCACTTTGACCCGCCAACCCACTCCCCGAGCGCAGTCAAATGGCCGTCCGACACGCCGCAAACGGGCCATCTGACTGCGCTCGGCAACGGGCTCGGCCTCGAGCCACCCAACCCGCGTAGGAACAGCATCGACCTCGTTGGAGCTCGTCGATTGCGGTGGCGCGCTGCGAATTTCGCGATATTCGGTGCGCGGCGCCGAAATGACTGTGTGACAGCACTCTGCACACCGCTCCCCTACGGACCACGCGTCCGCTCACAGTCGCACTCTCACCGACCGGGCTCAATGCCGACCGTGCACCGCCACTGCCTTGCGCCCGCTCACTGTCGCCCCTACATCGGCGCCGGACGTCCCATCAATCCGTATCGAGATCCGCCGTATCGAATTCCGCTTGGGCCAGTTCGGCTTTGACGACGGTGAAGGCGGTGGATTGGCTGTAGCCGCGGCGGGCGAGCATGCCGACGAGGCGGCGGATTGTTTTGTCGCGGTCCAGGCCTCGGGGGATGGTGCGGAGTTTGCGGCGGACCAGTTCGGCGGCGCGGGTGGCCTCGTCGTCGGAGGTGATTGATTCCAGGGCGGGAGCCGAGTCGGCGGGGTCTACGCCTTTGCGGCGGAGTTCTTGGGCGAGTGCCTGTTTGCCCTTGCCGGAGAAGGTGTGGCGGGAGTGCACCCATTGTTCGGCGAAGGCGGCGTCGTCGATCAGGCCGACCTCGGCGAGCCGGTCGAGCGCGCGGTCGCCGACCTCGGCGGTGAATCCCTTGGCGCCCAGGCGTTGTGCGAGCTCGGCGCGGCTGCGGGCACGGACGGCGAGCAGGCGCAGGCATGCCTCTTTGGCCTGTTCGACTGTGCCGCCCGATTCCCCGGGAGCCGCCGCGGACCGGGTGTCCGGTCGCGGCGGCTCGGGCTCACCCGATTCGGCGCCGGCCGCCACCGGTCCTGCCGAGGTTCCGGTCGGCCGGGCTCGCTGCGGATCGAGCCCGGCCGACCGGCGTTCGGGTGAAGTGTGTTCGGCCGATTGCACACCGGCCGAAAGATCCTGCGTGACACCGAGGCCGGCCAGTCGACGCCGGATGTCCGCGACCGGATCGGATTGCTGCCCGGTCTCGGAACGACGCATCCGGCGGTCGCTGTTCATCGGATCACGACCCTGCGGCGCTCGGCTCGGTCGTGGCCGAGGGCACTGTGTTCACGCTGCACTCGCTCAGAAATCGGCGGGCACCTCGGCGGCGTCCGCGGTCACGTCGGCGCCGATACCCAGCTTCTCCTTGATCTTCTTCTCGATCTCGTTGCAGACATCGACGTTCTCCAGCAGGAACTTGCGGGCGTTCTCCTTGCCCTGGCCGAGCTGGTCGCCCTCGTAGGTGTACCAGGAGCCCGACTTGCGGACGAAGCCGTGCTCGACACCCATGTCGATGAGCGAGCCCTCGCGAGAGATGCCCTGCCCGTAGAGGATGTCGAATTCGGCCTGCTTGAACGGCGGCGAGACCTTGTTCTTCACGACCTTCACGCGGGTGCGGTTGCCGACCGCGTCGCTGCCGTCCTTGAGCGTTTCGATGCGGCGCACGTCCAGGCGCACCGAGGCGTAGAACTTCAGCGCCTTACCGCCGGTGGTGGTTTCGGGCGAGCCGAACATGACGCCGATCTTCTCGCGCAGCTGGTTGATGAAGATGGCGGTGGTGCCGGAGTTGTTCAGCGCACCGGTCATCTTGCGCAGCGCCTGGCTCATCAGGCGGGCCTGCAGGCCGACGTGGCTGTCGCCCATCTCGCCCTCGATTTCGGCGCGCGGCACCAGCGCGGCCACCGAGTCGATGACGATGATGTCGATGGCGCCGGAGCGGACGAGCATGTCGGCGATTTCCAGCGCCTGCTCACCGGTGTCCGGCTGGGAGACGAGCAGCGCGTCGGTGTCGACACCGAGCTTGCGCGCGTAGTCGGGGTCGAGCGCGTGCTCGGCGTCGATGAACGCCGCGACGCCGCCCGCGGCCTGCGCGTTGGCCACCGCGTGCAGCGCGACGGTGGTCTTACCCGAGGATTCCGGACCGTAGACCTCGATGATGCGGCCACGCGGCAGGCCACCGATGCCGAGCGCGACGTCCAGCGCGATGGATCCGGTCGGGATCACCGAGATGGGCTGGCGCGCCTCCTCACCGAGGCGCATCACCGCGCCCTTGCCGAAGCTCTTCTCCACCTGAGCCAGCGCCAGCTCGAGCGCCTTGTCGCGGTCGAACGCCTGTGGTGCCATGTCCTGATCCCCTTTTCGCCGGGTGAGTTCTCGTTCGTGGTTGGCGCCCACACTAGAGGGCGGCACCGACAAGTTCTGGCGACCAGACTAGACGAACAGATGTTCGAGTCAAGCGACGCGCCAGACGACACGCAAACGGATCGATCCGGCCTCGGCAAACGCGGCGCGATCGCGGCCGCGCCACACCACAGCCACCCGAGCCCTCACCGGACCAGCGCGATCCGATCACTGTCCAGCAGCGTCTGCGCCTGTTTGAACACCCGCAGCGCGGGCGTCACATCCAGATCGGTGATGCCGTCGAGCGCGCCGAGCCGTTCGGTGATGTACCGGTAGAGCCCTGCCGTGTCGCGGCAGACCACCGACACGCCCAGATTGGTCGGCCCGGTGGTCGCGGCCACGAACGCCACCTCGGGATGGGTGGCGATGGCCCGGCCCACCGCGTCCAGATCCGCGGGACGCACCCGCAGCCACAGCGTGGCCCGCACCCCGTAACCCATCCGCTCGATGGCGAAGTCGAGATCGAAGTACAGCACGCCCGCCGCCTCCAGCTCGGCCATCCGGCGCGCGACCCGCGGTGCGGTCCACCCTGTTTCGGCCGCGAGCTGGGCGTAGGGCGCGCGCCCGTCGCGACCGAGCAGCGCGAGCATCGCCTCGTCCTGTGCGGACAGGTCGACCGGCTCCTCCGGCCCCGCGCCGTCGCGGCGCGAGCGCGCAGGCCCGAGCTCACGCAGCTGCCCGGCGGTGAACAGATGACCGAAGCGCGGCCAGTCCTCGTCGGCCGGGAAGCGGTGCATCACCTCGTGGGCGATGAGGCCGACCACCTGACTGGCCTTGGGCAGGGTGTGCAGCAGCAGCGCATCGCGCCGCTCGATCGAGCGCGGACGGCTCACGCAGGTCACCTCGGAACCGGTGGACAGCAGGGTGACCCAGCTCAGATCCGGGAATCTGGCCAGCGATTCGGCCAGCCGCAGCGCACGATCCGGCGTGGTCTTGATCCGCAGCATCCAGCGGGTGTGGCCGAGCGGCACCGCGTTCACCTGCCCCGACACGTGCATGATGCCGCGCTGACGCAGCGACCGATAGCGCCGCGCGATCGTCTGCTCCGAGACACCGAGGATGCCGCCGAGCTTGGCGAACGGAATCCTCGCGTCCTTCACCAGCGCGAACAGGATCTGCTTGTCCAAGGTATCGAGAACGGAGGATTCCAACGGGTCTTCGCGAGCCATAGGAGGAATCTAACGCACGGAGCGCTCCAGCTAGGACGATCCCCGCGATCCACGCACGATTGCCGTCGATATCGTTCGACCGCTGGAGGTTCCCGTGAGGAAATGGCTTCCCCTGCTCGCCGCGAGCCTGGGCACGCTGATACTGCTCATCGACGTCACGATCGTGAACGTCGCGCTGCCCGACATCTCGGCCGATCTGGAGACGGGGCTGTCCGGCCTGCAGTGGGTGGTCGACGGATACTCGCTGGCGCTGGCCGCGCTGCTGCTCGTGCTCGGCTCGCTCGCCGACCGGGTCGGCGCCAAGCGCACCTATCTGGCCGGGCTCGCCGTGTTCGCCGTCGCCTCACTGCTGTGCGGTATCGCCGGATCGGCCACGATCCTCGTTGCGGCGCGGGCACTTCAGGGCGTCGGCGGTGCGGCCATGTTCGCCACCACCCTGTCGCTGCTGCACGCCACCTACACCGGGCGTGATCGCGGCACCGCCTTCGGCATCTGGGGCGCGGTCGCGGGCGCGGCGACGGGTCTCGGCGTCGTCCTGGGCGGCATACTCACCGAATTGCTGTCCTGGCGTTGGATTTTCTTCGTCAACCTGCCGATCGCGGTAGTGGCGATCGCGGTGACCGCCAGCGTGTTCCCGGCATCGCCGCGCCGCGCCGATCGCGGCATCGACGTGCCGGGCATGCTCACCTTCGCGGCCGCGGCGACGGCGGTGACCTACGGCGTCATCCGCAGCGGTGAATACGGCTGGACCGACGGCCGCGCGGTTGCCGCGCTCGCGCTCGGCGCGGTCGCGCTCGCCGCCTTTGTCCTGGTCGAATTGCGCGGCGCCGCACCGATGTTGCCACTGTCGCTGCTGGCCAACCGCCAGTTCGGCGCCACCCTGTTCGGCGCGAGCGGGCAGACCTTCGCGGCGTTCGCGAGCCTGCCGCTGGTGTCGCTGTGGTTGCAGCAGCAACTGCACCTCTCGCCGCTGCGCGCCGGGCTGGCGATGCTGCCGATGGCGGCGGTCGCGTTCATGGTGTCCGGTGCGTTCGGTAAGGCGCTGCAGGATGTTTCGCCCAAGTGGACGATCGGCGGCGGTTTGGTCCTGCTCGGCCTCGGCACCTCCCTGCTCACCCTCATCGATGCCGGATCATCCTGGGTGGCAATGGTTCCCGGCTTCGTGGTGATCGGCATCGGCACCGGGATCAACGCACCCGCACTGGTCTCGGTGGGCATGGCCGCCGTACCGCCGCAGCAGGGCGGCACCGCCGCGGGAGCCGTGAACACCGCGCGGCAACTCGGGCTCGCGCTCGGTGTCGCGGTGCTGGGCACCGTATTTCGCGGAGTATCGGGTGACGAACAGCCACTGACGCTCGCCCGGTTCGTCGACGGAATGGACGCGGCGTTCGTGGTGGCGGGCGCGGTGGGGATCGTCTTCGGACTCGTGGCGTTCGGGTTGTTCCAGCGACAGCAGGTCGCCGAAATCACCCGGAGGCCAGCCGAAGTCGGTGCGTAGCGCACGAAGAAACGGGGTCGCACCCGGCGGGCGACAAGTGCCTGCCGGGTGCGAACCCGTTGCCGCGGTGGCACGGTCGGCCACCGCGGCCGTCTACTGCTGCGGCAGCACCGACTCGTCTCCGGCCTCGCGCGGACCGAAGATGCGGCGTTCCGATTCGGCGATACGCACATCGTTGATGCTGGCCTCGCGCCGCGACATCAGGCCCTCGGGCGTGAATTCCCACTGCTCGTTGCCGTAACTGCGCCACCACTGGCCGGTTTCGTCGTGCCATTCGTACTGGAAGCGCACCGCGATGCGGTTGCCATCGAACGCCCAGAGGTCCTTGCGCAGCGCATAGCCGTTCTCGCTGGACCATTTTCGCGTGAGGAAGTCCACGATCGCCGCGCGGCCGGTGAAGAATTCGTCGCGGTTGCGCCACACCGAGTCCTCGGTGTAAGCGGCCGCGACCCGTTCGGGATCTCGGGTGTTCCAGGCGTTCTCGGCGGCGAGCACCTTCACCTTGGCGGATTCGAGATCGAACGGAGGCAGTGGAGGTCGCATGACGACTCCTTTCTGTGGACCCTCGGAAGGAATAACCACCTTGCGGCGTTTGACAAGTTAGAAGATAGTGGCGCCGACCGGTGGCGTCAACCTATAAAATCGCAATACCCGGTTAGAACGGCGGTGGTTGCCATGGAGAGCACCCGAAGCTCGATACCCTCAATCATGCTCGATCCGCGCCCGCACCTCGGCGAACCGCTGGCACTCGACCTGCTGAACACTCGCTGGATCGAGGGCGGACCCCAGGACCTGCTCACCGATGTGGCAGGTCTGGCCGTCTGGTTGCACGCGGCGGGACTGTCCGAGCGCGCCACCGCCGACGAGCGAACACTCGAGGCCGTGCTCGCGGCGCGCTCCGCCATCTACGACACGGTGAAGAACGCCACCCATGCCGGGCTCAACGACGTCCTCGAACACGGGCGCGTCAAACGCGCCCTCACCGCCACCGGGCCCACCGACACACCCGATGTGCCGGATACCGCGTGGCTCCCGGCCTGGCTGGCCGCCGACAATCTCCTGCATCTGCTCACCGAGGCGCCCGACCGCATCCGGCAGTGCGCCCACCCGGACTGCGTGCTGTTCTTCTACGACACATCGAAAAACGGTACGCGGCGCTGGCATTCGATGGCGACGTGCGGGAATCGGACCAAGGCGGCGCGGCACTACGCGAAGAAGGGGTAGCCGCCCAGCCGGGTTCAGAACAGTTCGTCGAGCATGCGGTAGTAGTCCAACCGCCGCTGGTCGGGCGTGTCCAGCCCGTATGCCTCGAAGAACCGCTCGACCTCGGCGTCACCGTAATCGTCACTCAGGTCCCGCACCGCCAGCGCCAGATCCCGGTAGCGGTCCGCGAGCCCGAGCCCGCCGACATCGATGAGAATGCCACCGTCGAGCACATTGGGCGGCGTGTAATCCCCGTGGGCGACAACGAGATCCGTCTCGTCCGGACGATCGGCCAGCAGCGCCAGGATCTGTTCCGGACCGAGCCCGTGCTTGTCGAAGTCGAAGTCCTCCGGATCGACCAGCCCGTCGGCCACGTTGCGCGCGGCGCGCGGGAGCACCACGTCGAGCCGCTCGTCGAACGGGCACCGCTCGATCGGCAGCTCGTGCAGGCGGCGCAGCAGCGCACCCATGAGCCGCCCCGGCGCCTCGTGCTCGGCCAGGCTCGGCACGCCCGCATCGGCCAGCACCAGCACGTCCTGCTCGAACAGCACCACCTCGGGCACCGCGATCCCCTGCTCGGCCAGCCACGTCAGCCGCGCGTGTTCCTCGATCGCGTGCGGTCCGCGCTTGACCCAGTACGTCCCGTTGACGAATTGGACGCCGCCGCTCATGCCCTCATGATCGTCGGACCAGGTCGGCGCATCGCCCAGTAGTTCCGCCACCCGCGGCGGCAGCCCATCGAGAATATTCAGCTCACTCACCCGAAAACCCCTCGCTACCAGTGCGTACGCGGCACGTCGAACTCCGCGCACAGCGCACGCCACACATCTCTCGGATCGACGCCCGCCTCGATGGCGGCGGCGCCGGTACGCCCGCCCAACGACGGAATCACATGATCGGCCAGCAGCGCGTCCCCACGGGCCGCCCCGAACTCGGTATGCATCAGTTCCTGGAACTCGGTCAACCGCACCGTATCCAAGATACTCACGTCACACCGCACCCCGCGGCCAAGGGGCCCGACGAAGAAATCCGCCGCCGATTCGGCCCGTCGCACCGGACATACGGCAGCGCGATGGAGTCAGGTGTGCGCTCCTTCGAGGATCTGGTGGCACAGCTGGATCGGGTCGGTGACTACCGCGGCGCCGTCCGCGGCGGCTCGGGCCGCCTCGGTGTAGCGGGGTTCGTCGAGTGCTTCCAGCACGGCGGTGCGCACGGCGTCGGCGGTCAGGGGCCGGACCAGGATCGAACTGCCGTGGCGGACAGCGCGATTGGCGAGCTCCCATTGGTCGCCGCCGCCGGGGACGGTGACGATCGGCACGCCCGCGAGCAGGGATTTGGCGAGCAGGCCGTGCCCGCCGCCACCGATCACCAGCGCGGCGTGCTTCAGCAACTCGTCCTGGCGGCCCAATCCCGCTGTCGCCCAGGGCGGTAGGTCGGCGGGTGGGGTGTCGAGCATGGAAATCGCCACGCGCACACCGGTTCCGTCGAGGGCTCGCAGGACGGTGTCCACCATTCCGGCCACACCGGTCTGCGCGGTCGACGGAGCCACCATCACCAAAGGCCCGTCGCCGGGCGGCGGTTCGAGAAGGTCGCGGGTCGGCTCCCATAACAGCGGGCCGACGAGGTGGGCGTTGTCGGGCCAGTCGGGGCGCGGCACCTCGAGTGCGGGCAGGGTGGCGATCAACCGGGCATCGGGGCCGGGATCGGCGGCGGGCAGCCCGACACCCTCGCGTGCCTGCTCACGCTGGCGCTGCCCGCGGCGCACGGCCCGCGCGGTCAGCCCGCGCAGCATCTCGTCGCGCAGCCTGCCGCGCAACCCCTCCCCCGGCGCGAGCCCACTCCCGATGGGCGGCAACGCCTTCGACGGCAGGTACAGCGGATGCGGGGACAGTTCCAGCCAGGGCACGCCGAGCCGTTCCGCGGCCATCCCGCCGCCCGCGGTGAGCACATCGGACACCACCAGTTCCGGCAGCATGGCGCTGAGGTCGGGCAGTATCTCGGTCGAAATGTGTGCGGCGCGTTCGTGAATGCGGCGCCCGGCATCGCCGTCGTCCTCGTCGGGACGCGGCGCCAGACCCTTCAGCCTGCGCACCGCGATGCCCGCGTCCTTCGCGGCATCGAACCAGCGCGGCCCGGTGAACAGCACCGGCTCATCCCCCGCGGCCAGGAAACGCGCGCAGAGCGCCAGCGCCGGAAACGCATGTCCGGGATCGGGTCCGGCAACAACGGCAACACGCATTCGCACAGCCTGCCACATCGGGGCCGACGACAGAGGGCACCCGCCCGCGAATCTCCAACCTGCACAGATGACCAGGACCGCGCGCGAAGGGTTCATCCGGATGCCACGCACCGGCAACCCCGTACCGCCCGCCACGGCGGCAGGATGGTCTAGACCATTATCGAGAGAGGAGCGAACGGTGCCGCTTTCCACCGTGGACGACCTGATGACCCTGCTGGCGAACTGCGCCGACGTCTGGGATATGCCCGATCGCAGCGGCGATCCGGTGGACATCCTCGATCACGACCGGCAATGCGCGGAACTGCTGCGGCAGTGGCATCCCGAGGACGAGGAACTGCAGGTGGCCGGGCTGCTGCACGATATCGGCCACCTGCTCGTGCCCGGCGACGACGCGGGCCACGGCAGGCACGGCGCCGAGGCCGTGCGCCCGGTACTCGGCGATCGCGTCGCCCGGCTGATCGAACTGCACGTGGTCGCCAAGCGCTATCTGGCCGCCACCGATACCGCGCATGCCACCGCGCTGTCACCCTCGAGTCAGCGCACCTTGATCGCCCAGGGCGGTCCGATGAATCAGCGAGAGATCGAAAGCTTCCGCGCCGACCCGGATTTCGAGGCCGCCCTCACCCTGCGCCGCGCCGACGACGCGGGCAAGGTCGTCGGTCTCGCCGTTGCGCCGGTACAGGATTGGCGCGCGGTCGTCGCACGCGTCGCCGCCGCCAAGGAATGACCGCTCGCCCCCGCGCTCGGCGCACTGGGTTCCCGGATCAGCCCCCGAAGTAGTACAGCTCGAAACCCACGGCGCGTTCGGCCGGGAAGCCGTCCTTCGGGCCGGTGGTCATGTCGATGATCGCGCGGACCTGATCGGCCACCGGCTCGGGGCTGAGCACCTCGAGGTAGCGGCGATGCTCGGCGAGCGAAGCGCTCGCCTTGCCGATGGTGTGGGTGACGTCGACGGCGTGGGTGGCCTTCGGGCCCATCACGGCGGCCCAGCGCGCGGTCCAGACGGGCAGGTCGGCGAGCTCGGGGAAGATCCACTCGTTGCCCGCGTCGGCGACCGCGTCCAGCCCGGCCCGGCCGACCGCGCGGTGATCGGCACTGTTGAGGAAACCGGGACCCCACGTGTCGCCGAAGTGCGACAGCACCACCATGTCCGGCCGATGGCGGCGGATCGCGGCGGCCAGATCGCGGCGCAGTGCCAGGTTCGCTTCCAGCCGTCCGTCGGGGTAGCCGAGGAACTCCACCTGCCGCACGCCCACCACCTCGGCCGAGGCGATCTCCTCGGCCTCGCGCAGCGGCCCCGATTCGGCGGGCGGGAGTCCGGCGATCCCCGCCTCGCCGCGGGTGGCCAGCACGTAGCGAATGTCCTTGCCCTGCTCCGTCCAGCGCGCCACTGCGGCGGCCGTACCGTATTCGATATCGTCGGGATGCGCGACGATCACCAGGCCGCGCTGCCAGTCCTCCGGAAGTTGTTCCACAGCGGCCCATCGTATTGCGGGCATGACAAAGGCCGTGCATCCGTCATACGGTGCACGGCCTCAGCAGATGGTCAGAGCTTGCTGACGGTGTTGTTGTCCGAGCCCGAGACCGCCTTGTACAGCAGGTACAGGCCGAACACGATGGCGCTGATCACCAGGATCGGGAACAGCCCCTTGATCAGCGCACCGATGATGGCCAGCGCGATCCAGACGACCGCGACGATACCGATGATCTTCCACAGCATTTCATGCCTCCAAGTCCCTGCGAACCGCCGCTTCAACGATCCGACATGTTCCATGCTGGCAGCTGATCGACGAGAAATCACCAGGTCAGCACCGATATCCGGGTGAAGTTCAGGGTTCACCCCTACTTGGGGCAACAACAGGAGGGCCCGGTCTAGTCCTCGAGGTGCTCTCCGGCGACGGCGTAGCCGTCCTCGAGATAGACGGTGACGCCGTCCGCGCGCGCCCGGCGAGCCGCCACGATCCGCCGGGCCAGGCCGTCGCGCAAGCGCTCGGCCAGCGCGTCGTCGTCGCACCAGGCCCAACCCCGAAGTTCCTCGGCCGGAAGGGCTATCGCCGCCAGTTGATCGGCGCTGAGCACACCACCGTCGAAGACGAACATCACCCCGTCGCTCGGAAACGGGTCCGGCGGAACCCAATCCAGCACCAGCAGCCGACCCGGCGCGATCGTCAGGCCCAGCTCTTCGCGCACCTCGCGGACCGCCGCGGCGAACGGCGATTCCTCGTGCTCGACGACACCGCCCGGCAGTTCCCACCGGTCCTTGTACGTCGGCTCGACCAGCAGTACCCGATCCAGGTCGTCGACGAACAACACACCCGCCGCCATCCGCTTGCGCGGCAACCCGGAAATGTAGTCGGCGCTCTCCATCCGCATACGGCACACGCTATGCGCCGATCCGGCGCGGCGCGCCGCCTCGGCCGAAGACACAACGAATTCCGTTGCGCGCCTGCGGAGGTCAGGCAGCACCCGGCGGATACGGGTCGGCGCCGGGTACCGCCCCCGCGTCGCGGGCCAGCAGCGCCGCCTGCACGCGATTGGTCACGTCCAGCGCCGTGAGAATCCGGCTGACGTGCGCCTTCACCGTGCTCTCCCGCATGCCGAGCGCCGCCGCGATATCGGCGTTGGTGCCGCCCTCGGCGAGCAGCGCGAGCACATCGCGTTCGCGCGGGGTCAGCCGGTCGATGCGCTGCTGCGCCGCCGAGGTCGCCGCGCGCGCGGTGTGGTGGTAGCGGTCGATCAGCCTGCGGGCGGCGGCCGGATGCAGCATGGCCGAACCCGCGGCAACCAGGTGGATCGCGCGCAGGATATCGGCCGGATCGGTGTCCTTGAGCAGGAATCCGTCCGCGCCGGCGGCGAGCGCGTCGTAGACGTACTCGTCCAGATCGAAGGTGGTCAGGGTGATGATCCGCGGCGGGTGCGCGACGGTGCGCAGCGTGCCGATCGCGGTGATGCCATCCATGCGCGGCATGCGCACGTCCATCAGGGCCACGTCGATGCGGTGGGCGGTGGCGAGTTCGACGGCCTGCACGCCGTCCGCGGCCTGCGCGACGACCTCGATCCCGGGGTCGGTATCCAGCAGGTCGGCCAGTCCGAGGCGGACCAGGGCGTCGTCGTCGACGATCATGGCGCGGATCATCGGGCGGCGCCCTCCCGTATCTGTGTCGGCAGTCGTGCGGTGAGGCGCCAGGCGCCCGCGCCCGCCGGACCCGCCCGCAGCTGCCCGCCGAGCGCGTCGACGCGCTCGCGCAGGCCGATCAGGCCGAATCCCGACGGAACCGCCGAATGTACCGGCGTACCGGCGGTATTGGCCACCTCGACCCGCGTCGCGGCGGAGCCGTAGCGGACCAGCACGGTGACGGCGGCGTCACCCGCGTGCTTGCGCGCATTGGTCAGCCCCTCGCGGACGATGCGATAGACCGCGAGCCGGTGCGCCGCCTGCGCCGTCTCCTCGACGCCTTCGGTGGTCAGCTCGATGTGCTGGCCCGCCTGCCTGGCCTGGGTGACAAGCTCGTCGAGATCGGGCAGCGCGGGCCCGAGCGCCGCGGCGTCGTCGTGATCGCGCAGCGCGCCGAGCACGTCGCGCAGTTCGTCCAGTGCCGCCGTGGCGGTGGTGCGCAGCAGGCCGAGACGTTCGACAACGGGTGCGGGCAGCGTGTCGGTGCGGGTGGCGAGCACGCCGGAGTGCAGGGCGAGCAAGCTGAGCCGGTGCGCGAGCACATCGTGCATCTCGGCGGCGATCGCCGAACGCTCCGCCAGCCTGGCCGCCTCCTCGCGCAGCGTGCGCTCGGTGCGCAGATGATCGACCTGGACGGCGAGCGCGTCGATCAGCCTGCGCCGACTTCGCACCCACAGTCCCAGCGCGAACGCGAGACCGACCAGCATCGCCATGCCGAAACCGCGCGGCTGCCACAGGTCGAGGGTGGGGCGCACCAGCGCGTTCACCAGCACCGCGCCGCCGACCGCGCCGGCGGCGAGGCGCAGCCTGCCCCGCACCGCGAGCTGAAAGGCGCTGACCAGCAATGGGAGCACGAGTCCCCAGCCGCCCGCGGCCGCGACGGCGAGCACCGCGACCAGCAGCGGCCACCGGTACCTGCCCGCCGTGGCCAGCCCGGCGACCAGCGCCACCAGGACGGGCAGCGCGAACAGCTGACGGTCGACGGAGACATAGGCATCCTGCACCGACAGCGCGGTCACCCAGGCGGTCAGCGCGACCTCGGCCCACCACGGCCAGCGAATCGGAGTTTCTGTGTCCACGTCCCCAAGCTAGAGCGAGGGCCGCGGCGGACACCTCCACCGATCGGATATCGCAACCCCCTACTTTCGTCGAAGAATCGCGTCGCACAACGGCGGATTTCGCTCGCTCGATCGCTGCCTAGCGTCGAAAACCATGCAGCGACAAACGATTTCCCCCGACTTCCAGGACCGAGGCGGCTGGCTCTTCCTGCGCGAGGCCATCCGCGACCTGCGCACCACCGGCGCCATCGCACCCAGCGGCCGCCGCCTTGCCGCCGCACTCGCCGAACCGGTGCGGGCGCAGACCTCGCGACCGCTGTCGGTGCTGGAGGTGGGCGCGGGGACCGGTCCGGTCACCCGCGCTCTCCTGCCACTCATCGGCTCGGGCAGCCGCCTGGACATCGTCGAATCGAATCACCGCTTCGCCCGCCGCCTATACCGCATGGTGCAGGCCGACCTCGACCTGGCAAGCCTGCCGCCGCTGATCCGAGTCCACAGCACCACGATCGAGCGATTCCACACCAACCATCGCTACGACGTGATCGTCTCCGGGCTTCCCTTCACCAATTTCGAACCTGCCCACGTGGATTCGATCCTGCACCGTTATATCGACCTGCTCCACCCCGGCGGCACCCTGACCTACTTCGCCTACCGCGGCAGCCGTTTCGCCCGCGCCGCGTTCGCCCGCCGCGCCGAATCCGCCCGCCACCGCGCCGTCGAACAGATCCTCACCACCCACCGCACCCTGCACGAATCCGCCCGCACCACGGTCTGGACCAACCTTCCCCCGGCCGACGTGTGGACCCTCCGCACCCCTGCCCCGGTCCACCGATCGACCGGCGCCTTCAGCGAAACATCAGGGCACACACCATGACCCAGCGCGAACACACACGCATCCGCGCGCACCGCGATCGAGCTCCCCACCACCACGGGCGCTTGTCCACCGCCGCACGCTCATGCGCCCGTCCGCGAGTCGGCCCGGACCATCGACGAAACACCCAGGTACGCAACACCTTCCCGGGCCATCGGATACGCGGATCACATCGCACCCCTGATCACCGTTACCGGGTCGGGCGTCTCCCCGCTGCCGAGACGGGCGGGCCGGTCGCGCCTGAACTCGACTTTCCCCAGCGGTGCGTGGGCGCGGACCGAATCCGCACTCCGTCCTCGAAGGCGCACAACGCGATGTCGGGATATCCATCAGGCGGATCGCATCGCTATCCGAATCTCTGTCGCCGACATGGCTGCTCGTCGGCCGGCGGGCCCATGGCAGGCCTGCTCGGGACGACCGAGGTGGCGGTTGCCGAAACCTGGTGGTGCGCAGCATGAACACGATCGTCGAGCTCGTGGGCCGGGTGCCCGCAGGGGCGGGTTATGGGGTGGTGGCCGCTGTGGTGCTGGCCGAATCCGTGCTGTTGGTCGGGGCTTTCGTTCCTACGCTCACGCTGATGTTGACGGCGGGGGCGTTGGCGCGGGCGGGGCAGTTGGAGCTGTTCGGGGTGGTCGGGATCGCGGTGGTGTCGGTGGTGGCCGGGGATGCGCTCGGGCATCGAACCGGGCGGGTGCTCGGTGGGCGGTTGCGGTCGCATCGGCTGGGGCGGCGGATACCCGAGGCGGCATGGCGGCGGACCGAGGAGGTGATGGTGCGGCGCGGGGCGCAGGCGGTGGCCCTCGGGCGGTTCCTGCCGGTGATCCGCACGCTCACACCGCATGTCGCGGGTGCGTCGGGTCTGCCGTATCGGCGGATCGCGCCGTACAGCGCGGGCGCGGCGGTGGTGTGGGCGACGGCGGAGGCCGGGGCCGGATACGCCGCTACCGCTACCGCGCGAGAGCTGATCCCCTTCGCGGGCCCGGCGCTCGCCGCCGCCGTCGGTGTGGCGGGGCTCATCGCCTATCTCGTGGCGCGCCTGCGCCGTCGCACCGGCACGTCCGTGCAACTGTGGATGGCGCGGCCCGTTGCGGCAATCGACGAGGAGTGAGTTCATGGATATCGAGGTACGGTGCGCAGCGCTGCTTTTCGACTGCGACGGCGTGGTCGTCGATTCGACGGACAGCGGTGAGCAGGCCTGGCGGCAATGGGCGACCGAGTACGGTCTCGACCCCGAACAGGTGCTCGTCGGCATTCACGGACGCCGATCCGCGGACACGGTCCGCCTTTTCCTCCCCGAAGAGGCACACGCCGAGGGCCTGGCCAGAATCGAAACGATCGAGATCGCCGGGGCCGTCGGCACCAGCCCGATCCCCGGCGCGCTCGAACTCCTGAACCGGCTGGCGGACAACTGGGCCATCGTCACCTCGGCGTCCCCCGCCCTGCTCACCGCCCGCCTCACCGCCGCGGGCCTGCCGCTGCCGCCGGTCACCATCACCGCCGCCGACGTCACCGCGGGCAAACCCGCCCCCGACGGCTACCTCCTCGCCGCCCACAAGTTGAGCACCCCCATCACGGACTGCGTCGTCCTGGAAGACAGCACCACCGGCATCGCGGCCGGCCTGGCCGCCGCACCCCACCGCGTCATCGGAGTAGGCGCCCACGCCCTCACCACCGACGCTCCCGTGGTCATCCGCGACCTGACCGGCGCATCCCCCACCCCCACCGGCATCCACTTCCCCGCAACCTCGGTCCTGCGCCCCTCCTGACACCGGCGCACCGTCGAGCGCAGTCAGAGGGCGGCTGGAATCGGCGTGTCCAACCGCCATTCGACTGCGCTCGGCACATCGTCAGTGCGGCAACGGGAAGACGGCGTCGCGGCTCCTCAGGTCAGTGAGGTTGTCTCCCAGGCTGCCTCGATCATCCGGAAGATGTCGTCCACCGCCGCCCGCGGGTCGGCCGCCTCGCGGGCCAGTGAGTAGGCGTCGATCACGAACCGGGCGATCGCCCGGCATGCCGTGCTGGTGGGCGGCTGGTCGAGGGCCGCCGCGATCGCCGCCGCCAGCGACTCCGCGTGGCGCAGCCGCATCGACTCCTCGTATTCGCGCAGGGCGGGGGTCCGGTCGATCAGGCGCCAGATCGGTGCGGCGCCCTCGGCCGCGCAGTGCCGCACCATGGCGTGAATCTCGTGTCGCAGCGCTGGGATCAACGGATCGCCCGCCGACCTGCCGGTGACCGCCTGGGTGAGGCGCTGCTCGAAATTCTCGTCCTGCTCGAAGACCAGGGCTTCTTTCGAGGCGAAGTGGGAAAAGACCGTGGTGACGGCGACGTCGGCCTCGGCGGCTACGTCGCGGATGCCCACCGATTCGTATCCGCGTTCCAGAAACATCGCCAGTGCGGTGTCGGCGATCTTCTGGCGGGTCGCGGCCTTCTTGCGCTCACGACGTCCGGTCGGCACGGTCATCCCCCGATGCTATCGGCTGCATAAACGCACTGGTTGCGAAGTCCTAACGGTTGCGCTCGCGCAATATAGCGCCGCGAGTCGTGAAATAACAACCGTTGCAAAACACTAACCGTTAGCCCTAACGTGCAGGCATGAAAGCAATGCGCTTCGCCGAGTACGGCGGCCCTGAAGTCCTGACACCGGCAGAGGTGGCCGAGCCCCACGCCGGCCCCGGTCGGATACGCATCGCCGTGCGGGCGGCGGGCGTGAATCCCCATGATTGGCGGCTCCGTGCGGGTCAGTTCCGGCGAATCCGCCCGATCCAGCTCCCGGCCGGCGTCGGACAGGACGCGTCGGGCGTGGTGGACGAGGTCGGCGACGGCGTCACCGGCATCGAGGTCGGCGATCCCGTATTCGGCCGCGGTTCGAACACCTACGCCGAGTTCGCCGTCCTCACCTCCTGGGCACGCAAACCCGACGGGTTGAGCTTCGCGGAGGCGGCTGGATACCCGTCCGTGGTCGAGACCGCGATTCGGGTCATCCACCTGGTCGGCGTTCAGCCCGGGCAGACGCTGCTGGTCAGCGGCGCGGCCGGCGGAGTCGGGTCAGCGGTGTTGCAGATCGCCCGCGAGCGGGGAATCACGGTGATCGGCACCGCGGGGGCGGCGAACCAGGACTATGTGCGAGGCCTGGGCGCCCTCGCCACCACCTACGACGCGGGCTGGGTGGAACGAGTTCGCCGGCTCGGCCGCGTCGACGCCGCCCTCGACCTCAACGGCGCGGGCGTCCTCCGCGGACTCCTCGACCTGACCGGGGACCCGGACAAGGTGATCACCATCGCCGACCTCGAGGCGCCGATGCTCGGGATCCGATTCGCCGGTATCGGCGGCAGCATGCCCGAAGCGCTCGCCACGGCCGTCGACCTCATCGCGCGCGGGAAACTCCACATCCCGGTCGACCGGTCGTATCCGCTCGCCGAGGCCGCGTCGGCGCACGCCGACAGCCAGACCGGGCACACCCGCGGGCGCCGGGTCCTACTCGTCTGAGCCGATCCGACCGCCCACGGGCGAGTCACCGAGTGGGTCTCCGTGGTGTGTTCCGTGGTCGGCACGGATGTGACCGGTGCTGGGCGTGCCTAGCGTTATGGGCATGGAAATCAACACGCTCACCAGCACCGATATCACCATTCAGCTCGAGGTGGCCGATCCCGAGGCCGCCGCCGCGATCTACGAGGCCGCCTTCGGGCTCGGTGACCGGATCGGGTTCCGCGCCGCGCAGGCACCCAGCACCGGATTCCGCGGATTCCTGCTGTCGCTGGTGGTTTCGCAGCCCTCCACCGTCGACAGCCTCGTCGGCACCGCGGTCGATGCCGGATTCACCGTCGTGCAGCCCGCGAAGAAGAGTCTGTGGGGCTACGGCGCGGTGCTGCAGGCGCCGGACGGAACGGTCTGGAAGGTCGACACCTCGAAGAAGAAGGATGTCGGACCGTTCACCCGCGAAATCGACGACCTGGTGTTGCTGCTCGGCGTGGCGGATGTGAAGGCCAGCAAGCAGTTCTACGTCGAGCGCGGATTGACGGTGGCGAAGAGCTTCGGCGGCAAGTACGCCGAGTTCGCGAACCAGGGCTCGCCGGTCAGTCTGGCCATGTATCCGCGCAAGGCCGCAGCGAAGGACGCCGGAATGTCCCCGGAGGGCAGCGGATCGCATCGCATCGTGATGGGCAGCGGCATCGGTTCGTTCACCGACCCGGACGGATTCGTGTGGGAAGCAACTGCCTGAGCCGGGGTGATCAGGCGTGGCCGTCGGCGGCGAGGGTGCGGCTCCGGGTGGATTGGTAGGGGCAGTGGGCGCGTTCGAATTCCGCCGCGAGGGCGGGCAGTCGATCAGGGTCGTCGTCGAGCAGAGCGGCGGCCCGCTCGACGATCGGACCGGCTATGAGGTTGCCGGACACTGTGGTCCGAGCCGCGGCAACGAAGCCGCGCGCATCCGAATGGCCGGCCAGGACGGCGGCTTCGGCGCGCAGGGCGACATACCAGTGCCGCCAGATCCAGAGGGCACGCTCGTCCAATGCGTCCGGCTCGGTGGCCAGTTCGGCCAGCGCCAGTTCGGGTCGGCCACGATCGAGCAGCACGATAGCGGCGAAGACGGCGCGGAAAGCGGACTGATGGTCCGGCGCGCCCCCGAGGGTGTCCACGATGGCCAGCCACTCGGCGCGCGCGGCGTCGTCGCCACGCAGACCGTGCGCCATCGCGACGGCCGCGGCGGCCGGGGCGAGACCGGGGGCGTGGGGTCGGCCGGAGCGTTCCCACGCGTCGATGAATCGTCCACTGCCGGTGAGTACTTCCTCGAGGTTGCCCGCCAGAGCGTCCGCGACCAGGAGCGCGGAGGTCGCGAAATCACCACGCTCGGCAAGCAGCGGCAGGTCGCGCAGCTGTTCGGCCGAGCGCCGGGAACCCCGAAGGTCGCCGACTCCGATACCGATCTCGGCCGCCTCGGATAGCGCGTTGACGTGTTCGAGGGCGCTGGCGGGCGTGCGTGGCATGGCGGTCAGCAAGGCGACTCGCCGATGGGTGGTCTCGGCGGTGGCGAAGATATCCCCGGCCCAGCATTGCGCCGCGGCGAGTGCGTCGAGTGCCGCGCTGCGCGCGAGCGGGTCGCCGGTGCGATCGGCCAGCTCCACGGCACGTCGCGCGCGTGAGATCGCCTCAGAGACAAGCATTTCCGATTCGGTCGGATCGGCATCGGCGGCGGTGGTCGACCCGGCCTCTATCTTTTCCGACCCATCGCCCGCGGCGCCGGAATCGGCAAGCACGCCACATTCGGCCAGGGCAACGGCGGCCAGTGCGGCCGGGTCCGCACCGGCGAGCTCGCGCGCCCGCGACAGCAGCGCCGCCGCCTCGCCCGCCGCGACCGGCTGCGCGAAGGTGTCGGACATCCGGTAGACGGTGATCGCCGCGGTGGCCAGATCCTGCGCCGCCGCCGCGGAATCGCCTGCACCGAGGGCGGTTTCGGCGGCGGCGCGGTACAGGCGGTACATGTCCTCGCCGCGCATCCGGCACCCGGCCACCTCGGCGGCACGCCGCAACGCCCCCGCGGCCGCGACCGGGTCACCGGTCAGCGCCGCAGCCTGTTCGTAGCGACGCTGGGATTCACCGATCAGATTTCGTCGAAAAGCCAACTGCGCCATGGATATCGCCAGAGCATGCGCGTCGTCCCGATGTTCGGGCAACGCCGAAACCCAGGCCAGCGCGGCGCGCATATCGTCGGCGGCGGCATCGAACGCGGAATGCCAGGCGCGGGAGGCCGACGTGGGATCGGCGATCAGTGCAGCGGCGGTGGTCGCACACCAATTCAGATGGCGCGCACGGACTTCGTCGAGTTCCCCCGCGGTGGCCAGCTCTTCGCGTTCGTATTGGCGGATGGTCGCCAATGCCCGGTATCGAGTGCCGCGCGCGGAGGGCACCACGGTCAGCAGGCTTTGCTCGGTGAGCCGGGCCAGCCCGTCGGCGACCGCGATCGGATCCAATCCCGCCGAGCCCGCCACCGCCATGGCGTCGGCGGCGGTGAACGGCGCGGCGAATACCGAGACCCGCCGCAGCACGCACC
This sequence comes from Nocardia sp. NPDC052566, assembly GCF_044547285.1. Lineage (NCBI taxonomy): Bacteria > Bacillati > Actinomycetota > Actinomycetes > Mycobacteriales > Nocardiaceae > Nocardia > Nocardia sp. NPDC052566. The sequence continues at coordinate 611,536 of NZ_JBIUAF010000007.1, read as the reverse complement.
GGTCCTCGGCGGTCAGCAGCGCCTGGCTCCAATCCAGCATGGCCCGCACGGACTGATGCCGTTCGTCGGCACGACGGCCACCGACCAGCAGTCGCAACGGATCCGCCAGGCTCGCGCCGAGCCCGTCGAGGCCGAGGGTGGGCAGCCGGGCGGCCGCGAGTTCGATGGCCAGCGCCAGCCCGTCGAGCCGGCCGCAGATCTCGTGCACCCGATCCAGCTGCTCGGCATCCACCGGCCAGCCCAGCGCGGCGGCCCGATCCAGGAACAATGCGACGGCGTCTTCGGCGTCGTCGCCGAGCGACAGCGGCGGCACCGTGAAGACCTGCTCGAACGGCACCATGAGCCGCGCACGGCTGGTGGCGAGCACGGTCACGTTCAGACAGTGCGCGAGCAGGTGTTCGATGAACGGCGCCACCCCGTCGCGCAGATGCTCGCAGTTGTCGAGCACCAGCAGCACCCTGCGCTCGCCCAGCGTGGCCGACACCGAATCGTCGAGGCTGCGCCCCTGCTGCTCACCGAGCCCGAGCGCCCGCGCGACCGCGGCGCCGACCATCGCCGGATCGGTCACCGGTACCAGGTCCACGAACCATGCGCCGCCGGTGAATTCACTGGAAAGGTCCGCGGCCACAGCCAATGCCAGCCGCGTCTTGCCGACTCCGCCGGGCCCCAGCGCGGTCACGTGCCGCTGCGTGCGCACGGCCTCGCGCAAGGCGGTGCGTTCGCGCACCCGGCCGACGAACGAGGTCAGCGGCGAGGGCAGCACGGTGGCCGGCGCGGCCCCCTCCTCGCCCCGGTCGAACTCGGCGGCCCGTTCGGCCAGCGCCCGCCGATCCGTCACCCCGACCTTGCGCAGCAGGGAAGACACATGGGTCTCCACGGTGCGCACGGAGATGAACAGCTGCGCGGCGATTTCGGCATTGCTGCGATATTGCCCCACCAGGGCGAGCACCTCGGCCTCACGATCCGAGATCCCGGCGGCCAGCTTCGACTTCGACACGCCAACATTCTCACGCACGGCCGTTTCGCTTGCGCGGGAACACCTGCGTACGTCTCTCAGTGGCACGTTCCGTGGTCAGCACGGATGTCGCGGCGGCGCGCCGGAAATAACGTATTACCCGTACCGAACAGCGCGAACACAGAGACTTCAGGAGCATCCATGACCACCGCAGCCAAGGGCATCAAGACCGTGCTGCACCCCGTCTCCGACCTGGCAACGGCCACTGCCATGTACACCGCCCTGTTCGGTGTACCGCCGCAGATCGAAGGCACCTATTACGTCGGTTTCGAGGTCGACGGCCACCACATCGGCCTGGTGCCCGACGGCGGCCCGCAGGCCATCACCACTCCGGTCAACTACTGGGAGGTGCCCGATATCGAGGCCAAGCTGGCCGAACTGATCGCCGCGGGCGCGACGGTGAAGCAGCCGCTGCGCGATGTCGGCCAGGGGCGCCGGGTCGCCGAGGTTATCGACCTCGACGGCAACATCCTCGGTCTGCTGCAAGATCGCTGAATCCCTCTCTGGTACGCATACATCCACAACGCAAGGAGTCAAAGTCATGAAAGCGCACGTCAGCTCGATCCTGCTCGGTGTACGAGACATGGAGCGCGCCAAGCAGTTCTACACCGAGGGACTCGGCTGGAAGATCCAGAACGACTTCGGCATCTCGGTGTTCTTCGCCTCCGACGGCGCCTCTCCGGTCGGCTTCTACGGCCGCGAGGGCCTGGCCGGACAGGTCGGCACCGATCCGGAAGGCAGCGGCTTCAGCGGACTGGTACTGACCTACGTCGTCCGCAGCGAGACGCGAGTCGACGAGATCATGACCGAAGCCGAAAAGGCGGGCGCCACCATTCTCAACCCCGCGGGCGCACTGCCCTGGGGCGGATACGGCGGCACCTTCGCCGACCCCGACGGCTACGTCTGGAGCATCGGCTACAGCGCCCAGGGAACCGACCAGCCCTACGCCGAATAACCGAGTAGCAGCGATCACCTACGGGCAGAACGACAGGAGAAAGATCATGAAGTTTCGGACCCACGTCGAGCCACCCGAGCCGATGCGCGGCCTGGAGGTTCCGCCCGAGGTGGTCGCGGCGCTCGGCGAGGGCGCGCGGCCGCCGGTGACGATCAGGCTCAACGGGCATTCCTGGCGGAGCCGGGTCGCCCTCATGCGCGGCCGCTACCTGCTCGGCCTCAGCAACGCCAACCGGCAGGCCGCGGGTGTCGAGATCGGCGAGGAGGTCGAGGTGGAGGTGGAGCTCGACACCCAGCCGCGCGTCATCGTCGAGCCACCGGATTTCGCCAAGGCCCTGGACGACGATCCCGTCGCCCGCGCCGCCTACGACAAACTCGCCTATAGCCGCAAGCGTGAGCACGTGCACGCCATCGAGAGCGCGAAGAAGCCCGAGACACGTCAACGGCGCATCGAGAAGGCCATCGCCACCCTGCGGGGCTGAATTACCTGCCGTCGTAGGGCGGGAGGGAGGCGGGGACCGAGCGGTCGGCTACCTCGGTGAGTGCTTGGGCCCAGCCATCGAGGCGGTCGGCGGCGTGGCGGAGATCGGCGACGATGACATCGAAATTGTGGCGCAGGACGATGTTCTCGGGGACGGCGAGCACGCTGCCCGCGGCGGTCACGACCTGTTCGTATTCGGCGACGCCCGCGTCAAGGCGGGTCAGGGCCAGGCGAGTGTTCTCGGAGAGGGCAACGGCGGCAGGGGAATCGGCGCGGCCGAGCGCGCCGAGCGCCTGTTCCATCGCGATCACGTCGGTGGCCAGGGCGTGCAGTGCGGCGGCGCCGGACTGGGCGGTCTCGAGCATATCGACGAGTTCGTCTTCGGGGAGGCGGTGCGAGCGGGCGATCTGCGTACCGAGCCCGTGCAGTGCCCGCTCGGCGCGGACCAGCCTGCCGATCGGGCCGCGTGCGCTAGACCACAGCGGTGGTTGCTTGCGTGGCACGAAGGCGGCCTGTGGCAGTGGCGAACTGCGCAGTTGCAGATAGCGGCGGGCGCTCAAGGCGGTGCCGGTGACCAGCGCGACCGCGCCGCCACCCACCACGACGACGGCCCAGGCGGGGGCCGAAATGATCATGAGCCCAACGGTTCCCGCGGTGGTGAGACCGCCGACGGTGCCGAGCTGGAAACTGCGCCTGCGGGCCCGGCGGCGCTTGCGCAGTTCACGCTCACGCGGATCGGCCCAGCGGCGCACCGCGACCAGTGCGGTCTCCCCCGCTTCACGCAGGGTGTCGGGCAGGCTCCCCGGCTGCGGCGCCAGTGCGGCCTGCGCGCGAATGATCGCGGCGGTGCGGCGGGTGCCCCGCCGCGATCCTTCGGACTGCTTGCCAGTCATGCGATTTCTCCCACCGATCGAACATACGCTCGATCGGCCAGTGATGCGACCGCTATTGCTGCGCGGCCTGATCCTTGTTCAGCTGCGGCTGCGGCTGGGCCGGATTGGCCTGCGCCTGAGCCGGATTGATCGCGGGCTGACCGCCACCGGCGGGCAGCGCGTCACCACGCATCGACGCGCGGATCTGCTCGAGCTTGCTGTGCCCGGCCATCTGGATGCTGGCCTGCTGCACCTCCAGCATGCGGCCCTGCACCGAGTTCTGCGCGAGTTCCGCGGCGCCGAGCGCGTTGGCGTAGCGGCGCTCGATCTTGTCGCGGACCGCGTCCAGGCTGGGCGTGGTGCCGGGCGCGGACAGCGTCGAGTCCATCTGCTGCAGCGACGCGGAGACCTGCTCCTGCATCTTGGCCTGCTCCAGCTGGCTCAGCAGCTTGGTGCGCTCACTGACCTTCTGCTGCAACATCATCGCGTTCTGCTCGACGGCCTTCTTGGCCTGCGCGGCCGCCTGCAGCGACTGGTCGTGCAGCACCTTGAGGTCCTCGACGGACTGCTCGGCGGTGACCAGCTGCGCGGCGAACGCCTCGGCCGCGTTGGTGTACTGGATCGCCTTCTCGGTATCGCCCGCGGCGGCGGCCTGGTCGGCGAGCATGACCGCCTGGCGCGCATTGGCATTGAGCTTCTCGACATCGTCGAGCTGACGGTTGAGCCGCATCTCCAGCTGACGCTGGTTGCCGATGACCGACGCGGCCTGCTGCGAAAGGGCCTGATGCTGGCGCTGAGCTTCCTCGATAGCCTGCTGAATCTGGACCTTCGGATCCGCGTGCTCCTCGATCTTCGAATCGAAGAGGGCCATCAGGTACTTCCAGGCCTTGACGAACGGATTAGCCATCGATTGATCCCGCCTCCATCTGCTGTACCGCTGTCCGCGGCTCCGGTGCGCGACCGTCACGCACCCGATATGTGCCTATCCTCCACCATGCGGCACCCGGTCCGGGCGAACCCGGCCCAACCGACGCCTAGGGAGAATCTATCCGTTTCCGGTGGCGGTCCGCAGCGTTGGCCGGGGGCCGCCACCGTGCGTCCCCTGTCAGTTGTTGCGCACCAAGACCAGCATGTCGGCCTTCGGGGCCGGAATGACGATCCTGGTGTCCTCGGCGATGCGAGGCAGCGGACGGGCGCCTGCCACCGACATCGTCGCGGTCGCCGGTGCCTGCGCGGCCTCCGGCGCGGTATCGGATTCGGCGGGTTCGGCCGCGGGGACCCGTTCGGCCGCGGGCACGGCGGCCGCGCGGTCCTCGTGCACGGGCACGCCGTCGGCGCCTGCCATGATCGTGCTCACATCCCAGAGCACCCGCGACAGCGGCACGTCGAGTGCGGCGCAGATGGCGGCCAGCAGCTCGCTGGATGCCTCCTTGCGGCCGCGTTCGACCTCCGACAGGTAGCCCAGGCTCACGCGCGCCGAGGTCGAGACCTCGCGCAGGGTCCGATTCTGGGCGAGACGCGCACGCCGCAGACTGTCCCCGATCGCCTCTCGCAGCAGCGTCATCTCGGTTCTCCTTCGCTCCCACTCACCGGGCCGACGCGATGTGTGGCCCACACCGCGTACGCCGTTCTTTCTGGCACAACGTCGGGCGGCATCGGGTGGTTCCCGGTACAGCCGACTCGGTTATCCCAAGTCTCGAACGCACCGTAGCAATTCCCGCAGCGCGGTGTGCGCCGCACCGAGCCTGATCGTCCACCGGTCCCCGGCCAGTTTCAACCGCATCACCTCGGTATGCCGTGGCCCCGCTACGCCGAGGAAGACCGTGCCGACGGGATGTCCGTCCTGTTCGTCCGGTCCGGCGACGCCGGTGAGCGCGATGCCCCAATCCGCGCCGCAGCTGGTGCGCGCGCCGACGGCCAGCTGTTCGGCGGTGCTCGCCGCGACCGGGCCCTCTGTCAGAAGTACTTCGTCACTGACGCCACCGAGGCTGTGTTTGAGATCTGTGGCGTACACCACCAGCCCGCCGCGCAGCACGACGCTCGCGCCGGGCACCCCGGCGATGGTGGCGCTGAGCAATCCGGCGGTCAGCGATTCGGCGGTCGCGACGGTCTGGCCCGCCACACCGAGTGCGCGCACCAGGTCGGCCGCGGACGACTCGGCGGTCAGCGGATCGGTCATCCCCGGGCCCGGCCCGGACCGCCCGCCAGCCAGACCCTGGCGGCCTGACCGACATAGTCGAGGCCGGTGACGACGGTCAGCACCACCGCCACGTACATCAGAATCATTCCGGCAGTGGCGAATCCACCGCTCAGCGGCAGCAGCAGCACCGCGATGGCCAGCGACTGCATCAGGGTCTTCACCTTCCCGCCGCGGCCGGCCGGGATGACACCGCGGCGGACGACGGCGAGGCGAAGCAGGGTGACGCCGATTTCCCGGCCGCAGATGACCAGGGTGATCCACCACGGCAGATCGCCGAGAAGGGAGAGCCCGATCACCGCGGCGCCGATCAGCGCCTTGTCCGCGATCGGATCGGCGAGCTTGCCGAAATCGGTGACCAGACCGTATTTGCGTGCCAGTTGCCCGTCGAAGCGATCGGTGATGGCGGCGATGCCGAACAGCGCGGCCGCCGCGATCCGCCAGCCCGCGTCGTGCCCGCCGTCGGCGAACAGGGCGAGCACGAACAGCGGGACCAGCGCGATCCGCAGCATGGTCAGGATGTTCGCGATATTCATCAACGGCACCGACGGCTCGGTCTGCGTCGGCACGAAACCCGCGCGCACCGGCGCGGGTTCGACCCAGGGGCGATCGTCGGGCTGCACGCTCATGCCCCCGCCTCGATCACGCGCGATTCATGCCCAACACGCCGACCGGCAGGGTGCGGTGAGCGCGGCGATTGGATGTAGGGCACACGTTCAGACTATCGGTAACCGGGCCGACTACTGTGCACCCCATGACCTCTCGGGGACCACTAGGTGGTTCGACCAGCGACGCGCATCCGGTCGCGGCATCTGCCGCGCATGGCTCCATTCCGGTTGTCCGACGCGCGCGAACCTCCGATGTGCCCGAGATCAAACGCCTCGTCGATGTCTACGCCGGCCGGATCCTGCTGGAGAAGAACCTGGTCACCCTGTACGAAGCGGTGCAGGAGTTCTGGGTCGCCGAACTGGACGGCCGGGTGGTCGGCTGTGGCGCACTGCATGTGCTGTGGGCCGATCTCGGCGAGGTGCGCACGGTCGCGGTGCATCCGGATGTCAAGGGCAGCGGTGTCGGCAGGCTCGTCGTGCAGCGGCTCGTCGAGGTGGCTCGTGAACTGGAACTGCAGCGGCTGTTCGTGCTGACCTTCGAGGTGGACTTCTTCGGGCGGCACGGGTTCGTGGAGATCGAGGGCACCCCGGTGACCGCCGAGGTCTACGCGGAGATGTGCCGCTCCTACGACACCGGCGTCGCCGAATTCCTCGACCTGAGCTACGTGAAGCCGAACACCCTCGGCAATACTCGAATGCTGCTGAACCTCCGCTAGACCGCTAGAAAGGATCCGCCGGTGCCGATCTTCGCCGTCGACTACACCTATTCCGAGGCGACCGTCGCGGGCCGCGACACCCACCGTCCGGCCCATCGGGCCTGGTTGGCCGGCCTGCTCGAGGCGGGCACCCTGCTGATGAGCGGCCCGTACACCGACGGCAGCGGCGCGCTGCTGATGTTCCAGGCCGACGACGAGGCCGCGATGAAGGCACTGCTCGCCGAGGATCCGTTCGCCCGCGAGAACCTCATCGCCGAGGTCCGCGCGGTGGAATGGCTGCCGGTGATGGGCCCGTTCACCGCCTGACCCGCCTGCTACGCGCGAGCACCCCTGCCGACCATCCCGCAGGGGTGCTCGCGCGTTGCCGAGGGAAAACGGGTTTGCCAGCGGCGCGGCAAGGGGAGTTAGCAAACTTCTGGTGACTTGCCGCGCGAATTTGCTGACGAACACAGGCCGCGCGAGGCAGACTCTGATCTCGTGCGTAGATCCCTGGTGATTTTCGCGTCTACCGTCGCCGCCGCGCTGCTCCTGGCCGGCTGCGACCATGCGGCGGACGACTCCGCCCGCAATGCCACCACCGCCGGTCGCCCCCGACCGGGTCCCGTCGACCCCGAGGTCTACCGCTCCGACGGTGGCTACTACTTCCAATCCGCGGACCGCTCCATCACCTGCGGCATCCTCGACGAGGCGGTCGGCCAGCCGCGCCGCTTCACCGGCTGCCAGGGCACCACCGTGCCCGCCCCGCCGGAGATGCAGGCCTGCTGGAGTACCGATCCGGAGTCCGCCGCGCTCGCTGTCGGCGAGAATGCCGGATACCTGTGCGTGAACGAGGGCATGTTCGTCCGTCCGGACGCGAATGCCAAGGCGCCCAAGGCAGGTGGCCCGGTGCTGCCCGCCGGATCCAGCCTGAGCGTGCACGGGTTCACCTGCCAGGCCCAGCCCGTCGGCATCGTGTGCCGCAACGATGCCAACGGGAGCGGCTTCGAGATCGCGCCCGGCAGCAACCGGGTGTTCTGAGTTCTTCGAGTGTGCCGAGTTACTCGGAGCCGGAACGACTTTCGACGGCGCCGCGGGTCTTGATCAGGCTCGCGACCGTCGCGATGACCAATATCCCGAGGATGACGCCGAGCGAGATCGTCGTGGAGATCTCCGGCACGGCGACATGCTCACCGCCGTTGATGAACGGCAGCGTGTTCTCGTGCAGCGCGTGCAGCACCAGCTTGACGCCGATGAACGCGAGGATGGCCGCCAGTCCGTAGGACAGGTAGACGAGGCGGTCGAGCAGGCCGCCGATGAGGAAGTACAGCTGCCGCAAACCCATGAGCGCGAACGCGTTCGCGGTGAACACCAGGTAGGGCTCGTTGGTCAGGCCGTAGATGGCCGGGATCGAGTCGAGCGCGAACAGCAGATCCGCGAAGCCGATCGCCAGCAGCGCGAGCAGCAGCGGGGTGACCACCTTGCGCCCGGCGATCCGGGTGACGAGCTTGTCGCCGTCGTACTGGTCGGTGGTCGGCAGCACGCGCTTGGCCAGCGCGACGATGCGACTGTCGCGTCGCTCTTCGGCCTCGGTTTCGTGGCCGCTCTCCCGCAGCAGGTTCACGGCGGTGTAGATCAGGAACGCGCCGAACAGATAGAACACCCAGCTGAACGCGCTGATCGCGGCCGCGCCGACAGCGATGAACGCACCGCGCATCACCAGCGCGAGCACGATGCCGATCAGCAGCACCTTCTGCTGGTAGATCCGCGGCACCGCGAAGCTCGACATGATGATGAGGAAGATGAACAGGTTGTCGACCGAAAGCGCCTTCTCGGTGACGAAGCCCGCGTAGTACTCCCCGGCGAATGTCGAGCCCCATTTCCAGGCCACGAATCCGCCGAAGAGCAGGGCGATGCCGATGTACACCGCCGACCAGAATCCGGATTCACGGAAGGTCGGCTCGTGCGGGGTGCGCACGTGGGCGAAGAAGTCGAAGACGAACAGTCCGAGGATCACCGCGATGGTGATGCCCCATTCGAGTGCGGTTACGTGCATGCGGTCGCCTTGTCGGCGCGGGGTGTCATGTCAGCAAGCATGCCCGATTTGTCCGTTTCTGTCTGCTAGCGGGATGATTGCTGACGATAATTTCACATGCACGGACCCGCACGCGCGTGCCACAGTGCCTCGAGTGACCGACGACTACCTGATCCTCAACAAAGCGAACTGGGACGAGCGGGCACCCGTCCACGCGGCTTCGCGCGACTACGCGGTGCCCCGCTTCCTCGCCGAACCCGATTTCCTCAGCGAGGTCGTGCGCTTCGATCTGCCGCTGCTCGGCGATATCAGCGGGCTGCGCGGCGCGCACCTGCAATGCCATATCGGCACCGACACGCTCTCGCTGGCCAGGCTCGGCGCGACCATGACCGGGCTCGATTTCTCCCCCGCCTCGCTGGCACAGGCCCGGCTGCTGGCCGAAAAGACCGGAGCCGCGATCGATTTCGTCGAAGCCGACGTCTACGACGCGGTGCCTGCGCTCGGCGGCGCGCGGTTCGACCTGGTCTTCACCGGCATCGGCGCGCTGTGCTGGCTGCCGAGCATTGCCCGGTGGGCGCGGACCGTCGCCGCACTGCTGCGGCCGGGCGGGCGGCTGTTCCTGCGCGAAGGCCACCCGATCCTGTGGGCGATGGACGAGAACTTCACCGACCGGCCGACTCTCGGCTATCCGTACTTCGAGCAAACCGAGCCGTTGGTCTTCACCGACGGCTCGACCTACGTCGACAACGACGCCGAGTTCACCCAGATCACCACGCACGAGTGGAACCACGGGCTCGGCGAGGTGGTCACCGCGCTGCTCGAGGCGGGGCTGACGATCACCGGACTGGTCGAGCACGACAGCGTGCCATGGGAGGCGTTGCCCGGGCTGATGACTCGCGACGAGCACGGTGAATGGCGGCTCACCGAGCATCCGGAGCGGATGCCGCTCAGCTATACCCTGCAAGCGAGCAAACACTGAAGGACGCGACACGGACAACACCGTAAAGCGGTTTCCTCCGAAGCATTTGGGTGTTAACGTCAGTACACCGATTCCGAATGACTCCGAAAGGCACAGCAATGACCGGGCAGCCCCAGCAGCGACTTCGCTTGCTAAACGGTGCCTGGTTTGCGCGCGCCTATGTCACGACCTCGGCCAAGCTGCTAGTCCAGCGGTCGATGCGTGCCAGGAGCGGCCCCTGACGGTCTCGCTGACCTGCGAGAAGGGGTCACTCCACGGCGATAAGCCAAGGAGTGACCCCTTTTTCGTATGCGGATGTAGCTCAACTGGCAGAGCAACGATCTCCAAAGTCGTCGGCTGGGGGTTCGAATCCCTCCCTCCGCGCCACAACTACACAGCGAATTCCCGGCAGCGGGCCCGTTGCGCGCATCGCAACCACCGATCGTTCAATTCCTCCCACTGCCACAACGTTTCGCCGCACCCGCGCCGAAACACATTCCCTCGTAGCCCAACTGGAAGAGGCACCACCCTCAGGAGGTGGTAAGTGCGAGTTCGAATCTCGCCGAGGGAACCAGCCCATCAGGGCAAGCGCCCGTAGCTCAACGGACAGAGCGCCTGGTTACGAACCAGACGGTTGGAGGTTCGACTCCTCCCGGGCGTGCCGACTACACCAGTGCGGCGGCGGGAGACGGCGACGCCCCTCTCCGCGACACTGGGCTTGCCCGGGTCCGCCCCGGCTCATCCGCGCATCCGAATGCTGCGGAACCAGCCGCCGTGCCAATCAGCTCGGGCAAGGCCGGAAATAGGCTGCGGCGGACAGGAACACCGCCGCTGGCCTGCGCCAGCGCCGGGCGTCGCTGTGCCTGCTGGGCTATCGCCAGCCGTATCGGCCGGCTCGGCTCGGCCCTGCCATGACCGGGAGCCTGGTTCCCTTCCTGACTACGGGCGTCCGTGGACAACCCGAGGTTCTGGCCTGTACACAAGCAGAGTTACGACAGAAGGGCGGGGGCACTATGGAATTCAGGCACGCAAAGGTGCGGGCGCGGTTCAGAGCAGCGACCGCGATGCTCGCGGCGACGACGCTGTTGAGCGTTGTCCAGGCCCCCAGCGCGGATGCGGCACCGTTCGGATCCGCGGACGTCGGATTCGCGGAGGGATCATCCCCCTCGGGCGCCGACCTCGAGCAGCGGCTGACGGGGATGCAGCAGGTGATGGGATCACAGCAGCCTCTCCTCCGGCTCGACCTCGATTGGTGGTACGTCGAGGATCAACAGGGAGCGGCGCTGCGTTGGGATCGGGTGGACCCCGCAGTCGACGCGGCAGCCGCTCGGGGGATGAAAGTGCTTCTGGTCCTGGCCTATGCGCCGCCATGGGCCAACGGCGGACACAGCAACGACAAGTGGTTCCCTGTCCGGGATCGGGACTGGAGTTCCATCGTCGACCGCACAGTCGCGCATTTCGGTAACAAAGTCCATGCCTACGAGGTCTGGAACGAACCCAACTTCGTCTCTTTCGGCAACTACGGCAGCGACCGAAAGACCAGATATTGGCAGCTGGTGCGGATTGCCAAACAACGAGTGAAGGCGCGATGCTCGACGTGTGTCGTGCTCGCCGGTGCGTCGGGAGGAGGAACTCCGGAATCCGGGGGAAACCCCAATGAATCCGCCGTGTGGCTCGACTGGGCGTACACCCACGGATACAAACTCGACTTCGATGCGGTGGCCCATCACCCATACCCCGCCTGGAGTTCGGGCAAGGGTCCGGCCGATCCTGAGTGCGTCAACCGATGGTGGAACATGTTCGGCCCGGCCGCCGAGAGCCCCGTCTGCGGTGAACTGGCGCTCGTGCACTCGGTGATGGTCGAGCGAGGCGACAGTGGCAAGAAGATTTGGGCAACCGAATTCGGCTATCCGACCGAGGGCCTATCCAGCATCCCAAGCCGGGAAATAATCCGAAACTACCTGGTGCAGGGGGTGAACATGTGGCGAAGCCTCCCATACACGGGACCGCTTTTCCTCTACTCGTATCGAGACAGGTGTAGCGACGCCACGGACCCCGAGTGCCACTTCGGCATGGTGACAGATACATTCACCGCCAAAGAACCGATCACTGCCGACCTCGGCCGAGCACTGCGCGGCGATTCCGGCTGACCCAGCCGTTCTGGATTTCGGCGGGTACGGTGCCACCGCGACTATCTTGTGGCGGCACCTGAGGTGGCGGGGTCGGAATGGGTTGCGGCCAGGCGGAGTCCGAAGGAACCGAGGATACGGAACGCGGGCAACAGGTCGGTGCCGAGCTCGGTCACGGCGTAGACGTCGACGAGGGTCGCGCCGAGCCGACGCACCTCGCGGGTGATCAGTCCCGCCTCCTCCAGGCTCCGCAGGTTCCGGGTGAGCTCCTTGGCGCTGATGCCCGCAATCGTGTTCAGCAGGCTGTTGTACCGCTGCTCACCCTCCATGAGAAGCGAGCGCAGCACCAGCATCCGCCACCTCCCGCCGATGGTTCGGATGGCCAGATCGACCGGGCATGCCGACGCGTCGGCATGAGCAACGAATTCCATGGATTCACGCTACCCGTTCCCGAATGCGGCTGCGGCTACGCACCTTTCGGTGCGTTGATGCCATGGCCGATGGTCTCTAGCGTCGGATGGGAACGAAATGATGAGCAGGAGAGTGGCGTGGTCGAAGCACATAAGGAAGTTGTCCGCAGAATTGTTCACGAGGTGTTCGAGCAGGGAAAGTTGGAGCTCGTCGACGAGTTGCTCGCCGAGGATTTCGTCGACCATTCGCTGCAGCACGCGCTGTTCTTCGGCGCTGACTCCGGCCGCGAAGGTTTCAAGAAGATGACCATGCTGGCTCGCGCCGGAGTGCACGATCTCACCGCGGAATTGGACCTCGTGGTGGCCGAGGGCGATCTCGTCGCGGCGCGCGTTCTCGCCAAAGGTGTGCACGGCGGAGAGCTCCTCGGCGTGCCGCCGACGGGAAGGCCGGTCGATCTGGCCGACTATCACTACTTCCGATTCCGGGACGGCAAGGTCCGCGAGCACTGGAATCAATTCAACGCATTGGAAGTGCTACAGCAACTGGGCGCCATCGCGCAGCCATGACTTCCGGAAACGAGAAACGATGAGTGAGAACATCGCGATACCCGAAGCGCCGGTGAACGAACCGGTCACGATCATCAACGCCTTCAGCATGCCGCCGCAGGAGGCGGAGCGGTTCCTGGAGTTGTGGCAGGACAATGCCGCCGCGATGTCGGCCCCTCGGTGGAGTGACCATCAACCGCCGTATCGGGCCGCATCCGTAGTGGGTCCGTCTCGGGCGGGGTAGCTCGCGGCCGAGTGCTCGACCGGCTTCCACGGAGATGGACCGCCCGATCGGCTCACCTTTCCGAGCTGCTCCGAGCCCATTTCCGCTCCCGCTCGCTCGACATGCGCACGCTCGGCGTGGATCTCATAGCTTTGCGGCCAGCGCCCGGTCTCGATGATCTGCGCCGACGATGCGCCGCTACGGAACATCGGCCATGCGCCCCTACATCTTCCACAGCGCACGATGGCATCGTAGGGGCCGCGCGAACGCCAGTCGTTGAGCGAAACCGGATATCCGAGCACCTGCACACGATTGGCCGTAAGCACAGCCCCGAATGTTCGCTTCTCACACAGCGGGCATAGCAGAATGCCGACAAGGAACTGCGTATGTTCGTCGGAATATGCAACGTCCGAGTTCGGCATCTGCCCCCACTTGCTCTGCGTCGGTGCGACGCATTCATTGTGCCCCCGCGGACTCGCGAAAACCGCCTCTCCGAGAACGGATCTCGGATTCCGGCGGAGCGGCAGGCTCGATCAGCCGATGGGCGGTGCGAGGTATTGCAGCGCATAGCCGTTGCCGGAGGGGGTGATGCGGGCGATGCCGGGTGAGTCGAGGTGGGCGCCGGCTACGAAGTGGTGTGGGCGGGTCAGTTGGTCGAGGAGGGTCGCTCGCGCCGCGCGGGCCTGGGACTGGTCGCCGTCGAATTCCCAGGACACGTGCGGCTGTTCGAATTGGAGGGTGGGAACATGAACGGTGTCGCCCCAGACGAGTAAATGGCCGGTGCCGCTGGCGATGTCGTAGACGGTGTGGCCGGGTGTGTGCCCCGGTGTCGGGACGGCGGTGGTCCAGTCGTTGATCGCGACCCGCTCCGGCACCGGTACGACTCGGTCGCGGATCGGCTCGAGGCGCCCCGTGAACACCGAGGTGTCGCCCGTGCCGATCCACACGCGCTCGAGTTTCGGGAACGCCTCCGCACCGCCCGGCGCGATCAGACCGCTCACGTGGTCTTCGTGATTGTGGGTGATCGCCACGTCGGTGATCTGCGCGCGGTCGATGCCCGCTTCGTCGAGCGCGTCGTAGATCAGCCCCATGGTGGGGTCGTGCCAGTTGTCGGACGCGCCGGTGTCGATGAGAACCGACCGTGTGCCGTCCGTGACGTAGAAGGCGTTGACCGACAGCCGCAAGTTGTCGCCGACCAGCGGTACGGCGGGCGGCAGTTCGTCGAGCGTGCACCCATCCTCGTCGCGGAGCCGCGTCGGCGGCATGTCGATGTATCCGTCTCGCAACGAGATCACCCGCAGATCACCGAATTCGAAGATGGCATGGTGCTGGCCACTCGAGATCAAACGCATGGAACCCTCCGGCATGTCGAGCGCGTATCGCTCATCTCCTATAGAAGAGACTATCTTCTATAGGAGAAACATACACTGTGGGCGGCACGATAGGTACCCATCGATCGAGGAGCACGGTGGTCGAGCAAGAAGACGCGACCGAACCACAGCACGGTGACGATCTGGCCGGCGCGTTCGGCGGTAACGTGCGGCGACGCCGCGAGGAGGCGGGCCTGACGCTGGAGCAGCTGTCCACGCAGTCGTCGGTCAGCCGGGCGATGCTGTCCAAGGTCGAACGCGGTGAGAAGAGCCCGACGATCGGGGTCGCGTCCAGGATCGCCCACGCGCTCGACACGTCGCTCTCGGAGCTGATCGGCGGGCCGGCGGCTACCGCGTCCGGCGTGGCCGTTGTCATGCGCAAGGACGACCGCCCCGTCTTCCGCGACCCGGAAACCGGCTTCGAGCGGCATATGGTGTCAGCGGCCCCGGGCGTGGGAGGAGGCGAGATGGTCGTCCACTACCTCCCCGCACAGGTCTCTACCGGGCTGCTGCCCGCCTATCCGCCGGGTACGGAGAAACAGCTCGTAGTCCTCGAAGGCACCCTCACCGTGGCGATCGGCGGGATCAGCGAGACCCTGAACACCGGCGACTCCCTGTTCTTCCAGGCCGACGCGGACCACGGCTTCGCCAACCGAACGAACGCCCCCTGCGAATACATCATGGTCATCTCGCGCAGACCCTGATCATTACCGCCGGACACGCGCCACGCGCGGGGAACACCGTTCAGCTATCGCGGTTCTGTTAAAACCGCCTCTCCGAGAACGGATCTCGGCTCGCCGACTATCGAGGAAACATTCACGACCCTGACCGCCCGCGGCCTCGATCGCGGCGACGGTTTCCCCGGCGGGGCCGGCGTCGAGATCGTTGACCACGACGGACGTGCCTTCGGAAGCGAGTTTCATCGCGATCGCACGGCCGATGCCGCGGCCCGCGCCGGAGACGACGGCGACCTTGCCGTCGAGTGTTCCCATGGTGCGCAATGCCTTTCAGAGCGCGACGACGGCGACGCCGGTGCGGCCGCCGTCGACGTCGAGGACGGTGCCGTGGACGAAGGCGGCGGCGTCGGAGGCGAGGTTGATGATGACGCCGTCACGCATCGTCGGTGCGACGGCTTGGGTGAGGAAGAACGGCGCTTTGACGTTCACCGCGTAGACGCGATCGAACATTTCCTCGTCGACGGTCGCGGTGGTGGACGGTGGGTAGATGCCCGCGTTGTTGACGAGGATGTCGATGCGGCCGCCCAATCGGTCGGTCGCCGCGTCGGCGAGTGCGCGTGCGGTGGCCGCGGTGCCGTCGAGATCGGCGGCGACGAAATCGGCGCGCCCGCCCGCCCCGCGAATCTCCTCGATCACTGCGGCGCCGCGGATCTCGTCGCGCCCCGAGACGATCACGTGCGCGCCCGCCGCCGCGTACGCGAGGGCGATCGCCCGCCCGATATTGCTGGTGGAACCGGTGATCAGTGCGGTCTTACCGGTGAGCTGTCCTGTCATGGTTACCACCGTCGTACCTGACGGGGACGGTGCACATCCGTCAGCTGACGCTGAGCGCTACGTAGGTCATCCGCCGCCCACCTCCGACTGCGCTCGGCGCAGGCATGCGGTTGGGCCGTGCTGGTCCGACCGTATGCTGTGCCAGCCGATCACTTGGGCCACGGTTTACCCCAGAGCCTGTAGGGCGGGGTGATGGGATCGGTGTCGCAGTAGAAGTCGACGAGGACGTGTTCCCGTTTGAACTGGTAACCGGCGTCGCGACAAGCACGTTCATTCCAGTACCTGGCGATGAGGTCGTACCCCGGTCTGCCTTGGGGACCCAATTGGGTTTGCCCCGGCGTATCCGGAGTATCGATCGCGTAGGCCGGAGCGGTGGCCCCCGCGAGCGCCAGAATCGCGATCCCGACGCCGACGATCGCTGTACGTGCACGCATCATTGAGTTCCTGATCTCTCTCGGGCAGGTCGATCCCCTTCGGCGGGATCACCCATCGACTTGACCGAACTCCCAATCCGAATGTGACACGGGACATGGATGCTCGACATTCCCGCATCACTCCGGCCGTCCGGATGCAGGTACGTTCAGGACATGGGGAGTTCGACCGGTGCGGTGCACCGATCAGGGAAATTTCGTCGTCCGATCGCGATCGTGGCCGGTCTGGTGGTGGCGCTGACGGTCGCGGGCCTGGCGCCGAGTTGGTGGTGCGGCCGGGATGCCGACGCGTGGTTCGACGGAGATCCGGGGCGGGTTCGCGGGCTGGCAGACGAGTTGGTGGCGTTCGAGGTCGATAACGACCAACGGCGTGCATCGGGCTCTACCGATGAGCTCGTCGGGATGTGGGGGCTGCTCGCGCATCAGATGACGGCGCTGGGGTTGGCGCAGGTGGTGCTGGCCCATCCCGAGTGGCGGGAACGCTACGCCCCCATCGTGACTCGCGCCGCCGCCGAGAGCCTGCGGCCCGAGATGCGCCAGCTCTTCACCGATACCTGGCACGGCGAGGACGGGCTGGCGGCCCAGGACAGTCCGAACGGCCATGCGTACCTTTCCTATCCCGCCCTCGCGCTCGGCATGGCACGCCTGGTCGATCCGGCGTTTCCACCCGGCCTTGCGGCACAACATGATTCCTTGATCGCTGCTTACGAGCGGCGGCTACTCGCCTCGCCGACAGCCCTGCTCGACACCTTCCCCGGCGAGGCCTACCCCACCGATGTGGCGGCCGTCGCCGCCGCGATCGCGGTGCACGGCCGTGCCACCGGCACCGATCACACGGCGGTGCTCACGCACTGGGCGAAGCAGGTGCGCGCGGTGCAGATCGATCGAGACACCGGGCTGGTGTGGCAGCGGATGGGGAGTGATGGGCGCACGCATGACGCGCCGCGCGCCTCGGGCACCGGATTGGCCGCCTATTTCACCGGTTTCGCGGATCGGGGGCTCGCCGCGGAGTTGGCGGACGGATTGTTCGGCCAGGAGCGCAGCATTCTCGGCTTCGGCGCGATCCACGAATACGGCAACGGCTACGACGGTGCCGGGGATATCGACAGCGGCCCGGTGATACTCGGAATATCGGTCTCGGCAACGGGTTTCGCGCTCGCCCCGGCCCGCTCGCTCGGTCATCGCGACGTGTTCACCCGCATGTACCGCACCGCCGACCTCGCCGGTCTGCCGCTGCGGAGCGGGAACCGCCTGCGCTTCGCCAACGGCGGGGTGATCGGTAACGCGTTGCTGCTCGCCTTCCTCACCTCCGGACCGGAGCTGGCGCGATGAGACTGTCATGGCTGCGCGCCGGGTGGCGGTTCCTGCGCCTACCGCTGATCCTGGTCGTGCTGTATCTCGTGCTGCGCCTGGTGTTGGCAGCGTTGTCGGAGCGGCAGGGGTTCGGTTCGCCCGACGGCACCGGCCTCGCCTACCTCGCGGTCGCGGCCGCGGTTTCGGCGCTGCGCGTGGGGTTGCTCGTCCTCGTGCCCGCCGTGCTCGCCTATCGCCTTGTGGTGCAGGTGACTACGCGCCTGCTGGGCGGGGCCGATGCACCGGCCCCGCCCAGCAACGCCGAATCGGACTATCCCCGTGCGGCGGACCGCGACTTCCAGGCCAGCAGCACCGCCTGCACGACGAAGAACACACCACCGCCGGTGGCATAGGTCGACAGCACGTCCAACGAAGGTTCCGGGCCGATGGCCTGGGCGAAATAGAAGGCGCCGACCAGGAAGGACAGGCCACCGGAGATCAGCGTCGGCCATTGCTTGCCGAAGACCGGCCCGCGCCGGTGCACGCCGACGATCAATTGGGCCGCACCGGATATCACGGCCCAGACGCCGAAGACGCCGAGCACCGCGGGCGCACCGCCGACCGGTCCGGCGACCCCGAGGGCAAGGGCGGCCAGCGTGCTCACCGCGCCGTTGAGCGCGGTCACCCGGCGCTCGAAACCCGGTGACATCGTGCGATGGTCGATGGCGGACGACACCACGTCGATGAGTGGATAGACGACCAGCAGGATCAGCGCTACGGCGGTCAGCGGGTCGTGGCCCGCGGCGAACGCGAGGGCCCAGCCGATCGCGAGAATGCCGCGGCCGAAGTACAGGCGGATCAGCGGAGAACGCTCAGTGTTCGAAACAGGCAGTGTCGCAGTGGAGTTCATGCCGCAACTCTCACTCGCGGCGGCGGCGCGGCACATCCGTCACCTGACGCCGATCGCGACGTAGCCGACCAGGGACTACGTCGTACCCAGCGTCAGCTGACGGATGTGCTGCCCGCGCCGGGCGGATGACAGTGGGATCGCACACTTTCCCACCAGTCAGGAGCACCAACCCATGGTCGACCACCGACGGAACCGCCTGCGGCGGCACGCATCCCGGACCATCACGGTACTCGCCGCCGGTATCGCCGGCGTCGGCCTCACCCTCGCGTGCACCGCGAGCACGATCACCCTCGCCGGTCCCACCGCCGACGCCCGCAGGCAGTCCCTCGTCACCGACAACGGCGCCGACGACATCAGCTGGCCCGACGTGATCGAGAAGTTGCGCGCGGACTGCGCGGCCGAACAGGCCGCCGCCACCATCTACTGACCCGAAAACCCCACCACCACAGGAGAACACGACCGTGGACCTGAAATTGGAAGTCATCGTCCTGCCCGTCGCCGACGTCGACCGCGCGAAGGCCTTCTACACCGAGCGGCTCGGCTTCCGCCTCGACGCCGACTTCCCGGTCGACGACGGCTACCGCGTCGTCCAGGTGACCCCGCCCGGCTCCGGCTGCTCGATCATCTTCGGCACGGGCGTCACCGCCACGGCGCCGGGCACGGTCGACGGACTGCACCTCATCGTCACCGATATCGAGAAGGCCGTCGCCGCACTGACCGAGCACGGCATCGCGGTGGACGGCCCGTTCCGCGACGCGACCGGCGTCTTCCATCACGCGGGGACCACCGGCCGCGTCGCGGGCGCGCATCCGGAGCGCCGCAGCTACGGCTCCTTCGCCGCCTTCCACGATCCCGACGGCAACGGCTGGTTCCTCCAGGAAATCACCCAGCGCGCGCCCGGACGCTGATCCCACACGGCCCGAAAGCACCCTCATGTCCGAAGAGAACATCCAGACCTACGACGTCATCGTCCTCGGGGCCGGGCCGGTCGGCGAGAACGTCGCCGACCGCACCGTCGCCGCCGGGCTCAGCACCCTGATCGTGGAGGGGGAACTGGTCGGCGGTGAATGCTCCTACTGGGCTTGCGAACCCAGCAAGGCGCTGCTGCGTCCGGCCCTGCTCTACGCGGAGGCCGCGCGCTTCCCCGGCATCGACACCGCGCTCACCGGACGGCTCGATGCCCGCGCGGTCCTGAAACATCGCGACCGCATGTCGGCCGACTGGAACGACAAAGGCCAGGTCGACTGGCTCGATGCCGCGGGTATCACGCTGATCCGCGGCCACGGCCGCCTCGACGGGGTCAGGCAGGTGTCGGTCCTGACCCCCGAGGGCGCGACCGTCCGCTTGCGCGCCAGGCACGCGGTCGCGGTCTGTACCGGCACCCGCGCGGCACTGCCGCCGCTGCCCGGCCTGGACACGCTGCGGGCGTGGACCAGCCGGGAGGCCACCAGCGCCAGGGCCGTGCCGCAGCGCCTCGCCGTGGTGGGCGCCGGGGTGGTCGCCGTCGAAATGGCCACGGCCTGGCGGGCTCTCGGCGCCGAGGTGGTCCTCGTCGCCCGCGAATCGCGGCTGCTCGGCCGCGTCGAAGCCTTCGCCGCGGACCTGGTCGCCGACCGGCTGCGGGCGGCGGGTGTCGATCTGCGCTTCGGCAGGACCATCGTGTCCGCCGAGCGCGCGGGCGAACCCGACGACCGCGTGCACCTCGTCCTCGACGACGGTGCGCTGATCCTCGCCGACGAACTGCTGTTCGCGACCGGACGCGCGCCACGCACCGACGACATCGGCCTCGAAACCGTCGGCCTGACACCGGGCGACTGGCTCGCCACGGACGACACCTTCACCGTGACCGCGGTCGACGGTGAATGGCTCTACGGCGTCGGCGATGTGAACCGTCGGGCGCTGCTCACGCACCAGGGCAAATACCAGGCGCGGATCGCGGGCGCGGTCATCGCCGACCGGGCGCACGGCCGGGATCTCGATACCGCGCCATGGGGGCGGCACGCCGGGACGGCCGATCTCGCCGCCGTCCCACAGGTGGTGTTCACCGATCCGGAGATCGCCGCGGTCGGCCTCAGCAGCGCGGACGCGGACCGCCTCGGCCGTATCGTCGATATCGTCGACTACGACATCGGCCATGTCGCGGGCGCGATCCAGCACGATCCGGAGTATCGCGGCCGGGCGCGCCTGCTCATCGATCCACAGCGCCGGGTGATCGTCGGTGCCACCTTCGCCGGGGCGGGCGTCGCCGAACTCCTGCATTCGGCCACCATCGCCATCACCGGCGAGATCCCCCTCGATCGGCTCTGGCATGCGGTGCCCTCGTTCCCGACGATCAGCGAGGTCTGGCTGCGGCTGCTGGAAACCTATCGGGATCAACGGTCGTAGGCGATCACGAAAAATGCCCACCTGCCACGGAACCCCGTGGCAGGTGGGCATTTTCATCGAACCATCAGCAGAGTTCCCATACCGTGGGCCCGCGGCCGTGCAGCACCGCGGCCTCCGCCCAGTTCCACAGGGACACCGGACCCACGAAAACCGTTGCGGCACCGGACCGGTCCCACCGGAACGCGCGAAACGCGGACATACCGTTCACCTTTCCCGCGCGGCGACGAATTCCAGGACCGCTTCGGCGAAGCGCCGCGGTTCCTCGAGATGCCCCATATGCCCGCTGTGTTCCAGCAGCAGCAGCCGCGAATTCGGAATCAGCTCATGCAGTTCCCGTCCCCAGCGCGGTCCGCAGATGACATCGAACAGGCCGACGACAACCAGCGCGGGAACCTTCAAGCCCGGCAGATCGGCACGGTCGTCGATGAGATCGGGCGACAGATCCGCGTCGAGTCCCGAAATATAGCTCGCCCGAATCGATTCCCGAAACGGCGCCCACCGCTGTTCGTCGCCCCAGTAGTCGGCGAAATACGACGGCAGGATGCCGCGCGCCACCGCGACGGTCTGCTCGTCGCTGGTGATGTTCTGCATCGCGGCGAATACCGCGAGCACCTCGTCCAGTTCGGGCCGGTCGGCGTGCGCGGCGGCGAATTCCTGGATCCGGCGCGCGGCTTCGGCCCCGTGCTCGGGACCGGTGACCGGCGCGCCCTCGTACAGGATGACGCCCGCGAGCCCGGCCGGGCGGTGCAGCGCGTGATAGGCGGCGACGAACGCGCCGTGCGAATGGCCGAGCAGATACACCTCGGGCACGCCGAGGTGATCGATCAGCCGTTGCAACGCAAGGCTGTAGCGCTCACGGGTGTAGCCGTGCGGATGGGTCGGCAGGCGGCCGGATTCGCCGGTGCCGAGCGCCTCGACGTACACCATGGTGAGGTGTTCCTCGAGCGCGGGCATCCGCAGGTACTCCCAGAAGATCCCGGGCCCGCCGGGATGGGCGATGCAGACAGGGCCGTGGCCGTAGACGTGATAGCGCTGCGCGATGCCGTCGGAGTCGACGGTGTGCACGCCGGGTGCGAGCGAGTCCATCACGCCGCCTTCAGTGGACCGGTGAACGACTTGCGCAGCGTCGACGGGCCGATCAGCGGCAGCAGCAGCGCGAGCAGCTTGCCCTTGACCGTGCGCGGGGTGCGGGTCAGCTCGACATCGACCCGGGTGCCGGACGTTTCGGGCGTGGTGCGGAAGACCCAGCCGCCGCCCGCGCCGAACAGTTTGGAGTCCAGCGTCGTGACGGTGACGGTGTCACCGGCCGGTTTCCAGTCGTAGCGTGCGCGTTCCCAGGCGGCGGCGGTACCTTCGGTGACCTCGGCCCAGGTCTCGCCGCGGTCGTGCACGACGAAATGGTCGGCATCGATGGTCGGCCACAGCTCGGCGCGGGCCGGGCCGAAGTCGGTGAGCACTTGCACGACCTCGGCGGGGGTCAGGGTGGACAGGAGATGGAATCGAACGGTAGCCATGGAATTCACCTTCGCCGCGCAGGCCATGGCGGCGAATCAGTCAGATGACGCTGACCGTGACGTATTGGCAGTTCCGGTAGGGTCACGGCGGGTCCGGATGTCGAGGGAGGACCCGGAGAAGGGATACCGCACGATGCCGATGTTCGGACGAGACACCGAGCTGAAAGACCTGGCCGCACTGGTGGAAAGCCCAGGCGAGCACAGCGGAATCCTGATCCAGGGTGAGCCGGGGATCGGAAAGTCGACGCTGGTCGCCGAGGCGATCACGACGGCGGTCGCCGCGCGGTTGCGGGTGCTCAGGACCGCGGGGGCCGAGGCCGAGCAGAACCTCGCCTTCGCCGGATTACAGCGCCTGCTGTTCCCGCTGCGCCGCGGGCTCGAGGCACTGCCCGCCCGCCAATTCGAGGCGCTGTCAGCCGCTTTGGGCATGTCCGACGCCGACGCCGAGCCGAGCCCCTACCTGGTCGGCCTGGCCGCGCTGACCCTGCTTGCCGATACGGCCGCCGAGCAGCCACTGCTGATCGTCGTCGAGGACGTGCACTGGCTCGATCCCGCCAGCAACGAGGTGCTCACCTTCCTCACCCGGCGCATCGACACCGAACCCATCGCCATGATCGCCACCGCGCGCGACGGCTACCGGCTTTCGCTCTGTGAAACGGGATTGACCATGATGCGGCTCGGGCCGCTGTCCGGCGACGACGCGCGGGCGCTGCTCGACCACACCGCACCGGAGCTGCCCGCGGCCATCCGTGCGCGGGTACTCGCCGAAGCGGGCGGCAACCCCCTCGCCCTGACCGAATTGCCCGCGGCGGTGCGCGATCTCACCGACCCCGTCGCGGCGCTGCCGTTGACCGAGCGGCTCGAGGACACCTTCGCCGCCCGTGGCGGCACTCTTCCGGCCGACAGCCGGACCGCGGTGCTTGTCGCGGCGCTCAACGACTGCGCGGCGGTCGCCGAAACACTCACCGCCACCGGCGTTCTGCTCGGCTCCGCCGTCGAGCCGGAGATACTCGAGCCCGCCGTGACGGCCCGGCTGATCGCCATCGATTCCGGCATGATCAGCTTCCGGCATCCGCTGATCCGGTCGGCGCTCGCCGCAAGCGCGGCGGACGACGAACGCCGCCGCGCCCACCTCGCGCTCGCCGGGATGCTCGACGCGGAACCCGATCGGCAGGTGTGGCACCACGCGGCCGGGACCGTCGGCCCCGACGAACAGGTGGCCGCCGAACTCGAAGCGGCCGCCGAGCGGTCCAGGCACCGCGGCGGTGCGATCGCGGCGCTGGAACGCGCCGCGGCGCTCAGCGCCACGCCCGGCCGGCGCGCGGATCGGCTGCTGCGCGCGGCCGAACTGGCCGTCGACTCCGGTCACCGCGACACGGCCGACCGGCTGGTCGACGCCGCGCGCACGCTTCCGCTCACGGCCGGTCAGGATGCCACCGCGAACTGGCTGCTCAGCGGATTCGAGGACGGTATACGCGAAAGTCCTTCGCGCATCGGTGAACTGGCCGCGCTGGCCGCCTCGGTCGCCGCCGACGGCTATCCGGATGCCGCGATGCGGATCCTGTGGGGTGCGGCCATGCGCTGCTTCTGGTCCGAACCCGGGCCCGACACCCGGCGCACGGTGCTCGCCCTCGCCGACACCTTCGGCATTCCCGACGGTGATCCGCGCAAGCTGGCGATCGACTCGATCATTGCCCCGTTCGAGCGCGGCGAACAGGTCCTCGGCCACCTGCGCGCGCACGCCGCGACCGCGGGGCGCGATCCTGAGGTCGATCACTTCCTCAGCAGCGCGGCCTACCAGGTCGGCGCCTTCGACCTCGCGGCCCACTTCGCCGGCGCCGCCGCACCCGGATTCCGTTCCGCCGGGCGGCTCGGACTGCTGTGCCGGGCGCTCGCGATCCAAGCATGGAGCCTGGCCAGGCTCGGCGACCTGGCCGCCGCGGCGCCCATCGCGGCCGAAGCCGCGGCCTTCGCCCAGGAGACCGGGTCGCCGTTCATGCATGCGGTGGTGATCGCGGTACAGGCCGAAATCGCGGCACTGCGCGGGGATTACCCGCAGGCCGTCACACTCGTGGCCGACGCCGAACGGATCGGCCTCGCCGCGGGCGCGCGCCCGGTGCTGGCCACCGTGCAGCTCACCCGCGGGCTCATCGCGCTCGGCCAGGGCCGATTCGACGACGCCTTCACCGATCTGGTTCGCGTGCACGATCCGCGCGACCCGTCCTACTCGCTGGCGCTCGGCGGCTGTTTCCTCACCGAACTCGCCGAGGCCGCGGTCCGCGCAGGGCAGACCGATGCCATGGCTGAGCTGCTGCGCGGGCTGGAGCCGGTGGCCGCGGCAACGCCCTCGCCCGCCTTGCACATCGGAATGCGTTATGCCCGAGCGGTTCTCGCCGGTGATTCGGCCGCGGAGCTGTTCACCGACGCGCTGGCGGCCGATCTCACCGGCTGGCCCGCCGAACGCGGCCGCCTGCACCTGGCCTACGGCGAGTGGCTGCGGCGGCAGCGCCGCGTCGTCGAATCCCGCACCCATTTGCGCACGGCCCGAGAAACTTTCGACGCGCTCGGCTTCACCGCGTGGAGCGAACGGGCCCGCCTGGAACTGCGCAGCGCGGGCGAATCGAGCCCGAACCGCAGCCCGGACGCCCGCGAACAGCTCACGCCGCACGAGCTGAGCATCGCCCAGCTGGCGGCCACCGGCCTCACCAATCGGGAGATCGGGCAGCGGCTGTACCTGTCGCACCGGACAGTCAGCACCCACCTGCACCGCATTTTCCCCAAGCTCGGCATCAGCTCGCGCAGCGACCTGGCGGCGCTGCTACCCGCCGACGGCGATACACCGCGGTAGCCGCGGCGTCACTCCAGCGACAGCGAGTACGTCATCCGACGCTCGCGGCCGTAGCCGCGCGCTGCCTAGCGTCGAGTGCACACCAGCCCTTGGCCGACAGCTTCGCAGGAGTGCACATGGATATCAGCAGACGATTTTTCGGTGGCGCGCTCGCCGCGGGCGCCGCGACCCTCGCCGCGGCGTCACTGAGCGCGTGCACCACCGATTCCGCGCCCGCGCCCGCCGCACCCGGTGGCCCGGATCTGCGGGCGGGTTCGGGCGCCAACACCACGCTGGGCACCATCAAGCAGATCGACGCCGGTGTCCTCGACGTGGGCTACGCCGAATTCGGGTCCAGCACAGGACAACCCGTAATCCTGCTGCACGGCTGGCCCTACGATCCGTACAGCTACGCCGATGTCGCGCCGCTGCTGGCGACCGCCGGATACCGGGTCCTCATCCCGTTCCTGCGCGGCTACGGCTCGACCACCTTCCTGTCCGCGCAGACCGTCCGCAACGGTCAGCAGTCGGCGATCGCGCGCGACATCGTCGATTTCATGGACGCGCTGCACATCGACAAGGCCATCCTCGGCGGATTCGACTGGGGCGCAAGGACCGTCGACATCATTGCCGCGCTGTGGCCGCAGCGCTGCAAGGCGATCGTCGCGGTGAGCGGGTACATCGTCACGGTGCAGGCCGCGCAGCAGCAACCGCTGTCGCCGGAGGCCGAACTCGGCTGGTGGTACCAGTACTACTTCGCCACCGAGCGCGGGCGTCTGGGCTACACCAAGAATCGGCACGACTTCAACAAGCTGATCTGGCGGCGCGCCTCCCCGACGTGGAACTTCGACGACGCCACCTACGACCGCAGCGCCACCGCCTTCGACAATCCGGACCACGTCGACATCGTCATCTCGAACTACCGGTGGCGGCTGAGCCTGGCGCCGGGCGAGCCGCAATACGACGCCTACGAACAGCTTCTCGCGACCGGACCGGCCATCACGGTGCCCGCCATCACCCTCGCGAGCGATTTCGACGGCCCGGCCGAAGACGGAAAGCCCTACCGCGGCAAGTACACCGGCAGATACGAGCACCGCGTCCTTGACGGCATCGGGCACAACGTCCCGCAGGAGGCGCCACGCCCGTTCGCCCAGGCCATCATCGACGTCGACCGCTTCTGACCCCGCCGGGCCGGTGGCATCGACCGGCCCGGCGGACGTCACGCCGCGGCGAACCGCGTCACAGGGCGCCTCGTTGCCGGAGCCCGCCGCGCGCATCGAGTTCGACGACCGTGTCGATACCGATCCCGCGCAGGAATCGGTGGTCGTGGCTGACGACGAGGATCGCCCCGCGATAGCCGGCCAGTGCCTCGACGAGCTGTTCGACGCTGGCGAGATCGAGGTTGTTGGTCGGCTCGTCGAGGATCAGCAGCTGCGCGGGCGGATCGGCAAGCAGCAAGCGCGCCAAGGACACTCGGAAGCGCTCGCCGCCGGACAGCGTCGAGACCGGCCGCTCGGCGCCGGTGCCGCGCAGCAGCAGCCTGGCCAGCTGATTGCGGATCGTGGCGGGCGGGGTGGCCGCCGCCACCGCGTGAACGTTCTCCACGGCGCTGGCCTGCTCGTCCAAACCGTCCAGGCGTTGCGGGAGATATCCCACCCGATCGGTGCACAGCGTGGCGCGTTCCGGGTCGCGACCGTGGATCAGGTTCTCGATCAATGTCGACTTCCCCGCGCCGTTCCGCCCGATCAGGGCAACACGTTCCGGCCCTTGGATGACGACACGGCGGTCACCGTCGCTCAGTTCCGCGATGCGGCGGCTGCGCGGCACGTCGGGATCGGGCAATACGAGATGGATGTGCTCCTCCCGGCGCACCCGCGCCGCCGCGCTGTCCACGACCTCCTGGGCCGCACGGACTTTCGCGTCGAGTGTGGTGCGCATGGCACCCGCCGAGGCCTGCGCCCCGCTGGCGCGATTGCCCGCCATGATGCGCGGGATGCCGCCGTCGCGCTGGGTGGCCTTACCCGTGCGCTCGCGGCGGGCGAGCTTGGTCTCGGCCTCGACGCGTTGGCGCTTCTCGACTTTCAGCGCCTGCTCGGCGGTGCGCGCCGCCTGTTCGGCCGCCGCCTGTTCCTGCTCGGCGTGCTGCCGCCAGGCGCTGTACGGGCCGCCGAACACCGTCAGGGTCGTGCCGTGCAGTTCCGCGGTGGCGTCCATATGCTCGAGCAGGTCGAGGTCGTGGCTCACCACCACCAGGGTGCCGGGCCACGCGTCCACGAATTCGGTGAGCTTGGTGCGGGTTTCGCGATCGAGGTTGTTGGTCGGCTCGTCGAGCAGGGTGATCGGCGCGCGCCGGATCCGCAGCCCGGTGATCGCCACCAGGACGGCCTCGCCACCCGAGATCTCCCCTACCTTGCGGTCGAGATCGGCCGCGCTGAAACCGATCTCGCGCAGGGCCTGGTCGGCGCGGGATTCGATATCCCAGTCGTCGCCGACCGTCTCGAAGTGCCGCTCCTCGGTCGCACCGGATTCGATAGCGCGCAGCGCCGCGAGTGTGCCTGCGATACCGAGCAATCGGGCGATGGTGTCCGCGCGCCCGAGGGTGAGCGTCTGTGGCAGATAGCCCACCTGGCCGGTGGTTTCGATCTGCCCGGAGGTCGGGGTGAGTATTCCGGCGATCAGTCGCAACAGCGTCGATTTCCCGGCGCCGTTGCGGCCGACCAGACCGGTCCGCCCGGTGGTCAGTGTGCCGTTGAGCCGGGACAGCGCGACGGTGCCGTCGGGCCATTCGAAGGACAGGTTCCGCATGGTGATCGCGGAGTGCATGGAGGTGGACATGGTTCGTCGACTCTTTTCCCGCTCGTGCGCGAGCGGCCGCAAGTAGCACGCCGGATCGCAGTGACCACGGGCGCGCGGTGATTTCGGAACTTTGCGGAGACAGACGAAGGCAAGGGAGGCGCGAGCTGACCGACCGCGGGCAGAAACGCCGAACACGGTGGTACTACAGCTGATTCACACGAAGAGGTGTGCGATCGGAAGCGCCGCCTTCGACTGGGCGGCTAGATTCTGTCGACTTCTTCCGTAAGCACACGCACACAGTACCAACCGCGACTACTCGTCCTCGCTCAGCCCCTCGTCGCCACCGCCGCGGATGGACCACAGCAGCCCTTCCAGCTCATCGGGTTTGATGAGGACGTCGCGGGCCTTGGAGCCTTCGCTCGGGCCGACCACGCCGCGGGTTTCCATCAGGTCCATCAGGCGGCCCGCCTTGGCGAAGCCGACGCGGAGTTTGCGCTGCAGCATCGAGGTGGAGCCGAATTGCGAGGTGACCACCAGCTCCACGGCCTGGAGGAAGACATCGAGGTCGTCGCCGATATCGGGGTCGACGTCCTTCTTCTCCCCGGCCTTTGCCGCGGTGACGCCCTCCTGATATTCGGGCTCGGCCTGGTTCTTGGCGAAATCGACGACGGCGTGGATCTCCTCATCGGAGATGAACGCGCCCTGCAGGCGGGTGGGCTTGTTGGCGCCCATCGGCAGGAACAGACCGTCGCCCATACCGATCAGCTTCTCCGCGCCCGGCTGGTCCAGGATGACCCGCGAATCCGTCAACGACGAGGTGGCGAACGCCAATCGGGACGGCACGTTGGTCTTGATCAGGCCCGTCACCACGTCCACCGACGGCCGCTGGGTGGCGAGCACCAGGTGGATGCCGGCGGCGCGCGCCTTCTGGGTGATCCGCACGATCGCGTCCTCGACGTCGCGCGGCGCGGTCATCATCAAATCGGCCAGCTCGTCGACGATGGCGAGGATGTACGGGTAGGGCCGGTAGACCCGCTCGCTGCCCAGCGGTGCGGTGATCGCCCCCGACTTGACCTTCTTGTTGAAGTCGTCGATATGGCGAACCTTGTTGGCCTGCATGTCCTGATAGCGCTGCTCCATCTCCTC
Source organism: Nocardia sp. NPDC052566 (assembly GCF_044547285.1). Lineage (NCBI taxonomy): Bacteria > Bacillati > Actinomycetota > Actinomycetes > Mycobacteriales > Nocardiaceae > Nocardia > Nocardia sp. NPDC052566. The sequence continues at coordinate 582,233 of NZ_JBIUAF010000007.1, read as the reverse complement.
CACCAGCCAGGCCAGCGCGGCGGCGGCCTTCTTCGGCTGGGTGATGATGGGCGTGATCAGGTGCGGAATGCCTTCGTACGGTGTAAGTTCCACCATCTTGGGGTCGATCAGGATCATCCTGACCTCCTCCGGGGTGGCCCGGTGCAGCAGCGAAACCAGCATCGAGTTCACGAAACTCGACTTACCGGATCCGGTGGAGCCCGCGACGAGCAGGTGCGGCATCTTGGCCAGATTCGCCGAGAGGTAATCGCCCTCGATGTTCTTGCCGAGCCCGATCACCAACGGGTGGTGGTCGTTTCGGGTCGAGGGCGCCTTGAGCACGTCGGCCAGGCGCACCAGCTCGCGATCGGCGTTGGGCACCTCGATGCCGACGGCCGACTTGCCGGGAATCGGCGCGAGCAGCCGGACATTCTCCGTCGCAACGGCATAGGCGATATTGCGGGCCAGCGCGGTGATCTTCTCCACCTTCACGCCCGGACCGAGCTCCACCTCGTAGCGGGTGACCGTCGGGCCGCGCACGAAGCCGGTGACCGCCGCGTCGATCTTGAACTGCACCAGCACCTCGGTGATCGCCTCGATCATCGATTCGTTGGCGGCACTGCGCTTCTTGGGCGGTTCACCATCGGTGAGCAGCGACAGCGGCGGCAGCGTGTAGTCGCCCTCGACCACCCGGTCGGTGACGAATTCGAGCTGCTTGGCCGGCGGCGGGGTCTGATCGACGACCTCGACGGGCTTGGGCGCGCGCTTCTTCGGCTTGGGCTGGGACGGCGGCGTCTCCTGCGCAATGGTTTTCGCCTCGCGCAGCGGCGGCTCGCCGAGCACCTCGGTGACCGCGTCGGGATCGCCGAATTCGTCGGCCGGGTAGTTCTCGGCCGGGGTGCGCCCGCGCCGTTTGGCCCGGGTGGCATGGCGTGGGAAGCCGTCGGCGTCGTAGTTGGCCGGATCGTAATCGCCCGGTTCGCCGTCGTAGTCGCCGTATTCGTCGCCGCCGCTTCCGGTGCCGAAGTATTCGCGCAGCCGCTCCGGCACCTCGCGCACCGTGGTGCCGGTGACGAGCAGCACACCGAAGACGATGGCCAGCAACAGGATCGGCACCGAGAGCCAGGCGGTGAGCCCGTTGGTCAGCGGCCCGCCGAAGACGAAACCGACGAAACCGGCCGCGCGCGAACGCCCGTGGGCGTCGGTCGGCGCACCGGCCGCGATATGCCACAGGCCGAGGATCGGCAGGCCGATCAGCAGACCGCCGAGCACCAGCCGCGGCCGGATCTCCGGATGGGCCTGGGTGCGCATCAGGATGATGGCGATGACGGTGGCGACGAACGGCAGCCCGGCCGAGGCCGAACCCGAGACCGCCCGGATGGCCTCCTCCACCCAGTGCCCGACGGGACCGCCCGCCGACAGCCACACCGCGGCCGCGATCACCACGCTCAGCGCGATCAGGCCGAGGGCGATCCCGTCGCGGCGGTGCCCGTGTTCGATATCGCCCGCGCGGCTGAGCGTGCGCGTGGTGGCGCCGAGCCCGCGCGCCAGCATGTTCCAGCCGCCGCCGATGCCGCGGCCGATGACCGCGAGCGGGGCGGTGTCGGACTTGCGCCGGACCGGGCGGCGCACCGGGGCGGTGCGCCCGCGCGATGCCGCCGCCGAGCGCGGTGTGTTCGAACGGGTCCGTGCCGCAGTGGTCCGCCCCCGCGCCGATCCCGCCCGCGCACGAGAGGTCGTGGTGCTGCGGGACTTACCTGCCATGGCCCTAAGGCTAGCCGCAAACGCCCCAGCTGGACCATGCGCAACACCCGTATCGCAGGTCTCAGCGGGCGATCTCTGTCCAGAACCCCCTGGTCTCCCGGTTTACCAGGTACCCGTGCGGCATCCTGGTATTTCCCCTGTCGCCACGCGTGTCGGACGCCCCGAACCCGCTAAACGGAGCGATCGAGTGCCAAGACCTGCTGAACCTGGTCGGGATCACCCGCGGTGCTGATGCGCGCCTGATCGCGGCCGAAAGCGTGCAGCAGCAGCTCGGAGGGCAGGCCGGTCAGCGTGACGATGCCGCCCGGCCGCGACGTCACCACCGCTCGCTTGCCCTCCGGTGTCTCCAGCGCCAGCGTGACCGGTGACTTGCGGTAGGCCATGCCCGCCATCTTGCGCAGCACCGCCCACAGCCGGTCCTCGTCCGCGGCGGACAGCTCGCGCGGCTCCCAGATGCTCGCGGCCCGGCGCACGTCCTCGTGGTGGACGAACATCTCGCTCAGATTGGCCACCGCGTCCACCGGTTTGAGCGGTGACCACCACGGCGGGCCGGTACGCACGAGCTCGAGCAGCTCAGGGAACGGCTTGCGGGCGGTCTCGGCCTGTACACGGTCGAGATAGCCCGCGAACGGTTTCAGCATGATGCCGGGCGCGGCATCGGGGCGACGCTCGCGAACCACCAAGTGCGCGGCCAGGTCTCGCACCGTCCACACCCCGCAGAGGGTCGGCGCGTCCGGCCCGGCCGCCGTCATCGACGCCACCATGGCCTGGCGCTCCCGTTGCGCGAAACTCACGACACACCTCCCGTCGTGCCCGCGGCGCTGCGCGGGACCACACCGCTGAACATACCGATCAGGCGCTCGGTGGTGCGGCACCGGTGTCGAGCAGGGTTACCGAATTCGGCACGGACGCGGCGGGCAGCGGACCGGCCCGCCGAAGGGCTCGGCGAGCATGTTCGGCCGAATCATGCAATACCCCTGTCGCGGATGAAGATTCGCTGTAAGTATGCGTACCGGATCGCGAGACCGCCGAGTTGCGCCCCGCCCTCGCCTGCCCGAAAATCATGGACAGCATCGGACAACGGGAACCGGACCACGGGGTCACCCCGGAAACTGTCGGCTGGCGTCGGCGAGAGTTGCTCTGTACCTTGTCTCTCGGTCCATCGGGTCGTGGATCAATTGAGAAATGAAGGGGTACTCACCTGTGAAAAAATTTGTCACCGGTGCCGCCGTTCTGGTGGCCGCCGTTGGTTCCGTGCTGGTTTCCGCTCCGCCGGCACACGCCGCATCCAACTACTACGGCGCCATCGCCGTGTCCTCGTCGACCGGCCGCTACGGCTACTCCTACGACTACCCCAGCTACGCCGCCGCCGAGGGCCGCGCCCTGTCGGGCTGCGGTGCTGGCGACTGCAAGGTGCTGGTGTCCTGGCGCAACGGCTGTGGCGCGCTTGCCTACTCGTCGAAGTACTGGAGCGCGGGCGCCGCGTCGACACTGCCCGCCGCACGGTCCAAGGCGCTCGCCGCCAATCCGTACTCGGCCGTGATCGAGCACTGGAACTGCACCACCGGCTACACGCTGTAGGCCGACACCGACACCGCCGCAGGGCATTCCATTCAGGGGAAAATCGTGAAACAACGTTCGTTCCGCACCGTCGCCGCAGTGATGATCGCCGCGGCCGCACTCGCGCTCGGCGCGTGCAGCACCTCCGACAGCAAGTCCGACGCCAAGGCGTCGACCACCACCTCGGCCGCCGCCAAGGCCGCCGACACCTTCGAGGACGGCAACAAGGACGGCAAGGCCGAGGGTGAGGCGCCGTCCAAGACGCCGGCGCCCGATCTGCCGAAGCCGACCGTGCAGCAGCTCAACGACAAGCTGACCAAGGCCTTCGACCCGTCCATCGACGGCAAGGAGAAGATCAGCTGGATCGAGAACGCCGAGCGCGATCCGCTGCTGGTCGAGAAGCTGGTCGACGCGGCCAAGAAGAACAAGGTCAAGGTCGAGGTCACCAAGGTCGGTGATCCCAAGGACGGCAAGCTGAAGGCCGACGCCAAGGTCACCATCGATGGCTCGCCGGTCGACAACGCCACCATCGACTTCGTCGCCGAGGGCGACCAGTGGAAGGTCGCGAACCAGTTCGCGTGCAGCATCGTGAAGTCCGCCAAGCTGGACTCCGCCGCCTGCCAGAGCTGAGCTCGTCACTGCTCTACATCAACGAAATCCGCCGGACAGCAACACCGTCCGGCGGATTTCGTGTGTTCGGAGCTAGACCCCGATGACGGTCGGCACGATCATCGGCCTGCGGCGGTAGACATCGGCCACCCAGCGCCCGACCACGCGCCGCACGCTCTGCGCGATCCGGTGCGTATCGGTGACGCCCTCACCGGCCAGGCGCAGCAGCTCCGCCTCGACCAGCGCCGCGGCGTCGGTGAGCGCGCTGGGATCGTCGGAGAAGCCGCGACCGCTGACCTCGGGGGTGCTGACCGCCTTGCCGGTGGTCTCGTCGATCGCGACGGTGATCGCGATGAAACCGCCCTCGCCGAGCACGAGCCGGTCCGACAGGGTCGATTCGCCGACGTCGCCGACCGAGAGGCCGTCGACGTACACGTGCCCGACCGGCACCCGCCCGACGATCGAGGCGATCCCGTCGACCAGGTCGACCACGACGCCGTCCTCGGCGAGCACTACCCGCTCCTCGGGCACGCCGGTCGCCACCGCGAGCGCGGCATTGGCCCGCAGGTGGCGCCATTCGCCGTGCACCGGCATGGCATTGGTCGGGCGTACCGCGTTGTACAGGTAGAGCAGCTCACCCGCGGACGCGTGCCCGGAGACGTGCACCTTCGCGTTCTGCTGGGTGATCACCGTGGCGCCGAGCCTGGCCAGGCCGTTCACCACCGCGAACACCGAATTCTCGTTGCCGGGGATCAGCGAGGAGGCCAGCACCACCAGATCGTCGGCATGGATGGTGATCTGCCGGTGATCGCCGCGCGCCATCCGCGACAGCGCCGACAGCGGCTCACCCTGCGAGCCGGTGGAGATCAGCACCAGCTTGTCGCCCGGCAGGGTCGCGGCGACATCCAGATCGACCACCACGCTGTCGGGCACCGTCAGGTAGCCGAGATCCTGGGCGATCTGCATGTTGCGCACCATCGAGCGGCCGACGAAACACACGCGGCGCCCGTACTTCTGGGCCACGTCGACCACCTGCTGGATGCGGTGCACGTGGCTGGCGAACGAGGCGACGATCACCCGGTTGCGCGCCTTGCCGATCACGGTGTCGAGCACACCGCCGATTTCGCGCTCCGGCGTGACGAAGCCGGGCACCTCGGCATTGGTGGAGTCGACCAGGAACAGGTCGACGCCCTCGTCACCCAGGCGGGAGAACCCGGCGAGGTCGGTGAGCCTGCCGTCCAGTGGCAGCTGATCGAGCTTGATATCGCCGGTGTGCAGCGCGACGCCCGCGGGCGTGCGGATGGCGACGGCGATGGCGTCCGGGATGGAGTGGTTGACGGCGAAGTACTCGCATTCGAACGGGCCGTGCGTGGTCTTCTGCCCCTCGATCACCTCGACCAGCTTCGGATGCAGCCGGTGCTCACGGCATTTCGCGGCGAGCAGCGCGAGGGTGAACTTGGCGCCGATCACCGGGATGTCCTGGCGCATGCGCAGCAGGAACGGCACGGCGCCGATGTGATCCTCGTGGCCGTGGGTGAGCACGATCGCGACGACGTCGTCCATCCGGTCCTCGATGGGCCGGAAGTCGGGCAGGATCAGGTCGACACCGGGCTGCTGATCCTCCGGGAACAGCACACCGCAATCGACGATGAGCAGCTTGCCGCCGTACTCGAAAACGGTCATGTTGCGGCCGATTTCGCCGATACCGCCGAGCGCGAAGACACGCAGGCCGTTCTTCGGCAGCTTGGGCGGCGCACCGAGGCGGTCCTGGGGTGCGGCATGGTTGGCGCGCGAATCCTGCTGCGGCGCGGACTGTTCGGCACGGCCACGGCCGGACTGCTGGCGGCCGCGTCCCTTGCGCGCCTGCTGCCCGTTCTGCTGGGCGGGTGCGTTGTCGTGCGCCTGCGCCACCATCTTGGGCTCGGCAGCCTTGGCCTTGCCCGCCTTCTTGGTGTCGGTCTTCTTGGACTCGGCCGACTTCTTCGGCTGTGCCGCCTTTTTCGTCGGCGTCGACTGCTCGGCGTGCATCGTCGCCTCGGCCGGTGCGGCGACCTTCTTCGGCGGCGCGGCGGTCTTCTTGGGCTGTGCCGGGGCCGGTGCGGGTGCGCCCGCGGCGCGAGAGGCGGTCCGGCGCGGACGGCGTGTCACTAGGTCGTCGCTCATGCGAGCACCCCCGCAACCCGCAGATCGGCGGCGAGCGCGTCGAGTTGCGCTGTGGTGGGCATCAATTGGGGCAAACGTGGTTCGCCGACATCCAAGCCGAGCAAGCGCAGGCCTCCTTTACTCATCGCGACGCCGCCGAGGCGGGCCATCGCGGCGTTGAGCGGCAACATGCTCGCGTTGATCTCACGGGCGCGCACCACGTCGCCCGCGGTGTAGGCGTCGACCAGCGCACGCAGCCGTTCGGGCACGAGATGTCCGATGACACTGATAAATCCGGCCGCGCCGAGCGAGAGCCACGGCAGGTTCAGCACGTCGTCGCCGGAATAGAAGGCCAGGTCGGTATTGGCGATCAGGTCGGCGCCCGCGCAAAGATCGCCCTTGGCGTCCTTCACCGCGACGATGCGCGGGTGCTCGGCCAGGCGGCGGATGGTCTCGGTGGCGATGGGCACCACCGAGCGCGGCGGAATGTCGTAGAGGGTGACCGGCAGGTCGGTGGCGTCGGCGACGGCGGTGAAGTGCGCGAGCAGGCCGTCCTGTGAGGGACGCGAGTAGTACGGGGTCACCACGAGCAGGCCGTGCGCGCCCGCGCGCTGGGCGTTGCGGGCCAGCTCGATCGAATGCGCGGTGTCGTAGGTGCCCGCGCCCGCGATCACGGTGGCACGGTCGCCGACCGCGTCGACGACCGCGTGCAGCAGGTCGAACTTCTCCGAATCGGTGGTGGTCGGCGATTCGCCGGTGGTGCCGGAGATCGCGAGCAGATCGACACCGCGCTCGACAAGGCGCGCCGCGAGGGCGACGCCACGGTCCACATCGAGCTTGCCCTCGGCGGTATACGGGGACACCATCGCGACACCGACCGTGCCGGACGCACGCAACTCCCTTGGCGTCGATTCACCGTTCGTCATGGTCAGAAAGGCTACCCGGTCCAGGAATCGGCCTCGACACGGTCGTCGCCGATCGCGCCGCCCGTGCGCGCCGCCCCGCCCGGATGATGTCATCATGACATCAAATTCGTCCTTGAATGACGTCACGAATGCCGTCACACTGGTGTCATGGATCTGAACAAGTACACCTCCCGCCTGCGCGACGACCTGATCACCGCCGCCGCCCTCGGCGACGAGAAGACCCAGGCCACCGCGGCGGCGCTGGCCGCGGTGGCCGAGAGCTCGACCCGGCTCGTACTGCTCGCCGCACTGTCCGACCTGGCCGCGGAGGTGAGCAAGGAACTGGGTGACCGCACGGTGCACGTCTCGGTGGACGGCACCGACGCCGTCGTCGACGTCCGCAAGAACCAGGCGGGCGCCGACGAGCACCAGCCGACCTTCGAGGAGATGACCGGCGATATCAGCCGGGTGACGCTGCGCCTGGTCGAACAGATCAAGTCGCGCGCCGAGGACGCGGCCGCGCAGAGTGGGCAATCACTCAATTCCTGGCTGTCCAACGCGGTGACCGGCGCGCTGCGCGACCAGATGCGCGGCTACGGCGGCTACTACGGGTCGTCCAAGCGTGACGAACCCAAACGTGACGAACCCAAGCGCGATCAGCCGAAGAACGACGACATCTGACCGCACCGTGGGCACGAGGCGCCACGTCCTCGCACCGGACGCGGTCGACGAGCGCCACATCCTCGGCCCGGCAACCGCACTTCGACTGCGTGCGGCCCGGTTTCGCGCGGCGCCGCGTCAGATCAGCGGCGCGAGATTGCCCCTGTCACCGATGACGACCTCGTCGAGTTCGAGCCAGTCAGCCATCTCGCGCAGCGAATTCCTTAGTGCCGCGGCGACTTCAGGGGTATCGCGGCCGGGCTCGGCGAACGCCCCCGGCACCGACAGCCGTCCCGACGCCCGCTCGGCGCGCAGGTCGACGCGACCGACGAGCTCGCCGTCGAGCAGGAACGGGAACACGTAATATCCGTGCACCCGTTTGGGTTCCGGGGTGTAGATCTCGATGCGGTAGTGGAAGTCGAAGAGGCGCTCGGTGCGCGGGCGGAAGAAGATCAGCGGATCGAACGGGCACAGCAGCGCCGCGCCCTCGACCCGGCGCGGGGTCGCCGCGCCCGCGCGGAGATAGCCCGGCTTGTCCCAGCCCTCGACCTGCACCGGGATCAGCTCGCCCGCGTCGACCAGCTCGGCGATGGCCGGTTCGGTCTGGCTGCGGTGCAGCCGGTAGTAGTCGCGCAGATCCGGTTCGGTGCCGACACCGTGCGCGGTGGCCGCGCGCAGCACCAGCTCACGCACCGCGTCGACCTCGGTGACGCTGCGCCCGTGCACGTCGGGCGGGAGCACCCGCTCGGACAGGTCGTAGTGCCTGGCGAACGCGACGCGCTTGTCCGCCGACAGCTCGCCCGAGGCGAACAGCGCCTCGCAGATCATCTTGGTATCGGACAGGTTCCACCAGGAGCCCTTGGGCCGGGGCTTGTCCAGCTCCAGATGCTTCTCCACCTCACCGGCGGTCGCGGCGCCGATGTCGGTGATCACGTCCAGAATGTCCTTGCCCAGCGTGGGATTGCGCTCGACGACCCGGCGCACCCCCTCCCAGCGGCCGCGCTCATAGCGCGCCATCCGCCACCGCATCAGCGGCCAATCCTCGACCGGAATCAGCGCCGCCTCGTGCGCCCAGTATTCGACAAGCCGCCGCGGCCGCCGGCCGTTGTGGCTCCACGCCGCCTCGTCCAGCAGCCCGCGGTCGTAGGCCCCGATCCGGCTGAACACCGGCGCGTAGTGCGCGCGCACCACCGCGGACACCGAATCCAGTTGCAGCAGTTGAGTTCTGCCCAGCACATCCAGCACGGTCCGCCTGGTCACCGTCGTCGGCTTGCGCCTGCCGAACCCCTGCGCCGCCAGCGCCGTCCGCCGCGCCGCCGCCGCACTCATCCTCCGCATCCCCAGAACAATGCCATCGGGGTCCGACAACTTCCCGCCGAGCGGCAATCGCCGCTGCTCGTGGCTCGGAATGAGCGCGGAGTCCTACACTCGAATGAGGTGTTCGAGGGAGGCCAAGTTCAGTGCACGGCTTGCAAGCGGAGTTCGACTCCCTCAGTAAAGAATTCCTGCTCCAAGAGCGCGAACTGGAGCGCGCCAACGACAGGGGCGACTCGAAACTCGCCAGGAAGATCATCGCAGCCCAGGATTTCCGGGCGTCGCGGTTGCACGAACTGGCCGAGCGGATGAAGCGCGCGGGTTTACGCGTCCCCCCGGCCTACCGATAACCCCGACCTCCGGCCGCGGTGCGCCGGGGCCGGGTTGGTCAGGTCGACACCGAGACCGCGCCCGCGGCGTCGATCTCGGTGCGGCGGTCCTCGTCCGGACCGTTCGCCAGTACCGTCGCCAGGATGCGGCGGCCAACCGGGAGCACCCGGACGGTCACCGAACCCGCGTTGGCGGCGTCCAATTCCCTTGTCGCGGCATCGATCACCTGTTGGCGCACCCAGCGCGGCACACCGGCGAAGCCGCCGTCGTCGAGCAGCACCACCTCCACCCCGCGCGAGCGCGCGCCGCGCGCGGCGCTGCTCAGCTCGTCGGTGACCAGCTGCGGCGCCCGAAGTCCGTCGCGCAGTTCGGCTTCCAGCAGCCTGCACTGTTCACGCTCGCCCGGGGTGAGCTCGACGCCGTCGGCGATGCGCTCCAGGATCGGCCTGGCCACCTTGTCCAGCCGGGCCAGCTGCCTGTCGCGTTCGCTGTTCTCCGCCGCCATGGTCGCCTCGGCGGCCGCGCGCATGGTGGCCTCCTCGCGCAGCAGCCGCAGCGAACGCTGCGTCGGGCGCATGATCGCGGCGAACAGCGAGATGCCGGTGACGGTGGAGACCGGCACGATCGAGCCGACGATCACGCCCGCCTTCAGCCCGGCCACCGCGCCGACGACCGCGATCACCGCCGCGATACCGCCGACACCGGCCCATGCCGCGCCCAGCCTGCCGCGCAACACCAGCACGGCGAGCACGTAGGACGACGCGAACGCGGTCCACACCTGACGCGACCAGCCGTGGTCGATATCGGTGGTGAGCAATGTCGCCACCGGTCCCGACGCGGCGACGAACACCGTGGCGGGCCACGGCAGCGGATCGACGGGAATCACCATGACCAGCACACCGGCCACGGCGAGCAGCGCCAGCGCGGCCGCCGTCGGAATCATCGGCGATTCGGCGAAGTTGCGCGCCATGTACAGCACGATGGTCGCCTCGAGCACCAGCAGGAACAGCCACGCCGTCCCGTCACGCAGGCCGAGCAGATCGCGCAGCCCGAAGTCGGTATCCGTATCCGCCATCAGCCGTCCCCGCCCCACACCAGCGTCACCGTCGTCCCCTCGCCCGGCGCGGATTCCACGAATCCCGCGCCGCCCGCCAGCTGCCGCATCCGTCCGAGGATGCTGACCGAGATGCCGAGCCGGTCGGCAGGCACCCCGCTCAGGTCGAAACCGGCTCCGTCGTCACGGAATACGACGCGGATGCCGCCCGCGCTGATGGTGACCGTCACGGTGCGCTGCACCGCGCGCCCGGCCACCGTGGCATGGCGCAGACTGTTGCGCACCGCCTCGGCCAGCGCCGCCGCGATCGAGCCCGCGGCGTCCACCGGCAGCCGCAGATCGTCGAAACCGGGCCAGCGCCGCGCGTCGAACCGGATGCCCGCGTTCACCTCGTGCACGGCCGAGCGCAGGAAGCCGATGGCCGATTGCGCGTCGAGCCGGTCGGGTTCGGTCTCGCCGACCCGGCATTCGTCGAGCTGTTCGAGGGTGCGCTCGGCCTGCCTGCGCAGCACCGGCGATTCGGTGCCCGCGCGCGAGGCGTCGAGCAGGGTGGACAGCACCGCGTCGTGGATCAGCGCCGCGAAACGGGCGCGCTCGCGATCCCTGGCCGCGGCACCGGCCACGGCCGCCGCGCGCCTGCTCTCGATCGCCGATTCCCGGTCCACCCGCTCGGCCGCGGCGCGCGCGTAGATCGCACCCCACAGGAACAGCGTGGAAAGACCTGCGGCCCTGCCGAAATCGCCGATCAGCTCCCACGGCGTCACATCCGGTACCGCGAACATGTTCGCGAAGGTGACCAGACCGGCGCCGATCAGCATGTAGGCGATCGCCAGCGGCGGCCGCCACGCCATCGCCGCGACCAGAACACCCAGCGGCAGCACGCGATACAGCCACACGGAGGTGGCGTCGTGCGCGGGTTCCGGATAGGCCAGCGGCACCACCAGGGACGCGCTGATGAAACTCAGCGCCGCGGCGCCCGCCACCCATTGAATGGTGCGCCTGGTCATTCCGATCGACACCACCGCGAGCACCGGGAACAGCCCGAACGCCAGCGCGATCGCCAGCAGCGTCCACCGGCCGGGCACGAGCCTGCTCTGATCGGCGATCTCCGGCAGCTCCCCGATCGCGACGAGGACACCGGCGATGCCGATGGCCAGGCCCATCCGCCGCATGATGCGATCGGAGGCGGCCTCGGACACGGTCTCACGGGACAGCGCGGCCACGTCACGATCCCGGAGTACGCGGAACCGGGTGCGTAGCGCGGAGCGCGCGGTCTGTGGGGTGTCCAGCATGCTGGACGAGATCATGCCTGCGCCTCGCTGCGCTCGGCTCCGGCATGCTCTCGAGAGGCTGTGTCTATCACTCGCTCGCTCCGCTCGCTCACGCGCGCGGATGCCGCTCGGGAACCGGTAGCCATCCGTCCTCCACCGCACGCTTGTAGAGGTCGGTCTTGGTCGGAGCGGGGCGGCCCGCGTCGGCGTACTTCTGCCGGATCCGCCCGAGGTAATCGTTGACCGTCTGTTCCGACAGACCGGTGAGCCGTGCCACCCGGGAGGCCTTCTCCCCCGAGGCATAGAGGGTGAGCACCTCCTCCTGGCGCGGGCTCAATCCCACATCGGACAGTTGCGGATCGCCGTCGATGGCGGCGGCCCAGTCGGTGGTTACCACCTGTTCGCCAGAGGCCGCGCGGCGCACCGCCGCGACCACCGTCGGCATGTCCTCGGACTTGCGCACCACGCCGAGCACGCCGGCCTTGGCCGCCGCGCGCACCATGAACGCGTTGTCCGCACCGGTGAAGACCAGCACCTCGATACCGCGGTCGCGCAGCGCGCGCACATTGTCGTCCGGCGCCGATCCGTCGGCCAGGCGCAGGTCGAGCACGACCAGATCCAGTTGCGGCTCGTTATCCGCCGCGGCCAGCAGTTCGGGCACGGTGCCCGCGGTCAGCACCAGGTCGAGATCGGCTTCCGGCGCAAGCATCGCGGCCAGTCCGATCGCGACGGATTCATGGTCTTCGACCAATCCGATCCGGCGCGGTGCGGTCTCGCCCCCTTCAGCCCACGTCACCTGATTCTCCAATCCCTCACATCCCCACCGGAACAACGGTCATGTCAGTATGCCGGGCGGACGCTATGCATGTTCAGACACCAGAATTCGGGGCCGCCCGTTTTTGTGTAGCCCCAAGAGATACGGGCATTCCCGCGATCGGGTTCACGCCATCAGCCGCGCCGCGACGGTCGCGCCCAGCTCCCAGCACTTTTCCAGATCCGACTTACTCGGTGGCCCCGAGACGATGACCGGTGCGGCCGCCTGCTCCCAGCCGAGTCCGGTAGTGATGCTCGCCACCGCCCGCTCGGCGCCCTCGGTCCCCTCGTTGCCGTGCAGGTAGTAGCCGAACGGACGGGCGCGGGTGGAATCCAGGCACGGGTAGTAGATCGTGTCGAAGGCGTGCTTGAGCGCACCGGAGATATAGCCGAGGTTGGCCGGTGAGCCCAGCAGGTAGCCGTCGGCGGCCAGCACATCCGGCGCGGTCACCTCGAGCGCCGCGCGCCGGATCACCTCGACGCCTTCGATTTCCGGATCCGTCGCGCCGGAGACGAGCGCCTCGAACATCGCCTGCATATGCGGGGACGGCGTGTGGTGGATGATCAGCAGCCTGGCCACGGGTTCACTCCTCGCGTTCGAGTCGCTCCAGCGCCACGGCGCGGCGCATGACCTCGCGCGCCCTGGTCCGATCGCCCGCGTAGTCGTAGGCGCGGGCCAGCCGGTAGGAGACCCGCCAGTTATCCGGATCCGCCTCCCATTCCTTCTGGACCTGGAGGAACAGCTCGTCGGCCGCGGCGCGTTCGAGGCGGCCGGACGGCCGCTTGGGCAGCTGCGAGATATCGAGCTCTCCGCCCTCCTCGTGCATGCGCCGGGCCAGATGCTGATGCGCGAGCGCCGCGCGGACGGTGACCCACACGATCCAGGCGCCGACGAACGGCAGGATCAGCACACCGAAACCCGCGATGACCCACGAGGTCTCACCGGAGCCGATCAGGAATATCGCCCGCTCGCCGAGCCGGGCGAAATAGACGACCAGCGCGATCACCAGGATCGCGATGAATACCACGATCCGGCGACTGTCCTTGCGGCGCTGCGGATCCGACGCGTCGCCGACCGGCTCCGACACGATCACAGATCCAGGAACGGGTCGAGCCCGACGGTCAGGCCGGGGCGGGCGGCGATCTCGCGCACACCGAGCAGCACGCCGGGGGTGAACGAGGTGCGATCGATGGAATCGTGGCGGATGGTGAGGGTTTCGCCCAGGGTGCCGAACAGCACCTCCTGATGCGCGACCAGTCCGGCGACGCGCACCGAGTGCACGCGCACCCCGTCGACGTCGGCGCCGCGGGCGCCCTCGAGTTCGGTGGTGGTGGCGTCGGGGCTGCGGCCGACGCCTGCCCGCTCCCGCGCCGCCGCGATCAGCCCGGCAGTGCGGTAGGCGGTACCCGAGGGCGCATCGGCCTTGTTCGGGTGATGCAGCTCGATAACCTCGACCGAGTCGAAGAATCGGGCGGCCTGCTCGGCGAACCGCATGGACAGCACCGCGCCGATGGCGAAGTTGGGCGCGATCAGCACGCCGGTCCCCGGCCGGTCCGCGAGCCAGCCGCGCACCTCGTCGAGGCGGGCCGCATCGAAGCCGGTGGTGCCGACGACGGCGTGAATACCGTTCTCCACCAGGAACTTCAGGTTGCCCATCACCACATCGGGGTGGGTGAAGTCGACGACGACCTCGACGTTGTTCGCGGTGAAGGTCTCCAGCGGGTCGTCCTTGTCGACGGTGGCGACCAGTGCCAGATCATCCGCCGCGTCGACCGCGGCACAGATGGCCTGGCCGACCTTGCCCTTCGCACCGAGTACGCCCACCCGGATCGGTCCGGTCACCTTGGTTCTCCTTACCGTCGACAGACAACTGCGCCGAGCCTACTGCGCTCGCGCACACCGTGGACCTGCGGCAGGGGGCGCGGCATCGCGCATGATCCAGGACACATCGCTGAATGCGCATATTTACGTAGCAGCAAGAGTAAGGCTACCCTCGCCTGGTGACTTCGATTCGCGTGCGGGCGACGGCCTTCCTCGACGATTGTGCCAGCAGAGAACTCGTTGCGGGGCAGCATCATTGGCGCTATTTCCGGGGCGGCGAAGGCGATCCGGTGCTGCTGCTCAGCGGCGGGGCCGGTATCGGGATCAGCTGGCTCGATCTGACACCGGCGCTGCTGCCCCACCATCGCGTCCTCGCGCCCGACTATCCGGCGACCGTGGCGAGGACCGCCGAACTCGTCGACGGGCTCGTCGCGATGCTCGACGCGGAAGGGGTGGAGCGCGCGCACGTGGTCGGCCAGTCGGCGGGTGGTATGTACGCCGAGTTGCTGAGTCGCCGTGTGCCGGAACGCATCCGGTCGCTGACGTTGACCAGCACCGGCCTGTACGGCCCGGCGGACGTCGACCGGTTGCGCATGCGCGTCGACACCACCCTGGCCACGCCGTGGGAGCAGACACGGGAAGCCGTGCGCACCGCCCTGCGCGCCGCGTGGCAGCACTCCGAGGACGCGGAATTCTGGATCGAGCAGGTGGAGGCGGCCACCGCCGCCGGTGGCCGCGAGGGTTCGGCGAACTCCTATCGACTGCTGCTCGAAATCGCCCGCGGCGTCGAAGAACTCCTGTCGGAACCGGCGTGGCCCGGCCCGACGCTGCTGGTCAAGGCCGAAGACGATCCACTGATCACTACCACCCACACCGATCGCCTGCGCACCGCCCACCCTGCGGCCGAGTTCCGCTCCTTCCCCGACGGTGGCCATTCCCTGCTGCTGAGCCGCCCCGCCGACTACATCGCCGCGGTGACGGAATTCCTCAGCAGGACATAGTCATTCACTCCACGGACAGATAGTCGGCACGCCCGTCGCGACGAAACCCCCTGGATCGCGGGTAACCACGGCGAGCCCGTGCGCATCGGCGGTGGCGGCGATCAGGCCGTCCACCGGGTCGACGGGCTGCCCGAGCGCATCGGCCCGGTCACGTACCCGCCCCCATGCCTGGACTATGTCGAGGTCCACCTCGAGGAGCCGATCCCCGAACCGGTCGACCACCTGGTCGGCAAGCCATTCGGTCAATCGGGTCTTGCGCCGGCCATCCGGCAACCGCTCGACACCGCGGCGCATCTCCCCGATCGTGATCACGCTCAAGAACAGCTGCTCCTCATCCGCCGTGTGCAGCCACTCCATCAATCCGAGATTCGGCCGCGGGGTGGTCCATTCCGAGATCGTGGTGGTGTCCAGCAGATAACCCGATTGCCACGGCGCGGGCGTGGTCACAGGATCACGTCACGATGCGCGGAATCCCGCCGCTCGTGCTCCACCACCACACCCGAATCCCGCAGCGGCGACTCGGCGAGAAATTCGGCGAGACTGCCCTTGCGCTCGTTCCGCCGCCGCCACTCCTCGATCGGCACGACGATGGCGACCTCGCGGCCATGCTTACTGATCACCTGCGGCCCCTCCCGTTCCACCTTGTCGATCAGTTCGGACAGTCTGGCCTTGGCATCGGCGAGCGGCCACGCGATATCGAACTGCACCCGGTCACGCTCGGTTCGCTTCCGTGCCATCGCCGCCGCTCCAACTATTTTGACCATTCTGGTCAGTTCAGGATAGCCCCGGGGCCACGCGCCCACCAGGTTTTCGGCCACCTGATCAGTCGAAGACGATCACCTGGCGCAGTGCGTGCCCGGCCGCCAATTCATCCATCGCGTGGTTGATTTCGTCGAGTCCGATATGCGCGGAGACCAGCCGCTCGACCGGCAGCCGCCCGTCACGCCACATCCGCACGTACTCCGGAATATCGCGGGACGGCACCGCCGAACCGAGGTAGCTGCCGACGATCGATCGGCCCTGCGCCACCAGCGCGAGCGGTGAAATACTGGCCCGCGCATCGGGTGCGGGCAGGCCGACGGTCACCGTGGTGCCGCCCGCGGCCGTCGCGGCGACGGCGGTTTCGAAAGCGCGGATATTGCCCGCCGCCTCGACGACCACCTCGGCCTGCACGCCGTACTCCGCGACCTCGGCCGGGGTGTAGGCGGCGGTGGCGCCGAGTTCCCTTGCCAGGGTGAGCTTTTCCGGCACGGTGTCCACGGCGATCACCGCTTTGCCGCCCAGCGAGACCGCGACGAGCAGCGCCGCCATGCCGACACCGCCGAGCCCGACCACCATGACCCGGTCCTCCGGTCCCGGTTTCGCCGAATTCAGCAGTGCCCCACCGCCGGTCAGCACCGCACAGCCGAGGACGGCGGCCACCTCCGGCGGCACGTCGTCCTCGACCGGCACCACCGAGCGGCGATCGACCACCGCGTGCGTGGCGAACGCGGACACGCCGAGATGGTGGTGCACCTCCGCGCCGTCCCGATGCAGACGCCGCCCGCCGTTCAGCAGTTCGCCCGCGTTGTTGGCGATACTGCCCGGGGTGCACGGCGTCCGGCCGTCGCTGGCGCAGCCCGCGCATTCACCGCAACGCGGCAGGAATGTCATCACCACCCGCTGCCCCACCGCGAGATCGGAATCGCCCGGCCCGATCGCCTCGATCCGGCCCGCCGCCTCGTGGCCGAGCAGCATCGGCACCGGCCGCACTCGATTGCCGTCCACCACCGACAGATCCGAATGGCACAGCCCCGCCGCCTCGATGCGCACCAGCAGCTCACCCGGCCCCGGCGCGCCCAACTCCAGCTCGCACACGGTGATCGGCGCCGATTCGGCAAATGGCACGGGCGCCGCGATCCGTTCCAGGACCGCCCCACGAATCCTCATATTCGGAGACGGTACCCGAAGTATGGCCCCCATCACTGGGGCTGGCAGACCCGGCGATCGCTCGCTAATCTCGGTTCGGAGTGGCGGTGCTCCCGTTGGCCGACTTGTACCGGTCCGGGGTCGGGGCCGTCACGATATGAGGAGAAATCCACTGTCAGTACAGTTCAATCACACAATCGTCGGTTGCAAGGACCATCGAGTAACCGCCGAATTCTGGTCGGACATTCTGGGATCGGCGCTCGGCGCCGAATGGGGACATTTCATCCCGCTCAACACCGGTAACGGAGTCACCTTCGATTTCGCGAACGTGCCGTCGTTCATCACCGAGATCCAGCCCCAGCATTACGCCTTCCTCGTTTCCGAGGAGGAGTTCGACGCGGCCTACGCCAAAATCCGGCGCTACAAACTGGATTACTGGGCCGACCCCCGCAAGCAGGGGGTCAACGAGATCAATCACAACGACGGCGGGCGCGGGATCTACTTCGAAGATCCCAACGGCCACTATCTGGAATTGATCACCGTGCCCTACGGCGGCTGGCCGAGCTGATAGAACGGAGGCGGTGTCCCTCGGGGCGCCGCCTCCTCCCGCTCATCGTTTCCCATCGGTGGGCGTCGGCGGCCACGGGTTGGGTTTGACGTTGGTCGGTTTGCGCACCGGGTTGTCGTCCCAGTCGAAACGCGTGCCCACCCAGGCCTTCGGGCTGTCGAAACGCACCTCGTTGGCGTTGAAACGTGCGTGCGCGAAGGAGATATCGCCGAAGAAGTCGGCCTCGGAGAATTCGGTCATGCGCCCGGCGAGCGTGGTGCGGGCGAAGGTCAGCGCGCCGTGGAATTCGGCACGGCGGAAATCTATTTCGCGAGTGCCCTTGCCGCGCAGGCGAACCGGCGTGCCGAGTTTGGCCTCGTCGAAGGTGGTCGTCGTCGCGTAGAACTGGGCGCCCGCGAAGCTGAGGTGGGTACCGGAGACCTCGGCGGTGTTGAAGGTGATGTGCTCGCCGTCGAGCGTGGCCTTCTCGAACGAAGTACGGTCGGCGCGGAACTTGGTCTCCACGAACGAGGTTCGCGGGCCGAGGAACTTGGTGCCGGTGAAGCTGGTGCGCGGGCCGCGGAAGGTCGCCTGCTCGAACGAGACGGAGCTCTCGAAGCGGACATCGTCGAACATGATGCCCGAATCCCACGGCGCCGCTTTGTCCGGCCGGGTCGTACCGAATTCGGCCCGTTCGAAGGAGGTGGTGCCGTCGCGGAACGTCGCCGCACGGAAGGTGATGTGCGGTCCGAGGAACGCCGCGTTGTCGAACCAGGTGGGCCCGAGGAACGTCGCGCGGGTGAACGAGGTGGACGGACCGGCGAACACCGCGTGCCGGAAATCGGCCTGCTCCAGTACCGCGCCCTCGAGGTTGAACACATAGCCCGACCACGACGCGTCCGCGCCGCGCCGCACACGCGCGCCGAGGACGCGGACGATGGTGCGGCGCACCTCGCCGTCGTCCTGCCGCAGTCGGTAGACCCGTTCGACCTTCGCGCCGCCCTCCTCGATCGACTCCGACCGGGAGACAAGGTGATTGGCGCCGTCGCCGGGCTCATAGGGCAGGCGCAGATATCCGCAGAGCACGTCGATGCACTGCTGCCTGCGGCTCGGCGCGGAGAATTCGTCGGCGACACCGGCCAGCGCGTAGACACCGGCGATGCGCACGGCCACGTCGGTATCGCCGAGTTGTCTCGACGCCGCACCGAACAGGTCGGCGAACCGCCCGCGTTCCAGATCCCACTGCCGCCGGTAGGCGACCACCAGGACGACCGCGCCACCGACGACCGCGGCCACCGCGAGCGCGATCTTGGTGAGATCGACCTGATTCGGCGTTTCCGCCTTCGCGCCGAACGCCCACCACAGCAGCCACCAGGTGAGTCCCGCGATCGCCAGCCCGCCGAGCACCGCGGTGAGCACCGCGAGCAGCAGTGCCGCGCGGTGCAGCCGGTCGCCCAACCTCCCCCATCGCATGAGCGCATGGTAGCCGGATTGTCGCTCGCCCACTACCGGACAAGATCGGCTATGTCTGCGCCCCTTACGTTTTCAGATGTCCGCTACGCGTACCGCCGCCCGCGCTCCGGCCGTGCGCGGTCCATGGGCGGACTTCATCCGGCTGCGCCTGTTATGCGTCGAGCGAGATCAGCATCTCGACCTCGATCAGCGACTCGTCGCGCGGCATCGCCTTGCGCCGTCCGGTCCTTGCGAAACCGTGGCGCAGATAGAGCTTCTCGGCGGGGACGTTCCCGTCCAGCACCCACAGGCCCATCCGCGGGTGCCCCTCGCCGGTGGCCCAGGCGAGCACCTGCTCGACGAGCCGATCGCTCGCGCCCGTCCCCCGCGCCTCCGGCGACACCCACATCGAGATCAGCTCAGGCAGTGTCGGATCCTCGTCGAAGAACATCCCGCCCGCCGTCCCCACCGGGACGCCGTCGAGCAGCGCCACGAACAGCACCCGATCCTCGAACTTGTTCCGCCACTGCGCCTCGGTTCGCTGCACCGCCTCCTCGTAGGTGAGGACCGCCGCGTAGGGCGCCGCTAGCAAACACTCCAGCAGCAGATCGCGAAATACTTCCCAATCGTCGGGCACCAGCCGCCGCACAGTGATCATCAGCCCATGCTCGACCAAGATCTGTAGCCGCGCAAAGGATTAACGCACGCGCAGCGAGATATCGGCGCGAGCGCTCACCGCCGTTCGGATCACGACGGCGGCGAACGGTCCATGGCGCGGCAGACGTCTACCGCCGGCCATGTACCGCTCAACCGGAATCACGCCTGCTGACGCGCCGCCTCCTGGTTGCGCCGCACACCCAGACCGGCGGCGAGCAGGCAGGCGAGAGCGACGACGGCGACGAACCAGGGGAAGACCGTGGTCAGGCCCCAGGTGGTGGCCGCCCAGCCCGCGACGATGGTGGGCAGCGCCATGGCCGAATAGGCCAGCAGGTAGTACGCCGACATGGTCTCGCCCCGCTTGTGTTGCGGCACAACCTCGGACAGGTGGCGCAGCGATCCGCCGAAGCCGAGCCCGAAGGTACCGCCGAGCAGCACACCCGCCGCAAGCACGGCCACCCAGTTGTGGGTCGCCAACGCGGGCACCGTCAGCACCAGGGCGATCGCCATACCGGTGTCGCCGATGATCGCCGCACGCCTGGCCGGGACACCGGTGGCGAAGAACTGCACGATGGCGCCGGACGTCGCGACGGAGGCCACTACCGCACCACCGAAGACGAGGTTGTGGATGCCGGTCTGCTGCGAGGCCAGCGACGGGTACAGCGAAAGCAGCACACCGAGCACCGACCACGCCGCCATCACGCCGAGCGCCGAGAACCAGAAGTCACCACGAATCTCTTGCGGCACCGACGGTTTCGCGATCCGGATGCGTCCGGAGACCCGCGCGGTGTGCGGTTCACGCAGCGCGACGACGCCCACCCCGATCAGCAGGCACGCCACGGTGATCACCACATACGGCGTGCGCAGCGGATGCGGCGCGTACTGCGCGAGCAGCGCCGAACCCAGAATCGCCACGGCCATACCGACATTGAAGGCCACGCCGCTGAGCTGGCCGGAGCGCGCGCCGTGTTTGGGTCGCATATCGAGCAGTGCCGCCGCACCGGCGACCACCATCGAGCCGACCGCCAAGCCGTGCAGGGCGCGGGCGATCAGCAGCATCACGACATTCTCGGCGAACAGGAACACCACAAGACCCGCGATCATCGTGACGATCGCGCCGAGCAGCACGGGCTTGCGCCCCACCACATCCGAGATCCGCCCGGACACCAGCACCGCGGCCAGTGCCGCGAAGGCGTACACCGCGAAGACGAAGGTCGTCGTGAGTGGCGAGAAATGCCAGACCTTTTGATACATCCCGTACAGCGGGGCGGGCGCACCGGAGACGCCGAGTGCCACACCGCTCGCGGCAAGCACCAGCGCGTAGGCCCACGGTTGTACTGTCCGTTCCTCGGTGACCACCGCTGTTGCCGCCGTCATCGCCGCTCCCATCAGGTAAGTTTGATGTTGATCGAACCTTGTCGACCCTACAGGCGGTACGATGATCATCAAACCCCCGAGTGAGGTAGATCATGACCGAAACTAAAGAAGCGGTGGTAGAGACGTCGAACCCGGTGGCGCCGCTGCCGGTGGTGCTCGGCGCGTTGCAGGACCCGATTCGCCTGGAAATGGTGCGCAGGCTCAGCAACTCCGGCACCGCCATGCGCTGCAGCGCTCTCTACGAGGTGATCAACAAGTCCACCGCCACCCACCACTTCAAGATCCTGCGCGAAGCCGGGGTGATCGAACGCCTCACCATCGACGGGCTGATTCACCTGCGCCTGCGCGCCGACGCCATGGACACCGCCCTGCCCGGCGTTCTCCCCGCCATCATCGAGGCCGCCAATCGCTCCTACCATCCCTGACACGCGCGGCAACCTGGCGCGCGGCGACGGCGGGACTGCGCTCGACAGACAGCCAACGGCCCGGCGGCGTGGCGGAAATGGCAGCTCGGCGGGGATCGGGCGAAAGGGCACCCGCCCGCACGGTGGTCGACCGATGCTCAACGACCGGGCGAGACAGGGGTGGCCGACGGCGGGGCGGGTGGGTGGAGTGCGGGCGGCGGGAGGTGGAGGCTCGGCGCCGTGGGGAGCGGGCGGAAGGTGGGCGGCGCGGGCACGGTCAGGGTGGTGCCTCGCACCTGATCCGTCACCAGATGCTCTGCGCCCCACCAGATCGCGACGGATACCAGCGCGACCACGGGGAGCAGGAATACCGTCCACATGAGGTCCCGCTTCAGCACGCCGATGATCATCACCTCCAGCGCGAGGGTGACCACGACGACGCCGACGATCGCCACGAATGCCGCGAACCCGATCGGCTGCCGCGCCCAATGCCGCAGCGCCGCGAGGATGCCCGCGAGGATCAGGCCACCGATAACGATCAGGACCGCGCTCAGCAGCGCGAAATCCTCGGCCGCGGACCGGTCGACCTCCTCGTCGCCGCGCCGTACCCAGGCCAGCAACAACAGCAGATGCGCCAGCCCTGCGCCGATCGCGGCGACGAACAGCAGCAGGTAACCGCCGCGCACCAGCGAGGCCAGCTCCGAACGCAACGTCACCGCCCCGAGGTCGACCAGCACGCTGGCGAGCACCAGGACGATCATCCCGAGCAGCGCCGCGGGCCGCCGCAGCACCCGCGCCCGCAGATATCCGGGCGGCAGCTGCGGGCGCAACCTGCGGAACACACGGAACCAGGCCACCGGAATGATCCAGAACAGCACGGGCGTCACCACCCGCAGCACACCGGGCCCGAGCCACATCGACACCACCGCGACGGTCGCGGCGAAGAACCACACCCACGCCGCGAGCCGCAACAGCGCCCGCCACATGATCTCGGCGAGCAGCCTGCGTGCCTTACGATGCCCCGGCCTGGCGCTGAGCAATCCGCGCAGCGTGTCGACCGCCCTGATCCGCGAATCGGCCGACGCGAGTTCGAAATCCAGCCGCGCCCGTGTCTGCAGCAAGTCCTCGTGCGCCGGATCCACCGCGAGCCCGGCCGCGACATGGCGCTCCGCCCCCTCGCGATCATGCATCCGCCAATAGGTTTCGGCCGCATGCGCGTGCATCCCCGCGCTCTCGGGTGCGAGCGTCGCCGCGCGCTCCAATGCCGCCCGCGCCTCCGGGCGCGCATCGGTCTTCGGCGATTCGGCGATGATCCTGGCCAGGATCAACGGCTCCCGAACCCCGCTCGGCTCCAGCGAAACAGCAAGCCGCGCATGCCTTATCGCATCCTCGTACTGCCCACGCGCGTCGTAGACCAGCGCGACGGTCAGGTGCGCGTCGGCCCGATCCGGCGACGCCGCGATGGCCGCCCCCGCGAACCGCATCGCCTCGTCGAGATCCTCCAGCTGCAGCGCGATATCCCCGATCCGCTCGAGCAATCGCGCATCCTCCGGCGCCGCGAGCAACTGCTCCCCGAGAATCCGCCGGGCCTCTCCCAGCCGCCCCAGCCTCTCGGCGACTTCCGCCCGCTCGAGCGCGGCCTCGACCTCGATACTCGGCACAGCCACCCCCAAACCATTACGCAAGAACATCTCGCCGAACGAGCGAATGCGCCGATGATATCCGGACGGCGGTCAGGGGAAATGTGCGGCTAATGCCAGCCGAGGAAGATGCTGCCCAGGCCGATGACGGCGGCGACAGCCAGCACGAAGGGAACAGCGACGATACCGAGCAGAATGTCGTTCGGATTCATTACAGAAGGTCCTCCCGTCGAATGAACAGCTACATTCCAGTTATCTCAACAGGCCGGTCGACCGTTTCACTACCCACCGGTCGGCGCATAGTGAGTCACATCACAGCCGCTGGAGCTCGTCGGCGCACGTCGCGGCGACGCGGCACGCGATGGTTATCGCTCGCGCGGCGGCCACCGGCGGCGGCCGTCGCCGTGGCCAGGCCGGGAGCCGAGCAGTCCGCGCAGGATGTCGATGACGCCCGTCCGGTTGCCCACCTTGCCGCCGTGGAATTCCCACAGCACGCGCAACCGCAGCAGATCCTGGTTCGCCGGATCGATCGCCAAACCCGCCTCGACGTGCCCGCGGGCCCGCTTGGGTTCGTCGAGCCGCCAATAGATTTCGGCCGCGCGCGCGTGGGCTGCCGCATTCGCCGGGGCCAGGCCGACGGCGTGTTCGAGCGCGGCCCGTGCCTCGCCACGCAGCGCCTTCGTCACCGGCCCCTCGGCGATCACCTTGGCCAGCGTGAGCGTCCCGCTGATGTCGTAGGGATCCAGTGCCGCACCGTGGCGGGCATGCCGCAGCGCGTCCTCGTGTAATCCCCACGCGCAGTAGACGAGTGCCGCCGTGAGGTGCGGATCCCCTCGATGCGGCGCCGCGGCGATGGCCGCCCCCGCGAACCGCAGCGCCTCGTCCCCGTCACCGAGCCGATAAGCGATATCCCCGAGCTTCTCCAGCAGCACCGCCTCCCCCGGCGCCGCGACCAGCGCCTCCATCAGCACCTGCCGCGCCTCATCGAGCCGCCCCGACTCCTCCGCGATCCGCACCCGCTCGATCGCGAACTCGACCACGCCCATCTCGCCCCCTACTCAACACACCCGACCCCGGCCGAGCGAGTGCGCCGATGATATCCGGACACGCCACCGACCCGGACCGAATACCGTCCGCACCGTCACCACATGCCACCTCCCGCGCCCGAGCACAGTCGAATGGCGCGCAACTCCCTTCGCCAGCCGATCATCGAGCGCAGTCAAATGGCCGTCCATTGCGTTGTGTCGCAGGGCCATTCGACTGCGCTCGACGAGTTCGTGCTATCGGGGCTGCTCGGCGGAGGGGTTATTCGTTGACGAGGCGGCGGACCGCGGTGGGGAGTTCTCGGGTGCGGCGGTAGGGGCCGGTGACCGAGGCGGCGAAGGGGCGGGAGAGGAGTTGGCGGGCGATCGCGGTGACCTCGTCGGTGGTGACCGAGTCGATGCGGGTGAGGGTTTCGGAGACGCTGCGATGGTTGCCGTAGGACAGTTCGCTGCGGCCGATCCGGTTCATCCTGGAGGCCGAATCCTCCAGGCCGAGTACGAGTCCGCCGCGCAGCGAGCCCTTGGCGCGCGCGCATTCGGCGTCGGTGATGCCGTTGGCGGCCACCTCTTCCAGCACGCCCTTCGCCAAGGACGCCACCTTGCCGAGGTTCTCCGGCTGACAGCCGATATAGACGGAGAACGCACCGGTATCGGCGAAGGTGTCCACGCTGGAGTACACCGAGTACGCCAGCCCGCGTTCCTCCCGAATGCGTTGGAACAGCCGCGAACTCAGCCCGCCACCGACGACGGTGTTGAGCACCGACAGCGGCCAGCGCCGCTCCCCCTCGTGCCGCCCGAAGGCGCGCACGCCGAAGGCCAGATGCGCCTGTTCGCTGTCGCGGTGGCTCCAATGCAGTTCCGGTACGCCCTGCGGCCGGAACCGGCCCTCGCGCCGCGGCGCGGGTGCGGCGGCCGGATCGAGCCGGTCGGCGAACGCGCGATGCACCAGTTCCACGGTGTGCTCGTGTTCGACATTGCCCGCGACCGCGACGACCATCCGGTCCGGCCGGTAGCGGCGGGTGTGGAAGCCGCGCAGCTGCGCGGCCTGCATCGCCTCAATGGATTCGATGGAGCCGATCACCGGCCGCCCGATCGGATGATCGCCGAACAGCGCGGTGAGGAAGGCGTCGCCGACGAGATCCTCGGGATCGTCGTCGCGCATGGCGATTTCCTCGAGCACCACCTGACGCTCCACCGCCACGTCGGCGGCCCGGCACAGCCCGTTGAGCACCACATCGGAGACCATGTCGACGGCGAGCGGCAGATCCTCGTCGAGGACGTGCGCGTAGTAGCAGGTCTGTTCCTTCGCGGTGAACGCGTTGAGTTCACCACCGACGGCGTCCATCGCCTGCGCGATGTCCAGCGCCGACCTGGTCGGCGTCGCCTTGAACAGCAAGTGCTCCAGGAAGTGTGCCGCACCCGCGACGGAGGGTCCCTCATCGCGCGAGCCGACCCCGACCCAGACGCCGATCGAGGCCGAGCGCACCCCGGGCACATGCTCGGTGACCACCCGCAATCCGCCGGGTAGCACCGTGCGCCGCACTCCGGCGTCGGTGGTGCGCGAGTGTTCGGTCCGGAGGGTGAGTGACGAACCCCCCTGCCCGTCGCGGAGCAGAGGGGTTGCCGTCTTCTTCTTCGTCACAGAGACAAGTACTACTCGGTCCCCGCCGCGGCCGCATCAACGGTGTCGGCTTCGGCCGGCTCTTCGGCGTTCTCCTCGACCGGAACCAGCGAGATCTTGCCGCGGTTGTCGATATCGGCGATCTCCACGCGCAGCTTGTCGCCGACGTTCACCACGTCCTCGACCTTGGCGACGCGCTTGCCGTTGCCCAGCTTGGAGATGTGCACCAGGCCGTCGCGGCCCGGCAGCAGCGAGACGAACGCGCCGAAGGCAGTGGTCTTGACGACCGTGCCCAGGAAGCGCTCGCCGACCTTCGGCAGCTGCGGGTTCGCGATGGCGTTGATCTGATCGATCGCCGCCTGCGCCGCGGGGCCGTTGGTCGCACCGACGTAGACGGTGCCGTCATCTTCGATCGAGATGTTGGCGCCGGTCTCCTCGGTGATCTGGTTGATCACCTTGCCCTTGGGCCCGATGACCTCGCCGATCTTGTCGACCGGGATCTTGATCGCGGTGACGCGCGGCGCGTACTGGCTCATCTCGTCCGGGGTGGCGATGGCCTCGGCCATCACATCCAGGATGGTGGTGCGCGCGTCGTGCGCCTGCGACAGCGCGCCGGCGAGCACCTGCGAGGGGATGCCGTCGAGCTTGGTGTCGAGCTGCAGCGCGGTGACGAACTCACGGGTGCCCGCGACCTTGAAGTCCATGTCGCCGAAGGCATCCTCGGCGCCGAGGATATCGGTCAGCGCGACGTAGCGGACCTCGTCCTCGCCCTTGTCGTTCTTGATGGTGTCCGACACCAGGCCCATGGCGATACCGGCGACCGGGGCCTTCAGCGGCACACCGGCGTTCAGCAGCGACAGGGTCGAGGCGCAGACCGAGCCCATCGAGGTGGAACCGTTGGAGCCCAGCGCTTCCGAGACCTGACGGATGGCGTACGGGAACTCTTCCTGGCTCGGCAGCACCGGCATGAGCGCACGCTCGGCCAGCGCGCCGTGGCCGATCTCGCGGCGCTTCGGCGAGCCGACGCGGCCGGTCTCACCGGTGGAGTACGGCGGGAAGTTGTAGTGGTGCATGTAGCGCTTGGAGGTTTCCGGGCCGAGCGAGTCGACCTGCTGCGCCATCTTCACCATGTCCAGCGTGGTGACGCCCATGATCTGGGTCTCGCCACGCTCGAACAGCGCCGAACCGTGGGCGCGCGGCACCACGGCGACCTCGGCGGACAGCGCGCGGATGTCGGCGAGGCCACGGCCGTCGATGCGGAAGCCGTCGGTCAGGATGCGCTGGCGCACCAGCTTCTTGGTCACCGAGCGGAACGCGGCGCCGAGCTCCTTCTCGCGGCCGGCGAAGTCGTCGCCGAGGCGGGCGAGCACGTCGACCTTGATCTCGTCGATCTTCGACTCGCGCTCCTGCTTGTCCGCGATGCTCAGCGCCTCGCCGAGCTCACGCTTGGCGGTGCCCTCGACGGCCTCGTAGACATCGGCCTCGTACGGCGGGAACAGCGGGAATTCACCGGTCGGCTTGGCGGCCAGCTCGGCGAGATCCTGCTGCGCCTTGCACAGGCGGGCGATGAACGGCTTGGCGGCCTCGAGGCCCTCGGCGACGACGGCCTCGGTCGGCGCCTGCGCGCCGCCCTCGATCAGCGCGATGACCTTGTCGGTGGCCTCGGCCTCGACCATCATGATCGCGACGTCACCGGACTCGACGACGCGGCCAGCGACGACCATGTCGAACACGGCGTCCTCGAGCTGCTCGACGGTCGGGAACGCGACCCACTGGCCCTCGATCAGCGCGACGCGCACGCCGCCGACCGGGCCGGAGAACGGCAGGCCCGCGATCTGGGTGGACGCGGACGCGGCGTTGATCGCCACCACGTCGTACAGGTCCTTCGGATCCAGCGACAGCACGGTGACCACAACCTGGATCTCGTTGCGCAGGCCGTCGACGAACGACGGGCGCAGCGGACGGTCGATCAAGCGGCAGGTCAGGATCGCGTCGGTGGACGGACGGCCTTCGCGGCGGAAGAACGAGCCGGGGATGCGGCCCGCGGCGTACATCCGCTCCTCGACGTCGACCGTCAGCGGGAAGAAGTCGAACTGGTCCTTGGGCTGCTTGCCCGCGGTGGTGGCCGACAGCAGCATGGTCTCGTCGTCCAGGTAGGCCACGACGGAGCCGGCGGCCTGACGGGCCAGACGGCCGGTCTCGAAGCGGACGGTGCGGGTGCCGTAGCTGCCGTTGTCGATCAGCGCGACGGATTCGAACACGCCGGGCTCGACCTCGACGGCCGAGGACTTGCGTTCAGTTGTTTCGGTCATTCTCTTCTCTCAACCTCTCGTCTTCGCCGGATCCAGCGCACTGGGAGCGCGATCCGGCTATTTGTCAGCCGTCCCGGGTACGGACGCGCGGCAACCCTCCTGGCTGCGGCACGCACACCCGGCCGATTTCCCCTTGGAAACGGCGACGCGGAGGCGGTCATCGATCGAAGCCCGTCGGATTGCCGAGGGGCCACTACCGAAGACCGACGCCACGCGGACGGGTGCGTACGGCTGTGCATTGTTGTCGTGTGAAAAGGCGGCCGACCATGGCTCCACCCCTCATACACAAATAGCCAACGGGGAGATTGTACTTCTCCCCGTTGGCCGGTTCTCCGGCTACCTCGGGTAACCGGTGTGTCGAGCTGTCAGCGGCGCAGGCCGAGACGCTCGATGAGCGAACGGTAACGCTCGATGTCGTTGGCCTGCAGGTACTTCGAGAGCCGACGACGACGACCGATCAGCGCCAGGAGACCGTGGCGGGTGTGGTGGTCGTGCTTGTGCACCTTCAGGTGCTCGGTCAGGTCCGAGATACGCTTGGACAGCAGCGCGATCTGCGCCTCCGGCGAGCCGGTGTCCTTCTCGTGCAGGCCGTATTCCTTGAGGATGGCCGACTTCTGCTCGGTGGTCAGCGCCATGAGGCATCCACTCCCATTTTTCAGTGCCGCGCTCGAATTTCCGGTTACCCGGGTGTGGGTGCCGCCGCGGACCGCAGCAAACCCGAGGATCCACCTTACCGGACCCGCACCGTCAAACCGAATCGCCCTACGCCTACTCAGCACGCAACCACAACAGCGCGAGTCTTACGAGCGCCGTTCGCGCCGCAGGCGCGGCAAATCAAACACTGAGCATCTTGCGCGCGGTTTCGACGTCGCGGCCCATGGCCTCGATGAGCTCGTCGAGCGAGTCGAATTTGGTCATGCCGCGGACGTGTTCGACGAAGTCCACCGCGACATGCTGGCCGTACAGATCGGCCTCGCCGTCGAGGACGTAGGCCTCGACGGTGCGGGCGCGGCCGGAGAAGGTCGGGTTGGTGCCGACGGAGATGGCGGCCATGGCGCGCTCACCAGGGGTGACGGTGCCGATGGTCGGGCCTGGCCCGAGCACGGTGAACCAGCCCGCGTACACACCGTCGGCCGGGATCGCGGCGTGCATCGGCGGCGCGACGTTCGCGGTGGGGAAACCGAGCTGGCGCCCGCGCCCGTCGCCGTGCACCACCACGCCCTCGACGCGATGCGGGCGGCCGAGCGCGTCCGCCGCGGCGGCCATATCGCCCGCGTCGACGCAGGCGCGGATGTAGGTGGAGGAGAAGGTCACCGCGTGCTCGCCGACCAGCTTCACGCCGTCGACCTCGAACCCGAAGCGGGAGCCGAGCTCACGCATGGTGTCCACGGTGCCCGCGGCCTTCTTGCCGAAGGTGAAGTTGTCGCCGACCACCACCTCGGCCACGTGCAAGCGCTCGACGAGCAGGTCGTGCACGTAGCGCTGCGGGGTCAGCTTCATGAAGTCCTGGGTGAACGGCATGACGCAGAACACGTCGACACCGAGTTCCTCGGCCAGTTCCGCGCGGCGGGTCAGCGTGGTCAGCTGCGCCGGGTGCGCACCGGGGCGCACCACTTCCATCGGATGCGGGTCGAAGGTCATCAGCACCGCCGGAACACCCCGTGCCGCAGCGGACTTCACGGCCCGGCTGATCAGCTGCGCGTGACCGCGGTGGATGCCGTCGAATACGCCGATCGTGAGCACACAACGCCCCCAGTCCGCGGGCACCTCGTCCAGACCTCGCCATCTCTGCACAGTCCGCAGCCTACGCAAATGAGGTGGCGAACAGTATTCGGGCATGCGGATGTCACACAACGCTTCGCCTGCCGTATACCCCCGATGAATCCCGCGTTAGAGATGCGTGCCGGGATGTGTGAATCAGTGCTGATGTGCATAAGCTCGGGTATGTGCCCGGTAAACGAGACATCGCCACCCGACGCGAACTGGAGACCACGCAGGGCAGCACCGCGACGATAGCCCCTGAGCTCTCCTCGGTCGCTCAGGACTATCTGAAGGTCATCTGGACCGCCCAGGAATGGTCGCAGGAGAAGGTGTCGACCAAACTGCTCGCCGAACGGATCGGCGTCTCCGCATCCACCGTCTCCGAGGCCGTGCGCAAGCTCGCCGATCAGGGCCTGGTCGAACATGCCCGCTACGGTTCGATCACCCTCACCGAGCACGGCCGCCGCGCCGCGATCGCGATGGTGCGCAGGCACCGGCTGATCGAAACCTTCCTGGTCAACGAGCTCGGCTACGGCTGGGACGAGGTGCACGACGAGGCCGAGGTGCTCGAGCACGCGGTGTCGGAACTACTGATGGCCCGCATCGACGCCAAACTCGGCTACCCCGACCGTGATCCGCACGGCGACCCCATCCCGTCGGTCGACGGCGCGGTGCCGACACCGCCCGCGCGCCAGCTGAGCGATTTCACCGCGGGGCAATCCGGCAGGGTGGCAAGGATTTCCGACTCCGACCCGGACATGCTGCGCTACTTCGATTCGGTCGGCATCGCACTGGACACCTCGATCGCCGTGGTCGAGCGCCGCGACTTCGCGGGCACCATCGCCGTCCGCATCGACGACGCCGCGGCCCCGATCGACCTCGGCCGCCCCGCCGCCGAGGCCATCTGGCTCACCGCCTGAATCAGCACGGATAGAAGTACGGGTGCAGGCGCTGGGGCGCGCCGTCGGCGATGGCGCGGTCCCAGCAGGTGGTGTGCGGGGTGAAGGTGTAGGTGGTCCAGCCGTCGGTGGGCGTGCGGCGGATGACGCGCTGGGTATCGCCGGGCAGGTCCCAGGCGATGACCGCCCAGTGTCCGTCGCATTCGGAGATGGTGGCCCATGCGGCGTCGAACTCGCCGATGATGTTCAGGTCGGCGGCAATGGCCGAAGCGGTGCACAGCGGCGGCGTCGCGACGTCGTGGAAGCGCAGCACCCCCACTTCGCGGCGGCCGAATCCGGTCAGGAACAGGCTGTCCGGATTGTCCGGCAGCGGCACCAGTCCGGGTGGCGGCGCCATACCGATGCGGTAGCAGCCCTCCGGCACGACGAAGGTGGCCATGCCGGTCGCGTCGGTGACACCGTCCTGGCGCAGCGTCTCGATCAGCTCGTCGGCCGGAATCCGTTGCCGCGCAGGGTCACACGGCTGCACCAGATCGAGGAACACCGGAACGTCCGGCACCGCGAGCCCGGCGAGGGTGCGGGTACGGATGGTCACCGACCCGATCCCCATGCCCGGCGGCGGCGCCGGCGGCGCGGTGAACGTCGGCGTGGTCGGGCCGACGCTGACCCCCGCGGCGGCCGCCACCGCCTTGTCCGTGCCCGACGATCCGCCGGCCGCACAGGCCGTCACCATCGCCACGGCAGCCAAACCCGCTGCCACCTGGCTGATCCCGCGTATCCCCATTGCCGCCGGCCTCCTGCAAGCGATTCAACGGTACGCGGAATTCGCCGACCCACCGGCGCTTCGACCGCGGTTGTCGGCGAGTCAGCAGGTGAAATACGGCTTCAGGCGGATCGGGACACCATCGGCGGCCGCACGGGCCCAGCAGGTGTCGTGCGGGAAGACGACGTAGGTGGACCAGCGGTCCGCCTTGCGCCGGACGATGCGCTGGCTGTCGCCGTGGACATCCCAGACGATGACCGCCCACTGGCCGTCGCATTCGCGCACCGTGGCGGTGGCGTTCTTCAGTGCGCCGATGTCGGTGAGATCGGCCGCGATGACGCCCGGGGCACAGTTGCCCGTCGGCGCCGGATCCTCGAAGCGCAGCAGCCCGTCGACCTTCTGCCCCGGGGCCGTCACGTACAGGGTGTGATACCCCTCGGGCACCGGTTTCGTACCGGGCGGAGCCGGCTTGTCCAAGCCGAAGAAGTAGCAGCCGACCGGGACCGAGAAGGTGGCGGTGCCATTGCCATCCGTGACACCGTTCCACCGCCGCGCCTCGTTGGTCTCACCCGGCGGGATGTCGTGCCCGGCTGGATCGCACGGCTGCTGCAGGCTGAGGTTGACCCGCACATTCGGCACCGGCTTCCCCGACAGCGTCGCCGTCCGGATCACCGCTGTGCCCGACGCCTGCGGTGCGTTGGCGGACGGGGCGCCGGGCGCCTTGTCCGGCGGTGAACCGGGGCTGCTACCCGGCGCGGCACCTGGCGTCGTCTGCGTGGCCGGGGATGTCGTGCGGCTTGCCTGCGGCCCCGAATCCGTAACGCCCCCACCGCATCCCGCCGCTACCGCCGCCAGCGCCAGGACGGCGCATACCTTCCCGACGATCCCCCGCACAGTCATGCTCGCCTCCCGGTCGAGTTCATTGTTGCCTTCTTATCGGTCACCGCGGGCCCGCGGTTACCGTGTCAACTCGCGACACCGTCGAACACATGCCTGGTGTCGCGGGCGGCGAGCGGTTCGTAGTGCTGGGTAAAGAGTTTCGCGACCAGCTCGCCCCGGCTGTTCACGCCGGTCTTGTCGAAAACGGCCTTGATGTGATCGCGCACGGTATGCGCGGACAAGAACAGTTCGGCCGCGATCTCACCGGTGGACAGGCCACGCGCGACCAGCTCGGTGACCTCCAGTTCCCGGCGGGTCAGCTCGTAGGCGGCGACGACAAGCGCGGCGACCTCCGAGGGGGTGGCGTGCTCGAGCACCAGCGCGGTCATGCCGGGGTTGCCCAGCGTGTCGCGCAGGCAGGAGGCGTGGCAGACCAGCCAGTGCCCGGTGTCGGTCCTGATCCGGATGCGGGTGTTCTCGCCGGTCACCCTGGCCCGGGCGGCCGTGGTGAGAATCCATACCGGCAGCGGTAATTCGATACCGGACCCGGTTGGCGCGCTCGGGCCGGGCGGCATCTGGGCAAGCAGGTCGCGCGCCTCGTCGTTGAGCGAGATCAAGGCGCCCGCCGGGTCGAAGACCAGCATGCCCGGCGTGCTCGCCTGCGCGGCGGGCGGCTGAGCCTGCGGCTGCGCGAAACTGCGCAGCCGCCGTGCCATCGGCGCGGAAAGGGAACGCACCAGGGCGAATTCATCGGCGCGGAACGGTGCGCGGCCGCGTTCGCGGAACAGGCTGAGCTGTCCCCATGGCTGCCCGTCGACCCGCAGCACCGCACGCAGTTCGTCCTCGAAACCCCTGGGGCACATGAAATTCCGGTACAGCGGGCTCAGCGAGGGGCGATCGCCGGTCGCGTCGCGCAGGCCCGCGACCGGCACCGGCGCCCTGGCCAGATCGCGGAACAGGTTGACGTGCTCGGCGAAAAGCTCCGACTCCCAGTAGGTTCCGCAGCCGCCCTCGTGCAGGTTCTCCACCCGCACCGGCGCGGTGGTCAGTCCGTTGATCGGATCGGTGGCCACCCACACCGCCGCGTCGAACGGCGCGATCGCGCGCAGGCGGGCCGAAGTCCGCGCGAACAGCGCGTGCGCGTCCGGCGCCGCCGTGATGCCGGTGAACAGCGCCTCGACGGCATGCGCGGTAGCGGTGGTCATATCTCGCATCCTGTCGCACCGCCGCGCCGTCAGCCATCCCTCATATGCGGGGGCAAGGCCGTGCGCCGCGGCGAAATTCCCTCATTTGCGGGATGGGCGAACCCACCGCCCCGGATCGATGCTTGGCGGCACACGATGATCGAAAGGAACCTCATGCATATCGGCATCATCGGCGCGGGCGTCGCGGCGGTCGCCCTGCTGGACGCGCTCGCGGCGGAAGCCACCGCCCCGGGGGCCATCACCGTTTTCGACGGTTCGCAGGCGATGTGGCGGGGCAGGCCGTATCAGCACGATGTCGCGGCGGTACGGGTCAATGCACCGCCCGCGCTCATGTCGGTGCGCGCGGGCGATCGCGGGCACTACGCGCAGTGGGTCGCCGAACGTGGTGACACGACAGGGTATTTCGACGAGGGCCTCGGTCAGCCGATCGTTCCGCGCGCGGTGTACGGCGACTATCTCGAGCAGACCGCGCGCCGGGCGATCGACGCGCTGCGCGGCCGCGGCTGGCGGGTGAGCGTGGTGAACGCCCGCGTCACCGCGGCCGACGGCACGGTGCTGCGCACCGAGGACGGCGGCGCGCATCCCGTCGACCGCGCCGTGCTCTGCGTCGGAAGCGGCCGTCCCCGTGACCATTACGGGCTGACCGGTGCGCCGGGCTACGTCGGCGAACCGTATCCGCTCGCGCGCACGCTCTCCGGGATCGCGGCCACCGCGCACGTCGCGGTGATCGGCAGCGGGCTCACCGCCGTCGACATCGCCGCGGGCTTGGCCGCCAACGGGCACACCGGCCCGATCAGCCTGCTCTCCCGCTCGGGTGTCCTGCCCTACGTGCAGCAGCGTCCGGCGCCGCTCGCGCCCGTTCACCTCACCCCGGTGAACGCGCTGCGGCTGGCCGAGCGCGGCGAGATCGCCTTCACCGAGCTCGCCGACTTGATGCGCGCCGAACTCGCCGGGCTCGGACAGGATTTCGGCACCCTCGCCGCGGAAATCGGTTCGACCGAGTCCGAGGAACCCGCAGCCAGGCTGCGCCGTCAGCTCGCCGACGTCGATGCCACGCATATGGGCCGTCGCCTGCTCACCATGGCGATTCGGACCATCGGCCCGATCGTCTGGCCCCGGCTCGCCGAGGCCGACAGAAAGGTGCTGCGCGACCGGCATTTCCGCACGATCAGCAGCCTGAGCTCGCCGATGGTGCCCTACAACGCGAATATCGTGCTGCGCCTGCTGGATTCCGGTCAGCTGCGGCTGCGTCGCGGCGTCACCGAGGTCGAGGCGCGCGGGGGTGGCTTCGTGATCGATACGGATCGAGCCGAGTCGGGCTGCACCGCCGATGTCGTGCTCAACGCCGTCAATCCACCCGCCTACACCACGCCGCAGGAAACCGAACCCCTGATCGGTGCGCTACTCGCGGGCGCGGCAGCCGAATTCGGGCCGGACGGCGGCCTGCTCGCCGAGGCGGGCACCCGCAGACTGCTGGTGGATGGGCGTCCACACCCCACCTGGCATGTGCTCGGCAACCTCGCCGCGGACGCCATGTTCATCGCCGCCAACCCGCCCGGCCTGGCCGCCGAAGCGGCGCTGCTGACCCGGCAGCTGGCGGGCTGAGTCAGCGGGACAGGAAGTCGAGCAGGGTGCGGAACTCGGCGGGCCTCCCGGCCGCCGATCCGCACAGGCGACCACTGCACACTGTACGGATCATGGCGTCGCTCAGCGGATCGCGGCGGCCGAGGGCAGTGCGGCGACACGCTTTTCGTCGGCGGCGGCCAGCCAGAACCAGATCGGCGGCAGCACGACCTCGATGCCGGTCAGCACGATCTGGAACCAGTGCGGCCAGCCGTACACCGCGAGCGAGATCCCGCGCCCGACCGCACCGAGCAGGAAAATGCCTGCGAGCCAGCGGATCACGACCGCCGGGATCGGCGTCTGCCGGGCCGCCCAGAGCCACGCGAGCCCGTAGCCGAGGAATATCGCGCCGTAGAACCGGCTCTGGCTGTCGGCGGTCACGCCGGACCAGTCCATATCGGGGACGCTGTTCTTGCCGAGCGCCAGGTGCAAGATCCCGATGGCCACACACGCGACGCCCATCACCATGGTCAGCCACTTCAGTACCGCGCTCATGAAGATCCCTCCGAATGCCCGAGGGGTGCGTGGCCCGCGAGCTAGTTGACGTTTGTCTACTTAGAGTGACCATAAGACCGCTAGTAGACAAACGTCAACTAAGCTGTTTCGTGTGACAAGACGCCGCCTCGCCCCCGACGAACGCCGCCGCCTGCTCCTCGACGCAGGCGCGCGCCTCTTCGCCGAACGCGCCTACGACGCGGTGCTGATGGAGGACGTCGCCACGGCGGCCGGTGTCTCCCGAGCGCTGCTCTACCGTCACTTCCCCAGTAAGAGTGAGCTTTTCGCGGGTGTTTACCAGGAGGCGGCGCACCAGTTGCTCGTCGCCACCGAGCTCGACACCGAAACACCGCTGGCCGAACAGCTCGCCGCGGGCCTCGACGCGCATTTCGACTACTTCGAGGCGAACGCCAACACCGTGGTGACCGCCAACAAGGTGCTGGCGGGCGATCCGACGGTGCAGGCGA
The DNA here is from genome assembly GCF_044547285.1 of Nocardia sp. NPDC052566. Taxonomy (NCBI): domain Bacteria; kingdom Bacillati; phylum Actinomycetota; class Actinomycetes; order Mycobacteriales; family Nocardiaceae; genus Nocardia; species Nocardia sp. NPDC052566. Next base: position 545,956 of record NZ_JBIUAF010000007.1, on the reverse strand, counting down.
TCATCTCCGGTGAACTCGGGGAACTGCGCCTGCGACTGCTCGACATCATGGGCGTGAAAGACCATATCCGCGAACAGGTCTCGTCGATCCTGACGAGCTGGCTGACCTTCGTCCGAGTCCTGTCCGTCGACTGGCTGGAACACCGCGCCTTCACCCGCAGGGAACTGCTCGACGTCTCCGTCGGCTCGCTACTCGGGGCGCTGGAGCCCGTACTCGGACCGGATCTCCCACCAACCGGCAGACCCCCGTCCCCATAAGTCACGGCGCTACCCCGCCCAGCTCGTTCGTCGAGCGCAGTCGAATGGCCCAGCGACACACCGCCATCAAGGGCCATATGACTGCGCTCGACACCTCGCGATCACCGTGGAAGCGTGCCGAGCACCGGCGTCGAGGCCGGTCAAAGATTGGCGGGACGGACCACCATGACCGAGGCGGCGCGCTTGCCGCTCTCCTGCACCAAGGCGATGGCGTGCCCTTCGGGATCGATCGCGGCGTAGACGCCCGGCAGCCCGATCGGATCGAGCCAGCGCCCATTGCGCAGGTCGTCGGCTTGGGAGGCATCGATCTCGCGGTGTGCGAACGCGGTCTTCACGGCGTCGTCCATGCCGAGGCTCAACAGCGGAGCCTCGGCCTCAGCGGCGGCCGCCAATTCGTCCAGGGTGCGGGCGTGTTCGAGGGTGAACGGGCCGACCCTGGTGCGGCGCAACGCCGTCAGGTGACCACCGACCTCGAGCGCGGCGCCCAGATCACGGGCCAGCGCGCGAATATAGGTGCCGGAGGAGCAGGCGACGACCACGTCGAGATCGACGAAGCCGCCGTCCGGAATATCGCGCCGCGCAAGGATATCGAAGCGCGAGACGGTGACCGGCCGCGCGGCCAGCCGCACGTCTTCACCGGCGCGATGCCTGGCATAGGCGCGTTCGCCGTTCACCTTGATCGCGCTCACCGTGGCGGGCACCTGCTCGATATCGCCGGTGAGTTTCGCTACGTGCGCGGCGATCTCGTCATCGGTGAGCAGCAGCGCCGAGGTGGTCGCCAGCACCTCGCCCTCGGCGTCATCGGTGGTGGTCGACTGCCCCAGCCGGATGGTCGCGGTGTATTCCTTGGTGGTCAGCGTGAGCAGGCCGAGCAGTTTGGTCGCCCGCTCCACCCCGAGCACCAGCACGCCCGTCGCCATCGGATCGAGCGTGCCCGCGTGCCCGACCTTCTTGGTGCGCAACAACCTTCGGCACTTGGCGACCACGTCGTGACTGGTCCACCCGCCGTCCTTGTCGACGATCAGCAATCCGCCGAGTGCGTCCATCAGGCGTGCGCGATCGCGGTCAGGATGAGCCCGTCGGCGATCAGCCAACGGCCATCGAACGAGGTCAGCGCCGGGCCACCGTCGTTGACCTGCCCCGGCACCAGGATCTGGCTGCGGAAGGTGCCGCCGCTGGTGCCGTCGGGACGCTCCTGCACCGTGAAGGAGATGTCCGCGTCCTCGAAACCGAGCCAGCGCACCGTCAACGGCCACCACGCCTTGAAGGTGGCCTCCTTCGCACAGAACAGCAGCCGATCGAGATGCAGCTCGGAATCGTTGCCGCGCAACCATTTCCGCTCCGACTCCAGGCTCACCGAATCGAGCACGCCCTCGGGCAGCGCCTCGTGCGGTTCGGCGTCGATCCCGATGGACCGGAACCGCATCTTGTGCGCGAGCGCCGCCCCCTTGTATCCCTCGCAGTGGGTCATGCTGCCGACGATGCCGCGCGGCCACACCGGTGCGCCGCGCTCTCCCTTGCCGATCGCCACCGGCGGCTCGCCCAGCTGCTCCAGCGCCAGCCGCGCGCAATGGCGCGCACCGATGAAATCGCGCCTGCGCTTCTCCACCGCCTTCGCGATGAGATGCTCCTCCGCCGGATGCGGCTTCAGATCCTCCGGGTACTGCAACAGCTCGGCGGTCGCGACGCCACTCGGCAAAATGTTCTCGATCAGCTCGTCCGCCTCCCCGCGACTTCAGGCCAGACTCGTGTGCCGCGCGAGCGACGTCGGCGTCCGGCGGTATGAGGGTGGGCGAGTGTGCCCGTACCCGACGAGTTACCCATGTACTCACCAAATCAGTAGTTGCGTTGGGAATCAAATTGCCACGAAGGCGGCTGGTGCAGCCTCAGACACCGCGGCGGCGCTGTGCCTTGGCGCGCATCTCGGCGGCGGCCCGCTCCATTTCGGGCGTCACCTTGAAGTGGCCGCCGAACTGGTTCAGTGAGCCCGGCGGGTAGGTCGGGGTCGGCAGGATCTGACGCAGCAGCTGATCGGGCAGGCCGCGGCGCTGCCACTCGCGCGGGTAGCCGAGGGAGACCTCCTCGAAGCGGACACCGTCGTAGTAGGAGGTGCGCGGGATGTGCAGGTGGCCGTACACCGAGCACACCACGTTGTAGCTGGTGTGCCAGTCGGCGGTGAGGTCGGTGCCGCACCACAGCGCGAACTCCGGATACCACAGCACGTCGGTGGGCTGGCGGACCAGCGGGAAGTGGTTGATCAGCACCAGCGGGGTGTCCGGAGCCAGCGCGTCCAGCTTGCGCTTGGTGTACTGGACTCGGGCGTGACACCAGGCGTCGCGGGTCAGATAGGGGTCGGGCGAGAGCATGTACTCGTCGGTCGCCACCACGTTGCGTTCGCGGGCGATGGCCAGGCCCTGCGCCTTGGTGGCGGCGCCCTCCGGCAGCCACGAGTAGTCGTAGAGCAGGAACATCGGCGCCAGCGTCACCGCACCGCCGTATTCCTGGGCTCCGGACCCGGTCCACTGCGGGAAGGGGTCCTCAGGGGTCAGCACATCCAGATCACGGCAGATCGAGACGAGATAGTCGTAGCGCGCCGCGCCGTGGATCTGCACCGGATCCTTCGGCGTCGTCCACAGCTCGTGATTGCCCGGAACCCAGATCACCGTGGCGAACCGGCCGCGCAGCAATTCCAGCGCCCACCGGACCTCCTCGGTCTTCTCCCCCACGTCCCCGGCAACGATCAGCCAGTCCTCCGGCGAATCCGGCCGAATCTGCTCGACGATCGGCCGATTCCCCTGGTGCCCGACATGAATGTCGCTCACCGCCATCAACTTGGGTATCACCAGATCTACCTTGGCACACCTACCCCCACCCCCGCCGAACACCCCTCTGGACCCGGGGTTTCGCCGCTTCGACCCGCCGACGAGCAGACCGAATCCGATGCGCTCACTCGGCCGCACCCCCGCGCGGAACTCCTCTCGACGGGTTCGCCGCGAACACCCGGCTCCACTTCCTCGGCAAGCAACGCCAGCCCACGGCAACTGCGAGGGACACGTCGAGTCCCGGCATTTCAGATGACAACCGTTGTGCCGGTTGGAGTTCCGCTGACGCGCAGCAGTGGCCCGAGGACGCTACGGCGACCGCCGAGCCGCCGTGGCCACCTACCCACGGCCGCTAGCGGCTGATGTGGATACGCGAGGTGGGGGCGAAGGCCGTTGCGACGGTGAGGGTTCCGTTGGGCTCGCGGCGACAGGAAGCGATGGCGACGTGGCAGGGGCGTGATAGGTCCGCGGGCAGGCGCAGACCACCGTCGATCTGGTAGCGGGTGTTGGTGAGTTTCCAAGCGCGAGCCCGCGGGTCGGCCGGGACGGTGGGCGGCGCGTCGACCCGAGCGACGACCATCACCTCGGTGAGCCCGGAAGGCCAGTCGAACACCAGCTTGTCGCCGCGCTGGGCCAGACCGCTGATCACCGGAATCCCGTTGGGCAGCGGTTCATCCCGGCCCAGCGCCGGTCCCGCCCCCTGCTCAGATCGGGCCTGTGCCGCAGCCGCGCCATCCCCCGCGTGCGACTGCGCCGAGGCCGCTCCCCGCACGGGGCCGGACTGCGACGAAGCCGCGCCGTATACAGAACCCGGCTGTGCCGAAGACGTCCCATGCACGGGACCCGACGACGCCGAAGCCGTCCCATGCACAGAGCCCGACTGCGTCGGAACCGCTCCATGCGCAGGAATGGACTGCGCCGAAGCCGACGCCCCGAACACAGCGCCGGACTGTGCCGAGGCAGTTCCATGCGAAGGACTGGACTGCGGCGGGATCGCTCCATGCGCGGCACTCGACTGCGCGGGAGCCGCTCCATGGTCAGGCCGGGCGGATGCCGGCGTCGGCCCGTGGTCCGGCCCGCGCAGGGAGGTGCGTCCTTTTCGGGATCTGGTCCCCGCGGACGCGCCGGTTCCCTGGGCAGTCGTGCTCGATCCGGCGCCCGGCGCGGGGGTCGCAGGTGTGGTGTCGGAGCGGGTTGGTTCGGAGTAGCGGCCCGCGATGCCCGCTACCACCGCGTAGACCGGTTGGCCGGTGGGCGGGGCGCCGCCGTCTTCCAGCTCGGTGGACTTGGTGCGGCCGACCACTCGCCAGGTGCCGTCGGGTTGGAGGCGGGTGACGCGGTAGTCGACGGAGGCAGTGGCGGAGGGTGACCAGGTGACGCGGATCGAACCGTTCGCCATGCGCGTGGCATCGACTCTGGCGGGTGCGCCGACGGGTACGGCGGCGAGTTCGGTTGTGGCGGTAGTGTGGTCGGCGCAGACGGCGAGTGCGGCGAGGAGCGCCTTCAGCCGCGCTTCGACCGGCGCGGCGGGTGCGGTGGCGACCAATCGGTCCGCCTCGGCGCTCGCGCGGGTCGCTTCCGTCCGCATCTGCTCGAGGCCGGGGCCGCGGCCGTTCGGGTTCGGCACATCGGAGGCGGTGCGCTCGAGATAGGCGACGTGGTCGAGCACCTCGACATACCGTTTCGCCTCGTAGGCGCCGGTCGCGCCGCGCCAGCGCACCGCGGCCTCGGCCAGCACCCGATCGACCTCGTCGGCGACCGAGCGGATGGAGGTCAAGCCGTCACCGCCGGTCGCCAACCGCCGTGCCTCGGCGACGTGCCGTTCGGCCTCGCGCGGATGACCCGCCCGCAGCGCGGCGCGCGCCGCCTTCAACGGCGCCTCCCAGCGCCGGGCCGCCGCGGCGTCGTGTGTCGGCGCGCCCGTCGCACCGGACGAACGCCCACCCGCCGTCTGCGACGATGGCGAGCCGGTCGCCCGCCCACCGGTCGTCTGCGCGCCGGACGAATGCGAATCAGCCGTCCGCCCACCGGCATTCGACGGGCCGGTCGCGCGCCCACCGGTCGATGGCGAGCCGGTCGATCCCCGGGTACCCGCGGCACCGTGTCCCGACCCGTACCCGCCCGTCGCCCCACCACTCGATCCCGTTGTACCCGTTGACCTCTGCACCCCACCGTCGACCCGCGCCCCCAACTCGGTCGCCAGCTCGGTGACCACCCTGGTGGCCTCCGCCCGATCCAGCCCCGCTTCGACCGCCTCGTCGACGAGGTACGCGAAATCGTCGCCGACCAGCTCGTCTTCCACCAGCACCGCGGCACGCACCTTCGGGCGCAGGTCGTCGGCCACATCCGCGGCGATGGCGCGCAGATACTCCCGCACCGCGGGCCCGCCCGCCTCCAGCAGATCGTGCACGTGAATCAGCAACTCGTCCAGCACCACTCGCACCCGCCCCGGCGGCAGCTCCCTGGACCGCCCGCGCAACGCCTCGGCGCGCAAACGGATTTCGCCGGTGTGCGTCGCCTGGGTCGGATCCATCCCGAGCAGGGCGAACAGGGTGGGTGTCGGCGGACCTTCGAGCAGCCGTTCCCATTCGGTCAGCAGCTGGCGGATCTGTTGCCTGCGTTGCTCGCTGAGCACACCCGGCGGCGGTGCCTGCACGGGTGTGTCGGCGATGACCCGATGCCTGCGCAGCCGGGTCGCGACCTCGGCGGCGCTCAGCCCACCCATCGCCCCGATCTCCTCCAGCCCGGAGACCTTCCCGGCGGGAATGCCGCCGTACCGCTGCACCAGCCGCGAGATCGCGGCGTCCAGCATCTCGTACCGCTCGGCGTCGCGCCGCTCGCGGACCGTCCTGATCCTGGCCGCCTCGGCGGCGCGCGATCCCGCGTGTTGTAGCGGCCTGGACAGCTCGTCGTGCTCATCCACCAGCAACCCGACCAGCACCCGGTATTTCGGATGATCGCGCTGGCGCTGCCAGAATCCCCAGACATCGGCGATCCGCGCGGCCACCTCGGCATCGGTCAGCGTCTCGGCCTCGTCGAGCGGAATGTCGTAGAGCTCGAACGGATCCGAGTGCTCGATGCCGCCGCGCCGCTCCACCTGGGCGAGCACCCGCTTGCGATAGTCGTTCGGATCGAAGGCGTGCACGGCGCGCTCAGCTGTCGCGCCGCCGCGTCCGCTGGACCTGATCCAGCTCACGCGCGACATCCGCTTGGGACAGCGTGGCCCCGGTCTGCGCCGACAGCGTCAACGGCATATCGGCGTCGACGTGATGGCAGGTCACATGCAGGACGCCGTCGAAGCCCATCTCGAAGGTGACCCGCACCTCGCTGCCCTCCGGATACCCCGGCGGGATACCGCGAATCCGGCCTTCGACAAGGACTTTGGTGTCCTCGGGCCGAGTCGACGCGGCCTGGCCCTGCTGTTCGACGATGGTGATCTCGATCTGATCCTGGTTCTCCCGGACGGTGCCGAACGAACGCCGCACCCGGATCGGCAGCGTCTGGTTGCGATGCACCAGCCAGGTCGCGGCGAGTCCGTACTGGTAATCCAGTGCCAGCACACCGAATCCGCGCGACACCACGGTGTCCACCTGGATCTCCAGCATCCGGCGCACCAGCCCCACCGGCTGCCCGAACGACGCGGCCACCCGCGCGACCGCCTGCTCCAGATCCCTGGGCGCGGCGTCGAGCACCGAGGCGCCGTCCCGCAATCGGCCGCGGGTGACCAGATCGGCGACGACCAGCCGCTCCATGTCGAGCTTCTCGCCGTACAGTGCCGCGCCGCGCGCCACCGAGAGGTCGGGATCGCGCAGCTCACCGGCCAGCCCGAGTTCCCTGCGTAGTTCGCGCTCCACCATCGGCATTCGCGACGACCCGCCGACGAGCAGCAGCCGATCGACCGAGCCGACACCGCGCTGCCCGGCCGCCGCGAGGCAGGCGCGGGTGAGGTCGACGGTGCGGCGCATCAGCGACGCGGTCAGCGATTCGACCTGGTCGCGGGTGAGCGGGATGACCGCGCGCGCACCGTCGTGCGCGACGACCACCTCGGTGCGCTCGGCGTCGGTGAGTTCGCGTTTGGCCTGTTCGGCGGCCAGCACCAGCATCTGCGATCCGGCCGAATCGTCCAGCGGGTCTTCGGCTTCCGGGTTGGCCGCGCAGAACTGCTGGGACAGGTAGAGCGCGATCCGCTCGTCCCAGTCCGCGCCGCCGAGTTGGTGATCGCCCTCGACGGCGAGCACCGAGATCTGACGGTCGGCGAGTTCGATGACGGTGGCGTCGAAGGTGCCGCCGCCGAGGTCGTAGACCAGCACCGTTTCCCGCGCACCGGATTTGCCGATGTCGACACTGCCGTCGAGCCTGCCGAATCCGTAGGACAGCGCCGCCGCGATCGGTTCGGACAGCACGCCCGCGACATCGAAGCCCGCGTAGTGGCCCGCCTGGATGGTCGCGCGGCGCTCCTCGTCACCGAAGTAGGCGGGCACCGTGATCACCACCCGCCGCACCGGCTCACCGCCACCGAATTCGGCATCGGCGGCAAGGCTTTTCAGGATCAGCGCGGAGACCGCGGGCGCCGACCAGGTCTGCCCGTGCGCGGCGAAGCGCCACTCGTTGTCGCCCATCCGGCGTTTGACCAGGGCGCATACATGTTCCGGATCGAGCCGCGACTGCCGCCGCGCACCCTCGCCGACCAGATGGTCGTAGGCGGAGGCGAACAGCACCACCGAGGGCACCGTCGGCTCACCGTTCAACCCGATCAATATCTCCGGCCTACCGTCCGCGTCGATCCGCGCGATCGCCGAATTCGTTGTGCCCAAGTCGATGCCGTAAACCCCCACAATTCGCGATCATAGCAGCGGATCACACCACCGCGCAGCCGCTGAATCCACCCACCGACACCCCTCCCCACCAGCACATCTACCCACCGACACCACCCACGCCACCGCACCTCCACCCATCACCCGAACCAGCACATCCCGCCACGCCGCACACCACGCCGCACAGCGTCGATCCCCCTACCGCCGTGGGCGACGGGGCCCGCTGGGTGGCGGTGCCGGGTTATGGTGCGGGGGTGAGCGAGGGGCAGCGAGTGAACCAAGGGCCGCGCGTGGTGGGGCCAGGCGAATCGGCGGGGAGGCCGGGCGACTCGATGGCGGGACCGGGTGAGGCGTCGGTGGGGAACGGCGGCGGATCGGCGACGGGCGCGGGGGATGCCGGGCGCGGGATCGAGCAGTTGGCCGAGCGGGTCGAGGATCTGACCCGGGTGATCGCCAGGCAGGCCGCCACCATCGAGCGCTTGGCCGACGAGGCCAAAGCGACTGCGCGGCAAGCAAAGGCGGGTGCCGACCTGCCGCTGGTCGTCGAGCTGTTCGCCCTGTACAGCGATACCGTCGCGTGCGCGAAAACGGCGGAATCGGCGCGCGAACGCGAAGCCTTCACCGCCGTCACCGCCAGGGTCGAGCGCCTCATCACCGGCCGCGGCGGCACCATCGTCACCCCGTCCCCGAACACCCCCTTCGACTCGCTCACCATGGAAGCCGCCGAGGTGACCTCCACCCCCGACCCCGCCGCCGACCGCACCATCGCCGAAACCCTCCAACCGGGCCTCACCGTCGCGGGCCGCTCGGTCCGCCCTGCCCGCGTCGTTGTCCGCCGCCACCGCCCCAGCTAGACACGTCGCATCGGACACGCCGACACGGCCCTGGTCAAGGAATTCCGGCGCAGCGCTACGCCACACGGAGTCCCCCGCTGGTGTGCGGTCAGGTGAGGGTGCGGGGGATCTCGGCGCCTACTCGGGCCCAGCGGCCTGAGAGGGCGCGCGCTACCACGGCCACCAGGCGCAGGGCCATGAATCCGACCAGGCCGGACCAGATTCCGGCGATGCCCCAGTCGAAGGCCAGGGAAAGCCAGATGGCGGGGAGAAAGCCGATCAGTGCCGCGCCCATGGTGGTGTTGCGCAGGTAGGCGGCGTCGCCCGCGCCGAGCAGGACGCCGTCGAGGGCGAAGACGATGCCTGCCACCGGGATCAGGCAGACGAAGAACCACCACGCGACGTGGGTGCGGTCGAGTACGGCCGGGTCGTCGGTGAACAGCTGCGGGATGACCGAGCCGCCCGCCGCGAAACAGACCGCCAGGACCAGCGCGAACATCTCCGACCACTGGGTGACGCGGCGGGCCAGGCCGCGGGCGCCGCGGGCGTCTCCCGCGCCGAGCGCGGCGCCGACCAGGGTCTGGGCCGCGATGGCGAGCGAATCCAGTGCCAGCGCAAGGAAGGTCCACAGCTGCAGGACCAGTTGGTGCGCGGCGACGGAGGCGGCACCGAACCGGGACGCCACCGCCGCCGCGGATACGAAACATGCCTGGAAGGCCAGACTGCGCACGATCAGATCCCGGCCGAGCACGAGTTGCGCGCGCATCACCGCCCAGTGCGGCGCCAGCGAAACCCGCCGGCGCACCAGGGCATTGAGGAACAGTGCGGCGGTCACCACCTGACCGGCCAGATTCGCGACGGCCGAACCGGGGAGCTCCATCCGCGGCGCGCCGAGCAGCCCGTGCACGAGCACCGGGCACAGCACCCCCGAAACAGCAAGCCCGGCAACGACATACAGCAGTGGCCGCCGCGTCTCCTGCACACCGCGCAGCCACCCGTTGCCCGCCATGGAGATCAGGATCAACGGCACCCCGAACAGCGCGATCCGCACCCAGACCAGCGCCTCGTCCGCGATCTCCCCGCCGCCCGCGATGGCGCTCGTCAACGGCACCGCGAACACCTGAACCACCAGCAGAATCAGCGCACCGACCACCACCGCGAGCCAGGTCGCCTGCACCCCTTCGGCCACCGCGCCACGCTCGTCCCCCGCCCCGTGCCTGCGCGCCGCCCGCGCCGTCGTCCCGTACGACAGGAACGTCAACTGCGTACTCGCCTGCGCGAGAACCAATCCGCCCACCGCGAGCCCGGCCAAGGCCAGCGCCCCGAGCCGCCCCACCACCGCCAGATCGAACAGCAGATAAATCGGCTCGGCGATCAGCACCCCCAACGTCGGCAACGCCAACGCCAGAATCCGCCCCGGCCCCACCGCGCCCACATCGACCCGAGCCGCCGTCACCACACCCACGCCCTCCACATCGTCACCCGCACCGGGCGCCCCCTCACCCACAATCCCTCCCCACCAACCGCACATCCCCCGCCATCACGAAAACCTCGCTACCACACCACACCCCGGCAATCCGCCCATGACGGCACCCTATCCCCGAGGACCGACAACATCGGGAAATTCCGCCCCGAGGTCGCCATCGCGCCACGCGGCGTCAGCCACGCGTCACCCCAACGCGGACAGCAGTGCCGCGACCGAGAGTGGGCATCGCCCACAACCGACACCACCGCCAGCACCTTCCGCAGTACCACCACGGCATACGACAACCCGACACATCGACCGCGCGATCCCACGCGACAGGTACTACCGCAACCTCGCCGCCCGTGGTCCGGTCGCCGCGTCTCAGAGCATCGCCGCGGTCGACAAGGCTGTACCGCCGCGCCGCTGGCACAGCAGCGATCCGGCGCAGCGGCTTCGAGCGTCAGCCCAGTGCGGCGAGCAGTGCCGCGACCAGGTCGTCGGGCTCGCCGAAGGCGGTGTAGCCGGCGGCGAAGCGGTGGCCGCCGCCGCCGAGGGCGGTCGCGACCTCGGCGACGTCGACACCGTCCTGGGTGCCGGGGCCGGTGTCGCGGGAGCGCAACGAGACGGTCCAGCGCCCGGGGACGGTGCGGGATTCCTTGAAGACGGCGGCGATGCCCGCTTCGGCGGTGGTGCGCACGATATCGATGACGCTCTCCACCTCTTCCGGGCCGACACCATCCACGTCATCGCGGCGCACGAAGGCGTACACCAGCCCACCGTGGGCGGTGGGCGCGAGCCGGGCCGAGCCGAGGACTCGCGACAGCATCGGCAGCCAGTCGAAGGGGTGGGTGTCGAGCAGGGTGCGGGCGATTTCGCCGCCGTCGATGCCGGTGGCGAGGAGTCGTTCGGCCAGCCGATGGGTGCCGGGGCGGACCCAGCGGAACGAGCCGGTGTCGGTGACGAGCCCGGCGTAGAGGCAGTGCGCCACTTCGACATCGATGGGCTCGCCCCACGCGTCGAGTACCCGCGCCAGCAGGCTGGTGGTCGATTCCGCGTCCGGATCGATCACGTTGACGGTGCCGAATCTGGTGTTGGACCGATGATGGTCGAGCACCAGAGTCGTTGCGGCGCCGGGCAATCGATCGGCGAGCGCGCCGAGCCGGTTCACGCCGCCGCAGTCGACGGCGACGAGCAGGTCGACGGTGGCGGGCACCTGCGCGGGTGGCACCAGGTGGTGGACCCCAGGCAAGGACCGCATCGAGACCGGCAATTCCGCGGGTTCGGCGAACGACACCCAGACCGGAACCCCGCGCCGATGCAGGACCAGGGCCAATGCCAGCCCGCTGCCGATGGTGTCGGCATCGGGCTGCACATGGCAGACGATGGTGACCGAGCGCGCGGCGGCGAGCGCCGCGACGGCTGCGTCGAGGTCGACCGCATCACGCATGGTCGTCACCGTCCACCCGCGATCACTCGTCGTCGTCGCGTTCGGCCTTGTACGGGTCGGCATCGCCCGCGTGCGTGGCGTTGGCCGCGACCTTCGCCACCGCGTCGTCGGCGGCCCTGGCCCTGGCCAGCAGTTCTTCCATCTCACGCGCGGCGTCGGGCACCTTGTCCAGCACGAACGCGAGGGTCGGCGTGAACTTCACCCCGGTGCCCGCGCCGACCTTGGACCGCAGCACACCCTTGGCCTTCTCCAGACCGGCGGCGGCGCCCTGATAGTCGGGTTCGGCGTCCAGCGTCTCGCCCATCACCGTGTAGTACACGGTCGCCTCGCGCAGATCGCCGGTGACCTTGGCGTCGGTAATGGTCACGAAACCCAGCCGCGGATCCTTGATCTCGTACTCGATCGCGGTTGCCACGATCGAGGAGATCCGCTTGGCGAGTCGGCGTGCCCTGGCTTGATCCACCATGGCGGTTTCCTCCTCACTGAATATTTAGTCTTCGGGTCCGAAGATCCGGCGGCGCACTGCCAGCAACTGTAACTCCGGACGTGCCGCCACGTGCCGTTCACAACGGTCCAGCACCTCGGTCAGATGGTCCATTCCTGGACTGACCATGGCTACACCGAGCAACGAGCGGCGATGTAGATCGTGTTCCCCGCCCTCGGCCGCGCTCACGCCGAAACGCTGCAGCTCGGCCAGCACGGGCCGGATCACCGAACGCTTCTGTTTCAGCGAATGGACGTCGCCGAGCAGGATGTCGAACTCGAGCGCACCAAGGTACACGCAGCCTCCTGAAATCCCCACCACTGCATCAACTACTGCCGATCAGCTACTGCCGCAGGGCAGTTCGGCACAGCACCGGCTGTGCCGAACCACCCCCGAGCGATCAGTCGCGCGGCTTCTCGCGCAGCTCGTACGCCTCGATGACGTCGCCTTCCTTGATGTCGTTGTAGGTCAACGTCATACCGCATTCGTAGCCCTCGCGGACCTCGGTGGCGTCGTCCTTTTCCCGCTTCAAGGAGGAGATGGTGACGGTCTCGGCGACCACCACGTTGTCGCGGAGCAAGCGCGCCTTGGCGTTGCGCTTGACCGAACCCGAGGTGACCATACAGCCGGCGATGTTGCCGACCTTCGACGAACGGAAGATCGCGCGGATCTCCGCCCGGCCGAGCTCGACCTCTTCGTAGATCGGCTTGAGCATGCCCTTGAGGGCCTTCTCGATCTCGTCGATGGCCTGGTAGATCACCGAGTAGTACCGGATGTCCACGCCTTCGCGGTTGGCCAGCTCGGTCGCCTTGCCCTCGGCACGGACGTTGAACCCGATGATGATCGCGTTCGACGCCGACGCCAGGTTGACGTTGGTCTCGGTGACGCCACCGACACCGCGGTCGATGACCCGCAGGCGCACCTCGTCGTCGATCTCGATCCCGAGCAGCGCCTCTTCGAGCGCCTCGACGGTACCGGAGTTGTCGCCCTTGAGGATCAGGTTGAGCTCCGAAGTCTCCTTCAGCGCGGCATCCAGATCTTCCAGGCTGATCCGCTTGCGGCTGCGCGCGGCCAGCGCGTTGCGCTTGCGCGCATTGCGGCGGTCGGCGATCTGGCGAGCGATCCGGTCCTCTTCGACGACGATGAGGTTGTCACCGGCACCCGGCACCGACGTGAAGCCGATGACCTGGACCGGACGCGACGGCAGCGCCGCGTGCACATCCTCGCCGTGCTCGTCGACCATGCGGCGCACGCGGCCGTAGGCATCGCCCGCGACGATCGAGTCGCCGACGCGCAGCGTGCCGCGCTGCACCAGCACCGTGGCCACCGGGCCGCGGCCGCGGTCGAGGTGCGCCTCGATGGCGACACCCTGCGCGTCCATGTCCGGGTTGGCCCGCAGGTCGAGCGCCGCGTCCGCGGTGAGCAGCACCGCCTCGAGCAGCTGCTCGATGTTGGTGCCCTGCTTGGCGGAGATGTCGACGAACATGGTGTCGCCACCGTATTCCTCGGCAACCAGGTTGTATTCGGTCAGCTGCTGCCGGATCTTGTCCGGGTTCGCGCCTTCCTTGTCGATCTTGTTGACCGCCACCACGATCGGCACGTCGGCCGCCTGCGCGTGGTTGATCGCCTCCACCGTCTGCGGCATGACGCCGTCGTCGGCGGCGACCACCAGGATCGCGATATCGGTGGCCTTCGCACCGCGGGCACGCATGGCGGTGAACGCCTCGTGACCCGGGGTGTCGATGAAGGTGATGAGACGGTCGCTGTCGCCGAGGTGGGTGAGCACCTGGTAGGCGCCGATGTGCTGGGTGATGCCACCGGCCTCGCCCTCACGGACGTTGGCCTTGCGGATCGTGTCCAGCAGTCGGGTCTTACCGTGGTCGACGTGACCCATGACGGTCACGACCGGCGGACGCTGCTCGAGATCCTCTTCGCCGCCCTCGTCCTCGCCGTAGGTCAGGTCGAACGATTCCAGCAGCTCGCGGTCCTCGTCCTCGGGGCTGACCACGTGCACGACGTAGTTCATCTCGCTGCCGAGCAGCTCGAGGGTCTCGTCGTTCACCGACTGGGTCGCGGTGACCATCTCACCGAGGTTGAACAGGGCCTGCACCAGGGCGGCCGGGTTCGCGTCGATCTTCTCCGCGAAGTCCGACAGCGAGGCGCCGCGGGCGAGACGGATGATCTCGCCGTTGCCGCGGGGCAGCCGCACGCCGCCGATGGCGGGAGCTTGCATGCTCTCGTACTCGGCGCGCTTCGCCCGCTTCGACTTACGGCCACGACGCGGAGCGCCACCGGGACGACCGAACGCACCGGCCGCGCCACCACGGCCACCGGGGCCGCCGGGGCGACCGCCGCCGCCACCGGGACGACCGCGGAAACCACCGGCCGCACCACCGGCACCGGGTGCACCAGCACCCGCACCGGCGCCACCACCGGGCGCACCGCCACCGCCGCCGCGGTAGCCACCGCCACCGCCGCCACCGGGACGACCCGCGCCACCGCCGGGACCGCCACCGGGACGACCCGGGCGACCGGCACCGGCCGGACCACCCGGACGAGCCGAACGCTGCGGCATGGCACCGGGATTCGGGCGCGGCGGCATCGAGCCGGGGCTCGGCCGCGGGCCACCCGGACGAGGCGCGCCACCCTGCGCGGCGGCCGGGCGGGGACCGCCCTGACCGGCGCCGGGACGCGGAGCGCCACCCTGCGCGGGACCCGGACGCGGACCACCCTGGCCGGGCGCGGGACGCGGCGCGGGCCGTTCCCGTTCACGATCGGGCGCGGAAGAGAAGGGGTTGTTGCCGACCCGGGGGGTCTTCGGGCCCGGCTTCGGGCCACCGGGGGCACCACCGGGACGCGGACCACCCTGGCCCTGCTGCGGACGCTGCTGCTGGCCGGGACGCGGACCACCCTGCGGCGTCGGGCGCGGACCGCCCTGAGCGGGTGCGGGCGCGGCCTTCGCGGCGGGGGCCGCAGGCGCGGCCGGAGCCGGTGCCGCGGGCTTGGCCGCGGGACCCGGCTTCACGGCCGGGCCGGGGCGCACGGCCTCGGCCGGACGCGGTGCGGGCGCGGCGGTCTCCCGTACGGCCGGCGCAGCCGGAGTGGCGGCGGCCGGAGCCGGAGCAGCCGGAGCCGGCGTCGGGCGCGGCCCGGGACGCGGACCACCCGCGGCGGGCTTCGCGGCCGGACGGGCCTGCTGAGGTTGTTCGGTACGGGCACCGGACTTGGTGCCGTTGGCCGGTGCGGACTTACCCGCTACCGACTCGCGCAGCCGACGCGCGACGGGTGCTTCCACCGTCGAGGACGCCGACTTCACGAACTCGCCCTGCTCCTTGAGCGTTGCGAGTAGTTCTTTGCTCGTGACACCGAGTTCTTTGGCCAACTCGTGCACGCGGGCCTTGCCTGCCACTGCTCTCCTCACTGAGAGGTCGAGCAGCGCCACCGTTTCTTGGGGACGGCGGCCCGCACGACCTCGGGTTATCTCCGACGGACGTTCATCGTTGGTACTTCACGGTGTGCTCATGAGTGCTCGTGCCTGTTCTCGAGGTAACGCTCCAGGGCTGAGATATCCAGATGTCCGGACACTCGTAGTGCTCTGCCGATCGCTCGGCGCCGCTCTGCCGTGCTCAGACAAGCCACGACGGGGTGCAACCAGGCACCCCGTCCGGGAAGTCTGCGCCGCGGATCGGGAACAATCGCGACGATCGGGGCACCTTCATCGGTTTCCCGTTCCTGCGCCACGATCCGCAACAGATCGGCGGCCAACTCGCGCTTCCGGCATCCGATACAGGTCCGAATCGGAGTCGCGTGCTGAACCTGTGTCCACTCTACCGCTGCCCCGGTCGGAACGACGAACCCGTCCCCCGGGAGAGTTACCAACCTGTCATCCCGAGGTACATCTTCTCGGGTCTCGATCAACTCCGCTGCGCCTCCGTCCGGACGTTGCCGCCCATGTCAGGGGCGGCGTCGCTGCGAATGTCGATGCGCCAGCCGGTGAGTCGCGCGGCCAGCCGGGCGTTCTGCCCCTCCTTGCCGATCGCGAGCGAAAGCTGGAAATCGGGCACGACGACACGCGCCGCGCGCGCGTCGGCGTCGACGACGGTCACCGAGACCACCTTCGACGGCGAGAGCGCGTTGCCGACGAAGGTCGCCGGGTCCTCGGCGTAATCGATGATGTCGATCTTCTCGCCGGCCAGCTCGCTCATCACGTTGCGCACGCGCTGCCCCATCGGGCCGATGCACGCGCCCTTGGCGTTGACGCCGGACACGGTGGAGCGCACCGCGATCTTGGAGCGGTGGCCCGCCTCGCGCGCCACCGCGACGATCTCCACCGAGCCGTCGGCGATCTCCGGCACCTCGAGGGCGAACAATCTGCGCACCAGGTTCGGGTGGGTGCGCGAGAGGGTGATCTGCGGGCCGCGCGGACCGCGCGAGACGCCGACGACGTAGCACTTGATCCGGTCGCCGTGCTCGTAGGTCTCACCCGGCACCTGCTCGGCGGGCGGGATCAATCCCTCGGTGCCGTGCAGCTCGCTGCCGATGCGCACCACCACGGTGCCGCGGGCGTTGGCGCGCGCGTCGCGCTGGACGACGCCGCCGACGATATCGCCCTCGTGGGTGGAGAACTCACCGAAGGACTTCTCGTTCTCGGCATCGCGCAGCCGCTGCAGCACCACCTGGCGCGCGGTGGTCGCCGCGATCCGGCCGAATCCCTCCGGGGTGTCGTCCCATTCGGAGATGAGGTTGCCGTCGGCGTCGAGCTCGCGGGCCATCACCCGCACCACGCCGGTCTTCTGGTTGATATCGATGCGCGCGTTGGGCTGATGGCCCTCGGTGTGCCGATACGCGGTCAGCAGCGCCGACTCGATCGCGGAGATCACGGTCTCGATCGAGATCCCCTTGTCGGCGACAATCGCGCGCAGGGCTTCGATTTCGATGTTCATTCCACGATCCCTTCGGTCGGCGAATCGGACGCTGTTACTGATTCGGGTAGTAGTGCATCGGTTGTTCCTGCGAGGTCCGCTGGTTCGTCTCCGGGTTTCGGCCTGCCCGGTGCGACACCGCCCGCGAGTTCGAGTTCGCGCGCGCCCGGCGGATTGAACTCGACTTGGACGACGGCCTCGGCGATATCGGTGAGCGGGATCGTCACCCGATGCGGTTTGTGCTTGCCGCCGAGGACGAGGGCGATGGTGTCACCATCGAGTGTGCCGACCCTGGCCTCGAACTTGTCCGACCCCTCGGGCGCGGTCGCGCCATGGCGCATCTTGATGCGCACCTTGCGGCCCTGGGCGCGGCGCCAGTGCCGGTCCACGGTGAGCGGGCGATCGATGCCGGGGGTGGACACCTCGAGCAGATAGGGGGTCTCGCCGAAATCGCCCGCTTCGTCGAGCGATTCGGACAATTCGGTGCTGAGTACGGCGATCGCGTCCAGATCAGCCGATCCGTCGCTGTCGACGGTGACCTTCACGCGGATCTGCTGGTCACTCCGCAGGCTCCGCTCCTGCCCCTGCGCATCCGCGTCGCGCTTGCCGGTCGTCGAGATCTCGACGCCCTCGAGGTCGAATCCTCGGCGCTCGACGAGTCCAGCTACTAGCTGGCTCACCCTTTCCTCGGTCGGCATCGGCATGCGGGGCGGCTCCTGGTTCAGTTGTGACGCGGCGGGAAAATTCTCTAACGAAGGTCTAGCGTAACGCGCCACGAGAGTGTAAAGGACCAGCGGGCGACCGTTGCGCGCGCCACGACTTCACCGATCCGGGCCCGTCCGGAGCCCTCCGGCGAATCTGGCACGATGGTGCCGTGCCCATCCGCCTTCCAGCCCAGCCACATGCCGGGTGTACTTCCGGCATTCGCCACGACGGACTCGATCGGCGCAGCATGCTACGGCTGACGGGCGGGGCGAGCGTGGGGGTTCTCACACTGGGCGCGCTGGCGGGCTGCGCGCAGGACGATCCGATTCACGAACCGGATCCGCTTGCCGCGCAAGAACTTCTGGCCCGCGCCGACGCCGCGGCCGCGACCGCCGCGATCGCGCTCGCGCCGCAGCGGCACGCCGCGCTGACCGCCATCGCGGCCGAACGCACCGCGCACGCCGATGCACTGCGCACCGAAATCAACCGCCTCGTCGGCGTTTACGGTGACGGCACCACCCCGGTGCACCGCACCCGCGCGCTCGACCCGGCACAGGTCGGCGCGGCCGCCACGAACAGCTCCGGTACGCCCGTACCACCTACCCCGCCGCCGACCGTCGACGCACTGCGTGACCAGCTGACCAAGTCGCGCCAGTCCGCCGCCGAACTGGCCCGGGCACTGTCGGGCTACCGCGCCGGACTGCTCGCCTCGATCAGCGCGGCCTGCGCCGCCCAGGCGGGGGTGCTGCTGGCATGAACGGTCAGGCCCGGAGGCGGCAGCGGAGCGTGACCACGGAGGGTCCCGTTCATGCCCGAAAGGACACAGCATGAACAAGCACGGCGAACCCGCCCGGCCACCGCACGCCTCGACGCACAGGCAATCGCGCACGGAAGAGGTCGCGCAGTGAATGACACCGAACGCCGCGCCTTGCTCGACGCACTGGACGCCGAGTACGCGGCGGTGTACGCCTACGGCGTGATCGCCGCGTTCGCCTCGGCCGAACGCACCAGGCTCATCGCGGAATACACCGCGGCGCACCGCGCCCGGCGCGACACCACCATCGACGCGCTGGCGGCGGCGGGGGTCAAGGTGCCGCCGCCCGACGCCGCCTACACCGCACCGTCGCCGGTCGACGACCCGATCCCGGCCGCCAGGTTCGCCGTCACCGTGGAATCCGATACCGCGGTCGCCTGGCGGGCACTCGTGGAGCGCGCCGACACCATCGACCTGCGCAGGACGGGTGTCGACGCGCTCACCGAATGCGCTGTGCGCCTTGCCACTTGGCAGCAGATCCTGGGCACCACCCCGCCGACCACCGCCTTCCCCGGCAAGGCCTGATTCACGCGAGCTCCAGCCGCGGTCCGCGGTGGATCGCGCGGTAGACCTCGTTGCGCAGCGCGTTGGCCTCGGCATCGGTGAGCGTGCGCGCCAGCGGCCGCAGCACAAGGCGCACAACGGCGTTCACCTGTCCCGGCACGATGCCGAGGCGCTGCCTGGTCGGCTCCGGCAGATCGGCGTACGCCGTTCTGGCGCGCACGTGCACCGACTCGATATCGTCCGCGCGCCGGTGCAATACCGCGCGCACGGTGTCGCCGATGGTCTCGTCGTCGGTATCGCCCGCGATCACCACCGACAGGTCGCGGCGGATCGGCGGCAGCGTCGAGACCGGGCGCCACGGTGATAGATCTCGCATCTGCGCCGCGATGCGCGGATCGCCCGCGCGCAGGTAGCGGATATCGGGAATGCCCTTGCGCAGCATCAACGCTCGGTCCAAGCCGAGACCGAGCGCCAGGCCCGACCACACGGCCGGATCGAGTCCGGCGCCGGCCAGCACGTGGTCGGCGATGAGTCCGCATTCGGCCAGCTCCAGCCAGGTGTCGCCGTGCCTGACGTCGACCTGGCAGCCGGACGCGGTGTAGGGATGGTCGGCGGGCGTGGTGCGCCAGCGCGCGCCCGGCAGCACGGATTCCACTACGGCGGCGATCATTTCGCGCAGATCCGCGCTCTCGGTGCCCGGTCGCGAACGCAGTCGCCACAGGTCGGCCTGATGCGGTTCGCCGACGTGGGTCCGGTCGACGACATCGCGGCGGTAGACCAGGCCGGAGACCGCGATGAGTTCGTCGACATCGCCCGCGGCGTAGCCGCGCAATACAGCGGGGATATCCGCGGTGGTGTGGCTGCGCAGCATCGCGGTGGGACTGAGATATCGGGTGTAGCGGGCGTCGCGGGTGACGTCGGCCGGATCGTAGCCGAGCTTGTCGTAGTTGTCGGCGACCGCGACGATCGGCGAATTACGCACGCGCCGAACGGTTGTCGATGTCCACGCCGCGCTCAGCGCGGAGACGATGCCGTCGAGCAGCGTCTGGATGGCGTGCGGGCCGTGCGCGGGATCACTCAGATCGGTGACGCTCAGCGCCTGCGAAAGGTCGTGCGGGGTCAGATAAGTGAGCATTGGAATCTCCTCGGTGTGCCGGTGGGTACAGGGGAATCCCCCGGCCGACGACCACCACAGGAGCTACGCGCGACAACGCACGCGCCGGACCCCGCGGCCGTGCGACGGCCGGGGGTGGATAAATCGCGTGCGAACGATCATGGCTACGAGGATAGCGCCACCACCACGACCCCGGCCAGACGAAACCGCCCGGCTCGAGCGGACTCGAGCCGGGCGGCGGCAATGCGGCGATGCGGTAATGCGGCGATCGACTACGGGCGCATCTCGTACGCACCGTCGTAGGACTCGACCTCGGCCCACACCCGATCGAAGCGCGGACGATCGGCCACCGGCGGGCGCAGCGCCGACGCGGCCCAGCCCTGCTGCGCCGCGGTTGCCGACGGCTTGCCGTACAGCGTGGTGGCGTAGCCGTTGAAGTCGCGCACCTGGAAATCGAAGATCTGGTCGATCAGATCGCGATCGAGGCCGGTGATCGCGGCCTGCTCGAGCACCAGCTGGCCGTAGACCACCAGGGAGAACAGGTGGCCGATGGTCAGCATGAAGTCGAGGTCCTGCTGCTGATCGGCATCGGGGGCCGCGGTGGTGAGCAGCTCGCGCAGCGCCTTGGCCTGCTCGTAGAACCGCCCGACATTCGGGATGTCGGCATGCTTTTCGTAGACCGGGGTCCAGTCGGCGAACTGCACCTTGCCCGCGCCGCGGGCCGGGCCCTGCTGGAAGAAGAACTCGTCGTCGGCCGCGTCCCGACGGGTGCCGACCTCCGGGTACTCCTTCGGGTTGAACAGGTAGTTCGGCATGAACTTCAGGATCTGCCCGACGTTGACGTGCACCGTGCCCTCGAGGCGGGGCAGCGTGTTGATCAGGCGCGCCACCTCGGCGAAGTAGGTGTTCTTCTCGAATCCCTTGGCCGCGAGCACATCCAGCAGCAGCGTCATGACCGTCTCACCCTCGGAGGTGACCTTCGACTTGGTCATCGGGTTGAACAGCAGGTAGCGGCGATCCTCGAGCGAGGCGCTGCGGAAGTAGTCGACCGCGCGGTCGCTGAACAGCTTCATCGCGACGATGCGCGAGTAGGCGTCGACGAAGTTGGTGCGCACGTGCGCGAAGTCGGTGACCCGCTTGCTGTACAGAATCCGGTTGTGCGCGTGGGTGATCGCCTCGTAGAACGAGTGCTCGACCATGCCGATGCCGCCGTGGCACAGGTTGAACTTGCCGACGTTGACGGTGTTCAGCGCCGCGGAGAACGCCTCGGGGCCGGTGTGCAGGATGTCCTCGGCGCGCACCGGGTAGTTGTCGAGCCGGAAGGTGCTCACGTACATCTGCTGGTGCACAACGTTTCCGAGCAGCCGGTAGTTCTCGTGGCGGCTGTCGGCGGCGAACCAGACGTAGCCGTCCGCGCCCTCGATATCGGCACGGCGGGAGAACACCGACACCATGCTCGCCACGTTGCCGTTGCCGATGTAGTACTTCTCGCCGTTGGCGCGGAACAGGATTCCGGCCTCGTGGTCGGCGCTGCCCGGCTCGGTCGGGGTGAGCACCAGGTCGGTGTTGTAGATGTCGGCGCCGTGGGTCTGCTCGGACAGGCCGAACGCCATCACCTCGCCCGCGGCCAGATCCGCCGAGGCCTTCTTCTTGGCCGCCTCGTTCGCGCTCTGCCAGATCGGGCCGAGGCCGAGGATGGTGACCTGCTCGGCGTACCAGTACGCCAGGCCGTAGAAGCCGAAGATCTCCGACAGCGCCGCGTTGCGCGCCGCGTCCCAGCGCCGGTTCTCGTCGCCGTCGGCGTAGGCGGCCGGGGTCAGGAAGGTGGCGAACAGCTTCTCCTTCTTGACGAAGTCGAGGAAGTCCGCGGTCCACACCGCGTCCGCGTCGTCGGCGAGCAGCCGCACCTTGCCACGCGACTCGAACCATTCGATGGTCGCCTTCAACAGGCGCCGCGTCTCGGCGTCGAACTGCTGGGGGTCGTAGGTGGCGGGGTTGAACAACAACGCGTCGGTGCTCGTCATGCCGGTTAACTTACCAGCGAGTAACAGCACCTCGAGGCCGGTCTGCCTTTGACGCGTCGGCAAATCCCGCCTACGGATCCGTAGGTCGCGGCGAAGTTCTGGCGCCGAGCTCTTTTGTTTCATCGAAGCAAACGTTATATTTGTTTCATGGAAGCAAACAAAGACCAGATGTCGCAGCTCGCCCGCACCGTCATCCGGTTCACCGAGGCCACCCGCCAGGGCACGTCCCGGGTGTACGACCCGGTGCGCGTCGGTGTGCTGCAGCACGCGGCCGAGTCGGGCCCGCTGCGCGCGGGCGAGCTGGCAGAGCGTCTCGACGCGCTTCCCTCCTCGATCACCCGGCATGTGCAGGCACTGGCCGAATCCGGGCTGGTCACCACCGCACCCGATCCGGCCGACCGGCGCGCCGTGCTGGTCGAGGTCACCGAGGCGGGCCGCACGGAGCTGAACCAGTTCATGGAGCTCGGCGATCAGGTGTTCGCCGCGGTGATCGCCGACTGGTCCGCCGAGGACGTCGCCACCCTCGACCGCCTGCTCACCCGCCTGCTCGAGGCCTGGGCCGAGACAGGTCAGGCACAGCAGCAACGCGCGGTCAAGCGCCGCGGAACCCGATTCGGCTGGAGCCGGATCTAGTAGCACAGGAGAGAAATGTCATGAGCAACAACGCATCCCTGCGGGTGATCATCGCCGGTGGCGGCATCGGCGGGCTGGCGCTCGCCAATGGACTTCGCCGCGCCGGGGTCGGCGTCTCGGTGCACGAGCGCGAGATCGAGCGCACCGACCGGCTGCAGGGTTTCCGCATCCACATCAGCCCCAAGGGCAGCCAGGCGCTCGCCGAATTGCTGTCACCCCAGATGTTTTCCACGTTCATATCCCGAACCGGCAAGGGCGACATCTCGTTCGGCTTCATCACCGAGCAGATGAAGCAGTTACTGGAATTCGATCCCGTCGAGCCGACCAACAATCCGGCCGGCGGCGACCGCTACGGCGTCAGCAGGATCACCCTGCGCCAGATCCTGCTCGCCGAGCTCGGCGATACGGTGCGCTTCGGCAGCATGTACGAGCGCTACGAGCGCCGCCAGGACGGCCGCGTCGTCGCCCACTTCGCCAACGGCACCACCGAAATCGGCGATGTACTGGTCGGCGCGGACGGCGGCACCTCGCGGGTGCGCGCGCAGTATCTGCCGCACGCGCAGCGCATCGACACCGGAATCGTCACCATCGCGGGCAAATACCCGCTGACGCCCGAAACGCGCGACCGGCTCGACCCGGTCCTGCTGCGCCACCCGGTGAGCGTCATCCCGCCGACCGGGTGCGGATTGTTCGTCGCCCCACACGAATTCGACGAACCCACCGATGACGCACTCCTTGGTGCGACGGCGCCACCGGTGACCGGCGCGCTGTTCGACAACTCCCAGTCCTATGTGCTCTGGGGGTTCGGCGCCAAGCGTGCGCATTTCGGCGCCGATCTCGAAGCACTGGACACCGGGCAGCTGCACGATCTCGCCGTCCGGATGACCGAGGGCTGGGCGCCCGCACTGCGCAGGCTGGTTGCCGACACCGACACCGACACGGTCACCCTGCTGCCGATCAAGACCTCGGTCCCGCTCGACGCGTGGGAGACGACCAGTGTGACGCTGCTCGGCGACGCGATCCACAGCATGACCCCGTTCGGCGGTGTCGGCGCCAATACCGCGCTGCGCGACGCACAGCTGTTGTGCCGCAAGCTGACCGCCGTCGATCGCGGCGAGCAGCCGCTGCTGCCCGCCATCCACGAGTACGAGGCGCAGATGATCGACTACGGCTTCGCCGCGGTGCGCACCTCGCTGCGGGCCGCCAACCAGTCCGTATCGGACAACCGGCTGGCACGCACCGCGGGCAGGCTGGTGTTCCGCACGGTCAACGCGGTACCACCCCTGCGGCGCAAGATGTTCGCCGGACTGGGGGCGTGAGCGACCGGCAACGGCCCCGGCGCCGAATGCTCGACGCCGGGGCCGTTGTCCTCGAAAGCTAGCCGCGGATCTTGGCGACCACCGCGTCGATCGCGGATTCGGCCGGGATCTCGGTGCTCTCGCCGGAGAAGCGGTCGCGCAGTTCGACCTTGCCCTCGGCCCAGCCGCGGCCGATGACGAGAACCCAAGGCATGCCGAGGAGTTCGGCGTCCTTGAACTTCACGCCGGGGGACGCGGTGCGGTCGTCGAACAGGACATCGAGGCCCTGCGCGTTCAGGCCCGCCACCACTTCCTCGGCGCCGGCGCGGGCGGCGTCGTCCTTGTTGGCGATGACCACGTGCACGTCGTACGGCGCCACCTCGCTCGGCCAGCGCAGGCCCTTGTCGTCGTGCTGCTGCTCGGCGATCACCGCGACCATGCGCGAGACGCCGACACCGTAGGAGCCCATGGTGAGCCGGACCGGCTTGCCGTTCTCGCCGAGCACGTCCACGTCGAACGCGTCGGTGTACTTCTTGCCGAGCTGGAAGATGTGGCCGATCTCGATGCCGCGCGCGGCCACGAGCACGCCGCGGCCGTCGGGCGAGGGATCGCCGTCGCGGACCTCGGCGGCCTCGATGGTGCCGTCCGGGGTGAAGTCGCGGCCCGCGACCAGGCCGACGACATGCTTGCCCTGCACGTCCGCGCCGGTGATCCAGGCGGTGCCGGTGCCGACGCGCGGGTCGACCAGGTAGCGAACGCCGTTGTCCTGCAGCGCCTTCGGGCCGATGTAGCCCTTCACCAGGAACGGGTTGGCGGCGAAATCGGCCTCGTCGAGCAGTTCCACCTCGGCCGGTTCGACGGAGGCGCCGAGGCGCTTGTCGTCGACCTCGCGGTCGCCGGGCACACCGATGCCGAGGATCTCGGTCTTGCCGTCCGGGTGGCGCAGCTTCACCATGACGTTCTTCAGCGTGTCGGCCGCGGTGACCGGGCGGTCGTACACACCGGCGGCGTTCGCCCAGTCCACCAGGGTGGCGATGGTCGGGGTGTTCGGGGTGTCGTGCACGACGGCGGCGGGCAGGCCGTCGACGGGCAGCGGCGCGGGCGCGGGCGTGACGACGGCCTCCACGTTCGCCGCGTACCCGGATTCCCGGCACACCACGTAGGTGTCCTCGCCGACGGGGCTGTCGGCGAGGAACTCCTCGGAGGCGCTGCCGCCCATCGCGCCGGAGGTGGCCGCGACGATGACGTACTCGACACCCAGCCGGTCGAAGATGCGCTGATAGGCCTGGCGGTGCGCGTCGTAGCTGGCCTTCAGCCCGTCGTCGTCGAGGTCGAAGGAATAGGAGTCCTTCATGACGAATTCGCGGCCGCGCAGGATGCCCGCGCGCGGCCGCTCCTCGTCGCGGTACTTGGTCTGGATCTGGTACAGCGTGACCGGCAGGTCCTTGTAGGAGCTGTACTCGCCCTTCACGGTGAGCGCGAACAGCTCCTCGTGGGTGGGGCCGAGCAGATAGTCGGCGCCCTTGCGGTCCTGCAGGCGGAACAGGCCGTCACCGTATTCGGTCCAGCGGTTGGTGGTCTCGTACGGATCGCGCGGCAGCAGCGCGGGCAGCGAGATCTCCTGGGCGCCGATCTCGTTCATCTCTTCCCGGACGACGTCCTCGATGCGGCGCAGCACGCGCAGGCCGAGCGGCAGCCACGAGTACACACCCGGGGCGATGCGGCGCACGTATCCGGCGCGGACGAGGAGTTTGTGGCTGGGCACCTCTGCGTCGGCGGGGTCGTCGCGCAGGGTACGCAGGAACAGGCGGGAGAGGCGGGTGATCACGGATCAAGAGGGTAGTCGCTGGCTCTGCGATGTCCGCAGCGCATTACCGTATCCAGTCGTGCTGGTGCTGCTACCTCCCTCCGAAACCAAGTCCGACGGTGGTGCCGACGCACCGCTCGAGCTCGACGCGCTCACAATGCCGCAGCTCACGGCGGTGCGTGACGGGCTGATCGATGCGCTGGTCAAGCTGGCCGCCGACCCGGACGCCTCGCGCACGGCGCTGGGCCTGGGCAAGGGGGCTGATAGCGAGATAGCGCGCAATGCGACCTTGCGCACGTCCCCCACCCGCCCGGCGCTGCAGCGCTACACCGGCGTCCTCTACGACGCGCTCGACGCGAAGTCGTTCACCAAGGCGCAGCGCGAGAAGGCGTTCGCGCGCCTGGCCATCGGCTCGGCCCTGTTCGGCGCGGTGCGCGCGGGTGACGCGATTCCCGCCTACCGCCTGTCCGGCGGCTCGAAACTGCCCGGCCTGCCGACCCTTTCGGCCCTCTGGCGCGATTCGCTCGCCGACGCGCTGCACGCCGAGGCGGCGGGCGATCTCGTCGTCGACCTGCGCTCGGGCACCTACCAGCAGCTCGGCCGGGTCCCCGGCGCGCTCACCGCCAACGTGCTCACCGAACACGCCGACGGCAGCCGGACCGTGGTGAGCCACTTCAACAAGCATCACAAGGGGCTGCTGGCCCGCGCACTCGTCCTGACCCGCGCCGAACCCACCGATATCCGGGGTGTCGCCCGGGTGGCCGCCAAGGCCGGGCTGCGTACCGAAATCGCCTCCCCCGCAGAGCTGCTCATCATCACCTGATCTTCAGGACGTCAGCTTCGCGAGCTCCGCGGCGAGGTTCGCGCGGGCGGGCGCCTCGAAACGGGTGCGGGCGATGCCGGTGCGGAACAGGTTGGGCTGGTCGGCGAGGGAACGTAGCACCGCGGCGCGGCCGAGCCGGAACGCCTCGTCCGGCACCTGGTGGTACTCCTGCCGGATCGCCTCGGTATATGCCACGTACTCGGGTTCCGCGGCCGCGAGAATGGCCAGGTCGGCATCGCACAGGACGCTGCCGTTGCGGTCGCCGGGTGCGGCGTGATGGGTCGCGGTGAGCCGGACCAAGCGGACCACCTCGTCCACGAGTTCGGCAGGCGCGCCCAGTGATTCGAGGACGGACTCGGCCAGTTCGGCGCTGCGTTCCTCGTTGTCGGGACGATCGATCGCGTAAACCGCGTCGTGAAAGAACGCCGCGTAGCGAACAGCGTCGACATCGTCGGCGTCCGCGGCGAGCTCATCGATGACGTGCAGCATGGTGGCCAGGTGATCGACCGTGTGATACCGCCGGTGCGGTTCCCGATACCGATCGATCAGCTCGGCGCCGACCTCCCGCGCCGTATCGCCCGCCAGTGCCACCCAGCTGTCGAGCAGCCGTGCCTGTGTACTCATGGCCCTAGTCTTGCCGCCGGCCTCGCCGCGGACAATGCTCGGCGCCCGCGGTTTTCGGCACAGCGGGTGTCAGCGAGCGGCGGCGGCGAGTGCCTTGCCGACGTCCTCGGCGTCCACGGAAACCGGAGCGGATTCCCAGAAGGGGTGGAACAACCGGCGGCATGACGCCAGTTGTTCCCGCAGCCGCGCGTCAGCAGCGCAACCAGATCACCGAGAGGGTGGGACCGGGAGCCGAACCGGACGCGGGTACGGGGCGGGGGCGCGGCGCCACACTCGCGGAGATCCTCATCCACCTCGGGCGGCGCATGCTCATTCTCATCATCCGAACTCCCACGAACACGGACGACAGTTCTTGTGGTCCAAAGGTTTACGGTAACCCAGATCCGGGTAGGCCGCGTGTTCATCGCCGATACCGTGACCTCCCCGCGCCCATACGACGGTGGCGCGAGCACGAGACGGTTCGCCCTCGGCGAGGTTGCAAGATCGTTACGGCGGCTATATTCGGGCGTTATGTCGCAATTTCATGGCATAGCTCACATATAGCCAATCGGCTATGTAATGCCCTCCATGAAATACGTTGCCATCGAAGATCATTCGCCTGATCGTGGTGAATTGCCAAAGTATTCAACTATTTACGAATGCTCGATAAATTCATTACCTACCCAAACGGCTCAAGGTCTTCTCAGGGTCCGTTGATTACCTGTCTGCGGCGCGGCACCGATGCCGCGTTCATCACATCGCGAAGGAAAACGACGATCATGCGTAAGGCTGTCAGTAAATCGAGAATCAGGATCACCGCGGCGGCGCTCGCCACCGCGACCATCGTCGGTCCCGCGGCCGTCGTGGCGACGGCCGCGCCCGCCCAGGCCATCCCGACGACGAGCGCGACGCCGACCACCGACGAACCGCGCAGCGAGTTCGACAAGGACGGTTACAACTCCCAGGGATACGACCGCTGGGGCTACAACCGCGACGGGTTCAACCGCCAGGGTTTCGACCGCAATGGCTTCGACCGCGCCGGATACGACCGCAACGGATTCGACCGCAACGGATTCAACCGCTCCGGTGCCAACCGTGACGGGTTCAACCGCAATGGGTTCGATCGCGACGGGTTCGACCGCAACGGCTTCGACCGCGCCGGATACGACCGGGACGGGTTCAACCGCTCCGGAATCAATCGGGACGGGTTCGACCGCAAGGGATTCGATCGTTTCGGCAACGACAAGAACGGCTTCGGCAAGGACGGCTACAACCGGGCCGGCTACGACAAGTGGGGCTACGACCGCCAGGGCATCAACCGCCAAGGCTTCAACCGCGCCGGATACGACCGCGACGGTTATGACCGCAGCGGCTTCAACCGCGAGGGCATCGACCGTCAAGGCAACCGCCGTCCGGCGCCCGCCCCCGCCCCGCCGCTGCCCGAACCGATCGAGCAGTTCCTCCGCCAGCTCCCGCCGCCGGTCGAGCAGGTTGTGCGACCGCCGGTGCAGGCCGCATACCAGGCGATTTACCCGCTGCTCCCGCGGTGAGCACCGTCGCCGAGCCGGTCGCCGCTCTCGTGGCCCGATTGCGGTACGACCGGCCGCGGCGCGATTAAGGTGCACACATGACGATGTTGCGGAGCAATAGCTGGACCGCAAGAGCGTGGATATTGCAGCTCGTCGCATTTATTTCTACCTTCGGTCTCCCGACGATCGTCGCGGTGACCATTCTGATCACCAGGAAGGCTCCGGACTGGCCCGATTGGGCGACGGACCTGTACCGCTGGTCCGGGTGGACGGCCTTCGTCTTCGCCGCGCTCGCCCTGTGGGTCGCCCACCGCGGCCTCGGGCTCAGCGCCGCGGAACTCGGGCTGCGCAACCCCAGGACGACCTGGACCGGATTCCTCGGCGCGACCGGCATCGGATATCTGGTGCTGTGGCTGGGCTTGATGGCGATGATGCTGTTCCCGGAGTGGACCGCCCCGGGCCAGACGCCCGGTCACGACAGCACAGCGGAGGCGGTGGTGTGGTCCGTGCGCGCGGGTGTGGTCGAGGAGACGGTGCTGCTCGCGTTGCCGATGGCGATCATGACGCGGCTGCGCTGCCCCTGGTGGGTTCAGCTCGCGGTGTTGACGGCGTTGCGCCTGCCGTTCCACCTCTACTACGGGCCCGCGGCGATCGCGCTCGCGCTGGTGTGGTGCGCGCTCGCGCGCTTCGCGTACAGCCGAATTCGCCTCATCTGGCCCTTCATGGCCGCACATGTGCTCTACGACCTGAACGTATCGGTGGTCCCGCTCGGCCCGATCCGCGCGCTCATCACACTGGTGATGCTGATCGCCGGTGCGGTCGCCTTCGCCACGCTGTGGCGCGAACGACAGCGCACCGCAACGGAATCGGTGGCGAGCCGATCGGCAGTGGGCTGAGCATGCGCCGCACCGATGTACTCGACGCGGTGGCCGCCTTCCTCGCGACCGTGGTCGCGGGCGCGACGATCCTGCTGCCCACCACCTTTCCGTGGGCGATCAATGCGCAGTCGTTCGAGATCGAGCGGCTGACGCTGAGCGTGCCACACGGCGCGGCGGCGGGCGTCATCGTCGCGTCGGCGGTCGCCGCACTGGTCACCGCGGCGAATTGGAGTGTGGCGGGCTGGGTTACGGCCGCGCTCGGCCTCATCGGCATCCTGGCCAACCACATCGCCGGACACGATGTCGGCGCGGCGGGCGCGCTGACGACACTCAACTATGTCGACGCGGTATGCGGCGGCGTCACCTTGGGCGGCCTCGGCGCGGTGGTGTTGCACCGCAGGGCCACCGCGCTCGGATTCGCGCTCGGCGGTGCGAGTCTCCTCGTCATCGGCGACCTGTCCCAGGCGTTCCACCTCATCGGCTATCGCCCCGGCGACGCGGGCAACCTGCCGATCTGGTCGGTGCTGGAGACTCCGCCGCTGTGGCTGGTCGCGGTAACGGTGCCGCTGGTCGCGTCGAGCGCGTTGCTGAATCGTTCCGCCGTGGTGTCGCGCCGGACGCCGCGCGAGCTGTCGCTGCCGCCGGTTCTCGCGGCGCTGGTGCTCGGCCTCGCCCTGGTCGGCGCCGCCAATTGGCTTGCCGGCCACCATCCGCACCCGGGCCAGATCCTCCTGGCCGCGCTCGTCACCGTGCTCGCCGCACTCTGCGCCGCGCTCATGCTGCCCGGTCGCGACGGCGTCGGGGTCCTGCTCGCGGCCTGCCTGATCGCCGCCAATGCCGCGCTCGGCCCGATCTCGCGGCCGGGCTGGAGCATTCCGCTGCTGGTCGCACTCACCGGCGCAGGCCTGCTGGCCGGTGTGTGGCGCCCGTCGGTGCGCGCGGCCTTCGCCGCGGTGGCCGGTGTCGCCGGATACGCCGCACTCACCGCCACCGAGTACACCGGCCGCGATCCGCTCGTCACCGGGCTCGGCAGTGCCGCACTGGCTTTGGCGGCCGGATACTGCTGCACCAGCGCCCGCCCGCGCCGCACACCCAGCGCGGTGCTCGCCATGTCCACGCTGTTCCTGCCCTCGATCGTCGGCACACTGCACACCAACCGCCCTGACCTGGTGCCGGAGGGCATCCACGTCAACGCCCCGGTCCCCGCCGCCACCGCTGGCCTGACCGCACTCGCCATCACCCTGGGCTGCGTACTAGCCGTCGCCGCCCTATATCGCCTGCGCCCCATAGAATCCCGCCGCACCCGCACCGTCCTCGCCCCGGGCCCGCCAGGACCTCCGGACACAGCCGCGGGCGTACCCCTCTGACAACAGCCCCTCGCTCCGCGACGCCCCCGTGGCCTCTCCGCAATCGCGGTGCACCAGACGGCCTCTCGGCACCATCCCGGCCAACCGTTCGCCGAGCGCAGTCGAATGGCCGTGCGACACACCGTAGTCCAGGACCTTTCGACTGCGCTCGACGGATCTCGAATGCTGTTCGGCGCATCGATGGCCCCGCACGGCCAGGCACCAGCGAATAGCTCGCCCGGAAATAGGCTCGCGGCCAAGCCCGGTCGCGCCCTACGTCCGATGTTCAATGCACCGGTCATGAGCGCCACCGGACCCTGTTCCACACCGAGCACGATGTGCTGCGAACTCGGGACATTCACAATTACGTTGCGCCGCTTGACCCTTCGTTCGTGCCACGACTGGCGGTAGTGCTCGCCTGGCGCTCTTCGCGGTCACGTGGCGCTGCCGGGCGGTCATCCGCCATGTGCCACACGCGGCACTCCGCAGGCTCTCCCGATCATGGTGCGCCGCTGGCCCCTTCGTTCGTGCCACGACTGGTGGTGAGGTCGCGGATGAGGAGGGCGGCGTGGAGGGAGGTGCGGGATTCGCCGTCGTCCAGGTCGATGTCGAGGATGCGCTCGATGCGGGCCAGACGGTCGTAGAGGGTCGGGCGGCTGATGTTGAGCCTGCGGGCGAGCTCGGTCTTGTTGCCCGCCAGGTCGAGGAATTGGCGCAGGGTACGGGTCAGGTCGGCGGTGTGGCGAATGTCGTAGCGCAGCAACGCGCTCAGCTCGGTTTCGGCGAAGCGCTGCACGCCCGGCTCATTGCGGATCAGCGACAGCAGCCCGCGCAACCGCACATCACCGCTGCGATAGAAGGGCCTGCCCACCACCGCCGTTTCCGACCTGCGGCGCTCCCGTGGCCCTGCCTCGTCCGTGCCCGTCGCGCGCGCGGTCATGGACAACGCCACTTCGGCGACATGCGCGGCGTGCGCCAGTTCCCTCGCGGTGTCGAGCAGCGAATCCGATTCGGCGCCGACGCCGATCACCACCCGCTGCACCCCGTCCACCCGCCGCACCTCACCGGTCATCGCGGTGCAGGCGGCGCGCAGGCCCTCGTCGAGATCGGTCGTGCGTGCGACGGCGAGGATCAGGCTGACCCGGTCGCCGTGATCGGCGGCGGCCAGCGCGGTCGCCTTGGCCAGGCCGAGGCCGTGGGTGACCGCGTCGAGTATTCCGGCGCTGCGCCGCTGCCTGGCCACCGGATCGGTCTCGTCGAGCGCCGCGACATCGACGGCGAGCGGAACATAGGCGGCGCGCCTGAGCAGCCCCAGCGCGGCGGCCCTGGCCTGCGCGTCGCGTTCGTCGAGCACCCTGCCGTTGACCATGTCGTCGATCAGCCCGGTCTGCGCCTGACGGTGCAGGCCGAAGCGGTCCTTGTCGATCATCCGGTGCAGCGTCAGCGTCTGCGCCGCGCGCTCGAGCACCATCCTGGCGCGCGGGGCGGGTCCACGCGGCGAGCGCAGGATGAGCCTGCCCCACGGCTGGGTGTGCGGCCCGACGGCGACCACATCCGCGCCGTCGGGCAGCAGCCGCGAGGTGGTCTCCCAGTTCTCCAGGATCGCCGACGCGGTGGCATGGCGCGCGGTGAGCGCGAGCACCCGGTGTGCCAGGTCTTCGAGCACGACCGAGGCGTCGAGCATGCCCGCGGCGGTCTTGACGATCTCGGCCAGCGACGCACGGCGCACGCTGAGCTCGGTGAAGGTCTCGTGCACGGTGCGCGCGAACTCCAGTTCGGCGTACTGGTCGGCCACGATCATCCGGTGCACCGCCTCGGTGATCTCGACGAATCTGGTCACCCGGTGCAGGGCGATCACCGGAAGGCCGAGCGCGTCAGCGGTTTTCGCGACGCTGGGCGGCAATTCGCCGACGAAATCCCCCAGTTCCACCACCAGCCCCGAAACACCAGCGGCGGCAAGGGCGTTCAGGTATTCGACGGCCGCCTTGTCGCCATGTGCGAGCGCCTGCCCGGTGGTGAGCACCAGTTCACCGCCGACCAGCAGTTCGGCCACCTCGGGCAGGTCGATGACGTGCACCCAGCGGACCGGCCGGTCGAGCGGGCCACCGCCGACGACCTCGGGCTCCCCCGCGCGCACCACCGGCATGGCAAGCACATCGGAGAGCAACACCCGACGAATCGTAATACGAAATTCGAAATCGCGTACAGATTGTCGGCGTCCCGGCCAGGATTGATACGGGAGAGTGAGGACGACACCCGGTCACTCGCACCTGGATCGAATCGAGGAGATATGCAGACAATCGCGCACTGGCTCGACGGCAAGTCCTTCGCCGGAACGAGCGAGGCGACGCTGCCGGTGACCAATCCGGCGACTGGTGTGGTGACCGGACAGCTGGTGCTGGCCGGTGTCGAGGACGTACGCGCCGCGATCGCCTCGGCCGCGGCCGCGTTCCCCGACTGGCGCGACACCTCGCTGGCGCGGCGCAGCCAGATCCTGTTCCGCTTCCGCGAACTGCTCAACGCGCGCAAAGAGGAACTGGCCGCGCTGATCACCGCCGAACACGGCAAGGTACTCGCCGACGCGCTCGGCGAGGTGAGCCGCGGCCTGGAGGTGGTCGAATTCGCCTGTGGCATCCCGCATCTGCTCAAGGGCGGCTACACCGAGAACGCCTCGACCAAGGTCGACATCTTCAACATCCGCCAGCCGCTCGGCCCGGTGGCGGTGATCTCGCCGTTCAACTTCCCGGCCATGGTGCCGATGTGGTTCTTCCCGATCGCCATCGCCGCGGGGAACACCGTGGTGCTCAAGCCGAGCGAGAAGGATCCGTCCTCGTCGCTGTGGCTGGCCGAGCTGTGGCACGAAGCCGGTTTGCCCGCAGGTGTTTTCAACGTGGTGCAGGGCGACAAGGTCGCGGTGGACGAACTGCTGGAGAACCCGGGCATCAAGGCCGTCTCGTTCGTCGGCTCCACCCCGATCGCCCGCTACGTCTACGAGCGCGGCACCGCGCACGGCAAGCGGGTGCAGGCGCTCGGCGGCGCCAAGAACCACATGGTCGTCCTGCCCGACGCGGATCTGGACCTGGCCGCCGACGCCGCGGTGAACGCCGGATTCGGTTCCGCGGGTGAGCGATGCATGGCGATCAGCGTGGTTGTCGCGGTCGGCGAGGTGGCCGACGAACTGGTCGGCAAGATCAAGGACCGGGCCGTGACCATCAAGACCGGTGACGGCACCAGGGGCACCGATATGGGGCCGCTGGTCACCCGCGCACATCGCGACAAGGTCGCCGGATATATCGCGGCGGGCGAATCCGAAGGCGCCACTGTGGTTTTGGACGGCCGCGGCATTCAGGCCGACGGTGCGGCGGACGGATTCTGGCTCGGCCCGACGATTCTCGACAACGTCGGCACCGGGATGAGCGTCTACACCGACGAGATCTTCGGCCCGGTGCTGTCGGTGGTGCGGGTCGACAGCTACGAGGACGCGCTGGCCATGATCAACGCGAACCCCTACGGCAACGGCACCGCCCTCTTCACCAACGACGGCGGCGCGGCCAGGCGTTTCCACAACGAGGTCGAGGTCGGCATGGTCGGCATCAACGTGCCGATCCCGGTGCCCATGGCCTACTACAGCTTCGGCGGCTGGAAGAATTCACTGTTCGGCGATACCCACGCGCACGGCACCGAGGGCGTGCACTTCTTCACCCGCGCCAAGGCCGTCACCACCCGCTGGCTCGATCCGAGCCACGGCGGGCTGAATCTCGGCTTCCCCGAGAACAAGTAACCGAGGAAGGAGATTTCGCGCATGACGCTGCCCAACGGAATGACCACGGAACAGGCCGCGGAGTCGGCGGCCCGCGCCTACGAGCTGGACCGCCGCCACGTCTTCCACTCCTGGTCTGCCCAACGCCGGCTCACGCCGATGACCATCACCGCGGCACAGGGCTGCTACGTGTGGGACGGCGATGGCAACCGATTGCTCGACTTCTCCTCCCAGCTGGTGAACACCAACATCGGCCACCAGCATCCGAAAGTCGTTGCGGCGGTGCAGGAGCAGGCGGCGCGCCTGTGCACCGTCGCACCACAGCACGTCAACGACGCGCGCTCGGAGGCGGCGCGGCTGATCGCCGAGCGCACGCCGGGCGAGCTGGACCGGATCTTCTTCACCAACGGCGGCGCGGACGCCGTCGAGCACGCGGTGCGGATGGCCCGGCTGCACACCGGCCGCTACAAGGTGCTCACCCGCTACCGCTCGTATCACGGCGGCACCGAGACCGCCATCAACCTGACCGGTGATCCGCGGCGCTGGCCCAACGATCACGGCAACAGCGGCGTGGTGCACTTCTTCGGGCCGTTCCTGTACCGCTCGCAGTTCTACGCGAACACCGAAACCGAGGAAACCGAAAGGGCTTTGGCCCACCTCGAGCAGACCATCGCGTTCGAGGGCCCGAGCACCATCGCCGCGCTCGTGCTCGAGCCGATTCCCGGCACCGCCGGAATCATGGTTCCGCCACCGGGATACCTGGCGGGCGTCCGCGAACTGTGCGACCGGCACGGCATCGTCTTCATCGCCGACGAGGTGATGGCGGGCTTCGGCCGCACCGGAAAGTGGTTCGCCATCGAGCATTCCGGCGGTGTGGTGCCGGATCTGCTGACCTTCGCCAAGGGCGTGAACTCCGGGTACGTGCCGCTCGGCGGTGTTGCGATCAGTCCCGCCATCGCCGCGACCTTCGACGACCGCCCCTATCCCGGCGGGCTCACCTATTCCGGGCATCCGCTGGCCACCGCCGCCGCGGTCGCCACCATCACCGCGATGCGCGACGAGCGGATGGTCGAGAACGCCGCCGATATCGGTGCGCGCGTGCTCGGCCCCGGACTGCGCGAACTCGCCGAGCGCCATCCCAGCATCGGCGAGGTGCGCGGCACCGGCGTGTTCTGGGCGCTGGAACTGGTGCGCGACAGGGCGACTCGCGAACCGCTCGCGCCATACGGCGGGACGAGCCCGGCGATGAACGAGGTGGTCGCCGCCTGCCGCGCGGCCGGGCTGCTGCTGTTCGTCAACTTCAACCGGCTGCACGTGGTACCGCCGTGCGTCATCGGCGAGGCCGAGGCCAAGGAGGGACTCGCCATCCTCGATCAGGCGCTGACCCTCGCCGACCGGCACACGACCGCCGCCTGACCGCGCACGGGAATGCTCAGGGCGGCCCGCGCGTTCGCCCTGAGCATGACCGGTACCGCTGCGCTCTCCGATGACCTGAAGAAGTACCTGGACGAATCCAAGGTATTCGCGACCGTCGCCACGGTCGGCCCGAACGGGCAACCGCACCTGACGGTCATCTGGCTCAAACGCGACGGCGACGATCTGCTGTTCTCCAGCACCGTGACCCGCCAGCAGGCGAAGAACATCGCGCGCGACCCACGGGTCACGGTGATGATCAATCCGCCCGAAAACCCCTACGTGTACGCGGAGATCCGCGGCATCGCGACGGTGACCGCGGACCCGGAGCGGGCATTGCCGAACGAGCTGTCCCGCCGCTACACCGGCCAGGCCTACCTGGATTTCAACCCCGCCTCGATCAACGACAGCGACCGGATCATCATTCGCGTCACCCCGCGCAAGATCGCGGGCCGCCTGTAATCACCAACGGCCACTCGAGTATTCCCACTCTGCCGCCACCCCGCTCCCCCATTCGATACTGGGCCGGTACCGCGTAAGCCGGTGCACCGGTATCGAATTGGGGGACGACATGACCACGGGGCACACCCGCAAACTGAACGACACCGTCTTGGTCGCGCACTTGATCCTGCTGGCCGTCGGCGGGTGCCTCGGCGCGATCGGGCTGGCTTTCCCGAACCTGCCGCTGGTGGGGATCGGTAGTTTCGGCGCCGTCGGCGGCGCCGTCGGCCTGCTCTTTCACGTCGTGCTGTTCAGCGTGCGCCCCGGCATCACCGTCCGAGCGCTGACGCGGTTATCGCTGATCTGGGCGGCCATTGCCGTCGTGGCCGCGGCGATCATCGGCTGGGCGATCGACGATGGGTCACGCGGCGCGAATATCGGCGGCGGCGCCGCCCTGTTGCTGGTTGTCGGCTCGGCCGTCTCGGCGATCACCACGGTGCTCGCCATCGCCCTCCGGCATCGGCCACGGCACGCCTGATACCGACCGGTTGCGACGCCATGCCCAGTTGACGAATCATCATATGAGACTGCCCAGTTCGCGTTGGACAGAATTCGGAGCCCGCGCCCCCGTTTGCCAGCACCCCATGACGGCGCCGACCCTGCGCGCCACTGACGCCAAGGAATTCCTGGAGCTACTGCGCGGCTTCGCCGCCGCGTCCGGACGCACGCGCGGCACCCTGCTGCGGCACGCCAAGGAATACGCGAAGGATCTCCACGCGTCGATGCCGCGCTCGACCTTCTACTGGCTGCTGAGCGAACGGAACACCGCGCTGCCACGCAACCACGCGCAAGTCGCCGCGATCTGTAAGGCCTGCAAGCTCAGCGACGAGGAGGTCGCCGACATGCTGACGACGTGGCGCACACTGGCGCAGGGCGAGCACCTCGGCCGCGACGGTGCCGGTGTGGCCCGGTAACGCTGCGGCTCAGGCCTTTTGCGCTTCCTCCTGCGCATGATGGGCCTGGGCGAGCTGCTGCGGTGTGTAGCGCAGCGTCAGCGCGAGCAGTCCGATGATCAGCGCGCCGATCGCGGCGACGAACAGCACCAGCGTGTACCCGTTGCCGAGGGCATCCAGTTCGGCGGTGTTCATCCCGCTCGGCTTGCCGGTGCGCCCGCCGAGCACCAAAGTGCGCGAAATGGCCACCGGCGTCAGCAGACCGATGGCGAGCGGGGTGCCGATCGCCATGAGCATCTGGCCGATCGCGGTGAGCGGGCCGATATTGTTCGGCGGGACACCGACCAGCAGGCACAGCGGAACGAGCACGATCGCCATGCCGATACCGAAACCGATCACCACGAACAGCGTCAGCAGGGTCGGCAGGTACGCCACCGAACGATCGATCGTCGAACCGAAGAGCAGGCCGATCACCAGCACCACCGCCGCACCGCTCAGCAGCCAGCGCGGCGCGACCAGGTCCGCCAGCTTCGAGGCGACGGCCGTGCCGATGCCGGCGCCGAGGGTGAACGGGATGAACGAGACGCCTGCGCTCAGCGGGCTGTAGCCGAGTACGTTCTGCACGAACAGCGGCGCGAAATAGGTTGTCGCACCGAGCACACCGCTCGCCAGGACGATCGCGACGAAGGTGACGACGCGGTCCCGGTTGTCGAACAGCGACCACGGCAGCAGCGGATTCTCCACCCAGCGCTCGGCGAAGACGAACACGATCAACAGCACCACGCCCGCGATCAGCGAGCCGATGATGACCGGGCTGCCCCAGCCCATCTCGGGGCCCTCGGTCGCGCCGAAGACGACCAGGGCGCAGGCCAGCGTGCCGAGTACCGCGCCGCGGACATCGAGGCTCACCCGGTGATGGCTGGTGTCGCGCAGTTTGTAGATCGCGCCGAGCACGATCAGGATGCCGATCGGCACATTGATCAGGAAGATCACCCGCCAGTTGACCTGCGTCAGCGCACCACCGATCACCAGCCCGCCCACCGAACCGACGGCCATCATCGAGCCGAAGATCGCGATCGCCTGATTGCGCGCCGGTCCCGGCGCGAACGTGCTGACCACCAGTGCCAGCGCGGCGGGCGCCGCGAGTGCCGCGCCGGTGCCCTGGATCGCACGGGCGATGATCAGCGTGGCCTCGTTGAACGCCGCACCGCAGGCCAGCGAGGCCAGCGTGAACATCGAGGCGCCGATGACGAACATCCGCTTGCGGCCGAAGGAATCGCCGATCCGGCCGCCGAGCAGCATCAAGCCTGCGAAGGGCAGCGCGTAGGCGGTCACCGTCCACGCCGCGCCCGAGCTGGACAGACCGAGTTCGTCCTGTAGTCGCGGCACGGCCAGGATGACGACGGTGCCGTCGAGCACCACCATCAGCTGCAGCCCGCTCAAGACCAGAATGGCGAGCCCGAAGGCCCGCTGCGTCACGGGATACTGCGTCGTCGCAGCGGGATTCTGGAGCACAGGGAGCCACTGTAATTGATGGCGCGCATTACTCGCTGCCCCGGCGCAGAGTCACTCGGCGGGAGCGGAGAACCCGGCGGTCGGGCCGATCACCACGATCGCGGGCGGGCGGATGCCCTCGTCGCGGACCCGGGCCGCGACGGTGGCGAGGTCGGCGCGCAGCACGCGCTGGGTGCGCAGCGTGCCCTCCTGGATGACCGTCGCCGGGGTGTCCTTCGGCCGTCCGCCGTCGAGCAGCGCCGTCGCGAACTGTTCGATCCGCTCCACCGCCATCATCAGCACCAGCGTGCCGCGCAGCTTGGCCAGCGCGGGCCAGTCGACGAGCGAATCCGGATGGTCCGGTGCGACATGGCCACTCACCACCACGAATTCGTGGGTGACGCCGCGATGGGTCACCGGGATGCCCGCGGCGGCGGGCACGGAGATGGGGCTGGTGATGCCGGGGACAACGGTCACCGGCACACCGGCCGCGACGCATGCCTCGACCTCTTCGAAGCCGCGACCGAAGACGTACGGATCGCCGCCCTTGAGCCGGACCACGAACTTGCCCGCCTTGGCGCCATCGATCAGCGCGGTGTTGATCGCCTCCTGCGCCATCGCGCGGCCGTACGGAATCTTGGCCGCATCGATCACCTCGACGTGCGGGCCGAGTTCGGCGAGCAGTTCCGGCGGTGCGAGGCGGTCGGCGACCACGAGGTCGGCGCGGGCGAGCAGGCGGCGGCCGCGCACGGTGATCAGGTCGGGATCGCCGGGCCCGCCGCCGACCAGTGCGACGCCGGGGGTGATCGGCGTCGAATCGTCGGTCACCACACCGGATTGCAGCGCCTCGAGCAGCGCGTTGCGCACGGCCGCCGAGCGGCGATGCTGGCCACCGGCGAGCACGCCGAGGGTCAGCCCGTCGTAGCGGGCGGTGGCGGGCGTGACCGCCGTACCGAGCCGGGCGACATCGGCGCGCACGCAGAAGATGCGGCGGCGCGTGGCCTCCTCGACCACGGCCGCATTGGTCTCGGGTTCATCGGTGCAGGCGATGACGTACCAGGCGCCGTCCAGATCACCGTCGGCGTAGGCGCGCAACGTGAGTGTCAACTGGCCGGACGTGGCCATGCCCTCGACCGCGGGCGTGGCCTCGCGGCTGATCACGTGCACGTCGGCGCCGGAGGCGATGAGCAGCCCGAGCCTGCGCTGGGCGACCGTGCCGCCGCCGACCACGACGACGCGGCGCCCGGTCAAATCGAGCCCGACCAGGTAGTTCGGCTCCCCGGTCGGCT
This sequence comes from Nocardia sp. NPDC052566, assembly GCF_044547285.1. Taxonomy (NCBI): domain Bacteria; kingdom Bacillati; phylum Actinomycetota; class Actinomycetes; order Mycobacteriales; family Nocardiaceae; genus Nocardia; species Nocardia sp. NPDC052566. The sequence continues at coordinate 505,484 of NZ_JBIUAF010000007.1, read as the reverse complement.
GGTCGTCGGTGTTGTCTGACGTGTTCGGCACAAGTTTCGAGCCTACGGGCTCGGTCCGCGACACCCGAAACCCGGGCGGTCTCGAATGACGGCCGACGCGCGCCCGACCCGTCAGGATGGGTGCGGCCGCGCGTCCGGCCGCCATCGGTTTCGACGGAGGGAGAACGGTGTTCGGCGTTTCGAGAACTCATCGTGTCGGTATCGCGCTCGCGATCGCGGCGAGCTGCGCGGCGGCCGCGCCCGCCTCGGCAGGGCCGATCGCGTCGGCGCTGGCCGCGGCCGAGTCGCCGACGATCGCGCTGAAGGTGGCCAGGGGATCGGTCGGATCGGCCGACACCGTCACCGCCCGCTGCGTGACGACCATTACCGCCACCATGACCCTGCGTGACGGCACGCCGGTACCGTCAGGCACGGTCGACTTCTTCCTCAGCGGGCTCGGCAACGGCGATGCCTTCCTGGGCGCCGCGCCGGTGTCGAACGGACAGGCCAGCGTCAAGTGGACGCCGTCCGCGGGGGGCCGAACCGTGCTCAGCGCAGGCTATTTCGACGGCCTGCCGGACTATCTGCCGGTGGCCGCGGGCACGGTGGTGACGGTGTCGCCCGGTATCGGCGTCGATCTCGGCGGCGTCTGTCTGTGATGCGCTGGAGCGTCACGTCGCGGTCCCCCAACTGGAGTAACCAGATCAGCGATATCGGCTGAACCTAAGGTGGAGGCCATGACGCAGGCGATACCGGCAACTCGACTACTAGAGGTGGCATACGACGAGGCACTGCGCGGGCTCGCCGAGGGCGGCATCCCGATCGGCGCCGCGCTGTTCGACGGCGACGGCACGCTGCTCGGGCGCGGCCACAATCGCCGGGTGCAGTCCGGCGATCCGAGCACGCACGCCGAAACCGACGCCTTCCGCGCGGCGGGGCGGCGGCGCGACTACGGCTCGACGATCATGGTGACCACACTGTCACCCTGCTGGTACTGCAGCGGGCTGGTGCGCCAGTTCGGGATCGGCACGGTGATCGTCGGCGAGGCGCGCACCTTCCACGGCGGCCACGAGTGGCTCGCCGAGCACGGTGTGCGGATCACCGTGCTCGACGACAAGCGCTGCGTCGACCTGATGACGCGGTTCATCGCCGAGAGTCCCGCCCTGTGGCACGAAGACATCGGTGTGCCCGACGGGACGGCGTGAGCCGGGTTCAGCGCAGCTGGGGATTGTCCTGGACCCAGTGGAATCGGCTGCCGCGCACCGGGAAGCTGTCGAGGTCCACCTGCTGGAGCGCGACCGTCACGGGGCGGCCGTTCAGTTCGCCGGTCAGTGTCAACCGGTCGGGCGCCGTGCGATCGAAACTGAAGGCGGCGAACTGTTTCGGCGCCGCATCCGGTGCCGTCGGCGGCTCGGACATGGCGATCGTGCGCGCCTGTGCGTCCAGGGTGGCGGCGACGGGTACCAGGTCATCGTTCATGCGCTGATAGACGGTGGTGCCGCCGATATCGAAAACCAGTCGCCGCCAGCGTGTCTCGTCGGTGGTCAGCGGTGGCAGCTGGTGACCGTCCACACTGAAGTCGGTCACGTTCCAAATTCCGTAGAGCTCCGGCTTCGGCGCACCCGCACCGAATTCCGTGTACCCGGTGACGCCGAGCTGCACCGTGCCGCTGAGAATCCAGAGACCGAGCACCACCTGCACGACGGCCGCGATCCGGTTCGCCCGCTGGGTCCGGAACAATGCCGGTTGCCGAGCAGGTTCCGAATGGCGTTCCAGCACAAGGAAATTCGCCAGCCGCCTGGCCTGGGGCGCCAACAGCACCATGCTGAGCACCATCAGGTGGAAGGCCAGGATCTTCACCGGCACATCGAAGGTCATGTTGAGCACGAACACCTGCGCCAAGCTCACCAGGCTCAGCATGGCGCCCACCGTCGCGGTTCGCGGCCAGAACAGCAGCAGCCCGCCGAGCACCTCGGCGAGCCCGAGCAGGCTCTCGTACTGCGGTGAGACGCCGACCTGATTCCACAGCACCTCGAAGGGATGCAGGCCGCCGAACGGCAGGAGCAGCGTGGTCAGCGACGGCGGCGGCATCTGCGTCGGGATGAGCTTCGCCATCCCGTAGAACAGCATCTGCCCGGCCAGGCACAGCCTGATGAAGGTGAGGAACCAGCTGCCGAGCCGGGCGTACTCGACGCGACGGCGATCCAGGACGGTCCACACCACGGTGACCACCACCGCGACCACCGCCTCACAGAAGATCAGCAGCCAGATGACGGCCTGATCGCCACTGCCGGAGTTCTCGTGGAACACGGCATCCACGCCGAACAGGTGCAGGCCGACCCAGTGCGGGATGCCCATCACCAGCCGCATCTGCCACAGGATCGCCTCCTCCGGCAGCGACTTGGTGAAGTATCCGGCGAACACCCACAGGATCTGCGCGAACAGCAGGCAGAACAGCCCGAAGTAGACGAAGCTGAACCGAAAGGCAATGCGGGTCAGCGGGTTCCACGGTCGTGGCGGCTCCGGATCCGCGGAACCCGCCGGCTCCGCATCCGAAAGATCGATCTCCTTGGTCACCGCGGTCATGACCGCACCTCCTGCGCACTCGGCTTCGCTGCGCGCGCCTTCGGCAATCCCGGCATCCTCATATGTGCCGAAGCTATCGGAGCGAGCACGCTACGGCGTCGGGCTGTCGACCGTATCCATCTCCTCCTCCGGAGGTACCGGCACCTAGCCGGAAGTGGTACGCCCGTCTGTGTCAACCCTCAATGTCACCCACTGGACCTGCTGCGATTTCTTCCGATTTACCGCGTCCACGCCCGCTAGAACGCGTTACATTCACGCGGGAACGTTCCATGGCGCCAGGAGGACAAGCAATGGCCGAAGACCCCGATCCCGCACAGCGGCAACAGCTCACCGTGAGCGAGCGCGATCTCGACACGCTCGCCGAGGATCTGGCGCGCTGGCTGGACTCGAAGGTGGCCGCCGACCATCCGCCCAAGGTCGCCAATCTGACCAGACCGCAGTCGGGCGGCATGTCGAGCACCTCGATCCTGTTCGACGCCGAATGGAGCGTGGACGGCCGCCAGGAGAGCGGATCGTTCGTCGCCAGGATGGCGCCGGAGGCGGACTCCTTCCCGGTCTTCGAAACCTATGACCTGGCAACGCAATACAAGGTGATGGCGGGCGTCGCCGAGGCGACCTCGGTGCCCGTGCCCGGCCTGTGCTGGCTGGAGACCGACGAAACGGCGCTCGGCGCACCGTTTTTCGTGATGCGCCGGGTGGAAGGGCGGGTACCGACGGACAATCCGCCGTACGTGTTCGTCGGCTGGCTGTTCGACGCTACCGCCGCACAGCGCGCCGAACTCACCGCGGCGACGGTCGAGGTCATCGCGAAGGTGCACGCCGTCCCGGATCCGGCCGCGCGCTTCCCGATGCTCGCCGGGCCCGGCCAGTCGCTGCGCAGGCACGTCGAGGCCCAGAAGGCCTGGTATCGCTGGGCTCTGGCCGACGACGGCTACCGGATCCCACTGCTGGAGCGCGCCTTCGACTGGCTCGACGAGCACTGGCCCGCCGATCCCGGGCCCGACGTGCTCACCTGGGGTGATGCCAGGCCGGGCAACATCATCTACGACGAGTTCACCCCGGCCGCGGTACTGGACTGGGAGATGGCCGCATTGGGCCCGCGCGAGCTCGATATCGCCTGGGTCGTCTTCATCCACCGGTTCTTCCAGGACATCGCCACCCGCTTCGACCAGCCCGGCCTGCCCGACTTCCTCCGGCCCGCGGATGTGGTCGCGAAATACGAAGCGGTCAGCGGGCATACGGTGCGCGATCTCGACTTCTACATCGTCTACGCCGCATTGCGGCACGGCATCGTGATGGCCAGGGTCCGGCGGCGGATGATCCGCTTCGGCGAGGCCACCGACACCGACGATCGCGACGACTACGTGATGCACCGGGCGAGCCTGGAGGCTCTGCTCGACGGAACCTACGAATGGGACTGACATGCCTTCGCCTTTGGACGAATACCCCATCCATCAGACGCCGCTCTCCATGGCCAGGGTCGGCAGCAGCGATCGGAACTTCTACGACCGCAGCTACTTCAACGGCCACGATCGCGACGGCGGCACCCTGCTGATCACCGGCGGCGGCGTCTATCCGAACCTCGGCGTGATCGATGCCTATGCCAGCGTGCGGCGCGGCGACACGCTGCGTTCGGTCCGGTTCTCCGATGCGCTCGGCGATCGGGAGATGCAGACCAGGGTCGGCGGCTATCGCATCGAGGTGATCGAAGCGCTGCAACGGATCCGGGTGATCTGTGAGCATGACGACCTGAGCTTCGATCTCACCTGGGAGGGCGCCTTCCCCGCCGTGCAGGAGCAGCCGCACCTGATCCTCAACGGCAACCGGCCGATCATCGACGCCACCCGGTTCGCCCAAGTCGGTTCCTGGGCAGGCACATTGACCGTCGACGGCGCGGACATCACCGTCGATCCGCAGGTGTGGACCGGCACCCGTGACCGCTCCTGGGGCATCCGCCCGGTCGGCGAATCCGAGCCGCCCGGCCGCGCCGCCGCCGAACCCTCCGGCGGATTCTGGTGGCTGTACGTACCGCTGCGCTTCGACGACTTCTCGATCATCGTGATCGTGCAGGAGGAGCCGGACGGCAGGCGCACACTCAACGACGCCACCCGCATCTGGCCGGACGGCCGCGTCGAGCAGCTCGGCTGGCCCCGGGTGCACATCGACTACCGTTCCGGCACAAGGCTGCCCACCGGCGCCCGCCTCGACCTCACCACCCCCGACGGCAAACCACTCGAACTCGAGATCACCGCGGGCGCCGGCATCCCCCTCCACGTCGGCTGCGGCTACGGCGGCGATCCGGACTGGCTGCACGGCCAGTGGAAGGGCCGCGACTGGTCCCTGTCCAGCCGCTACGACCTCACCGACCCGGCCATCGTCGCCCGCACGCCCTACGGCGTCATCGACCACATAGCCCACGCCCGCTGCGGCTCCGCCGAGGGCTGGGGCCTCTTCGAACATGCCTCCCTGGGCCGCCACGACCCCACCGGCTTCGCCGACTGGGGCTCGGTAGCCCCCTGACCCTTTGGGCGGTGGCCCTTTCCGGCCACCGCCCAACTCCGGTCGTCACACCTTCCCGGGTTGTAGTCAAGTAGACCAATTCACTGCTAAGCTCCCTCAGTGCTCGCAATCCAGTCACCGAGCACTGATTCACCGATGAAGGTGGGGGTTACATGCTGATCGAGTTGGCGGTGGGCGACGCGTACGGCGCGGGATTCGAGTATGCGAAGCCGGGATTCGTCGCGGCGCACAACACGCTGCGGCGCTATGTCCAACACCCGACGCACCTGACGATCCGTCCCGGCATGTACACCGACGACACCCAAATGACCTTGGCCATCACGGAATTGCTCGTCTCCGGCGATCCATGGACGCCGGCGCGCCTGGCCGACCATTTCGTCGAGGCCTTCCGCCGCGACCCACGCGACGGCTACGCGGGACGCTTCCGCGACTTTCTCGGCACGGTGCACACGGGCGCCGAATTCCTGCGCCGCATCGTCCCGGACAGCGACAAGAGCGGCGCGGCCATGCGCGCCGGGCCGATCGGCCTGCTCCCGGATATCGACCAGGTGTTGTCCTACACCGAGATACAGGCGCGCATCACCCACGACACGCCCGCGGGCATCGAGGCCGCCCAGGCGGCGGCGCTGGCCGTGCACTACTGCCAGCACCGGCTCGGCCCGCTGACCGACATCTCGTCGTGGATGGGCGATCGGCTCACCCCGGGCTGGGCACGTCCCTGGCATGGCAAGGTCGGCTCGAAGGGATGGATGAGCGCTCGCGCCGCACTCACCGCCCTGTCCACCGGCCGCTCCCTCACCGAAATCCTGCGCACCTGTGTGGCATTCACCGGTGACATGGACACCGTCGCCACCATCGCGCTGGCCGCCGCGGCACGCTCGCAGGAGGTCGTCCAGGACCTGCCCGACACCTTGCTCGCCGGTCTGGAGAACGGGCCGTTCGGGCGAGACTACCTGCGGGATCTGGACTCTCGGCTGCTCGCCGGGCTCGTGTAGAGCGCGCGAGGATGCCGACCGGCTCCGAGACTTCGCGTCGTCGTCGAAGTCTCGGCGACGCCCTTGCCGAGAGGTCAGGCGTGGTCGAGGTATCGAGGTAGGTCGGTGAGGGTGGAGATGGTGGGGAGGCGGGATTCCGGGGCGGCGGGGCCTCGGTTGAGCCAGATTCCCTGTAGGCCCGCGGTTGTCGCGGCTACGGCATCGATGTCGCGTCGGTCGCCTACGTAGGCGACCGATTCCGGCGATAGGGCCAGGTCGGTGCAGGCGATGTGGAAGATGCGGGGGTCCGGTTTCGCGACGCCCAAGTCGTCGGAGGCGAATATGCCGGGGAGGTGGGTCGCGAGACCGACTTTGCGGAGCTTCATCCGCTGCTGGTTGCCGTCGTTGTTGGTCAGCACGGCCACGCGCAGCTCGCGGCGGCGGAGTTCGTCGAGGGTGGGGAGCACATCGGGAAATGCCTGCCAGCCCGCTTCGCACCGCGACCGATAGTCGGCCATCCAGTCGTCGACTCGCTGCGGATCCCACCGCGGCAGGCCGAGATGCTCGACCAGCCCGTGGACCCGCATCCGACGCTGCTCCGCGAAAGTGAGCTCGCCCGCCAGGAAGCGGTCCATCAGCAACTCGGTCAGCTCATGCCATCGAATCGCGGCCCGGCGTCGAGCGTCGGCGGGTAGATCCGGAATCATTTGCGCGAGTTTGGCATTCACGGCCACATCGGCGGCCGCGTAATAGTCCACCAGCGTGCCGTCCAGATCGAACAGCACCGCGCGTACCGGCACTCGCCGAAAGGCGGTCGCGGCGAACACCATCTCGTCGACGGTGCGCTTGGTGATCAGCAGCGGACCGGTCCCCGAGAGCAGTGCCGCCGCCTCGGCAACGCTGCCGGTGCCCACCGCATCCGCCACGCCCACCGACGGATTCGGCACCGCCACGCCCGCCAACTCGGCTGCCGAATAGGCACGGATCGGCACCTCGAGCATGGTCGCGGCCGCCCGCAGTTCCGGCTCCCCCGCCCGGCTGTCGAGCGTAGCCAGGCAGCCGATCACCTTCTCCCCCACCACGTCTCGCACCGCCGCCACGATCCGCTCGGCCGCCGTCCCCGGCCGCAACCCGACCCCCACCGCCAACGCGGTCACCGCAGACCACCGATCCGGCAACGGCCGTCACGCCGCACAGGCTCTCGTCGCACGGCCGGAACTCGACGACAACGGCAGATACCGACAATCCGCGTTCGATCAACGGCTCGCGTACCCCGCTGCGGATGGCGGCTGATCGCCCGCCTGGGCACCGGTTCGATCGACGCTTTCGGTAGCTCAGGCATCGGCGCGGGATTTTGCGTGTGCGCGGGCCGCGGTCATGAAACGGGCGGCGGCTTCGGGGTTTCCGGCGGGGTGGGTGTGGAGGTAGGAGGCGTGGACCTGGTGAGTGACGGCGCCTTCGCGAACTCGTTCGCCATTGCTGTGCCAGCCCCAGGCCGGAGTGTCGACGGCGGCGGAAACCACACGGGTGCGGTGGAATTCGTGGCCGCGGACTCGTTCGCCCGACCGCCAGAGGGGCGAGTCGGTGAGGGCGACGGCATCTCGGTAGCCGAGGGTGAGGCGGGGGCCGAATTCGGCGGTGGCGTCGATAACTCCGGCCATCGGGTGGCCGTCGAGTGAGCGGGTCAGGTAGAGCAGGCCCGCGCATTCGGCGTGGATCGGCATGCCGCGGCGGGCATGGTCGGCCACGGCGGTCAGCAGCGCCGTATTCGCGGCCAACTCGGCCGCGTACTCCTCGGGAAAGCCGCCGGGCAGGACGAGACCGGCTGTGCCGGTGGGCAGTTCGTCGTGCAGCGGGTCGAACACCGCCACCTGCGCTCCGGCCGCCACCAGCAGCTCCCGGTGCTCCGCGTATCCGAACGTGAACGCGGGCCCGCCCGCCATCGCGATCACCGGCGCGTTCTCGGACACCGTTCGACTTCCCGCATCCGCGATCGCCTGCGAATCGGCGTGCGGGGAGTCAGAAGGTGCGCGGTCGACCGCGAGGTCGAGGGTGTCCGTCGACAGGAGCGCGGCGGTAGCGAGCACGGGATCCCATGCGGGGCCGGTCGTCGTCGACGCGGCGAGGGCGGCGAGCGCGCGCAGGTCGACGTGGGCGGCGACCAGATCCGTCATCGCGTCGACGGCGGCGGTCGCGGCCGCACCGTGCTCCACGGCCGGGATCAGTCCGAGATGCCTTGACGGGACCTCTAATTCGGCCATGCGGGGCAGCGCGCCGAGTACCGGGAGGCCGACCCGGTCGCAGGCCGCGCGCAGCACCTGCTCGTGCCGTTCGCTGCCGACGCGGTTGAGGATCACGCCGCCGAGGCGGACCGAGGTGTCGAAGGTCGCGAATCCGTGCAGCAGCGCAGCGAGGCTCTGGCTGTGGCCACGTGCGTCGACCACCAAAACCACTGGCGCGCCGAGCAATCCGGCTACCTGCGCGGTCGATCCCTCGGCGACCGGCCCCACCTGGTTCTCGTCGATGCGACCGTCGAACAGCCCCATCACGCCCTCGACCACCGCGAGGTCACACCCCTGCACCCCGTGCCGATACAGCGGCACCACACGCTCCGCCCCGACCAGCACCGGATCGAGATTGCGCCCGGGCCGCCCGGCCGCAAGCCCGTGATACCCGGGATCGATATAGTCCGGCCCCACCTTGAACGGCGCGACCCGATGCCCCGCCCGCCGCAGCGCACCGATCAACCCCGTTGCGAGAGTGGTCTTCCCACTCCCCGACGCGGGCGCCGCCACCACAACGGCCGGAACCGTCATGGCGGCACCGCCATCGGCTACCACTCGATGCCCCGCTGGCCTTTGCGGCCCGCGTCCATGGGGTGCTTGAGCTTGGTCATCTCGGTGACCAGGTCGGCGGCGTCCATGAGGGCTTGGGGCGCGTCACGGCCGGTGATGACCACGTGCTGGTTACCCGGTCGGTTGCGCAGCGTCTCGACGACCTCGTCGACATCGACCCAGCCCCATTTGAGCGGGTAGGTGAATTCGTCGAGGACGTAGAAGCGGTGCTGTTCGGCGGCGAGCCTGCGGGCGATCTCGTGCCATCCGGCCAGTGCCGCGGCGGCGTGGTCCTCGTCGGTGCCCTGTTTGCGGGTCCAGGACCAGCCTTCGCCCATCTTGTGCCATTCGACGGGGCCGCCCACACCGGTCTGCTCGTGCAGCGAGCCGAGCGTGCGGAAGGCGGCTTCCTCGCCCACCTTCCATTTGGCGCTCTTCACGAACTGGAACACCGCGACGTCGAAGCCCTGATTCCAGGCGCGCAGCGCCATACCGAATGCCGCGGTGGACTTACCCTTTCCGGGGCCCGTGTGCACCGCGAGCACCGGCTGGTTGCGCCGCTGCTTGGTCGTGAGCCCGTCCTCGGGAACGGTCTCCGGAACACCCTTGGGCATCGAATCTCCTTGCTAGTGCCTGTATCTCGGGCTGTCGGCCGGACCGATCACGCGGCGCGAGCGGCCAGTTGGGTTGTCCGCCAACCAGATCCGGAACGCACCACGTCGGCGACCGCGTCGCCGGTCAGTTCGGCCAGGCGCAGGTAGTCGGCGCGCAGGTCGCGCGCCAGGTCTGCGGCGAGGCCGAGACGGATCATGCCGCGCTCGCAGTCGACCACGATCGAGGTCACCGCGTCGCGGGCCAGGAGCCCGGCGGCGGCGCGGGCGCGCGGCACCGCATCGACGCCTCCGGTGGCGCGACCGTCGGTGAGCAGCACCATCATCGGGCGGCGGCGCGGGTCGCGGACCCGCTCGCGGTGCACGATCTCGCGTGCCTTCAGCAGTCCGGCGGCGAGCGGCGTCTTGCCGCCCGTGCGCATACCCGACAGGCGACGCACCGCGATATCGACCGAGGAGGTCGGCGGCAGCACGAGTTCGGCGTCGTGGCCGCGCACGGTGATCACCGCGACCTTGTCCCGCCGCTGATAGGCGTCGCGCAGCAGCGTGACCACCGCGCCGGTGACGGCGGAGAGCCGGTCGCGCGCCGCCATCGAGCCCGAGGCATCGACCACGAAGACGACCAGATTCCCTTCGCGCCCTTCGCGATACGCCCCGCGCAGGTCTTCGGCCGCCAGCTTCAGCGGGCCGTCGCCGCGCCCGCGCGCATGCTGATGCGGAGCGGCGGCGAAGACGGTGCCGAGCAGATGCAGCCCACCGGCGGTGTCGTCACTGGATCGCACGACGCGTCCCTGCCGAGTCTGCGCGCGAGAGCGACGGCCCGGCGCGCCTTCGCCGACGCCCGCGACCTCCCAGCGTGGCGGTTTGGCCATGGCGGATGACGGTGTGCCGGAAAGACTTTCCCGCGCGGCGCCGCGCCCGCCACCGGGTCCGTCGGGCGGCGAATCCGGTCCGTCGTCATCGGGGCCACCGTCCGGGTCACCCTCGGGACGATCGTCATCGCGCGCCTCGGGACCGGATCCCTCCGGACCGCAGGACAAGTCGTCGGCCGAACCGCGCTCGGGCTCGGATCCCGCATCGCCGCTGGGGTTTTCGGATGCGTCGGCGCGCCCGCGCTCCGCCTCCTCCGCCGCATCCCGCATCGCGTCGTCGAGCTGTTCCTCGCTGATCCCCGGCTCGTCGAACGGATCACGCCGACGCCGGTGCGGCAGCGCGAGTTCCGCGGCGACCCGCACATCGTCCTCGGTGACCCGGTCACCACCACGCCAGGCGGCATGCGCCGTCGCGGTGCGCGCCACCACCAGATCGGCGCGCATTCCGTCCACGTCGAACGCCGCGCACAGCGCCGCGATCCTGCGCAGCTCGACATCGTCGAGCACGACCTGCTCGATCCGGTCGCGCGCGGTCAGAATCCGTTCGGCCACAGCACGATCGGCATCGGCGTAGCTCGCGGCGAACCCCGCCGGATCGGCCTCGTAGTCGAGCCTGCGGCGCACGACCGCCATCCGCACGTCCACCTCGCGGGAGGCGATGACATCGACGGTCAACCCGAACCGGTCGAGCAGCTGCGGGCGCAGCTCGCCCTCCTCCGGATTCATGGTGCCGACGAGCACGAACCGCGCCGGATGCGAATGCGAGACACCGTCGCGCTCGATATGCACCCGCCCCATGGCGGCGGCGTCGAGCAGCACGTCGACCAGATGGTCGTGCAGCAGGTTGACCTCGTCGACGTAGAGCACGCCGTGATGGGCGGCGGCGAGCAGCCCCGGCCGGAACGCCTGTTCGCCGTCGCGCAGCACCCGCTCCAGATCCAGCGAGCCGACCACCCGGTCCTCGGTGGCCCCCACCGGCAGTTCGACCAGCCGCGCCGGCCGCGCGCCCGTCTCGTCGACGACCGGCGGCAGCAACTGCGCGAGCGCGCGCACCACAGTCGATTTCGCGGTGCCCTTCTCCCCGCGCACCAGCACGCCACCGATTCCGGGGTGCACCGCGCAGAGGATCAGCGCGAGCTGCAATCGCTCCTGGCCGACCACGGCCGAGAACGGGAATCCGGCGTCGGCGTCCGATCGGCGATTCGACCCGGCGCGCGAGGTGAGTTCGGTACGGGAAACAGACACGCCCCAACTCTAGGCTGCATCGTTGGCCGCGCCTTCGGCGCGGCGGGTTCGCGGCCCCTTATGTCTCGCATCCGAGCCCTCGAGACTCGTGCCTTCGGCGCATGCGCTTCGAGGGCTCGGATGCGAGACGGCCGCTCACGGTCGCTCGTAAGACTCGCTCCGTACGGGGTGATCGATGCTTTGCGGGTTGCTGTTCGCTTAGCCCTTGCGCATCGGCACGTGCATGATGCCGTCGTCGTCGAATTCGGGCCCATCGATCACGAACCCGTACTTGGTGTACATCTGCGACAGGTGGCTCTGTGCGTTCAAACGCACTGTGGCAGAACCGGCTTCGGCGAGCGCGGCATGCATCAGCCGGGTGGTGTACCCGTGCCCGCGCCACGGCACGGAGGTGCACAAACGCCCGATACGGAAGCTCTTCACCCCGTTGTCGTGCTCCTCGAGCAGTCGCAGCGTAGCCACGACCTCACCCTCGTCATCGAGCCAGAAGTGCCGGGTCTCGGCGGCCAGATCGAGGCCGTCCAGCTCCGGGTACGCGCACTTCTGCTCGACGACGAAGACCTCGACGCGCAGTTTCAACAGCTGATAGAGGGTGGCGGTGTCGAGATCGAGCGCCCATGACCTTTTGAGAGCAACCGTTGACATCATCGCGCCTTGCTATCACACCTACGACGTCTGCGCGACCCCTGCATGGCGTGGCGTGTTGCCCGACACAGCGGCGTCCAGGCGCAACGCCTTGGAGGTCCAGTCCCACACCTCGTGGAACAGCGGCTGGTTCTCCGAGAGCTTCACCCCGAGCGAGGGCACCATATCCTTGAGCTTCGGGGTCCATTCGGCGTACTCGCGCGGGAAGCAGCGCTGCAGTACGTCCAGCATCGCGGTGACGCAGGTGGACGCGCCGGGCGAGGCGCCGAGCAGGCCCGCGATGCTGCCGTCCTCGGCGGCGATGACCGCGGTGCCGAATTCGAGCACACCGCCCGCACCCTTGCGCCGGATCACCTGCACGCGCTGGCCCGCGGTGATGAGCTCCCAGTCACGGCCGTCGGCGCGCGGGATGAACTCCTCCATCGTGTAGACCTTGCCCGCCTCGGACTTGAGCAGCTCCGAGACCAGGTACTTGGTCAGGCCGAGTTCGGTGACGCCGACGCCGAGCAGCGAGAACAGGTTGTTCGGCTTCACCGACTTGAACAGATCGGTGTTCTTACCGTCCTTGAGGAACTTCGGCGTCCAGCCCGCGTAGGGACCGAACAGCAGTCCCGGCTTGCCGTTGATGACGCGAGTGTCCAAGTGCGGCACCGACATCGGCGGCGCGCCGACGGCAGCCTTGCCGTACACCTTGGCCTCGTGCTGGCCGATCAGGTCGGGGTTGGTGCAGCGCAGGAACTGACCGCTCACCGGGAAGCCGCCGAATCCCTTGGCCTCCTTGATATCCGCCTTCTGCAGCAGCGGCAGCGCGCCGCCGCCCGCGCCGACGAAGACGAATTTGCTGATGAGCGTGCGGCTTTGGCGGGTACGCAGGTTACGCACCTTGACCAGCCAGGTCCCGTCGGACTGCCTGGTCAGGTTGCGCACCTCGTGCCCGAACGCCAGATCCGCACCGGAGCCGCCGAGGTAGGCGAGCAGTTCCTTGGTCAGCGAACCGAAGTCGATATCGGTGCCCGCGTCGGTCCAGTTCAGCGCGACCGGATCGGAGAAGTCGCGGCCCTTGGCCATCAGCGGTAGTCGCCGCGCGAACTCGTCCTGGCCGTCGATGTACTCCATGCCCTCGAACAGCGGGTGCCGCGACAGCGCCTCGTAGCGCTTGCGCAGGTAGTCCACGTTGTCGGCGCCGTGCACGAAGCTGACGTGTGGAATGGGGTTGATGAACCGCGACGGGTCGCCGAGCACGCCGTGCTCGACCGCGTACGCCCAGAACTGCCGCGACACCTGGAAGCGCTCGTTGATGTCGATCGCCTTGCTGACATCGACCGAACCGTCCGGATTCTGCGGGCTGTAGTTCAGCTCACACAGCGCGGAATGGCCGGTGCCCGCGTTGTTCCACGGGTCGCTGCTCTCCGCGGCCGCGGCGTCGAGCCGCTCGAACAGGGAGATCGACCACTCCGGCTGCAGCTGGCGAAGCAGCGCGCCGAGAGTGGCACTCATGATGCCTGCGCCGATGAGTACTACATCGGTCTTTTCAATCTTGGCAGCGTTCGGCACGGGTAGATCGACTTCCTTGTCCTTCTTCGCACATCCACCGGGCGTGGTGGGCGTGCTGGGCACGGGCGCTATGCGGTTGTTGCTTCGTCGAGCGTGACGCGGCGGATGTAGGTTACCCGCCGTTCACCTACGGCCAATTGTGCACCTCACCGCTTCGAAGACCGGCAGCGAACCTGCCGAATGTGACCTAGATACCTCCGGGTAATGGTGCCTGGCCTCACCTTCAATCCGCGGCATCCGTCGCCTAGATTGGTTCTCGTGACGAACGAAACCTCGCCCGGCGTGTCGGAAATCACGGCCCGTTCCACCGACCCGTGGCGGGCGGATGTCCTCGGCGCGGACTACCAGCAGCGCACCCTCCCGCTGGGCCCCGATCCCGACGGTGAGGGCGAGGCGGTGGCCACCCTGGTCCGCTACGTCCCGAAGTCGGCGGGGGCCACGCAGGCGCCTGCGGTGCTGTACGTGCACGGCTTCACCGACTACTTCTTCCAGCAGCACCTCGCCGAGCACTTCGCCGCGCGCGGCCACCGCTTCTACGCGCTCGATCTGCGCAAATGCGGCCGGTCGCTGCGCGAGGGGCAGACAGCGCACTTCGTCACCGATCTGGCGCTCTACGACAACGAACTGAACGAATCGCTGCGCATCATCCGCGCGGAAACCGAGGGCGAGGTCCTGGTCGTCGCGCATTCGACCGGCGGCCTGGTGGTTTCGCTGTGGCTGGATCGGCTCAACGCCGCGCGCGGCACGGTGGCCGCCGGCGTCACCGGCCTGGTGCTCAACAGCCCCTGGTTCGATCTGCAGGGCCCGGCCTACTACCGCACCGTCGGCACGCCGATCATCAAGGCGCTCGGCCGTTTCCGGTCGATGTTCGAACTGCCCGGCGCGAAGATCAGCAGCTACGGCGACAGCCTGCACCAGAGCGTCGCGGGCGAATGGGATTACAACCTGGACTGGAAACCCTTGGAGGGCTTCCCCGTTCGCTTCGGCTGGCTGCGCGCCATCCGCAACGGCCACGCCAGGCTGCACCAAGGCCTCGATGTCGGTGTGCCGTCGCTGATCCTGCGCTCGCGGATCACCCGGTTCCAGCGCACGTACGGTCCCGCCGTCGACGTCGCCGACGCGGTGCTCGACGTCAAGCAGATCCAGCGCTGGTCGGGCTGCCTGGGCGATCGCACCAATATCGTGCCGATCGACGGAGCCCGCCACGACGTGTTCCTGTCCTCGGCGCAGCCACTCGCCCAGGCCTTCTCGGAGCTGGACAACTGGCTCGACTGGCTGGAGATCTACCAGCGCAAGGCCGCCGAGGCCGGGGCCTCACCAGAGGCTGGTGCGTAACACGATCTCGGTGGCCAGCTCGTGGTCGGCCTCGGTCGCCACATTGTCGACATCGATGGGCACGGCACGGAATTCGCCGTACACGTAGCGGCCGGAGGCGTCCGCGACCGCGCGCGGCAGCCGCTTGGTGACCAGCACCGTGGTCGGCAGCTCGACCGGGCGGCAGTTCGGATCGAGTACGCCGCCGTCCGCACCGGGTACCGCGGGATGGCCGCGATCGGCCACCACCAGGCTGACGAACCTGCCCATGCCGCCCGCGGCCGCCTGCCAGGCCAGCGAGGCGCCGGCGCCGCGCCCGGCGATGTTCACCCACGGCACCTTCAGCTCGTCCAGAATCGCGTGCACACCGGCCTGGTCGAGGCCATCGATCGACTCCACCGTGATGGTGCGCAGATCCGAATTGTGCAATCGCGCACACACCTGGTCGTAGACGTCCGACGGGTCGCCCACGTCGGGCAACAGCAGCACGGTGTGCCTGGACTCGGGCCCGTCCACCCGCACAGTCCACGTTCGGTCACCGACCACGATCCGCCGAGAATTCATGCCGAATTACGGTACACGCCCCGGTTGAACTGATCCGTCCATTCCCGGCTCTTCCGCGCCCGACACGCGCCCCCACGCCGGGAACTGCCCGCCACATCCCAAACGGCCGGTCCGCCCCATACGCCGCGCACCCTTCCGCACCGCCGCGCACGAACTCCTGCCGAAATCGCTGCGCGGCGCTGCGATGAGTGCGCGGCGGCGAGCACGCACTCATTGCGGTGCCGCGCACCTTTCTGGCTGCCGCGCGCGAACTTCTGGCTGAATTCGTGCGCGGCGGTGTAACGACTGCGCGGCCGCACGATGAGTGCGCGGTGGTCAGGTCTGCGTGGTCGTGTGGAGGATGGGGAGGGTAGGTGGGGGGCCGTCGGTGAGCAGGCGTTCGAGCTGGGGGATGTCGAGGTTTTGTTCGACCAGGTCGGCGAGTAGGTCGAGTTGGGCGGTGCGGATATCGGCGACCGATACGTCGTCGGCGACGGCGAATCCGGTGCGGCCCGCGCGCATTGCGACCTGACGTAGCCATGCGCGGCGGAACTCGTCGGATTCCAGCAGGCCGTGCAGGTGGGTGCCCCAGATCACTTCTCGGACACTGCCTTCCGGGGCACCGTCGACGACCAGCCAGGGGTGGTCCGCGGTGCGGGTCACCCTGCCGTGGTGAATCTCGTAGCCGTGCACCGGGATTCCCGCTGTCGGCCATCGCACGGCACGCTCGGTGGACAGCACGACCGCAAGTCGACTCACACCTGCGCCGCTCGCCCCGGCGTCCGTCGGACCGGCGCCACTCACCCCGGCGCCACTCGCCCCAATGGCGATCGACCCGGCCGTCGACCGGCCGAACGAGTTCGCATCCGCTCCGTGTCCGGCACTGTGGCGCAACACTTTCGGGTCGCCGAATTCAATATCCAGGTCGAGGAGACCGAGACCGGCCACCTCGCCCGCGCCGGACTCGACGGGGTCGATGATGCGGCTGGCGAGCATCTGGTAGCCGCCGCAGATGCCGAGGATCGGTCTTCCCGCTGCGGCGCGGGCGGTGAGTGCGTCGGCGATTCCGGTGCGGCGCAACCATTCCAGGTCGGCGACGGTGGCCTTGCTGCCCGGCACGACGACCAGATCGACGTCCGCGAGACGGGAGGGCTCACTGACCCAGCGCACCGCGACACCCGGCTCGCAGGCCAATGCCTCGACATCGGTGGAATTGGAGATCCGCGGCAGCCGGATGGCGGCGACCGTCAACCACTCGCTGCCGATCGGCGGGCGTGGACGGCCGACGGGCGCGTCCGCGACGGTGCCGAGCGAGTCCTCGGCATCGATCCACAGATCCTCGGCGTACGGGATCACGCCGAGGATGGGACGGCCGGTCAGCTCGGTGAGGCGGTCGAGCCCCGGGCGCAGCAGCTCGACGTCACCACGGAACTTGTTGATGATGAAGCCCGAGATGCGTTGCTGGTCTTCGGGTTCCAGGATGGCGACGGTGCCGAACAGGTGGGCGAGCACGCCGCCGCGGTCGATATCACCGACGACGACCACCGGAAGTCCCGCCGCCTCGGCCAGCCCCATATTCGCCAGATCGGTTGCCCGCAGGTTGATTTCGGCGGGCGAGCCAGCGCCCTCGCAGATCACCACGTCGTATTCGGCGCGCAGCGAGGCGAGTTCGTCGGCCACCACCTTGCGCAAGTCCTGCCGATGCCGGAAGTAGTCCCGCGCGCCGACCGTGCCGATCGCCTTGCCCCGCACGACGAGTTGCGACCTGCGGTCGCTACCCGGCTTGAGCAGCACCGGATTGAATCGCACGCTCGGCGCCAGCCCACATGCCTGCGCCTGCAATGCCTGCGCCCGCCCGATCTCGCCGCCGTCGAGCGTCACCACCGAGTTGTTCGACATGTTCTGCGCCTTGAACGGCGCCACCCGCACCCCGCGCCGCGCCAGCATCCGGCAGATACCGGCCACCACAACGCTTTTCCCGGCGTCGGACGTTGTACCCGCGACAAGCAGCGCACCCTTCACAGCGCTGCCAGCGCTCCCCCATCGGCCCGGCCGAGGCCGGAAATCGCCAGGCGGCCCGCGGTCGGATCCCGGCGCACGCCCGGACAATCGAACCGGATCACGGGACGACCGCACCCGGCATCGAGCCGAACGGGTCGGCCACTCGAACTGGGCGGTCCACCGCTCACGGCAGGGTGAGGATCTCGGCGCCGGTTTCGGTGACCACCAGGGTGTGTTCGAACTGGGCGGTCCACTTGCGGTCCTTGGTGACCACGGTCCAGCCGTCGTTCCAGATCTCGTAGTCGATGCCGCCGAGGTTGATCATCGGCTCGATGGTGAAGGTCATGCCCGGCTCGATCACCGAGTCGACCGCGGGCTGGTCGTAGTGCAGGATCACCAGGCCGCTGTGGAAGGTCGGGCCGACGCCGTGGCCGGTGAAGTCGCGCACCACGCCGTAGCCGAACCGGTTGGCGTAGGACTCGATCACCCGGCCGATGACATTGAGCGCTCGCCCCGGCCGTACCGCCTTGATGGCCCGTGCGGTGGCTTCCTCGGTGCGCTCGACCAGCAGCCGCACCTCTTCGTCGACATCGCCCGCGAGGAAGGTCTTGTTGGTGTCGCCGTGCACGCCGTTGATGTAGGCGGTGACGTCGATATTGACGATGTCGCCGTCCTCGATCACCGTCGAATCCGGGATACCGTGGCAGATCACCTCATTCAGCGAGGTGCAGCATGACTTCGGAAATCCCTTGTAGCCCAGCGTCGACGGGTACGCGCCGTGATCGCACATGTACTCGTGCGCGATCCGGTCCAGCTCGTCGGTGGTGACGCCGGGAGCGACCGCTTTGCCCGCCTCTTCGAGTGCCTGCGCCGCGATCTTGCCCGCGATCCGCATCTTCTCGATGGTCTCCGCCGTCTGCACCCAGGGCTCGCGCCCCTCGTTGACAGTCTTCTTCCACGCGTATTCCGGGCGCTCGATGGCGCGCGGCACGTCGCGGGTCGGCGAGAGCGTGCCGGGAACGAGTGGCTTGCGCGTGCGAACAGACA
Organism: Nocardia sp. NPDC052566; assembly: GCF_044547285.1. Lineage (NCBI taxonomy): Bacteria > Bacillati > Actinomycetota > Actinomycetes > Mycobacteriales > Nocardiaceae > Nocardia > Nocardia sp. NPDC052566. The sequence goes on along the minus strand of NZ_JBIUAF010000007.1, from coordinate 486,759 downwards.
TGTGATCAAGACTATCGGTCCGGCTCGACCGCCACCCGGCAGCGTCCCGCACCGCAGCGGTGCGGGACGCCGTCGGTCAGTAGTAGTCGCCGTGGCGATAGTCCCAGGAGGGGAAGGTGTCGGCCAAGGTGTCCATGATGCGGTCGATATCCAGACCGCGGCGGATTACCGTCGGGGCCGGAGTGATCCGCCGTTCACCGTGTTGCTCGGGGACCAAGTCACCGACGCCGTCGACCATGGAGACCATGACCCCCTGCTCGTGGCGACTGTCGTCATCACGATCGGGCTGGATGGAGTGCACGTAGTCGTCGGCGGCGACGATCAGGTCGGCTTCCGCTTCGATGCGGGGGCCGATACCCGAGACGCGCCCCCTGTTCCCCACGCCGGACGGATTCGCCGAGCTCGCGAAGCTGAGCTTGCTTCGGCTGCGCCACAACTCGCCGACGATCTGTTCGGCGGGGGTGCCGAACCGGATGACGAAGCAGCTGGTGCCTCTGCCGTCCCTGGCCAGTTCGCGAGCGGTTTCGTCGGGCAGCAACGCCAGCGCTTCCGTACGCCACGGCAGGATGCAGCCCAGCAGGATGTCGTCGTCCCAGTGCTTCTGATAGAACGCCCTGATCTCGTCGTTGAGTACCGCCAGCTCCTCCAGCTGCGCCATCGACGAGCACAGCACCACGCCTGGCTTATTGCGTTTGCGTTGTTTGGCGCTGAATTTCCGCTCCAGCCCCGCGCCATCGGTGGCGATCAGGACATAGCCGACCTTGGTCGGCGCGACCACCAGACCACCGGCGGCATCGAGGATGTCGACCGCCTGATCGACGGCCTGGCCCTCCCACGGAACTGTTCGTGTCGTGCTGATCATGGTTCACCTCGATCGATTCGGATTCGGATACTCGCCTGCGGGCCCAGCGCTTCCGAAGCTAACACCGCAATCCACATACTGAAATATCAATCCCATATACTGAGATACAGGCACGCGCGGTCACACCGCGCCCCGACCGGGCGGGCGGCATCAACAGTCGGCGATAGTGTCGAATTCACTTACCGCACAGAACCATTCGCCACAGCGGGTCGACTCGCTCTTTCGCCGACCTTAAGCAGCGCGGTGAAGATTGTCACGGCCGCGCGTTCACGGCCATCGCGCCCCGGCCGACGCGGCCACCGGACAGCGCAGCACGCGGCGACAATCTCGGCCGCCCACGAAGCCGGGCGCGGAATATCTCCGGACCCCAGTCCGTTTAGCTGGTAGTTGACGTAGAAACTTCTCAGGAGAGATAGGAAGCGCTGTGGAACTGGGACTCACCACCTTCGCCGAGTTGTACCCGGCCGGTGATCGACCGGCACCGACCGCGGCCCAGCGACTTCGCGAGGTGGTCGACGAGGCCGTCGCCGTGGAGCGAGCCGGGCTCGATGTCTACGGCGTCGGCGAACACCATCGCAAGGATTTCGCGGCGTCCGCGCCCGCCGTTGTGCTCGGCGCGATCGCCGGACGCACCGAACGCATCCAGCTGACCAGCGCGGTCACCGTGCTCAGCTCGGCCGACCCGGTGCGGGTCTATCAGGAATTCGCGACGCTGGACGGCCTGTCGAACGGCCGTGCCGAGCTGATGGCGGGCCGCGGCTCGTTCACCGAATCGTTCCCGCTGTTCGGCTACAACCTCGCCGACTACGACGAACTCTTCGAGGAGAAGCTGGCGCTGCTGCTGCACCTGCGCGACGAAGATCCGGTCACCTTCGAAGGCAAGTTCCGCGCACCCCTGCGCGACGCGATCGTCTACCCGCGCACCGACAATCGCCCACTCCCGGTCTGGATCGCCGTGGGCGGCAGCCCGGAATCGGTCGTCCGCGCCGGCCTGCTCGGCCTGCCGCTGGCCATCGCGATCATCGGTGGCGAACCCGCCCGCTTCAAGCCACTGGTCGACCTCTACCACCGCGCACTGGAAGAGGGAGGCCACGACAAACAGCCGGTCGCCGTGCACGCCCACGGCTATATCGCCGACACCGACGCGGAAGCCGTCGCCGATTTCTACGCCCCCTACTCCCTGGCCATGAGCACCATCGGCCGCGAACGCGGCTGGGGCCCGATGACCCGACCGGCCTTCGACGCCCTACGCTCCCAAAGCGGTTCACTCTTCGTCGGCACCCCCGACTACGTCGCCGAGAAGATCGCCGACATCCGCGACACCCTCGGCCTCGACCGCTTCATGCTGCACACCAGCGTCGGCACCCTCCCCCACGAGAAGGTGCTGCGCAACATCGAACTCCTCGGCGAAAAGGTCGCACCCCAGGTCCGCTGAGAACCGAACGTCAGCGGACCAGGTCGAACTCGCCGACGTCAGAGATCTGGTGCACGGCGTCGACTCGGCTCTCGTGCACAGATCGACGGCGCGACGGCGCCGGATCGGCTGGCGGGGTATCCGGCGAAGGTGGTTGAGGCAGAGCCGGATTCGATGGAGGTCGAACCAGGCCTCAATACGTTGATGTTCGGCAGTTCTCCCCGGGGATCGGGGGGCCTGCCGTCGGCTCACGCGAGAGGCAAGTAGGCAGCAGTGAGTAGGACAGGCCCCGCACCGATCCCTCGGCGCTGTGGAACGAACCGACCGCTAGTCCCCGCGTAACCGGATCGCGCGTAGCCGGTTTGAGATCGGTCACCATCAGCTCTTTGCACCTACTCGGGAGCGGATTCTCCACTTTGACCGGAACGACTTCATCGGCGAGGCTCACGCACGTCTTGCTATAGACCTCGTTGATCGACAACCCGAGGATCGACCACGGAGATCCGCGCAGAATGACGACCCTGCCACCGTCCGCACCAACGTAGTAGCCGCTACGTATTCGGCTGTATCCGACCGACATCGCGATGCCGACGGCGAGAACAGCGATGAGTGACAACAGGATCCGCATTCGGCCGGTACCAGCTGGCTTGTCCGGCTTTGGTACAACGGCGCCATCGGCCCATGGCGGTCCGGGAATTCGAGGCGGGGCAGCGTGCGCCCAGCCCTGACTGGACGGGACGACCGTAGTTCGCGGGGCGTGGACCGCGTTTTCCGCCGCAGAGAGCAAGGCAGCGCAGGTCGGGTATCGGTCATCGGGCTTCTTGGCCATTGCGGTCGCGATGACCTCGTCCAGACCTGGCGGTAGGCCTGGGCGGGCCGCGGTGGGGCGAGGCGGCGGGGCGTGGAGGTGTGCCCCGACTACGGCGGCTTGCTCGCTTCTAGGGAATGGCGTTGCGCCGGTGAGGAGTTCGTAGAAGGTGCAGCCGAGGGCGTAAATATCGGCGCGGTGGTCGACCTGGTCGCCGAGGAACCTTTCCGGGGCGGCATAGGCGAAAGTGGCTGCCATACCGGAAAAGGTGACAGTGTCATCGAGCGAACGAGCGATGCCGAAGTCCGCGACCAGGGCGCGCTCGCGGCCACTGTGGCCACGCTCGATGAGCAGGTTCGCCGGTTTGATGTCGCGGTGCAATACCCCCTGCTGATGGGCATAGTCGAGAGCATCCGCGGCGTCGGCGATCAGCCGCGTCGCACGGTCCGCCGACAATGGGCCATCCGTGGACAGCAGTCCGCTGACATCTCCGCCCTCGACATACTTCATCGAGATCCACAGCTCTTCGTCACCCGGTGTGCTGCGGTCGTAGATGGGAACGATATGAGGATGCTCGAGCCGCGATGTGAGGCGCGCTTCGCGGTCGAACCCAGCACGGACCTTCGGGTTGTGACTGAACGTCTCGGCAAGGACTTTCAGAGCGACTCGACGCTCGAGCCGAGGATGGTGAGCCAGATAGACCGCACCCATTCCGCCGGTACCGAGTAACCGTTCGATCGTGTATCCGGCAAACACCGAACCCGGTTGGAATCGCACCCCCGAATCCTCCCTGACGCCAAGGCCGATCAGCCAAACGATACCCCGAAACCCAAGATCATCACGGGCGGGCGGTGGAAGCACGGCGCGAACTATTTGATGAGCTGAGTTTCGAAAGCGATGCGGTCGCCGCGGTAGAGGGAGCGGACTCGTTCGATGGGGTCGCCCTTTTCGTCGATACTGCGGCGGTGCAGCAGCAAAAGCGGCAGGGACGTGGTGCATTCGAGGAGCGCGGCCTCGCGCGGGGAGGCGAGGACGGTTTCGATGCGTTCGGTGGCGCTGCCGAACACCACGCCGAGTTCGCGGACCGCCGCGTAGAGCGAGGTGGTCGGATCGTAGGTGTTGCGCAGCGACGAAAAACGGTGCAGGGGAAGGAAAGTGCTCTCCAGGCCGATGCGTTCGCCGTCGGCGAGTAGAATGCGCTCCAGGTGCATGACCGGATCACCGGCCGGAATGTCCAGTGCGCGTGCGGTATCGGCATCCGCGGGCACGTCGTCCCAGCCGACCAGGATGCGGCCGGGTACCCGGCCGTAGCTGAGCGCGCCCTCGGTGTAGGAGCGCAGCGACAGCGGCTGCACCATCTTCGGCATCGACACCACGGTGCCCCGGCCCTGCCGCCGAATCCGGCCCTCCACCAGGAGATCTCGCAGTGCCTGGCGCACGGTTTCGCGCGCCACCTCGAAGCGCACCGCCAGATCCCGTTCGGACGGAACGGGATCGCCCTCGGCGAGCTCGTCCAGGATCTGTTCGAGCTCGGTCCGCACGACATACGACTTCGGCAGCCTGCCCGCCCCTGCCACTTCCACCATGCGCTCAGCGTACCGGTTAATGGTCTATACCAATTGTTCACTCGCCGTTTACAGCCGGCACACCCGTTGGTCTAGACCATTGGTCACCATGGGTGGCATGCGATTGGTCATCATCGGAGGTGGAATCCTCGGCACCGCACACGCCCTGGCCGCGATCGGCCGCGGGCACGAGGTCGTGCAGCTGGAGCGGGAGCCGGAGGCGCGCGGCGCCACGGTGCGCAACTTCGGCCTGGTGTGGGTCTCCGGGCGCTCCGCCGCCGAACTCGAGCTGACGCTGCGCTCGCGCCAACTGTGGGAGGAGATCGGCGGCCGGGTTTCCGGTGTCGGCTTCCGGCCCGCCGGATCGATCACGCTGGTGCGCACGCCCGCCGAACTCGCCGTCGCCGAGGCCGCCGCCGCGCACGAGACCGCCGCCGCCCGCGGCTTCGCACTGCTCGACCCGGATCGGGTGCGTGCGATCAATCCGGCGCTGCGTGGCAAATTCCTTGCGGGACTGCATTGTTCGACCGACGCGGCGGTCGAGTCGCGGCAGGCGCTGCCCGCGCTGCGCGCCTACCTGTCGGCCTCCGGGCGCTACACCTTCCACGCGAGCACCGAGGCGCGCTCGGTCACCGACACCGGCGCGGGCGCGGTGGTCGTCGACGATCAGGGCCGCCGCCACGAGGCCGATCTGGTGCTCGACTGCCCCGGCGCCGCGCACACCGGCCTCACCAGGGAACTCGTCGGCGCCATCCCGGTGCGCCGGGTCCGGTTGCAGATGATGCAGACCGCGCCGCTCGGCGAGCCGCTCACCACCGCCATCGCCGACGGCGACAGCTTCCGCTACTACCCCGGTTTCGCGGGCGCCGAGGTGGACGCGCTCAATCGTGAACAGTCCCAGTCGGCTACGGCCGCGGAACACAAGATGCAGCTGCTGTGCGTGCAGCGGCTGCACGGCGGGCTGACGATCGGCGACACCCACGAGTACACCGAGCCGTTCGCCTTCGATGTCGACGAGGCGCCCTACGAGCACCTCACCGCGGTGACCGAGGAATTGCTCGGACGCAAACTCCCCCAGGTGGTCCGGCGCTGGGCCGGCGTCTACAGCCAGAGCATCGATCCGAACGCGATCGTCACCCGCGCCGAGGCCGCCGAGCACGTCTGGGTGATCACCGGTCCCGGCGGCCGCGGCATGACCCTCGGCCCCGCCCTCGGCGAGCAAACCGCCGACCTGCTGAATCTGTGAGGAAAGACTATGTCCGACAAGAACATCGACCTCGCCGTCCTGGATATGGCGGGCACCACCGTCGCGGACGGCGGCCTGGTGCTGCGTGCCTTCGACGCCGCGGCGACCGCTATGGGCATCGAAGCCGAAGGCCCGCAGCGCGATCGCTTCCGCGACTACGCGCAGGCGACCATGGGCCGCTCCAAGATCGTCTGCTTCCGTGAGCTGTTCGGCGACGAGGACAAGGCCCAGCAAGCCAACAGCGCCTTCGAATCCGCCTACGACGCGCTGATCGACGAGGCCGATATCGCCCCCATCCCCGGTGCCGCCGAGGCGATCACCGCACTGCGCGCAGCGGGCGTGAAGGTCGCGCTGACCACCGGCTTCAGCCGCGGAACGCAGGACAGGCTGTTGAAAGCGCTCGGCTGGCAGGAGATCGCCGATCTCACCCTGGCGCCCTCCGATGCCGGACGCGGCCGCCCCTATCCGGATCTGGTGCTGACCGCGCTGCTGCGGCTGCACGCCGACGCCGTCGATCGCGTTGCGGTACTGGGCGATACGACCAGCGATATCGCCACCGGCCTCGCCGCGGGCGCCCGGATCGTGGCAGGCACGCTCACCGGCGCGCACGACGAGGCGCAACTGCGCGGCGCGGGCGCGACCCATGTCGTCGCCTCGGTCACCGAATTCGCCGAGCTGATCCTGACCGAGCGCTGCTGACCCCGTCCGACCAGGACGACGGAATCCCCTGTCCCTTCGATGCATCCCTCACCTAACGAAAGTTGCAGTAACGTGCGCACTTCCCCAACGCGCCTGTCCAGCACCCTGTCTCGCACCGCGCTGCTGCTCGCCGCCGCGACCGCCGTCTCGGTCACCGCGGCGTGCGGCGGCACCGGCAGCACCGGCTCCGGCGATCAGACCGTGACCGTGTACTCCGCCGACGGTCTCGACGGCTGGTACAAGAGCCAGTTCGAGAAGTTCAAGGCCAAGACCGGTATCGCGGTCAACGTGGTGGCCGCGGGCTCCGGCGAGGTGGTCAACCGGGTGGAGAAGGAGCAGTCCAACCCGCAGGCCGACGTCGTGGTGACGCTGCCGCCGTTCATCCAGAAGGCCGATGCCGCAGGGCTGTTGCAGCCCAGCGGCGTGGACACCGCGGCGTTCCCCGACACCGCCAAGGATCCGAAGGGCAACTACGTCACCCTCGCCGACAACTACCTGAACTTCATCGCCAACACCTCGGTCGAGTCGGGCAAGCTCACCTGGGACGACCTGCTGAAGCCGGAATACAAAGGCAAGCTGCAGTATTCGACCCCCGGCCAGGCCGGTGACGGCACCGCGGTGCTGATCCTGCTGCAGCAGCTGCGCGGTAAGCAGGGCGCGCTGGACTATCTGAAGCAGTTGCAGGCCAACAACGTCGGCCCCTCGGCGTCGACCGGCAAGTTGCAGCCGAAGGTGGACAAGGGCGAGCTGCTGATCGCCAACGGCGATGTGCAGATGAACCTGGAGTCGATCACCAGCAAGGGTTCGAAGTTCAGCATCTTCTTCCCCGCCGACGCCGCGGGCAAGCAGACCACCGTCGCGGTCCCCTATGTCATGGGATTGGCCAAGGGCGCACCGCATTCCGCCGCCGCCAAGAAGCTGATGGAGTTCCTGCTCGGCAAGGACGCCCAGCAGACGCTCGGCCCCGACGCGTTCGCCGTCTCGACCCGCACCGATCTGAAGGACCAGGGCGCCACCGGAACCGGCGCGAGCCCGGCGTCGCTGATCAAGGGCGTCGAGATCGTGCGCCCCGACTGGAACAAGGTGCTCACCGACCTGAGCGCCGATGTGGCGGCCTACGAGAAGGCCATCGGAGGCTGAGATGAAACCCGGCGACACGCTCACCGAATCGACCGCGGCCACGGCGGCCGACACCACCACCGAACCCGCCATCGTCTTCGACCGGGTCGGGGTCCGGTATGGCGGTGGCCGCAAAACCACCGTCGCCCTGGCCGATTTCACGCTGCGTGTCGCCGCGGGCGAAACGGTCGCGCTGCTCGGCCCGAGCGGCTCGGGCAAGTCGACCGCGCTCAAGGCGCTGGCCGGCTTCGTCCGGCCGACCTCGGGCGCGGTCCGGCTGGCCGGGCGCGACGTCACCGATCTCTCGCCCGCCAAGCGCGGGATCGGTGTCGTCGTGCAGTCCTACGCCCTGTTTCCGCATATGACCGTGCACGGCAATGTCGCGTTCGGGCTCAAATCCCACCGGGTGCCGCGCCGCGATATCGAGGGCCGGGTGCGGGAAGCGCTCGGCATGGTCGGCATGGCCGAGTACGCGAAACGCCTGCCGCGCGAACTGTCCGGCGGCCAGCAGCAGCGGGTGGCCATCGCCCGTGCGCTGGCCATCCGGCCGAAAGTGCTGCTGCTGGACGAGCCGTTGGCCGCGCTGGACGCACAATTGCGGCAGTCGATGCTCGGCGAACTCCAGCAGCTGCGAAAGGCGCTGCCGGACACCGCGATGCTGTATGTCACCCACGATCAGTCCGAGGCGCTGGCGCTGGCCGACCGGATCGCGGTGATGCGCGATGCCAGGCTGGTCGATATCGATACCGCCGAAAACCTGTGGCAGCGCCCGCCGACCGGGTTCACCGCCGCCTTCCTCGGCGGCGCAAACCTGCTGCCGTGCACCGTGAATCGGGTGTCCGGCGGCGCGGGACTGGTCACCGTCGGCTCGCATACGCTGCGCACCCAAGCGCCCAAGCCCGGTGTCGGGCAGCAGGACTGGGCGCCGGACGCGACCGCGCTGCTGTGCGTGCGGCCGCATACCGTGCGGATCGGCGCGGTCGGTGAGCGGGATGCGTTGCGCGGCACCGTGCTGTCGAGCGTGTGGCGCGGCGCCTCGACCAGGCTGCGGATCAGCGTCGACGGGCTGCCCGAGGAACTGGCGGTCGACGTGCCCGGCCATCCGGCCGCCGAGGTCGGCGCCGTGATCGGCGTGCTCTTCCCCGATCCGGCGGGGGTTCTCATCCCGGCCACCGTCGGCGCCGAATCACTGCCTGCCGCGCCGAATTCCGGCTCAGGCCAGACGGGAGCGCGGGCGTGAGGGGGCCCGCGGTCCTGAGCGGGTCCGGCGAGGTGCTCTCATGAACGCGCCGACCGTGCTGGATCGACCGCTCGACCACACACCGCCATCGCCTCCTGCCGCACAACGTACTTGGCGTCCGGTGCTCTGGGCACTGCCGCCGGTGCTCGTCGTGCTCGCCATCGCGGTCTATCCGATCTCCCGGGTGCTCATCGAATCGACGGCCACCCCGACCGGACGCGGCACCTCGGTCTGGTCGAGCGTGCTGAGTTCCGAATCGTTCCGTAATGCCCTGTGGCGCACCATCTCCATCGCGGTCGCCTCGACCGCGGGCTGCCTGATGCTCGGTACCTTCCTCGCCGTCGTGCTCGCGTTCGTGCCGTTTCCCGGTTCGGCCGTGGTCGGCAGGCTGATCGACACCGTGCTCACGCTGCCCTCGTTCCTGGTAACGCTGGCCTTCACCTTTCTCTACGGCACGGCGGGCGCGATCAACGCGCTGATCACCGAGATCACCGGCCGCGCGACACCGCTGCTCGACTTCCTCACCACACCGTGGGGCGTGATCGCCGCCGAGACAACGTTCTTCACTCCGTTCGTGGTGCGTCCACTGCTTGCCGCGTTCACTCAGCTGCCGCGCGAACAGCTCGATGTCGCCGCGAGCCTCGGCGCCTCACCGTGGCGGGTCCTGCGCCAAGTGGTGCTGCCGGAGGCGTGGCCCGCGCTGGCCGCGGGCGGCAGCCTGGTACTGCTGTTGACGCTCAACGAATTCGGCATCGTGCTGTTCACCGGAGCGAAGGGCGTGATCACCCTGCCCGCGCTGATCTACACCCGCGGCATCGTCACCTTCGACCTACCCGGCGCGGCGGTGCTCGCCTCGGTGCAGGTCGCGCTGTCGCTGCTGTTCTACGCGGGCTACCGCATGCTCTTCGCCCGCTGCACTGCCCCGAGAGGACGTTGACCATGCTGGTGTGGACTCGCACCGGAAAAGCCGTGGTACTCACGGTGTTCGGGCTCGTGGTGACCCTCGTCTTCGTCGCACCGATCGCCACCGTCGTCGCGGCGGCGCTGGCCGGGCGCTGGACCGGACCGCTGCCGTCGGACCTGGGCCTGGCCAACTTCCGCCAGGCGCTGGCCGGCGACGACGCGGCCAGCCTCTCGGTGAGCCTGCAAACCGCCTTGCTCGCAGGCGCTTTCGCGCTACTGCTCGGCACGTGGGCGGCGCTCGCCGCGCGCGAGGCGCCCGGCTGGTGCCGCCGTCTCACCGACGCGGTGTTCCATCTGCCGGTCGCGGTGCCGTCGGTGGCGATCGGCCTCGGTGTGCTGATCGCCTTCAACGAACGCCCGCTACTGCTCGGCGGCACCAAATGGATCGTCGTGCTCGCACATTCGGTCCTGGTGCTCGCCTACGCGTTCAGTGCCGTCTCCGCCGCACTCGACCGGCTCGACCCCGGCTACCGGCAGGCAGCGGAATCCCTTGGCGCGGGCCCGGTTCGGGTGCTCTGCCAAGTGACGCTACCCTTGCTGCTGCCCGCGCTCGGTGCGGCCGCCGGTCTGTCGGTCGCGCTGTCGATGGGTGAACTCGGCGCGACGATCATGGTCTACCCGGCCACCTGGCGCACGCTGCCCGTCACCATTTTCGGTGAGACCGATCGCGGTGAGGTGTTCACCGCAGCGGCGGGCACCACGCTACTGGTCCTCGTGACACTGATCGCCCTGGTGTTGCTCGGCAGAATCAAAGGCCGTGCCGCGATACGCTGACCCCGAATGCGCAATTCGAATCACGCATAAAGATATCAATTCGATACAAATGATCTTGTAATTCGCTGAATGCCAGCCGAATTGGATTTCCGGGCGGGCGTGCCGCGCCAGTCGACCACGCGGCACGCCGGGCGGGGCGCCCCGTTGCGCCCGCCGTCATTGTGCCGGCGACGTGTGCTTCCCGATGGAGTCACTGGTCGGATGACTCGGCACCGAGGACGCCGCCATTTATGCAGTGCGACGAACTCACTGCTCCGGCAAACGACGACGGCCACCGGCCACGTCGGTTACCAGATCAGTGTACCCGTCAACCAACTCGGCCAAGTGGTACCAGTGTTTATGGGTATTGTCGCTGCGCGCACCGTCGGCATCGATCGCTTGATTCGCGTCAACCCAGCTACGCGCCATGCGATCGACCACTGCTCCTAAGCTTTCGGTGTGCAGTGAAGCGCCGTTTCGATGCTGCGGGATCTCCTGTGCGATCCAATCGTTGATATCGTCGACGAGCTCACTTCGACGGCAGTCTATTTCGACGATCAGGGCGGCGTCGCGTACCTGAGCCCTTCGTTCGTGCAGTTCGGCGAGCGCGTGCGCGGACCGCAGCAGTTCACGGTCCAAGAAGCGTCGCCCTTGGAAGGCACACAACAACTGTGGGGCAGTAGGAAGTACGCCTACCGTTGGGGCACTCATGATCGCCACCACTCCCCGAGTTCACCCGACACCATCGCGCTTTGTACCAACATAATTGGCTCTCGATTCGGTTATCCCGGTCATCGGATCGGTTCTTCACAACTAGGCTAGCTGGATCATGCTCTTACACATGCAAGAACGCAATAGTGCGTTCTAAGTAGTGCGCAGACCGAAAGGGATGTCATGGCAGGCAAGCGCACCGTTCTCACGGTCCGGCTGCGCCGATTGGCGGCGCTGCTGTTCGACCTGCGCGAACATGCGGAACTCAGCAAGGAGGAGGTGAGTTCCAAGACCGGAATCAACGTGACCACGCTGTATCGGATCGAAACCGCACAAGCGCGGCCGCAGCGGCGCACGCTGATGGCGATGCTGGATCTTTATGGAGTTACCGAGCAGCAACGCACGGATGCTATTCAGTTGCTGACCGATGCGCTCAAGCCAGGAATGTCACGTCCCTACGAGGGCAGCCTGTCCGAGGTGTACGCGGCGTATATCAACTTCGAATCCGAGGCGCTCTCGGCGCGGCACTACCAAACCTCTTATATCCCCGGCCTTCTGCAGACCGAGCAGTACGCCATCGCGGTGATCGACACCTCCATGCCCAAGGTCGAGGCATCGGTCATGGAGCATCGCGCGCGGGCCAGGATGGACCGGGCCGCGGTGCTGTCCAAGGACGAACCGCTCGAGCTGTGGGTGGTGATGGACGAGGCGGCCATCCGCCGGGTGGTCGGCGGGCCGGCCATCATGCGGGGCCAGCTGGATCGGCTGCTGCAGGAAACCAAGCGCAAGAACGTGATTCTGCAGATCCTGCCTTTCGACGCGGGCGCGCATCCCGGCATGGCCGGCTCGTTCACGCTGCTCGACTTCCCGGATCCGGCGGACCCGGAGCTGGTGTACGTGGAGGGCATCGCGGGCGACGAACTCATCGAGGGACACAGCGAAATCCGCCGCTACGGCGTGATTTTCGACCAGCTGCGCGCCATGGCGCTGAGCCCGCGCGATTCGGCGACCCTGATCGCGTCGGCCGCCCAGCGGTTGAGCTAATTCCGGCTGGCCCGCCGGTATCCGACCGCGGCGGGGACGGCGAACACCACGATGGCCCCGACCGACCAGGCGATCGTCGCCAACAACGGCGTGCGCACCGCACCTCCGTAGGACAGGCCGCGCATCGCGTCGATGGCGTAGGTCATCGGCTGGTGTTCGACGATCGGGCGTGCCCACCCCGGATACGCCGCGGGCGGCACGAATCCGGAGCTGAAGAACATCATCAGCGACGAGCCGAGCGAAACGGCCTCCACCAGCGCGGCTTTCGCGCTGTAGACGGCGACGGCGGTGACAAGCGTCGCGAAGCCGAGGCCGTACAGCACGGGCACGCCGAACAGCGCGATACCGGCCAGCGCGCCCTGCCGGAAGCGGAACCCGAGCGCCACCCCGACCGCGAACAACACCAGGGTGCACAGCAGAATTCGCACACCCTCGGCCACGATCCTGGCGGCGAGACCCGACCCGCGATGCACCGGGAGCACCCAGAAGCGGGCGAGCAGGCCCGCGTCGCGCTCGCGCCCGAGGGTGATCGCACCGGCCAGCGAGCCCGACATCACGCCGACCAGCGCGACCATCGGCACCGACCCGTAGAGTGCGCTGGCGCCGGAGAAGGCCGAAATCTGGCGGCCGAGAACGGTATTCAGCACGATCAGCAACATCGCGGGAAACATCAGCGACTGCACCACCGTCAACGGGTCACGCCACCACCGCATCAGCAGCCGACGGGCCTGAATCATGGTCTGCGGCACGAGCAGTCGCATCGTCTCGGTGCGTCCCGACACGGTAGGTAAGGAACGCACCGTCGCCATCTTGGCCGATTCGGTCACCCCGACCTCCGTGCCGCCACGCCGAGGTCCGCCGCGCCGAACACCAGCAGCAGGCCGAGCGTCCACGCCAGCGCGGGTCCGAGCAGCGGCCAGCCGACCGTGCCCGCATGCCCCGACGGGTCGCCCGCCAGCGCGCGCATCGCCGAAATGAATTGCGAGACCGGCTGGTTGCGCGCGAAGACCTGGATCCACGCCGGGAACTGACCGGCGGGCGCGAACCCGGTCGACACCATGCCGAGGATCAACTGCGGCAGCACCAGCGCCTGCGTGGTCGCCTCCGGGCTCTTCATCAGGCCGCCGAGCAGGTCCGCGCCCAGGCACAGCGCCAGCGCGACCAGCACCGCGAAGGCCACGAATCCCGCCGTATGCCACCAGCTTCCATAGAAGCGGAACCCGATCACGTGGCCGCACACCAGCGCCGCCGCCAACGCGACGGCGGCGCGGTACAGCGAGGCGGTGATCCGCGCGGCCATCGGCACCGCGGCGGCCATCGGCAGCGCACCGAAGCGCACGGTGAGCCCGTCCCTGGCATCGCTGGCCGCGCGGAACGAGGTCGAGATCGCGCAGAAGGCCACCGCCTGCATCACGATCATCGGCATCAGGAACTGCGCGTAACTGCTCAACCCGTGCCCGTACACCGACATCACCATGTTCAGCGGCACATAGAACCCGAGGGTGAACACCGTCGGCGCGAGCACGGCGGTCACCAATTCGCCGTTGCGCCACGACGGCCGGATCAGCCGACGGGTCAGCACCCACCACTGCGTCACCGCGGGTGTGTGCCCACGCGGCTCCGCGGCGAGGAAAAGCTCGCTCATCTGCACGTTCCCATCCTGCGCGACACCGGCGCGAGTGATCGTGAACCCGCCGTCGCCCGCATGTCGCGCCGTCGGCCCTCGGCATCTGCCTGTGCTACGTACGGTGCGGCCGCGCGGTTCACCCGGTCCGGCGACCACCCGAAATCCGCTGCCGGGCCACCGAATCCGGACCGTGTGCGCACCCGCGTGACGACCGAGGCCGCGATCGGTAAGGTGAGCGCCGATGACCAGCATGGAAGCCCGGTTCCGTGACGCCGCCCGAACTGTGCCACTCCCCAGCCCGTGGAACCTGAGCGCCTACCTCGCCGATGTGGCCGCGCATCGAGGTCGCTCGATCACGCTCCGGCCCGTGCCCGCCGCGATGCTCGCCGAGACGGGCTGCCGCGGCAGCGGCCTGTGGGTCGCCCGCAAGCACGACGACATCATCGTCTACGACGCCGCGGCGACCGACCGAAATATCGATCACATCGTGCTGCACGAGGTGGGGCATATGCTGCTCGGCCACGGTAAGGACGACGCGGAACCGGCGGCACCGCTGGCGCCGACGCTGGCCGCGCTGCTGCCGTCGATCTCCCCGCATTCCATCCGGCATGTGCTCGGCCGCAACGATTTCGGCGAGGCGAACGAGCGTGACGCCGAGGTGTTCGCGGATATGACCATGGTGTACGCGACGCTGCCGCGGCGACGGACCCGCTCGTTCCGGCTGTTCCGGCGGCGGTGATCCGCGCCTGGCCTAATCGGGTAGTCGCTTGGTGCCGGTGCGTAGGTCGTCGACCAGGTCCTGATAGGTGTCGGCCAGCTCGTTGAGCCGCACCCAGGCGTCGTAGAACACCGGCTCCGGCGCCTGCGACAGCGGCACGAAGGCCTGCGCGGTCAACCGCGCCAGCCGATCGATCAGCTGTCCGACCGTTTCGGTGTGCGTCCCGGCCCCGCCTCGCGGCACCGGGGTCGCCAGGGTGACCCACCGGTCGATCGCCCGGATCAGCTGCGTCCGGCGCCGGTCCAATTTGTCCATTTCGCAGACCGGCGTGCGCTCGCGGATCTCGTGCAGCTGCGCCAACTCCCCCGCGGCCTCCAGCATCGGATGATCATCGTGCGGCAGGCCGCGGCAGGCCGCGATTATGAGGTCCTTGCCCGGAATCATCCGGCCGCTGTCGGAGTAGATCGTCATCACCGCTCCCCCGCCTGAAGGTTTTTCATCCTCGACCCGAGCGCGCCTCTCTCTGCCGCAGTATGCCACTCCCGCTGGCCCTCGAAACAGCCAATGCCACCGCATGCCGGGTACCAACGGCGTGACAAGGGTGTGTCACTTCGGCGCCGAGTTGCTCCCGTGTCGGGCGGCGGCTAGCATCCGTGGCGCCTGATGCGTTCGGGGTCAGGGGTTTTCACGATGTGGGGGATTGCCGTGTCGGCGCCGCAGGAGTACGAAACGCCGGTCGACTATTCGACCGCGAACGGGGTGTACTGCGCCTACTGCGGGGCGACGCCCGCGGCGCGGGTCGACATTCGCGGGCATCGCGGGTTCCTGATCATGATGCAGTTCCTGAAGCAGCCCGGCCCGTTCTGCCGCGACTGCGGCATCGCTACCTATCGGCGGATGACCATCGAGAGCGCGTGGATCGGCTGGTGGGGTTTCGCCTCGTTCGTGATCAACCCGATCACCATGCTGATCAACCTCGCGGCGCGGGCCCAGATCGGCAGGCTGGCGGCGCCGTTGCCAGGCAGCCACTATCAGCCGATGGATCCCGGTAAACCGCTCTACCTGCGGCCGGGCCTGCTCGGGCTACTCATTCCGGTGCTAGTGATCGGCGGCCTGATCGCCGCCGCGAACAACGACACCGGCACATCCAGGTCCAGATCCAGCGATTGCACCTCGGTCTCGTGCCCCCGGCCCGGCTCGTATTCGATGGCGCCGACACCGCCCGCCGCGGTACCCCCCGTCCCCGCGGCGCCGATCAACTCCGTCAAAGAGGCCTCGGTCGGCGACTGTGTCCGGAACCAGAAGAACATTCCGCTGGCCGACGACAAGCACCCGACGCTCACCGTGGTGGCGTGCACCGATCCGGCGGCGGAGGCCAAGGTGATCCATCGCGTCGGCAATGTCATCCCCGGCGAGAGCGGCCTGTTCTGCGACCGTTTCCCGGAAGCCGACCTCTACTACACGATGAAGTGGACCAACGCCTACTCGCCGATCCCCACCGGCTACACCCTCTGCATGCAGACACTGCGCTGACGGCTCACACCGCGCCCGCCTCGGCCAGATAGTCCTGACCACCGACATAGATCGTATGGCCGGATTCCGTTGCGCCCTCGGTGGATCCGACCACGGCGGCGGCGAACTCCGCGATCGTCGGCAGCCTGCCGTTGTCGCGCCGCGCGGCCACCGCATCCGGATCCCTGCGCTCTGCCAGCCGGACGATGATGGTGCCGTCGATCATGTCGCCGGACACCACGGTGAGCGTGACACCGAGCTCGGCCAGCTCGGGAATCATTGCGCGCAGCGAGTTCTCACCCGCGCGCTTGCTCGCGGCGATGGGCTCGTAATCGGCGGGCACCGGCTTGCGCCCGTGAAAATGCGCCTGGTGACTGGTCACGAAGACGATGCGCGAACCGGAAGCCATGAGCGGCAGGAACATCCGCACCAGGCGCACCTGCGCATCCCGGTTGAGCGCCATCGCGTAGCCGGGCGCCGCGCCGAGCTCGAGTCCGCCGGATGCGTTGAGCACCAGCACATCCAGGCGGCCGAATCGCTCGACGATGCCCGCGACGAGCGTCCGCACCGAATCGGGATCGGCGATATCGGCGCCCGCGACCGAGGCGCTGCCGCCGTCCGCGAGTATCGCGTCGGCGACGGCCTGCGCCCGCTTGATCTTCTCCCGGTAGTTGACGATCACGTGGTCGCCGCCCGCGCCGAACAGGCGCGCCGTTTCCGCGCCGATGCCGCGCGACGCACCGGTCACCAGCACGATCCGCCGCCCGGCCGCGTTCTCCGATTCCACCGTCACCGTCTCCTTCACCCCGCACGAACGCTTCTAATTCAGAATCACTATGGTAGTTCGAAATGAGAAGTGCAAGCGGGCGCGGTGCCACCGCCGCGCCGATCCTGGCGGCCATGGACCTCATCGGTCAGCGCTGGATGCTGCGCGCGCTCTGGGAGCTCGAACCGGGGCCGCTCGGCTTCCTGGAATTGCGCCGCCGGATGGGCAACTGCTCGTCGAGCATGCTCTCGACCCGGCTACAGCAGCTACAGGCGGCCGGATTGATCGTGAAGAAATCCGATAAGTCCTATGAATTGACCACCGCGGGAACGGAACTCGATACCGCACTGCGCCCGGTCTGGGCATGGTCGCAGCGCTGGTCGGATTCGATCGGCACCGAAACGGAAGCATAGCTCCATCGAATTCGGTTGGTGAGCAACGGAATACAACAAAAGGCGGCCCCCGAAATCGGGAGCCGCCTTCGATGTCGCTCGGATTACTTCTTGCGCAAGGCGCCGAAGAGCCCGTCCTTCTCGTCGTCCGGACCCGCCGTGAAGTACAGCGCGTCGGCATCGCCGAGGCTTTCGCCATTGCCGAACATCAGCGCCCAAAGGCCTTCGATGGCAACGGGTTTCGCATCGTCGTCGCGCAGGTAGTCGACAAACTTACCGGTCGCGTCGTCATAGGCGAGGATGTGACCCGCGCCGCCGAAATTACCGACGAGCAGCTTGCCCGCGAGCGGGCCGAAACCGGCAGGTGCGACGGTGACCGCCCATGGCGCGTTGAGCCGGTTGCCGTCGTCGAGGATGCGCACCAGCTTGCCGTTGGCGTCGAATTCGGCGACCTTGCCCTTGCCCGGCTTGTTGCCCGCGTCCTTCTCCTGGTCCTTGTCGAGCGAATCCTCTTCGCCCGCGTCGACCTTGGTCGCGTCCTTCTCGTCCGGCTTGGTGGTCGCATAGGACACGAACACCCGGTTGCCGACGGTGCTCACATTGAACGGCGCGGCATCGCCAGGCTTGACCTTCTTACCCTTCTCCGGTGCGGCGGCATCGATCGCGTCGCCGGTGGCGAACGGGTTGACGAATCCGGTGGTCGGAATCAGCTGCCAGTTCTTGTCGAACGTGCGGACCTGCGGGTTCTGCCCGAAGTCGGCGGCGAGCAGTTTGTCCCCCGCCGGGTTGAGCGCGATGCCGAAGAACTGCATCCCCTGCGGCTGGCCGTCGAACACCAGGTTGGCGGGACCGTCCTGGCGCACGATCTGACCGTCGGCGCCCAGCTCGGTCCAGGCGGAGATCTTGCCCGAATCGGTGGCGAAGATGAATCGCGACGAGCCGGCGAGCAGCTGCGGCGCACCGTTGACGGTGACCGGCTGATCACGCACGGCGAAGATATCGGAGGTGATCGGCGCGGGGTTGAACACCACACCGGTGGTCTTGCCGATGCTCTTGTCCGAGGTGTCGGCGTCGGCGCCGGGGACGGTGACGATCTTCAGCGGATCCTGGAACAGCTTCTGCACCTTCGGATCCGCCGACGCGGTGACATCGCCGACGAACTGGAAGGACTTGCCGCCCGCGCCGACCCAGAAGTGCCCGCCCGCACCCTTGGGGCGATCGGCAAGGCCCCAGGCATTGACCATGTCCGGGAAAAGGAACTGCGCCTTGTATTCGTCCTTGTTGGCCGCCAGATTCGTCTGCGCGTACCGGTTGCCGTCGAGTGCGGGCACATTATCGTCGGATGATTTCGAATCCGAGCACGCCGCGGCGACAATCAGCGCGACGCCGAGTACCGAGGCGCGCACCAGACCATTACGTATCCGAGACTCATTCAACTTCGTGTTCCTTTCCACCCACACACCACGATTGGTGATTAGGCGACGCTAACCTTAGCGTGACCCAAATTGGGCAGTAAGGGAACACCCCGCAAAGCACGGGTTTAGGCTGTCGGCCGTGGTCGAACCCCAACCCCCTGTCGCCCCCCATCCCGATATCGCCCCTCTCGCACCGCTGCTCGGCACGTGGCGCGGCAACGGCCAGGGGGAATATCCGACGATTCAGCCGTTCGGATATCTGGAGGAAATTCGATTCGGCCACCTCGGGCGGCCGTTCCTCACCTACCGGCAGCGCACCCGCGCCGCCGACAACGGACGGCCGATGCACGCCGAAACCGGCTACCTGCGCTGCCCACGCCCGGACCGGGTGGAGCTGATCCTCGCCCACCCGACCGGCATCACCGAAATCTGCGAGGGCGCACTGACCCTCGCCGACGACGAGCTGCGCATGGAGTTCGAATCGACCAGTATCGGGCGCAGCGGCACCGCGAAACTGGTGACCGCCCTCGGCCGCTCGATCAGGCAGACCGGCGACACCATCGACTACACGCTGCGGATGGCCGCGGTCGGTGAGCCGCTACAGCATCACCTCGCGGCCAGCCTGCGTCGCGCCTGACCGTCAGCAGCGCGTCGGATCGGGCTGCCACGGCACGTAGTCCCTGCCCTCGCTCTGCGCCGCCGACTCGGCCCAGCCCATCTGGACCTCGGTGATGCCGCCGCTTTCCCACGGCCCGGCGCAACCGGCCGTGATCGCGTCGAACGCCCTGTCGACCAGCCCGATCTCGTTGCGCACCACGGTGATCGGACGGTCGGCCAGCTCGAACCAGTCCAGATCGAGGAAGTCGTGGCTGCCGCTGGTCAGCGCGCCGCGGCGCATGGCGTCACCGAGCCGCGTCGCCATCCCCGCCGTGCGCAGATGCCCCTCGTTGGCCTGGAACAGCCCGGCGCCGGATTGCAGGTAGCCGGTCTCGAACAGCGAGATCACCATGGCGAGCAGGCTGAAGGCGCGCGGATCGTCGTTGGCGCGCGCCATGAACGCGAACACTTCGATCTCGTTCTCCAGGGTGGTGCCGTACCCGGCCAGCACGTGCACCCAGTCGTGCTGGGCCAGCAGCGGCGGGGCCGAGCCGGGCAGGCCCGGCGTGATGAAGCCACGGTCGCGATAGAAATCGGCGACGCCGCGCCCCAGCGTGCCGACCGGCAGATCGTGCAGCGAGCGCCAACGCTCGGCCAGCGCCGCGTCGTCGCCGACCGACCCCCACGACTCGTCGAGGCTGTCGGCGTGCAGCGCGGTGAGCCTGCTCGCGTCCAGCCCGCCCAGGTAACCGTTGCGAGCGAAGTCGATCGCGGCCAGGTCGACCGCACCCTCCGCGTAGCGCTGCGCGACCTCGATCATGTCGTCGTCGACCTTCAGCGCGTCGGCGAACTCGCGCAGCTTGGTCGCGACGGTCAGCGGCAGTGGGCGCACCACCAGCGCGGCGAGCAGCATCGTCTGCACGATCCGGGTACGGAAGATCTGGTTGCGCCTGGCCAGGCCGACCGCGAAGGCCGCGGGCTCGATGGGTTCGAGGGTGTCGAGTTCGACGCGATGGCCGGTCATCGACAGAAACAGCGCGGGAATCAGCAACTGCTGCAGTGGGCTCAAGGCACAGCCCGCGCTCGCCGCGGTGGTCACCCCGCGCGCGAGCAGAGTCACCTCGGCCGCATCCGGCGGGGTCAGCAGTACATCGTCCATCAGGTTCACACTCCAAGCGTCAGCGAAGGCCGCTCGGGTCATTATCATCACGAATCCTCCAGCGCGCCTGACGGTTTCGCTGTCGGCGCAGCTGCCGCGGCACACTGTGACGGCAATCACTCAGCGACCACCCGTGTGCGGTCGGGCACATTGACTTGTTCGGCGATTCCGAATCAGCTTAGGGTTCGACGGCCAGCAAACTTCTAGACAACTTTCGTGACGCACCTCGTCGCGGCGCTGTCGACATTCAGCGAGGGAGCGGACCATGAAGAGCTACACCCTTGTTCTCGCCACCACCGGCATGATCCTGGCCGGTGCGGCCGCCATTCAAATCCTGAACGGCGGTGATGCGGGCGCGGCGGCCCCGATCGTCGACCCCGGCAACGCCCGCGTCGGACTCGTCCTCTCGACCGGCGAGACCGCCGCATTGGCGAACAGTCCGCTACCTAGACTCTTCGATTCGGCGGTACCGGCCTCCGCCGAGGGCATCGCGCTGCATCCCGGCTCGAAGCTGCCGGTGATCGGCGGCCAATTACTCGCGGGCACAGGCGATGTCGCCGCGGAGGCGGCCACCCACCCCGGCGGCTACGTCAGCGTGTACGCGGCGTATCCAGGTAGCCCGGCGAACGCGGGCTATCCGTTCCTGATCGCGCAGCACTGGAGCTGACGCACCGGCTCAGTAGCCGGGCGGCAGCGCCGCGAGCATATCCCTGGTGACCGCGACCGCGTTGTCGGAACTGCCGCCCTTCACCAGCAGCGTCGCGAACGCGATATCGCCCCGGTAGCCGACGAACCAGGAGTGTGAGCCGCCGTCCACCTCGGCCTCCCCCGTCTTGCCGTAGACCACGCCCTGATCGGCGATGCGCTCCGCGGTGCCGCCGGTGACCACCCGGCGCATCATCGTGCGCAGCCCGTCGACCACCTTCGCGGAGATCTCGGGGCGCGCACCGTCGACCTTGGTCTCGCGCCCGGCGATCAGATACGGCACCGGCGCGGCGCCGTGCGCGATGGTCGCCGCCATCATCGCCATGCCGAACGGGCTCACCACCACCTTGCCCTGGCCGATGCCGTCCTCGGTGCGCTGGATCAGTTCCTCGGCGGGCGGTACCGACCCCGAGGTGGCGGGCAGGCCGGCGATCGTATACGTCTGCACCACACCGAGCTCCGCCGCGGCGCTGTTCAGCGCGTCACCGGGCAGTTCGCTGGCGATCTTGGCGAACGCGGTATTGCACGAGCGCTCGTACGCCGTCACCATCGGCACGTCACCGACGGTGAAGAGGTTGTAGTTGGGAATCGTGCGCTCGCCGATGATGATTCGGCTCGGGCACGGCACCACGGTGTCCGGTGTGGCCTGCCCGGTGCTCATCGCCGCGGCCGCGGTGACAGTCTTGAACACCGAACCGGGCGGATACTGCCCGATCACGGCCACCGGGCCGTCCCGGTCGGCGGCCTTGTTCTGCGCGATGGCCAGTATCGCGCCGGTGGACGGGCGCAGCGCCACCATCATGGTCTGGTCGGCGGGGGCGTCGACGGCGCGCTGCGCGGCGTTCTGCACATTGCGGTCGATGCTGAGCGAGAAGGACGGCGCGGGCTGCGAAGGCGCCTCGGTGAGCACATCGGTGTCGGCGCCGTTGGCGTTCATGGTGACCACGCTCCAGCCCGCCCTGCCGTCCACCTCCGCGATGACGGTCTTGCGCACCTGGGCCAGCAGATCGGGCGCGAAGCCGCGGTCGGTGGCGACCAGATCCCACTGCTGAGTCAGCCGGACACCGGGCAGGCCGATCAGGTCGGTGCCCACGTCGTTGTATTCGGCCTCGTTCAGCATCGCGACGGTGTAGGCGCCCCTGGCGGCCCTGGCGCCGGTCAGGATGGCTTCGGGGGTCAGCTCGTCATCGATGGGGTGCAGCACCGCCGCCAGCTGGGCGGCGACCGCACCGGGATCGGTGGCCTCGGCCGCGGTGAACGCCACCCGGGATACCTTGCCCGGCACCATCACATCGCTGCCGGACTGCTCGTTCACCCTGGCCCGCGGCGCGGGGTTGGCGCGCAGCGCCATGGTCTGGGTGTCGCCGAGTTTCGGGTGGATGTTCGACGAGGTCCAGCGCACGGTCCAGCGGCCGTCGCTGCGGCCCATCTGCAGCTGGCCGTCGTAGCGCCAGACGCGGTTCTTGGGTAGTCGCCACTCGTAGGTGTAGTCGACGGTGGCGGTGTCACCGGTGACCCTGACCGCGCCGGTGCGCGCGGTCAGCTGTTCGGCCTGCAGGTTGTGCCACACCGAATTCAGTGCGGCGCTTGCCTTGTCGGGTTGGTTGGTGAGCTCGGCGGCGGCATCCGCGTCGTGGCCCGCGAAGGCGGTGACGAACGCGTCGGCGGCGGGGACGGGTCCCTGGGGGCCGCTCGCGCAGCCGGCCGCGGCCACCGCGAGCGCCGCGACGGTCAGCGAGGTGAGTATCCGTGTCGACATCGACGCCGATGCTAATAGCCAACTGTCAGCAAACGATTTCGACGCACCGAGCGTTCGCTTCCTATCAGTCCAGCAGGACCGTCGCGAACGTCGCTATCTGCCGAAACCCCACTCGCCCGTAGGCCCTTCGGGCGATCTTGTTGTAGTCGTTGACATACAAGCTGGCAGTTCGCCCGGAGGCCACGACAGCATTGGCCACGGCCGCGGTGCCCGTGGTGCCGAGCCCGGAGCCGCGGCGTTCCGGATGCACCCACACGCCCTGGATCTGGCCGGTACGCCGGGACAGCGAACCGACCTCGGCCTTGAACACCACCTCGCCGTCCTCGAAACGCGCCCAGGCCCTTCCGGATTCGATCAGCCCGGTGATCCTGCGGCGGTAGCCGCGCCCGCCGTCGCCCGCGCGCGGATCGACGCCGACCTCCTCGATGAACATCGCGATGGCGGCGGCGAGATAACGGTCCAGTTCGTCGGGACGCACGCGACGCACCAGCGGATCGGGCGTCGCGAGCGGCGGCTGCGCGAGCGCGAGCAGCGGCTGTTCACCGCGCACTTCGCGTTCGGGACCCCAGCGCTCGGCGAGCAGATCCCACAGCGGCAGCGCGAGTTCGCGCCGCCCGACCACCGAGGAGCACATCCGTGGCCAGCGGGCCGCCCGGTCGGCGAAGGCGCGTAGCGCGTCCCGGTCGCCACGCAGCGGGACCAGGTTCGCGCCGGAGAAGCACAGTGATTCCGCGGGCCCGCCGCGGCTCCATAGCTCCCCGTGCCCGTTCGCGGTGCCGAGCCCGAATTCCTGCAACCGCGCCGCGACCATGCACGACGCCACCGGATCGGTGTCCAGGACCCGGAGGACCTGCGCCAGATCCCGGTTCGCCAGCTGACGCGCGGGGGCGTACCTCGCCCGTCGCGTCGGCTCCAGCAGACTGCGCACCTTGACAGCCTGCCACGAAATCGGCCAGATGTGGTACGGGTAGCTTGAGCTTGTCCGCCTCTCCGCGTCTTCAAGCCAGACTCGAGTGCCACAACAGCAGCATTGGCGGCCGGCGGTAACGTCGTTGGCCGACTCAGCCGGTCCCCGGCGAGTTACCCATGTTCTTACGACATCAGGCGTCGCCTTCGTCAGCCGATGGTGACGACAGGCTCACCGGTGCCAACGTCATCGCCCATTCCCTCGGCCAAGCGCATGGCTTCCTCGATGAGAGTTTCGACGATCATAGCTTCGGGGACGGTCTTGATGACCTCGCCCTTGACGAAGATCTGGCCCTTGCCGTTGCCGGAGGCGACGCCGAGGTCGGCCTCGCGCGCCTCGCCGGGCCCGTTCACGACGCAGCCCATGACGGCGACGCGCAGCGGCACCTCCATGCCCTCCAGGCCCGCGGAGACCTCGTTGGCCAGCGTGTAGACGTCGACCTGGGCGCGGCCGCAGGACGGGCAGGAGACGATCTCCAGCTTGCGCGGGCGCAGGTTCAGCGACTGCAGGATCTGCCCGCCGACCTTGACCTCCTCGGCGGGCGGCGCGGACAGCGAGACCCGGATGGTGTCGCCGATACCCTCCGAGAGCAGCGCGCCGAACGCGACCGCGGACTTGATGGTGCCCTGGAACGCCGGGCCCGCCTCGGTGACGCCGAGATGCAGCGGGTAATCGGACTGCGCGGCCAGCTGCCGGTAGGCCTCGACCATGATCACCGGGTCGTTGTGCTTGACCGAGATCTTGATATCGCCGAACCCGTGGTCCTCGAACAGGCTCGCCTCCCACAGCGCCGATTCGACCAGCGCCTCCGGGGTGGCCTTGCCATACTTCTCCAACATCCGCTTGTCCAGCGAACCGGCGTTGACGCCGATGCGAATCGGGATGCCCGCGGCGGCCGCCGCCTTGGCGACCTCGCCGACCCGGCCGTCGAATTCCTTGATGTTGCCGGGGTTTACGCGCACGGCGGCACAGCCCGCGTCGATCGCGGCGAAGATGTAGCGCGGCTGGAAATGGATATCGGCGATCACCGGGATCTGCGATTTGCGCGCGATGGTGGCCAGCGCGTCCGCGTCCTCCTGCCGTGGGCAGGCGACGCGCACGATGTCACAGCCGGAGGCGGTGAGCTCCGCGATCTGCTGCAGGGTCGCGTTGATGTCGTGGGTCTTGGTGGTGGTCATCGACTGCACGGAGATCGGGTGATCGCTACCGACCCCGACATTGCCGACCTGCAACTGGCGGGTCTTGCGCCGTGGAGCGAGAACGGCCGCCGGTGCGGTCGGCATCCCCAATCCGATTGTGCTGGTCACCTTCGGCTGCCTACTTTCCTACGTTTCCTGCGGGGCCGTTCGCCTACCGAGCTTAGTCGCGCGGCAACCGGCCACACCTTGTGACGACCATGACATAGAGCGTTCCCCCGCCCCCGCGAGACAGGGTACCGCGCGCGGGAAAACACACCAACAAACGCCGAAGAGGCGCTTAAGGGAACAGCTTGATCGGGTTGACGATGTCGGCGACCAGCGTGAGCACCATGTACGCGCCGCCGATCACCACCGCGACATACGTCACGGGCAACAACTTCAGATAGTCGACCGGACCGGCGGCGTCGAGCCCGCGCCAGCCGCGGATGACGTTGCGCGCCTTCTCGTAGAGCACCACCGCGATATGCCCGCCGTCCAGCGGCAGCAGCGGCAGGATGTTGAACGCGCCGAGGAAGAAGTTCAGCAACGCGAGCACCAGGATGAACATCCCCCACAGGCCGCGCTCCGCGGTCTCGCCGCCGATCCTGCTCGCGCCGTAGACGCTCACCGGGGTCTCCGGATCGCGCTCGCCGCCGGTCACCGCCGTCCACAGCGCCGAAACCTTTTGCGGCAGTTCGGCAAGCGACTGCACCGTCTTCACGAGCACGTCGCCGGTGAACGCGCCCGCCGCCGGGATCGCGGCGAGCACGTTGTACTTCACCGGTCCGTAGACATCGGCGCCGACGCCGACCGCGCCGACCTCTTTGCTGGTGCCGTCCTCGGCGTAGCGGATGACGCGCTGCGGTGTCACCGGCGCGGTCATGGTCTTGCCGTCGCGTTCGAAGGTGTAGGTGAACGGTCCGGTTTGCTTCTGGGTCTCGCTCTGGAATTCCTTCCAGGTGGACACCTTGACGCCGTTCACCGCGGTGACCACGTCGCCGCGCCGCAAGCCCGCCGACTGAGCGGGGCCCGCGCCGGTGCACGGCTGCAACGTCCCGTCGGGGTTCTGCGACGCGGTGCAGTTCATGTTGCCGAGTGCGGTGGCCGGCGGCTGATCGAGCCGGGGCAGCCCCCACCCGACCGCGAGCACCACGATCAGCAGGAAGCCGAGCACGAAGTTCATCGCGATACCGCCGGACATCACGACGATCCGCTTCCAGGTCGCCTGCCGGTACATCGCGCGGTCGAGATCCTCGGGCTCGAGCTCGTCGAGCGCGGTCATGCCCGCGATATCGCAGAAGCCGCCGAGCGGCAGCGCCTTGAGGCCGTATTCGGTCTCACCGCGGCGGAAGGAGAAGATCTTCGGGCCGAAGCCGATGAAGTAGCGCCTGACCTTCATGCCGGTGGCTTGGGCGGTCCACATGTGCCCGCATTCGTGCAGCGCGATCGATACCGTGATACCGAGGGCGAACAGCACAAAACCCAATGCGAACACCATTAGCTCTACAGCCCTCCTGCGTTGTGCAGCTCGTGTCTACCCGCACGCACGCGTCCGATCCGGCCGCGAGCACCTCGACCACAGTAACCGGACAACCACAAACCCTGTGCCTTCAGTCTGCCAGTCGACCGTCGCCCAGCGCGTCGTATCGAATCGATCACCCCGAGACGCGCACCCTGGCGAATTCACGCGCCCACGAGTCCGCGGCGAGCACGTCCGCCAGGGTTGACGGCTCGGCCCGCCACTGGTCCGCTGCCTCGACCGCGCTCGCCACGGTGCGCACGATATCGGGGAATCGAATGGCGCCGTCCAGGAAGGCCTGGACGGCGATCTCGTTGGCCGCGTTGTAGACCGCGGTGACGCTGCCGCCCGCCTCGCCCGCCTGCCTGGCCAGTTCGACGGCCGGGAAGACCTCGTTGTCGACCGGTTCGAACTCCCAGGTGGCGGCCGTCCCGAAATCGCAGGCCGCGGCGGCGCCCGCCACCCGGTCCGGCCAGCCGAGGGCGAGCGCGATCGGCAGCTTCATATCCGGCGGGCTGGCCTGGGCCAGCGTCGAGCCATCGGTGAAGGTCACCATGGAGTGCACGATCGACTGCGGATGCACGGTGACATCGATGCGGTCGTACGGCACGCCGAACAGCAGATGCGTCTCGATCAGCTCGAGGCCCTTGTTCACCAGCGACGCCGAGTTCAGCGTGTTCATCGGGCCCATCGACCAGGTCGGATGGGTTTTGGCCTCGGACGGATTCACCGATTCCAGCATCTCCGTCGTCCAGCCGCGGAACGGGCCGCCCGATGCGGTGAGCACCAGCCGCGACACCTCATCGGCACGGCCGCCGCGCAGGCACTGGGCCAGCGCGGAATGCTCCGAATCGACCGGGACGATCTGGCCGGGCGCGGCCGCCCGCGTCACCAGTGAGCCGCCCGCGACCAGCGATTCCTTGTTGGCGAGCGCGAGCCGGGTGCCCGACTGCAGGGTCGCCAGGGTCGGCTCCAGCCCGAGCGAGCCGACCAGCGCGTTCAGCACCACGTCGGCCTCGGTGCGGCGCACCAGCTCGGTGACCGCGCCCGGCCCGCCGAGCGTCAGGTCGAGCCGTTGTGCCGCAACGGGATCGGCGACCGCGACGTTGCGGGTGCCCGTCGCCGCCATCTGCGCGGCGAGCAGGTCGGTGTTGCCGCCACGCGCGGCGAGCCCGACCACCTCGAACCGGTCGGGGTTGGCGGCGATCACCTCGAGCGCTTGGGTACCAATGGATCCGGTGCTGCCGAGCAGCAGGACTCTCACGATGTCGGACACGCGCCCATTGTCGCTGAGGGTGGCCCTGCTGGCTACGACGGGCGGTCGTATGCCACGATAGCGAGAGGTACCCCACCACAAGCTAAGGAGCGATCGTGGCCGCCACGGAAATCGAACCCGCCGACAAAGAGCGCGCGGTCGTCTCGCACGTGGATACCGCCGAGGTTCCTTCCGCCGCATGGGGCTGGAGCGGCGAGTCCCGCAAGACCTTCCGCATCGCGGGCTGGATCGTCGCGCTGATCCTGGTCGCGATGGTCATCGGCAACCACAAGGGCAAGGTGGAGGACATCTACCTGATCGGCTTCGCCGTACTGCTCGCGGGCATCCTGATCCGCGACTCCATCCTGCGCCGCAAGCCGCGCTAGTATTCGGCCACCCGGAAACGGGCCCGGCCGAACAATTTTCGCCAACGCAGCGGTCGACCATCGGTCGGCCGCTGCGTTCGTGAATCCGGCGCCGTCGCGCCGATCTCGCAACACCTGATGAGGGGCACACCATGACCAAGACCCTGTCCGCGACGCTGCTGGCCGCCGTCGCCGGCTCGCTGCTGATGCTGCCGGCGAGCCCGGCCCATGCGCAGTCCGCCGCGTGCAGCGCGGCCGTCGACGTGATCAACAGCGCGCTCGACGCCGCGCCGAACCGCGAGCTCGACGGCGACGCACAGAAGGCACTGGCCACCAAGCTGCTCGCGATCAACGCCAGCGGCGGGGACAAGGACGCGATCAACGCGTTCGTCCAGGCCATCGTCGACGACGCCGTCACCGACCTGGAGCCGGCGATCGACGCGTTCAACAACGTCTGCGCGCGCTGAGTAGCCACTGAACGACGAAGGGCTCTCCCACTCCGGTGGCAGAGCCCTTCGTCGTTTTCGGGTCACGCGGCGCGCGACAACTCACAGACCCCGTCGGTGCAGGTGCGCTGCAAGCGGCCCCGCGAGATCGTCTCCAGCAGTCCGATCGCCCAGCACATCGGGCAGCCGCGCAAGGCGACCAGCCCGATCGGAGCGAGCAGCAGGCTGACCGCTCCGAATACGGGCAGTAAGGCGAACGCGGCGGCGAGCGCGCCGAATCCCAGTGCGCCGCGGGCCATATGGCGCGGCACCGAGCTGCTGGCGAAGGTGGTCTCACTCATCACTGATGTCCTAGGTCCGGAATGTGCAATGTCTCGTGCACGGCCGCCCTGGCACGGGACAGCCGTGACTTCATCGCCGCGGTACTGATGCCGAGCAGGTCGGCGACCATCCGGCCGCTGTAGCCCTGCACATCCCGCATGATCAGTACCTGGCGATAGCCGTCGGGCAGTGCCGCGATCGCCGCGGCGACCCGCTCGGCCTCGAGCCGCCGAATGGCCTGCTCCTCGGCCGAGACCACCGCCGCGTCGGCGATCGGCTCGGCGCGCATCGCCCGCAACTGCCGCAGGCATTCGTTGCGGACGATGCGAAACATCCACGACGCCAACGCACTCGACGCGCGCAGCGTGCCGATCTTGCGGTACAGGATGATCAGCGCCTCCTGTGCGGCGTCCTCGGCGTCTTCCGGTGTGGCGCACAGCGAGTAGGCGAACCGGCGCACATGCGGGTGCGAGCCGGACACCAGCGCGGTGAGCGAGGCGAGATCGCCCGCTTGTGCCGCGCCGACCAGCGCCTCGTCGGGCCAGCGCAGGTCAGCCACGGGAACGCTTCCGCTTGCGCAGCAGCGTCACACTGCACGCGCAAATCAGCAGTGCGACGACAACGATTCCGGCAATGATCACGTTCGAACCTCCCGATCCGTGCCGACCGTAGTGCCGGCACGACTATGAGAGGCACGCACCCCGCAAAAGGATTCATCCGCTCCGGAATTCGCCGGACATGATCAGCGGCCGCGGCGCTTCGCGGGCTTCTTCGCGGTGGCCGGACGGCCCTTGGCGGGCTTCTTGCGCGGCTCGGTCTGCTTGCGCGGCTCGGGCTTCTTGCGTTGCTCGTTCTTGCGCTGCTCGCTGGTCGGCGTGCGCGAACTGCGTTCGGACCGGCCTCGGACGACGCCGACGAATTCCTCGACCAGGTCGGTGGTGGCGGCGCTCGGCCAGGCCAGGGCGATCTCGGTGTCCGCGATATCGGTGACGGTCCGGTAGACGACATCGCGGCGCGCGTGCAGTCGCGCGATCGAATGCGGCACGATGGCCACACCGACGCCCGCGGCGACCAGTTCGATGGCGCCTGCGACGGCATCGATATCGGCGGCGTCCTGCTGGCGCTCCTCGGCCAGATCCGCCATGGTCACCTCGGTGAACACCGAGATCGGATGGTCCTTGGACACCACGACGACGGGGAGTTCGCGATAGAGCGGAATCGCGCTCAGGCCGTCCCTGTCGATGGGCAGGCGCACGAAACACATGTCGACGCGGCCCTCGCGCAGCGCGGCGAGCTGATCGGCCATCGGGGTCGGGATCGCCGCCAACGGGATATCGGGAAACCGCTCGGCCCAGATCCTGGTCCACTTGGACACGGTGACGCCGGGCACGAAACCGACCCGCAGCGCCGCCGCGGACGGCTCCGGCTCCGCCGATACCGCCTCGGCGCCTGCGATGATGCCCGCCGCCTCGGCGAGCAGCTCCCGCCCGTCCTCGGTCAGTTCGGTCGGCTGCGCGCCGGGCACGAAGAGCTTCGTGCCGAGTTCGGTCTCCAGGTCGATGACCGTGTGGCTGAGCTTCTGCCGCGAGACGCCGAGCGATTTGGCCGCGCGCGCGAAGTGCAACTCCTCGGCCACAGCGACAAACCAGCGAAGGCGCGTGACATCG
Organism: Nocardia sp. NPDC052566; assembly: GCF_044547285.1. NCBI lineage: Bacteria > Bacillati > Actinomycetota > Actinomycetes > Mycobacteriales > Nocardiaceae > Nocardia > Nocardia sp. NPDC052566. The sequence goes on along the minus strand of NZ_JBIUAF010000007.1, from coordinate 455,967 downwards.
ATCGACTCGAACCGGCTCATTCCAGCAAGCGTATTGCACGGCAGGCTCGCCCTTGGTCGGCCAGGCGCTCGGCGCCCATTAAGCTATGCGGGTGAGCCCGGACCAGAAACCGCAGATGATGAAGCCGTTGACCGCAGCGAACAAGCTCGGCATCTACCTTCCCGCTGCCCCCGAGGAGTTCCGGAACACGCCGATCTCGCGCACCGAGCTGGACAAGCTGCGGACCGATCCGCCGGCCTGGCTGACCGAGCTGCGCCGCACCGGCCCGTTCCCCCGCGACATCGTGGCGCGCAAGCTCGGGGTGTCCAATACGGGGCTGGCGCGGGCCGAGGTGTCCGATGCGCTCACCGCCGACGAGATCGCCGCGCTGCTTGCCGATCCGCCGCAGTGGCTGATCCGCGAGCGCGAGAACTACGCGGCGGTGCTGCGGGAGAACGAGCGGATCAAGACCAAAGAGGCCGACCGCAGGGCGGCGACCAACCGGCCTGCCAAGCATCGAGGATAGCGGCGGGCGGACCTAGCGGGTTTCGATCGGGGCCGTGCGCATCCAGTCCTGGAGCTTCTCGATCGGCGGGCGGCGGGTCATGCCCTCGACCAGCATGACGAAGCGGCCCCGGTCGCCTTCGAAGATCGACACGATCGCGGTGATCTCGCCGAGGCTGGCCGAATCCTTGTCCGACAGCGAGAAGCGGTAGTCGGTGCGGGTACCGATGTGCTCGGAGCTCAGCAGTCTGTCGGTCGCCTTCAGTGAATCGACCACCTTGCGCGCGGCGGACGAGGATTCGAACGACGAGATCCGGTAGGCGGCGACGGTGCCTCCCAGGCACTGCCATTGCGCGCGCCACGGTTTGAACGCCTGCTCTTCGAACTTGGTGTCGAAGAAGCGGTACTTGCCGCTACATCTGGTGCCGCCGTGCCCCGGCCCGTCGTCGCGGCCGCCCGGCAGCATCTTCGGGAAGGCCGCGCTCATGGCGTCGAGATCCTTCTGTCCCTTGGTCCTGCCGAATGCCTCGGCGATGAAAGTGGAATCGTCCTGCCACACCCAGATGCCGCCGGCGAGCAGCAGCGTGAGTATCACCCCGAACACCGTGGTGAGCACGATCGCCGTATTGGATCGCCGACGGCGCGGGGGCGGTCCCGGCGGATGGCCGCGGTGCCGCACACGCGGATCGGGCGGCGGGGGAACGGGACGGTAAGGACCGGGAATCGGTGCGGGACCGGGGAATTGGTGCAGCGGGCTCGGATATGCCGGCGCGGGTCGCGGTGGCGGCGCGGGCGGTGGTGGCGGGGTGGGCCGCTCGGTGAGCGCGCGCTGCGCGGCGGCCGCGAACGCCACGCACGTCTCGAACCGATCCTGCGGACGCTTCGCCAGCGCGCGGGTCAGCACCGCGTCGACGGCGGACGGCAGACCGGCCCGCTTGACGCTCACCGGCGGTGGCGGCCTGCGTAGGTGCCCCTCGACCACCACGACCGACTGCGGCGCCTCGAACGGCGCACTGCCGCAGAGCAACCAGAACAGGCTGCATGCCAGCGCGTATTGATCGGTCCGCGGGTCGAGGTGCGCACCGGTGAGCTGCTCGGGCGCCGCGTAAGCCAGTGTGGCGGTGAAGTTTCCGGTCAAGGTCAGATGGGTGGTGTCCTCGCGGGGGCGCGCGATGCCGAAATCGGTGAGCAGCACCCGCTCCAGCCCGGTCGAGCGGGCGAGCAGGATGTTGGCAGGCTTCACATCACGATGCAGCACCCCCATGGTGTGCGCGTAGTCCAGGGCCGCCGCCGTCTCCGCGACGATCTGCACCGCCCGCTGCGGCGGCAGGGTCTTCGGGTCCACCGACGCCGCGTCGATGCCGTCGATGAACTGCATGGAGATCCACAGTTGCTCGTGCTCGATCCCCCGGTCGTAGACGGTGACGATATTCGGATGATCGAGCTGGGCGACCAGATCGGCCTCTCGTTCGAACCTGGCGCGAATCTCCTTGTCGGCGAACAGATCCTGATTCAACAGCTTCAGCGCGATGAGCCTGGGTAGCCGAGGATGGCGGGCCAGATACACCGCCCCCATCGCACCCTGCCCGAGCAGCCGCTCGATGACGTAGTCCGCGAAGATGTCCCCTGCTTCGAGCATGAATTCTCCTCCCCCACAACATCCCGCTCGTTCGGCGGCGAGCCTACCGCAGTACCGGCCGGTCGCCGGGGTTGTGTTGCGCACGTCCGAAAGCGGCCGAAACCATACGCAATTTTAAATGCCAGCAATTCGGAAGCCGAGGTCCGACGTGGTATCGCATTGCCGCTCAATTGGATTCGGCGACGTCCCTTGCATTCGCCCACCTCGGGCTATAGCCTGCGTCACTGATAGCTGAAAGCGGATGTCCCATAGGCGATCCTCGCCCATCAGCAAAGGAAGCGCGTCGCGTGCGAACCTCAATACGATCCATTGCTGTATCCGCCGCGGTGGCGCTGGTCTGCCTCACCCCGGGTGTCGTCCATGCCGATCCGGCATCGTCGCCGGATCGCTGCCAGGAGGTCACCTTCCCGGTAGCGGCGGGAACCGTGGCCGGGACGCTGTGCCTGCCGCCCGGCGGATCGACCGACACCGTCATGGTGCTGATGGCGGGCTCCAACTACAACCACACCTACTGGGACTTCCCTTATGCCCCAGAGACTTACAACTTCCGGCGGGCGATGAACGCCGCAGGCTACGCGACGCTGGTCGCCGATCGGCTCGGCAACGGCGCGAGCAGTAGGCCACCGAGCCTGTCGCTCACCGCGGGCACCACCGCGAATGCCCTCCACGACATCGTGCAGACACTGCGCCACGGTATCCCGGGCGCACAACCGTTCGCCAAGATCGTCACCGGTGGTCACTCCCTGAGCTCGGGCACCTCCCTCATGGAGGGGATCTGGTACCGCGATGTCGACGGGATCCTGCTCACCGGCTACTCACACGCGGTGAACGCGGCCGAGGCGCTCGGTGTGATCAGCACCTACTACCCGGCGATCGAGGATCCCCTGTTCGCCGGGCGGGGTTTGGATCCGGGCTACGTCGTGTCCCGGCCCGGCACCCGCCTGCACCACTTCTTCGTGCCCGACAACGTCGACCCGCAGGTACTCACGATCGACGAGGAGACCAAGGAAACCTTCTCGCTCACCGAGTATCCCGACGGCCTCGCCTACACCCTCCCCGGAATGTCCAGCCGCGTCGACGTCCCCGTCATGGTGACCAACGGCAGTCTGGACCGTCTGTCCTGCGGCATCGCCTACGCGATCTGCCGCGATACCGCCACACTGCAGGCCGCCGAGGCGCCCTTCTTCAGTCCGGCCGCCCGGTTGCGCACGTATGTTCTTCCCGACAGCGGACATTCGCTCAATCTCGCCCGCAACACGGCCGACTATCAGCGGGCCGTCATCGACTGGATGAAGTCCATCAGCGGATAGGGAACGGCGGTTCAGGACTTGCGGAGCACGCAGCCGAGAATCTCCACCCTGGTGGCGGGCGAACCGTCGTCGAGCCATTGCTGAATCGGCGCGAGACCCGGTGCCAGGGATTCGAATCCCGCTGAGTATCTTGCTATTTCGTCCGCGGAGCGGTAAACGGACTGGACCGGGGTACCCTCGGCAGCCGATTGGGTCTGCTTGATGAAATTGCGGTCGGACTTGTCGGATGCGTGGGTGAGAACCAGATAGCTGCCCGGCGCCATCTCCTCGCGGTACCGGGCGATTATCTCGTCCGGATGCTCGTCATCCAGCACGAAATGCATGACCCCGACCAGCAGTATGGCGACCGGCCGAGTGAAATCGATCAGGGCGTCGGCACGCAGTCGGCCGATGACGTCCTCGGGGCAGCGAACGTCGGCGAGCATCGGCGTCACACCGGCCACCCCCGATAACAGTGCGGTGCTGTGCAAGTAGACAACCGAGTCGTAGTCGAGATAGACCACCCGTGCCGACGCATCCACCTGCTGGGCTGCCTCGTGCACCGACGGCGCGGTCGGTATGCCCGCACCGATATCGACGAACTGGCACACACCGGCTTCGGCGACCATCCGCACCGCCCGTATCAGGAATCGCCGACTCATCAGAGCCAACTCCCTGGTGTCCGGCGCGACCGACAGCATCCGCTGCGCCAGCAACTGATCCGCTTCGTAGTTGTCCTTGCCCCCCAGCATGTAGTTGTACACCCGGGCCGAATTCGGCTTATAGGGATCAACCCCGAGCGGCGCGCGCCTACGGTCCGACACCCCGCCTCCTCCGCCGACCCTTCGCCCCTGGCCGGGGCGCGAGCCCATTCTTGCCCGAACCCACCACCCCTGTCCGCGGATTCTCGCCGACAGGCCGTGCTCAGAACTGGTAGGCGGCGAGCTCTTCGAGATATCGAGTGCGGGTGGGTGCGTCGAGGAAGGCGGCCTCGAAGGAGTTGCGGGCCAGGGTGCGCAGCTGATCGGCGCTCAGGCCGAGTGCGTCGCGGACGCCGTCGAAGTTCTCGTGGACGTAGCCGCCGAAGTAGGCCGGGTCATCGGAGTTCACCGTCGCGACCAGGCCGAGCTCGAGCATGCGGCGCAGCGGGTGGTCCGCCAACTGATCGACCACGCGCAGACGGACATTGGAGAACGGGCACACGGTCAGCGGGATCCGTTCCCGCACCAGGCGCTCGACCAGCGCCGGATCCTCCAGCACCCGGATACCGTGATCGATGCGCTCGACGCGGAGCACGTCGAGCGCCTCGGCCACGTAGTGCGGCGGGCCCTCCTCGCCCGCGTGCGCCACCGCGCGTAAACCCAGCTCGCGTGCCCGCTGGTAGACCGCCGCGAATTTGGCGGGCGGATGTCCGACCTCCGCCGAATCGAGTCCGACCGCGATGATCCGGTCCAGATACGGTTCGGCCGCCCGCAAGGTCTCCATCGCGGATTCGGCGGACTGATCACGCAGGAAGCACAGGATCAGCCCGGTCGAGATGCCGTAGCGCTGCGCACTGTCGTGCAACCCTTTGGACAGGCCTTCGATCACCGTCGAGAACGGCACGCCGCGCCCGGTGTGCGCCTGCGGATCGAAGAAGATCTCGGCATGCCTGACCCCTTCGGCGCCGGCCCGGGCCAGATACGCCTCGGCCAGTTCGGCGAAATCCTGCTCGGTCCGCAGCACATCCGTGAGCCGGTAGTACAGGTCGAGGAAGGATTGCAGATCCTCGAAGCGGTAGGCGTCGCGTAACTGCGCGACCGAATCGAACGGCAGTTCCGCGCCATTGCGCGCGGCCAGCGCGAATGCCAGCTCCGGTTCCAGCGTTCCTTCGATGTGGATATGCAGTTCGGCTTTCGGTACGGGCACCCGGGGATCCTATCGGTGCGCCGGCGACGGACCCCGAGGCGGTCTCGGCGGCGGGCGGGCGATTACCGTCGGTCTCCTATACGAGCGTGGAATGCGAGGAGCTCGATGATCACCCCTCGACGACGGAGCACGGCGGCGGCCCTGCTCAGCGCGCTGGCAGTCGCGTTGCTCGCCGTCGCGGTGCCCGCGGGCGCCGCGCCTGACCCGCGGGGCATCGATCCGGCGGCGGTGGACCGTTTCATGGCCGACTATCTATCGCGGACCGGGCTGCCCGGCGCCGCGGTCGCGATCACCCGCGGGACCGAGGTGATCCATATCGCCGGGTACGGTCACGACTCCACCGGGGCGGCGGTCACCGCGACGACCAGGATGCCCATCGCCTCACTCAGCAAATCCATGACGGCGCTGGCCGTGCTCCAACTCGTCGACGCGGGCCGGGTGGACCTGGACGCGCCGGTGCGCCGATACCTGACGGACTTCTCGACGGCCGATCCGCGCGGCGAGCGAATCACCGTCCGCCAGTTGCTGAATCAGACCTCCGGAATGTCCGACACCGCATTCCCCGACCTGCGGCGGCCGCAAGCGCATTCGCTGACCGAGGCCGTGCAACGGCTGCGTTCGGCCGAGCTGGCCGACGAACCAGGCACGGAATTCCACTATCACAACCCGAACTATCAGGTCGCGGCCCGCCTCATCGAGGTGGTCAGCGGTGCGGCGTACGCCGATTACCTCCGCGAACACGTCTTTTCGCCGCTCGGCATGAACGACAGCACGACCGTCGACGCGGCGCGCGATGCGAAGGACGTGGCGCACGGCTACATCCGGGCGTATGGCATCGCGATTCCCGCCGATGAGCCGGAGTGGTTCGTCGGCGGCAGTCACGGCGTCCTGAGCACGGCCGCGGATCTGGCCAAATGGCTTGTCGTACAGAACAACGGCGGTGCGACACCGGAAGGCCGGCGGATCGTCTCCGCCGAGGCGGTCGCCCTGATGCACACTCCCGCCGAGCCCGATGACTACGGAATGGGCTGGCGCCGTGAACAAACCGGCGGCGGTCCGGTGCGGATCTCGCACAAGGGCGACTGGTTCACCTACACCGCCGAACAGACACTGCTGCCCGAGTCCGGATATGGCATAGCGGTGATCGCGAATACCGGGCTCGCCCTCGAGGACGATCCGGCGGTCATCGGCCGCGGGCTGGTCGCCTTGAGCGAGGGCGCGACACCCCAGATCCGGTACCCGATAGGTGTTTACGCCGATTGGGCGCTGGCGGTGGCCACCCTCGGCACGCTCGGAGTCGGCGTGCTCGCGCTGGTGCGCTCACGCCGATGGGCCGATCGTCGATACGGCAGGCGCTACCGGCTCATCGCGCTACGCCAATTACCTTATCTGGCACCGATACCGATCCTCGTGCTGCTGCCACACCTGGCCGGACTCGTCTTCGCGGGCCGATCGGGCACCTTCACCCAGGTCACGTATGTGTGGCCCGCCCTGGTCATCTGGCTGTTGGTCGCCGCGCTCTCCGGTACGACCGTGCTGGCGACCCGCGGCATCCGGCTCGCGCGCCTGCACCGCTGACCTACAACCCCACGCAGGACGAGCGACAGCCGTCTGGCGCTCAGCGGGTTCTCACGTGGGTGGGGAGGGTGGCGAAGCCTCGGTTGTTGGAGGAGTGGATTCGGCGGGTTCCGTTGGGGTCGATGTCGTAGGTGGCGAGGGGGGCGAGGAGTTCGGTGAGGGCGATACGTAGTTCGAGGTGACCGAGGGTGGCGCCCAGGCAGTGGTGGCGGCCGGTGCCGAAGATCAGGGACTGGCTGGTGTCGCGGTCGAGGTCGAAGGTGTCGGGGGCGGGGAAGATGTCGGGGTCACGGTTGGCGGAGCCGGTAAGGAGCAGGATGCGTTCTCCCGCCGGGATTTTCACGCCGTGCAGTTCGAGATCCGCGGTGGTGGAACGCAGTAGCGTCTGCGTCGAGGGTTCCCAGCGCATGGTCTCGGCGATCCAGTCGTCGAGGCGCTCCACAGGTCGCTGTGCACGGTGCTGCCAGCCCGCGTGCCAGATATTGCCCAGGGTCAGCATCGGCGCCTCGACGCCCGCGCCGACCAGCACGATGAGCACGCCGACGATCTCTTCCGTGGTGAGCCGGTCGTCCGCCTCCGCCGCATCGAGCAGCGCCGACAGCAGATCGTCGCGCCGCTGCTTGCTTCGCTCGATGGTCAATTCGGTGTAGTAGCCGATCAGCGCACCGATCGCCTGCACCGCCTCCGGCCGCAGATCGGTGGATTCCTCGTCGACGTACATGATGTCGCGGCCGAGCCCGCGAATCATGTCGCGGTCGGCCGTCGGCACGCCGACCAGCTCCGCGATCACCTCCATCGGATACGCCCCGGCGAAATCGACCATCAGGTCGAAACTTCCGGCCTCGATCAGCGGTTCGATCATCCTCCGCGCGATCGCCCGCAATCGCGGTTCCATGTCCTGTACCCGGTGCGCGGTGAAGGCTTTCGCGACCAATCCGCGCAACCTGGTGTGCTTGGGCGGATCCATGGCCACGAAGGAGAAGAATCGCTCGGCCTGCGGGCCCCAGAACGCGGGTTCCATCCGGAATCCGTTCGCGCTGGAGAATCGCACCGAATCCCGCAGCGCCGCACGCACATCCGCATAGCGCGACAATGCCCAGAAATCGTCGGTCTCGTTGCGGAATACCGGCGCCTTGTCGCGCAAGCGCGCATAGAACGGATACGGATCCTGATGGACGGCGAAATCGTACGGGCTGTACTGCGATTCCATGGTGGCCTCCCCGATCGGCACGCTGCTCTCCACCGTAACCCCGCGCACCGGAGGTCAGCGCTGAAAGATGGTGTCTCGCATGTGCGGTGGCAGGGCGGTGACGAGTTGGGAGACATAGCGCTGAACCTGACCGGCGCGGAGTTCGGCGGGGAGGGTGTGCCAGACGCGGCGGATCAGTTCACAGGCCTGGTCGAGTTCGCCCTGGCGTTCCAGCAGAGCGGCCAAGTCGAGATCGAGGAGCGAGCGGCCGACGTGATCCTTTGCGGCCATGGGCAGTTCGAGCACGCGCTGACGGATCTCCTCACCGGAACGCCGATCGCCGATGGCGGTCAGCGCGTGTGATTGATGCCAGCGCAGGATGTATTCCGAGGTGCCGAGGTTGTCGTCGGTCGTCGCGGTGGACGGCAGGGCCGCGAACATCCGCTCGGCGCCGGTGATCGCATCGATGGCCTCGCGGCGATGCCCGATCCTGGCGTGGATGTCCGCCTCGGCCAGCAGCCCGAAGACACACCCCGACGTCGGGGCACGGCCACTGGCCGCCTGTGCCGACCGCGCGGCGGCCAGCCCCTGGTCGAGCGCGTGGCGGTAGCACTCGTGGCCGTGCGCCATATGTCCGCCCAGCCACGCTTCCAAAGCGGTATCCCCTGCTTGGCGTGCCGCTCGACGCGCCTTGTAGAACCACATGAACGTGTCCTGCATCCCGGCGACATCGTTGAGCCGGAACGCGATCAGCCCGGCCAGGATGGCCTCGAGCCGCATCAGCCGCCTGCGCAACTCGGCGGACTGGTCGGCCAGCGTCAACTGCTGGATCGCGGCCAGATCGCGCATGCGCGCCGGAATGTATTCCGAGGGTGGCAGGACGTAGACGAGATAGCCGCTGAGTTCGAGGCCTTCTTCCAAGGCGTGCACGGTTTTCCAGCCGCCGCGGCCGCCAGGTGGCGTGGCGGCGACCAGTGGCGAGTCATCCGGGAAGGCGGATTCGTCCGGGGTGTAGTCGTTTCCGAAGCCGAGTCGATCCGGCCTGGTGCGATACAGCCGGCACAGCGCGTCGAGTGACTGATACGACGGCATGTCCAGGCCGGTCTCCCAGCGGGACACACTCTGATGGGACAGTCCACGATTGGAGGTCTCACCCGCGGGCAGCAACTGCCGCAGTCGTTGCGCGACCTCGACGAGGGTGTATCCGTGGGCGACCCGATGAGCGCGCAGCAGCGAGACACCGCAGTGCGCCCGAATCGTTTGAACCATCTCCCATTTCGCTCCCCCGGCGGCCTCCACTTCGCGCCCGACGCGACGTGCGCATGCGATGCTGTGCTGGCTGTTCACCACATGTCCAGATCCGAGTTCCGAAGCTATGAGCTATGTTCGAGTTTCAACAATAGTCCCGGATCGCTCGGTTGCGATCGCAATATGACCAGTTCTGCGCGCGGTACGTGCAAGCCGACGGCTCGCCCTGGCCGTGACGGCCGGACCGGTCGCACGCTGTGGACATGAAGAAAATCGGAATCATCATCAGAGCCCCGGCGAACCCGGTGCATCACTTCTCGAACCCGGTGCGTCACTTCACGAATCCGGCACATGACCTCAGGCCGCCGGTGCATCACCAGGGCGGACCCGGCCACGCGCCGTTCGCCGTGCACATGGTGCAGGTGATGTCGACCGTCGCCACCGTCATCACGGCGCTGGCCGCCTTCATCGCCTGCGCCGCGACGATGAACATCACGACCGTGTCGGTATTGGCGGCGGCATGCGTGCTGGCCGGCTGGCTGGCCCGCGATCGGCGCGCCAGGCATCACCCGATTCTCCTGAATCAGGATGAGCCGGAGACGCAGGTCGGCAGCGAAGGATTGCTCGAGCGTCTATGGCGGAGGTACCTCACGTAACAGACCGCGAATTGCCAACCGGCCGTGGCCAACCGGTCGGATTCGTCGAGCCGTCGCCGTCCGGTAGGTAGGCTGGATGTATAGCTGGCGGTAAAAACGGCACGATAATCGTACGAGGTAGCAAGATCACCGACCTGCGGGGTGTCGCGGCGCTGGTGCTCCTGACAGTGGCGTTCGCCATGCTCACGGTGATCACGCGCTATCTCGACAGCGGTTTCACTGTCGCCCAACAGGTCTACCTGCGCTCGGCCGCGGCATTCCTGATCGCCGTGCTCGTATTCAGCCGCCGGATCCGCTGGCGCGTCGTGCTGCGCGCCGGAGCGCGGGAGTGGGGCGTCATCGCCGTCCGCACGACCCTGCTCTACCTGATCGGCACCACTCTGTTCGCGAAGGCCGTGACGCTGACAACGGTGGCCGACGTGTCGTTCATCGCCGCCTTACCGTTGGCCGCCGTTCTCGGCCTGCTGCTGCGCCGGGTGCGCGTCACGCTCGCACGAGTCACCTACGTGTCCGGGTCCGTCGTCGGCGTCACCATCCTGTCGGGATTCGGCACCGACCCGGGTGGCGCCCTGCTCGCGTGGAACCACGGCGATCTACTCGCACTGGTCGCCATGACGGCGATGGCGCTGAGCTACATCGGCCGTGAATGGCACAGCGGGATACTGAACAACTACGAGATCACCGCGCTGACCCTCGGTTCCGGCGCAGTGGGCGTTGCCGCGATCTCCGTGTGCCAGGGCCAGGGCATCCCGCGGGTCGCGACACACCTGGCGCCGGAGATGTTGTGGGGCACGGTCGGTATCGCCGGGGCACTGAGTGTGCTGAACGTCTTCCTGATCAATTACGGCTTCGAACACGTGGATCCGGTGCACGGCGGCAATCTGCTGACCCTGGAATGTGTTTGGGGCCTGCTCTTCGGGCTCCTGTTCTTCCATCAGGTACCGACGGTGAGCGGAATCGTCGGCGGGGTGGTGATCGTCGGTTGCGCGTTCGGGCTCAACGCGGCGAACAAGCGCGCACCAGCGGAAGATACGCGCGCAGGCCGACGAAAGAAGCCCGCCGCCCAACTCTCGCCCATCGAATGATCAGTCCCTGTGCCGTCATCGATACACTGGGCTCGCACGAGCAGTGGCAGAACGAATCGAGGACTTCCATGAAGATGAACGGGTTCGCGTTCACCGAAACCGACTGGTCCTCGATCCCGGCGGAGGCCCACCCCGGCGACGTCGGCGAAGCACTGTGGCGGACACTGACATTCGGTGACATCCGAGTTCGCCGGGTCGACTACAGCGTCGGCTACGAAGCCGACCACTGGTGCCGCAAAGGCCACATCCTGTTCGTCCTCGAAGGCGAACTCGTCACCACCCTCGACGACGGGCGCACCGTGATCACTCACGCGGGCAACAGCTATCAGGTGTCCGACGACGCCGAAGCGCACCGCTCGAGCGCACCGCGCGGTGCGAAGCTCTTGATCGTGGACTGACCCCTCGTTGCCCACTGAGTGGGCCTCCACCTGGATCCGGACGTTGCGACGGCGATGATTGGCTCCATGAACACAGGCGATACCTGAGCCGACAACCGGCCGTGAATCGAGCCGTCCGAGGTTGGCGCGCGGAACTCCCCAGTCGAAGTGGGGAGCCTAGGGGCGGCTGATCGGTGCCATGATTCAGTCGTCCACGCGGACATCGGCGGCACATCGCGCGACTTCGGATGAATTATTCACCCGCGCAACGTTTTCGGCTCCGCCGCGCGCACGCCGATGAGGGAGCGTGCTGGTCTACGGCGACGAGGGATTGGTATGCCGATGCGAATTTCAGGAATGGCAGCCGCATCAGCGTTGATAGCAGTCGGCGTGATGATGTCGGGTTCGGATGTCGACGGCACGACACGGATGCGAGCGGCCGAGGAATTGTCGCCCGCCGCGATCGCGCTGGACTATCCGCCCGATCCGAAGGCGACGCAAACGATCGGGCTGCTGCCGGTCGCCACCGAACAACCACGGACGTTGAGCGCACTGGCGCCGACCGCCGACAGCGTCGCGCTGCACGATATCTCGTTGCCCGGCGGCGGCACTCTCGGCATTCCGGAGCTCGTGCTCGCCGCCTACCGCAATGCCGAACTGACGTTACAGTCCTCGACGCCGACCTGCGGGCTGACCTGGCATCTGCTCGCCGGCATCGGCAAGGTCGAATCCGATCACGCGAGCAACGGGCGCACCGACGCCAACGGCACCACCGTCGGCGTCATCTACGGTCCGGCGCTGGATGGCACGCTGCCGGGCAACGAGATCATCGCCGCCTCCGACGGCAGCTACGTCCGCGCCGTCGGACCGATGCAGTTCCTGCCGACCACCTGGTCCCAGTACGCCTCCGACGGCAACGTCGACGGTACCGCCGACCCGAGCAACGTCTTCGACGCCGCCCTGGCCGCGGGCAAATACCTGTGCTCCGGCGGCCTGGATCTACACGATCAGCAACAGGAACTACGCGCCGTACTGCGCTACAACAATTCCCTCGACTACGCGAAACAGGTACTGAGCCTGTCCAATGCCTACAAGACCGGCGGCCGACCCACCCCGGTAACCGGTTCCCGCGACCCCATCACCCCCGGCGGACCCGGCAACACCAAGCCATCACGGACGACACCGCGCGAAATCCAGGTCGACACAACCATTGTGCCCACCCCCACCGATCCACCACCCGCCCCGGGCACAGACCAATCCTCCTCCCCCACAACGCCTTCCATACCTACGGACCCGACAACACCACCCGCGCTGCCGAATCCGGCAACGCCCGCCGAGCCATCGGACTCGTTCACCGTGCGGATCGAGGTGGTGATCATCATCCCCGGACGCGCGCCCATCCCGTGCGGCATCTTCTGCCCCGGATCTCTGCCCGGATCGAACCGCCCCGTACCCGGCCAGCCCACACCGCCGCGACCGACCACCCCAACTGCGCCGCCAACCGTGACTCCCGATCCGACCGGCACACGAACACCGACAACAACACTGTCGACCACCCCACCACCCACCTCGCCGACCCCCACAACAACCCGAACTCCCACAACAACCCAAACACCCACCACGACAACAACCCCCAGCCCGACACCGACTACATCTACCCGCCCGACGACGCCGCCGCCGACCGGCAGGACCCTGCCGGAATCTACAGTCGATCAGGAAACAACCACCTCGACTCCACCACCCCCGACATCACCCCGAAACCCCACCACGACAACAGAACCCAACCCGATCCAACCGAACCCCCCGCCACCCGACCGGCCAACGCAACAACGGCCGAGCACCCAGGAACCGATCGTCCCTGCTCCGACCACCCGAGCGCCCGCACCCGAGCCTCCCCAAACACCCACCGCAACAACAGAATCGGCCCGACTACAGCCGACCTCGCGCCCAGAGCCGCCGTCACCCGATCAGCCCGCGCCGAAGCAACCCGACAACCAGCAACCGGCGACTCCAGCTCCACCAACTCCGGCGACCGCACCACCGCCACCCCGAACCCCCACCGCGGCACCAGAACCCACCCCGGCCCAGCCGACCCCATCTCCCCAGCCGACGACGCCGGATCGCCCCACACCCCAACAGCCGATCAACCAGGACCCCACCCCACCAGCTCCAACCAACCCACCCCCACTCTGGTCAGCCGACAATATCGGGGCTCCGACAGCGGAATCCCCCGCCCGCTGAAAACAACCTGCCACCAGCTCCGACGTCGCGAGGCGATGCTATCGGTCTCAGCCGTCAACCGTCGCGATTACCAGGACGGTGGCAGATCGCGATGCAAACGCCCCGGGCGGCGCGACGACCCAATCGGTCCGAGCCCACATCGAGCGGGTCAACAGCGGCGACCGCTACCGCGTCACCCCGAGCCCGCAGTGACATATTCTCCCGAACATAGGCGCCGTCAGCAGCGAGCCTGGGCATCTCTATCGATGTCGCCGGACCATCGTCCTGCACCATACGCACGATCCAGTAGTACGGAATCCCAGCTGCGCATGCTCGGCACGCTTCTCCACCAGGTCCGCCGTCACCGTATTCGGACACCACCTCGATAACAAGCAACGCGTCCGAACCCATCGGCTTGGTCGAGCGTCGGCGACTTGACGGTGCCCACCACGCTTGGCCAACTTCTCGTCGGCCAATGCGCGGATGGACCAGGCCGACGGAAAACTATCGGATTGGATACTATCGCGCACGATAGTATCTCCAGTGGAAGTATCTTCGACTACTCGACTCGGGAGGCACAGCTTGGTCGACTTCATCGGACGTCAACGCGAGCTGAGTACCCTTGCGGCCGCCTTGGCCGGAGTACAGGCCGAGATCGGAACAGCCAGGCCGGGACGTTGCCTCATCCTCCGCGGGCGACGCAGGATCGGTAAGTCCGCACTGGTGGAGGAGTTCGTGGACCGGAACCGGGTGCCGAACGTCTTTCATACCAGCGAGATCGGCTTCGGCGCCGATCCGCTCACCGAGTTCACGGACGCCGTGCGTAGTTCATCGCTGCCCGATGCCGACATCTTCGCCGAGGCCATACCCGGCAACTGGACCGCAGCGTTCCGACAGCTCGCCGGCATCCTGCCGGAGGCTCAGCCGAGTGTGGTGGTGCTCGACGAGTTGCCGTACCTTATGGACCCTGCTGGTGCGTTCGAGAGTGTTTTGCAGCGAGCCTGGGATCGGGAGCTGTCACGTAAACCGGTGCTGTTGATCCTCATCGGTTCCGACCTCGCCATGATGCACGCGCTCACCTCGTACGGGCGGCCATTCCACCAACGCGGCACCGAAATGCGGCTCGGACCACTGAACCCAGCCGACGTAGCCACCATGACCGGCCTGGAGCCAGCAGCCGCCTTCGACGCCACGCTGATCACCGGAGGACTGCCCGTCATCACCGCGCGTTGGCGCGCGGGCGAGGATGTTCGGGCATTCCTTACCCGAGAACTGGCAGACCCGGTGAGCCCCTTGGTTGTTTCAGCACAGCTGTCCCTGGCCGCCGAGTTCCCAGACCAAACCCAAGCCCGTCAGGTCTTGGCGGCGATCGGCAGCGGCGAACGCACGTTCACCAATATTGCCCGGGCGGCCGGAGGCATCGCCCACTCGACACTGTCACGCGCTACGGAACTACTGACCGACAAAGGCATCGTCGCCGCCGAACTGCCGATCAGCCTCACACCCTCCAAAGAACGCCGGTACCGGATCACCGACCCGTATCTCCGCTTCTGGCTGACCTTTCTCGGCCCATATCTCGCGGAATTGGACCGCATGCGGCCCGACCTCACCCTGGAGCGAATCGACCGTGGGTGGACCAGCTGGCGTGGCCGCGCCGTGGAACCGCTCGTCCGGGAAGCATTAGCCCGCGTACTGCCCATGCATGGAATCCCGGCGGTCTCCGCGATCGGCGGCTACTGGACCCGCAGCAACGACGTGGAAATCGACATAGTCGGCGCCGACCGTGAACCCATCGCACACGAGCTGGCATTCCTCGGATCCATCAAATGGCTGGAAAATTCCCCCTTCGACAATCACGACCTGACCGCGCTCCAGCGCCACCGCCATCGCGTCACCGACAAACCGATCCCCCTGATCGCTGTCACCCGGTCCGGAGTGACAACCGAACACCTCGACGCCGTATTCACCCCGGCAGATCTACTCGAGGCATGGCAACCTCGCGACCAACCTGCTTAGGAGTTCCCTCGGCGAATCGGGATGAGGATGTGGGGGGATCTCTTTCTCACGCTGCCTGGCCTCGGCGGTGCACCGCGACCCGACCCGACCAGTCTGGACGAAGACACCGCGAATCTGCTCGATGTGCTGGCGCGCCACTCGTGGAAGCTGACCGGCGACACACTCGGGACCGACTATGCCGACGAGGGCTACGCGTTGGCGGTGCTGCTGGTATGCAAGGCGCCAGAGGTGGCTCGGGAGAAGGACATTCCGACACAGTCGGCGATCATCACCTGGGTGATCGCGAGTCGGCACGACCTGCTCGGTCAGGACTGCGGGCTGGATATCCCGAACCTGTCCCGAGAGCTGGGCTCGACCAGTCGGGAGCTTTTCGACGGCGCGAAGCGGGTCAGGGAAGCAACTGGCGGTTAGATCGTCAGGCCCGCGAAGAAGCTCATCCCTCGGCGGCGAGCTGGCCGCAGGCGGCGGCGATTTCCTGGCCGCGGGTGTCACGCACCGTGCAGGGCACGCCTTGGGCGTTGACGCGGCGGACGAATTCGGCCTCGACGGGTTTCGGGCTGGCGTCCCATTTGCTGCCAGGGGTGGGGTTCAGCGGGATGACGTTGACGTGGACGCGGGAGCCGAGGGCTTTGTGCAGTTTCTGGCCGAGCATGTCGGCGCGCCACGGCTGGTCGTTGATATCGCGGATGAGAGCGTATTCGATCGAGACGCGACGGCCGGATTTGTCGGCGTAGTAGCGGGCGGCGTCGAGGACCTCGGCGACCGGCCAGCGGTTGTTCACCGGGACAAGGGTGTCGCGGAGTTCGTCGTCGGGAGTATGCAGAGAGACCGCGAGAGTGACCGAAAGGTCCTCGTCGGCCAGTTTGCGGATGGCCGGGGCCAGGCCGACGGTGGAGACGACCACGTTGCGCTGGGAGATACCGAAGCCGTCGGGCGCGGGCGAGGTGATGCGGCGGACCGCGGCGACCACCCGCTTGTAGTTGGCCAGCGGCTCACCCATACCCATGAACACGATGTTGGACAGGCGGCCGGGTCCACCGGCGACCTCGCCGTCGCGCATGGCCGCAGCGGCGGCCCGCACCTGGTCGACGATCTCGGCGGTGGACAGGTTGCGGTTCAGTCCGCCCTGACCGGTCGCGCAGAACGGGCACGCCATGCCGCATCCCGCCTGGCTGGAGATGCACAGGGTGGCACGGTCGGGGTAGCGCATGAGCACGCTCTCGAGCAGCGTGCCATCTCCGGCGCGCCACAGGGTCTTTCGCGTTTCGCCACCGTCGCACGCGACGTGCTTGACCACCGACATCAGCGGCGGGAACAGCGCCTCGCCGATCTTCGCGCGCACCGACTCGGGTAGATCCGTCATCTGCTCCGGATCGGCCTGCAGCCGCCCGTAGTACTGCCGCGCGATCTGATCGGCGCGGAACTTCGGCAGTCCGAGCTCCTCGACCGCCACCTTCCGCCCGTCCGCGTCAAGGTCGGCGAGATGGCGCGGCGGCATACCGCGGCGCGGGGCATCGAAAACGAGCGGCAGAGGGGTAGACATAACCCGACCATTTTGCCATCTCCAACCAACAATGACCGCGCCGGGACGCCGTTCGTGACCGGAGACACGGTCAACTGTCGACCGGAGAGCCCGAACCGCCGGAGCCGATCCGCTCCTCCAGCGCTCGACAGTCCGCCAGGATCTCGCCGGTGAGCCGATCGACCTCCCGCACCGCTTCCAGCACACGCTGGGCCGCCCCCTGCCGAATGCCGTCGTCGTGAATCCGGCGAATTCGTTCGTCGAGGAGGGTGGTCTGCCGCTGCCGGTCGGCGAGCCTGCGCCAGAACGGGGCGAGCTCCGGCGCCGCCGCGACGTCCACACCGGACTCGGAGATGCGACCGAGCAGGGCGTTCATCGCCTCGTATGCCTCCGTTTGCAGTCGCGCCGCCGTCAGCAGCCGCGTCAACGCGGACTTCAGTTCTTCCGGCTCTCGCCAGGACGGCGTCGAACGCCCCGACGCCAGCATCAGGTACATGGTCCGCGGCCTGGGCTGGACCGTGACCCGGCGCCGAACCCCGGTCTGGCACATATCCAGCCGGGCGGTGACCGTTCGTGTCAGCGGATGATCGAATCCGAGGTGCTCGACGCATTCGAGGAACAGTTCCTCGCACGACCGCAGCGCGGATTCTCGGTGGCCGTCAACCCAATACGCGCGCACCAGCCCCAGCTTCGCGACCAGCGTGCGCGTATCACCCGCGCCGAAGGCGGCACTCGCTGTGTCGAACGCGCGCTCATGGAACTCGACATCCCGCACCGGGTCGAGCGCGCCCATCTCGCGCAGTGCCACGATGTGGGCGCGCTTGTACCTGCGCCCGACGAACCAGAGCAGCACGGCGACGAACACCGCGACGAGTCCGGCCAGCCACCAATTCTCGGCATCGCGAAACCATTGAATGATCGCGAAGACGAGAGCGCACAGCAGTACCACGCTGCCGATGCGACTGCTCCCCCTCCAGAACGACAACGCGCCAGAATTCGACATACCTTCCCCCATTGACGTACACCGGTGCCACCGGCAGGGCCCTCCCTTTCATAGTGACCCGAATCACGCCGCCACGGGGCGCGGGTCGCACGAATTCGCACCGAAGTGCGGCATGTCGGCGATCGATAGGGAAATCTATGCATCGGTGATAGCAATCGGCAATGATTGGGGTATGACTACAGACGCGGTATCGACCCCTGGCGTCGAGCCGTCTGCCGCGCAGCAGGTGGAGAAGCGCGCGCTGCGGACGCGGGCCGGTTTTCTCTGGGGTGCGCTCATCTTCGCGGCAGTGCTCGGCATCGTCGTGCTGATCTTCATCCTGCAGAACCTGGAGCAGTCCGAGGTCAGCCTGTTCGCCTGGGACTTCTCCCTGCCGATCGGCATCCTGGTGCTGCTGTCCGCGATCGCGGGCGCGCTGGTCATGGCCCTGGTCGGCGGCTTCCGCATCCTGCAGCTGCGCAGGGCGGCGAAGAAGGTCTGACCGGCGGAACTATCCGCGCCGCCAGCGCAGTGGCGGCGCGCCGAACTGACGCTGGAAGGCCCGGCTGAACGCGGCGTCGGAGGCATAGCCGACGCGGTGCGCGATCCGCGACACCGGATCCGCGGTGGCGCGCAGCAGGTGCGCGGCATGGTCGAGACGGCGCTCGGTGGCGTAGGCGACCGGCGCCTTACCGAGCTGGCGGGTGAATCGCTCGGCGAACGCGGAGCGCGACATGCGCGCGACGGCGGCGAGGTCGGTCACCGTCCACGCGGCGGCGGGGTCGCGGTGGATCGCGGCGAGCACCGGCCCGAGCGCCGGATCCATGGCCGCGGTCAACCAGCTCGGCGGCGCCTCGTTGACCGCGAACCACCAGCGCAGGGTGTGGATCAGCAGTAGATCGAGAATCCGCGAGTTCATCACGGCCGCACCGGGATTGCAGGCGACGATCTCACCGAGCAGCTGGATCAGGCTGAACGCCAGCCATTCCCGGTCCGGGGCCGCGGTCAGGTGGATCGCGGACGGCAGCACCGACAGCAGCGGACCCGCGACCTCGTGATGAACCGCGAATGTCCCGGTCACCCAGCGTGGCGTGGGATCGGGCCGTTCGGCGTCCACGCGGAAGTAGTCGGCCGGTTCGAGCGGACGCGCGGGCACCTGCGCATCGGTGTAGATCGCATGGGCCGCGCCGGTCGCGAGCAGTACCAGATCGCCTGTGCCGAGAACGATTTCGGGCTCGTCGCCGACCCGCAGCCGGAGCGGGCCGCGCTCCACCAGGTGCAGCAGCCTGGTCCCGTCCGGCACCTCGACGCGGAACGGCTCGGCGGGTGCGCAGCGTGCCACGGAATCGCCGTGCAATCGAACGTGATCCAAGATCTCCGACAGCGCGTCGAGATCATCGGCGTAGTGAAACATGCGCATCCTGGATGATCGGCAAAGAAGTTCAGACTCTGGAGCATAGCTATTGCTCCATCGCCCGCATACCGTGGTCATCACCCGCAGGTGATCACGAGGCGCCTCCACAGCGATCACGGCGGGCGTTCCGTGGAACGACGAATGATCCCCCACTCCGAAAGGAACACATTCGCATGTCCGCACACCCCACCATCGTTCTGGTCCACGGCTTCTGGGGCGATGCCGCTCACTGGGCGAAGGTGATCGTCGAGTTGAACAAGCGCGGCTACGACGCGCTGCGCGCGGTGGAGAACCCGCTCACCTCGCTCGCCGATGACGTGGCGCGCACCAGGCAGCTGATCGATCAGATCGACGGACCGGTCCTGCTGGTCGGACACTCCTACGGCGGCGCCGTGATCAGCGCCGCCGGCACCGCACCCAATGTCGCAGGCCTGGTGTACATCGCCGCGTTCGCACCCGATACCGGCGACAGCCTCGCCACGTTGAGCCAGGACTTCCCCGCCGCCGGTGGCGCGAATATCGCGCCCGACTCCGACGGCTACCTGTGGATCCGTCAGGACAAGTTCCACGAGAGCTTCGCCCATGACCTGCCCGCGGACGAAGCGCTGGTCATGGCCGTCACCCAGAAGCCGCCGGTGGCCTCGACCTTCGGCGACCCGCTGACCGGCGAGCCCGCGTGGCGGACGAAGCCGAGCTGGTACCAGGTGTCGACGGACGATCGCATGATCGCCCCGGACAACCAGCGCCGGATGGCCGAGCGCATCACCCCGCGCAAGATCATCGAACTCGACGCGAGCCACGCCTCGATGGCCTCCCGGCCCGGTCCGGTGACCGACCTGATCGCCGAAGCCGCGGAAGCCGTCTCCGGCAACTGATCTCGTGACCCCGGCAGACTGGATCGGTCGCTCCGGCCTGCCGGGCTCAGAGCAGGGTGCTCAGCACCAGCCAGGCGACGAAGGCAGAAGGCAGCATCGAGTCGAGACGGTCCATGATGCCGCCGTGGCCTGGCAGCAGCGTGCCCATGTCCTTGATGCCGAGATCGCGTTTGACCTGGGATTCGATGAGGTCGCCCGCGGTGGCCACCAGCACGAGGCCGACGCCGAGCACCACACCGATCATCGAATTGGCCTGCAGCAGCAGGGTTACCGTCAGCAGACCGCCGATGACCGAGAACACCAGGGAGCCGCCGAAACCCTCCCAGGATTTCTTCGGGCTGATCGACGGAACCATCGGATGCTTGCCGAACAGCACGCCTGCGACGTAGCCGCCGACATCGGAGCAGACCACCAGGATCATGAAGGTCAGCACCCGCAGATTGCCGTCCGGCTCCAGCAGCAGCAGCGTCGCGAAGGACGCGAGCAGCGGGATCCAGGCCAGGGTGAAGATGGTGATGGCGGTGTCGCGCAGGAAGTTCCGCGGCGCCGCCTGCAGACCGTGATCGAAAAGGCGCCACACCATGCAGGTGAGCGCGGTGGCCGCGAAGGCGCCTGCCACACCGCTCGCACCGTACGGCCAGCCCAGCCAGAAGATCGCCTGGCCGCCGAGGATCAACGGGATGCGCGGCACGAGCACATCGGCCTCGCGCAGCCGCTTGGCGACCTCCCAGGTCGCCACCGCGACCGCCGCCGCGACGACACCGATGAACACCTTCGGCACGAACAGCAGGATCGCGATGAGCGAGAGGCCGAGGCCGAATCCGACGGCAAGCGCGGCGGGCAGGTTGCGGCCCGCCCGCGATCCGGACGGCGCGGGCGCGGGCGCGGGCTCCGGCGCGGCAGCGTCGGTTCTCACCGCGGCGTCGGCAGCCCCGCCCGTCGCTTCAGCTGTGCCTGCCGGCAACGGCTCTCCTGCCGCCCCGGTCGCGGCGGCGTTCTCGGCCACGATTGTCCCGTCGCTCAACTTTGTCGTTCCGTTCGTCCCCGCGGGCGGGGGGCCTCGGCTCTGTCTGACGGCGTCGTTCACGGTGCCCTTCGTGGTGACGCAAGCTGCCGCCTCCGGGCACGTCGTTCACGACGCGTGGTCACACCTCGAGCAGTTCGGATTCCTTGTGCTTGACCAGGTCGTCGATCTGGCCGACATACCGCGAGGTGGTCTTGTCGAGCTCCTTCTCGGCGCGCCCGACCTCGTCCTCCCCTGCCTCGCCGTCCTTCTGGATGCGGGCCAGTTCCTCGTTCACCTTGCGGCGCACATTGCGGATCGCGATCTTCGCGTCCTCGCCCTTGGACTTGGCCTGCTTGACCAGTTCCCTACGGCGTTCCTCGGTGAGCTGCGGCACCGAAATCCGAATGATGTCACCGTTGTTGGTGGGGTTGACCCCGAGATCGGAATTGCGGATCGCGGTCTCGATCGGGCCGATCTGCGCCTGCTCGTACGGCTTGATGACGACCATCCTCGGCTCGGGCACCGTGATGCTCGACAGCTGAGTGATCGGTGTCGGCGAACCGTAGTACTCGATGACGATCCGGGAGAACATGCCCGGATTCGCCCGGCCGGTACGGATGCTCGCGAGTTCATCCTTCGCTACCGAGACGGCCTTTTCCATCTTCTCCTCGGCATCGAAGAGCGCTTCTTCAATCACGACCGTTTCCTCCACAGCGTCGTCATCGTCATGATCCGCGGGTCGCGGTGTCAGGACCGAACCAATGTGCCGATCTTCTCACCGGCGACCGCCCGGGCGATATTGCCCTTCGTCAACAAATTGAACACCAGCATCGGCATCTGGTTGTCCATACACAGGCTGAAAGCCGTCGCGTCCGCGACCTTCAGTCCGCGTTCGATCACCTCTTTATGGGTGATTTCGGTGTACATGGTCGCGCTCTCGTCGATCCGCGGGTCGGCGTTGAACACGCCGTCGACCGCCTTCGCCATCAGCACCACCTCGGCACCGATCTCCAGCGCGCGCTGCGCGGCGGTGGTGTCGGTGGAGAAGTACGGCATGCCCATGCCCGCACCGAAGATGACCACGCGGCCCTTCTCCAGGTGCCGCTTGGCGCGCAGCGGCAGGTACGGTTCGGCGACCTGACCCATGGTGATGGCGGTCTGCACGCGGGTCTCGATACCCTGCTTCTGCAGGAAGTCTTGCAGCGCAAGGCTGTTCATCACGGTGCCGAGCATGCCCATGTAGTCCGAGCGTGCGCGTTCCATACCGCGCTCCTCGAGCTCGGCGCCGCGGAAGAAGTTGCCGCCGCCGATCACCACGGCCACCTGCACGCCGGTCGCGACGACCTCGGCGATCTGCTCGGCGACGGTCTGCACGACATCGGGATCGAGCCCGACCTTACCGCCGCCGAACATTTCGCCGCCTAGCTTGAGAAGCACCCGGCGATATCCTGGGCGGTCGATCCCCGGGTCCGTCATGGGTGTTGTTCTCCTTCGGCGGTGTCTTTTCTCGGCAAGGGCAGATCAATGAGGGCAACGCGGAGGCGCTCGATGAACATGGAGCGCTCCCATCCTGCCCTACGGGATCGGTCGGCATACAAAGGCCCCCCGTCAACCGGCATTTCCGGTGGACGGGGGGCCTTGCACGCGCTATCCGTTTCGGCGGCGTCGGCCGATCAGCTGGCGCCGACCTCGAAGCGGGCGAAGCGGGTCAGGGTGACACCGGCCTCGTCCAGCAGAGCCTTCACGGTCTTCTTCGAATCGGTGACCGACGACTGCTCGAGCAGCACGACGTCCTTGAAGAAGCCGTTGACCCGGCCTTCGGTGATCTTCGGGAGGGCGGCCTCGGGCTTGCCCTCTTCGCGAGCGGTCTGCTCGGCGATGCGACGCTCGTTCTCCACGATGTCGGCCGGAACCTCGTCGCGGGTCAGGTACTTGGCCTTGAGCGCGGCGACCTGCATGGCGGCGGCACGCGCGGCCTCGGCCGCCGCGTCACCCTCGCCGGTGAACTCGATCAGCACGCCGACGGCAGGCGGCAGATCCGAGGCACGCTTGTGCAGGTAGGTCGCGACCGGGCCGTCCAGCGAGACGACGCGACGCAGCTCGAGCTTCTCGCCGATCTTCGCGGCGAGCGCCTGCACGGCCTGGTCGACGGTCTCGCCGCCCAGGTCGAGCGCCTTGAGCGCGTCCAGATCGGCCGGCTTCGCGTCCGCCGCGGCGGTCACGATGCGGTCGGCCAGCGCCTGGAACTCCGCGTTCTTGGCGACGAAGTCGGTCTCGGAGTTGATCTCGACCATGACGCCGCCCTTGGCGGCGACCAGGCCCTCGGCCGTGGTGCGCTCGGCGCGCTTGCCCACGTCCTTCGCGCCCTTGATCCGCAGGATCTCGACGGCCTTGTCGAAATCACCGTCGGTCTCGGCCAGCGCGTTCTTGCAGTCCATCATTCCGGAGCCGGTCAGCTCCCGGAGCCGCTTCACATCGGCAGCGGTGTAGTTCGCCATCGGTGGCGAGCCTCCTTCGGAGAGAGGTAGGTACTGGGCAGCGGTGATCACGATGTCAGTTCAGCGTGATCACCGCTGGAACAGCGGGTTACGAGTCTCAGGCCTCGGCGGCCGGAGCCTCGCCGCCCTGCGCGGTCTCGGCGGTGGCGCCGGCCAGCAGTTCCTGCTCCCACTCGGCGAGGGGCTCGCCCGCGCCGGCTTCCGGCTTGTCGTCGCTGGAGTTCAGGCCGGCACGCGCCTGCACGCCCTCGGCGACGGCGGCCGCGACGACCTTGGTCAGCAGCGCGGCGGAACGGATCGCGTCGTCGTTACCCGGGATCGGGTAGTCGACCAGGTCGGGGTCGCAGTTGGTGTCCAGGATCGCGATGACCGGGATGTTCAGCTTGCGCGCCTCGCCGACGGCGATGTGCTCCTTGTTGGTGTCGACGACCCAGATGGCCGAGGGCACCTTGGCCATATCGCGGATACCGCCGAGGGTGCGCTCGAGCTTGTTCATCTCACGCGTCAGCATGAGGATTTCCTTCTTGGTGCGCCCCTCGAAGCCACCGGTCTGCTCCATCGCCTCGAGCTCCTTGAGGCGCTGCAGACGCTTGTGCACGGTGGAGAAGTTGGTGAGCATGCCACCCAGCCAGCGCTGGTTGACGTAGGGCATCCCGACGCGCGTCGCCTCGGCCGCGATCGACTCCTGGGCCTGCTTCTTGGTGCCGACGAAGAGGACGGTGCCGCCGTGGGCAACGGTCTCCTTGACGAACTCGTAGGCCTTGTCGATGTAGGTCAGCGTCTGCTGCAGGTCGATGATGTAGATGCCGTTGCGGTCGGTGAAGATGAACCGCTTCATCTTCGGGTTCCAGCGCCGGGTCTGGTGTCCGAAGTGTGCGCCGCTGTCGAGCAGCTGCTTCATAGTTACGACAGCCATAGCCCTCGTATCCTCTTTCGTTGCCGGTTGACGCAGCAGATCGGCGATCCGCTGCCCTGGCGCCGCCGAAACCGTCGGACCCGACCTCACCGAGAGGATTCAGGACCAGCCGACGATTCCCTGTTTCGCGGGCACTATCGAACGAGCACATTCTCGAAGAGGAGCTCGATTCGAACAGCGCCGATGCGAACAAGCACGGGTGGCGCGCGAAGTCGGTCCATGCCAGGCACAGACCGCTCGACCAGTTTACGGGTTGCGGACGCTACGACCTAAATCGCCCTCGGCGGTCGGCGCATCCAGGCTGGTCAAATGGGTAAAACGGAGGATGTCCACAGTGGCGAAAGTTGTGCACATTCGGGGGTGATGGGGTTCCGGGCGGGCTGCGATCCGGGTGAGCTGGAGGCATGAATCGCACCAACACCGCACTGGAATTGCTCGTATCGCTCGTGGTCGCGCTGTGTGCGGCCGCGACGGGGTCAGCGGGTGCCGCACCCGCCGACCCGCTTGCCCTCACCCCGCAGGACTGGGGACCGCTGACCCTCCCGATACCGAGGGGTGCACCGGAAGACGGTGACGAGCCGTGGCTGCCGCTGGACGGCTGGCAGCTGCCGCGGATCCGCTTCGAGAACACCGCGCCGCCGGTGCCCCCTACCGGACCGTGGCCACTGCTCGTACCGCCTCGGCCGGGAGCAGCGCCGCCACAAGATGCACCATCACAGCCAGACGCCGCGCCTACGCGGGACACGACGCCGCCGGTGCCCGCCATGGGGCCGTGGACGACTGGACCGCTGCCGCTGCCGATACCGCCTCGGCAAGAATTCGCGCCGTCACAGAACGCGGCGCCGTGGCAGAACAACGCTGCGCCGTGGCAGAACTCGGCACCGCCACAGGATGCGGCATCACGACAAGGCAGCGCACCGCCACAGGACACGGCACCGCCGGTCCTCGCGACGGGGCCGTGGACGCTGCCGGTGATGCCGCGGCAAGAAATAGCTCCGCCGCTGGACTCGGCGCCGGGGCGAGAAGTGGCGCCGCGGCAAGACATGCTGCCGCAGTACAGCGCAGCGCCACAACCGGATACGACGGACCGGGCGAGGTCTGCGCGGCCGACGCTCGATCAACCACCGGAGGATCCGTCGGAGATCCGGGGTGCGCCGATGGGGCGCTCCGGGAGTGGGCGGTCGGTGGTGCGAACGCTGGAAGCCGTGATCGGGGCGTGCACGGGTTCGGGGTGCGCCCTTCCGTTTCTGACCTGGCTGCTGCATCAGACGCCGTTGCGGGTGGGCTGAGATGCCCGCCTGCGCGGCGAGCACGACGCGGGTCGGGGCTGGGCGTCAGCGCGGCGCAGACGTGAGTGAGCGCAGCGTGCGAATCGGGCGCCAGCGCGCACGGCGCATGCCGCGGCCGAGCGTCGGCGAGGTATGGACGTGAGTCGAATGCGTTGGGCGTTAACGGTTCTCGGGCTGGCGGTACTGCTGGCCAACGGGGCCGATCCCAGCGCCGACGCGAGTCCGGGTAGCCGGTACGGGTGGCCGCTGCAACCGCGGCCACCCGTGGTCCGGCGGTTCGACCGGCCGGTGCACGACTGGCTGCCGGGGCATCGCGGCGTCGATCTGGCCGGTACGCCGGGACAGTCGGTGCTCGCGGCGGGAGACGGGATCGTGGTATTCGTGGGGACCGTGGCGGATAAGCCGGTGGTCTCCATCGACCATCCCGGCGGATTGCGCACCACCTATGAACCGGTTCGCTCGGAACTCGTGGTCGGCACACGCGTCACCCGTGGGACGACGATCGGCACCCTGGACGCCGGACACGAGGGCTGTGCCGCGGCAGCCTGCCTGCACTGGGGCCTGCGTCGCGAAGGCGGTGGGCGACAAGCGCGGGAGTACCTCGACCCACTCGGCCTGCTCCATCCGACACCACTGCGCCTGAAACCGGTGCGCCCACCGACCTGAAGCCCCATCCATGGCCGCATCGGTGCCCACCCATGCGCCACCGTCTCCGCGCTCAGGATGAGGTCCGCGAAGACGACAAGTCACGCGCACAGACGAATCGCATGAGCGGCGTATGAGGGAGGATCGGGGTATGCAGAACGAGCCGCCGTTCACCTATGCCGAGGTCGGTGCGACCAGAGGCGAACTGCCTGCCGGGTATCACCAGTTCAGCCTGCGGCGTCGCATCGGGCAGGGCCGCGCGCTGTTCGAGCATGCGGGAGCGGAGATTCTCGCGTATCGAATGCAGAAGGGCACCGGCATCTTTCACCACGCCGAGACGCCGACCGCCGAGCCGGGCACTCGGCTGTCGGTGCGACTGGGTGTCGGGCCGTTGGCGATCACCGCTCCCTGCCGGGTGGTGTACGTGCTAGAGGAAGCCGACCGGCGGGGATTCGCTTATGGGACTCTGCCCGGTCATCCCGAGTCCGGCGAGGAACTGTTCGCCGTCGAATACGATCCGGCCGATGATGCCGTGTACGGGCTCATCATCGCGTTCTCCCGCAATGCGAGCTGGTACGCCCGCCTCGGCGGGCCCGTCGTCCACATCCTTCAGCGTCTCTTCGCGGCCCGCTATATCGCCGCACTTCCGACCTCCGTGCGCGCATAGCCGCGGTGCGCGGACCGCCCGCTCAGCCGCGCCAGGGCGGCGCGGATTTGAAGTTCGGATGCAGTTCGACGGTGGGGCCCACCGTGGTGAGCAGGCGGCGGGCCCGGGACAGCGGATGGTCGGGAAACTGGTCGTCCCAACTGGGGTCGTCGGACCAGTTGCGCGGCAGGCCACCGGAGACCTGCGGTGCGTACGGGTGCCGCGCCCACATCCGCACGACCTCCTCGATCGGGCGGCCCTGACCGTAATCGCGCAGGAAGACGTCGAACACCATGGTGTCCCTGATGCCCGTCACGCCGGTTTCCGCGCAGATGAACTTCAGCACCAGGCTGCGATCCGCACGCGGAACGGTGAACGCGGACAGGTAGACCACGCCGTGATCCTTGTGCGGCTGGGGTAGCTTCACGATCTGCGCGATCGCGGGCAACCCGTCGATCGCCACCACGTCGAGCTCGATCAGCCCGCCGCCGGAGGCCGCGGTGCTTGCCGCGGTCACCCGCCGCAGGCGGTCGAGGTCCTCCAGCGCGGCGGGCAGATCGGGCGGAATCCCGAACCCGTGCACCTCGGCGATATCGCCGTCGGCGTTTCGAAAAGCGCCCGGCGCCAACTGCTCCCACCCCGAGGTATCGAAACGCAAAACCATATGACGAAGTTAATGGGAAATACCCAGCGGCAGTGGCGCTTTCACCAAGCGACGGTGCAGCGTTCTAGAGCAGCCCGGCCAGCACTTCCGCCTCGGCACGCAGTGCCGCCGCGTACTCGGAACGGCCGCGGCCTTCGTAGTCGGCCGCTGCGAGGTTGCGGTCGGCGATCTCGGCGGCGACGATCGCCTCGATATCGGATTCGGTGAGGTCGCGACGGCGAGCCTCCTGCGCGCCGAGCCCGGCCGCACTGGCCTCGATGGCACCGGCGCGCACGGCGTCGCCGGTATCGATCGCCTCGGCATTGTCGATGGCACCCAGTGCAGAACGCAGCGCCTTGACCGCGTCCCGATCGCGCGCCTTGATCGCGACGGGAAGCGCGGCACGCAGCCGCTCCCGCAGCGGCATGGACTTGTCCACGGTAGGCATCGACATGGACGCGACCGTACGCGCAAGGTTTGCCACGGTCGAGTCATTCCTCGACGGCGCGGCCACCATGCGCGGAGGGTGCCGGCAGACGAATTTGTCCGCCCCCGAAATGATCGGGGTCCAGCGCTCGAGGGACGCCCTGGCCGCGTACGCCGAAGCAGTCTGTCCGACCGGGCCGCCCCGGACTATGCGATGGCACCGACAACTTGCGATGGCGAGCGGGCTACGCGTGCGTCAGGGGGTGACGATGGCGAAATCCGGGTCGGGGGAATCGAAGACGCCGATCAATTCGGCCAGCTTGGTGATGTCGCCCTCGACGGCGATATCGCCCGCGGCCACCGCGACGCCGAAATCGTCGCCGGTCAGCAGCACCCGGATCAGCGTCGGTTTGGTCAGGGTGAAGATGGCGTCGGGTTCGGGCAGGCGCGCGCCGTCGGGCAGGTCGTAGTGGGTGAGCCTGCCGTTGCGCAGTTCCAGCCGATGCGTGCGTTTCTCGTCGCTGAAGTGCCAGTCGGCGCGCACCCGCTGATTCCACGCCTTCGGTCCGTCCACGCGCAAAGCCATGGCGTCGAAGATCTGGTCGACGGTGAGCGCGGCGAGCACGGTCGGGGAAGACGGTTTGGTCGGCGTCCCGAACGGCCCGTAGCGCAGTTCGTAGGCGCCGCTGAGATAGAAATTGCGCCAGGTGGCATTCTCCGCGCCATAGCCGAGCTGCTCGAAAGTACTGGCCTGCAACGCCTTCGCGGCCTCGTTTCCGGGATCGGCGAAGAGGACGTAGTTCACCACCTGTGCCACCCATCGGTAGTCGCCCGCGTCGTAGCAGGCCCGCGCCTTGCGCAGCACCTCGTCGGCGCCGCCCATGAACTCGACGTGCCGCATCGCCGATTCCACCGGCGGGTGTTCCCACAGATGCGCCGGATTACCGTCGAACCATCCGAGGTAGCGCTGGTAGATCGCCTTCACGTTGTGGCTGACCGAACCGTAGTAACCGCGTGTGTGCCAAGCGTTTTCGACCGCCGGTGGCACCGTGAGCAGCTCGGCGATCTCGGCGCCGACATAGCCCTGATTCAGCAGCCGTAAGGTCTGGTCGTTCAGGTATCCGTATAGATCACGTTGCAGCGCAAGGTATTCCACCAATCGATCGGTCCCCCAGGTCGGCCAGTGGTGCGAGGCGAACACCACGTCGGAGTCATAGCCGAACAGATTGATCGCCTCGGTGAGGTACTTCGCCCACACATGCGGGTCGCGCACCAGCGCTCCGCGCAGCGTGAGCAGATTGTGCAGTGTGTGCGTGGCGTTTTCGGCCATGCAGAGCGCGCGGCGATCAGGGAAGTAGAAGTTCATCTCGGCGGGCGCCTCGGTGCCCGGGGTGATCTGGAAGACGATCCGCACCCCGTCGACGGTCTCCTGCTGGCCGGTGGTGGTGATATCGCGGGTCGGCGGGATGAGGGTGACCGTGCCGACAGAGGTGGTCTGTCCGAGCCCCGCCCCGACCTGACCTAGCGGCCCGCGCGGCAGCACCGCGCCGTACATGTAGCCGGCCCGGCGCGCCATCGCGGTGCCCGCGTAGACGTTCTCGGCCACCGCGTGCTCCAGGAATCCGGCAGGCGCCAGCACCGGACAGCGGCCCGCGGCAACGTCTTCCGGTGTGATCACGCCATAGCTGCCGCCGAAATGGTCGACATGCGAATGGGTGTAGACGAGCCCGGTCACCGGACGGTCGCCGCGATGGGCGCGATACAGCGCCAGCCCCGCCGCGGCGGTCTCCGCGGAGATCAGCGGGTCGATGACGAGGACGCCGGTATCGCCTTCCACCAGTGTCATATTGGACAGGTCGAGCCCGCGGATCTGGTAGATCCCGTCGCACACCTCGTAAAGGCCCTGTTTGCACACCAGCCCCGACTGCCGCCACAGGCTCGGATGCACCGAGGCCGGGCACGGCGATCGCAGGAAGTCGTAGGAGTCGTTGTCCCACACCACGGTTCCGTCGGCGGTGGTGACCACGCCGGGCTCGAGGGCGGCGATGAAACCGCGGTCGGCGTCCGCGAGATCGGCGGTGTCGGCCAGCGGCAGGGCGGCCAGCGCGCGCTGATGTTCGGCGGCGACGAAATCGCTCGGCTCGGTCGCTGTGCTCATGCTCATCCTCCTGTGGTGTGCGCCGAAATCGCGGTGGCCGACGGTGGTCAGGGATGTGGTGCGGTGCAGGCGATCAGGGTGGCGACACCGGCGACGGCCACCACCGCGACGGTGGTGGCGGCGACGAGCCGGGCGCCGTGTTCGTAGTGCCCGCGATGCAGGCCGCGGTTGCGCAGGTAGCACAGGCCACCGATGGCGGCCATGGTGACCGCCGCGGCGACGGGTGCGATCGCCGCCCCGCGCCAGCCGCTGGTCACCGCATAGTTGAGGAACAGCGCACCGACGATCATCGCGGCCACCGCGGTGCGCCGCCACGCCAGCGCCGTGCGTTCGGCGGCCAGTCCCGCGGCGGTCATCGCAGCAACACCGCCACCGCCGCGAGCACCGAGACGACCGCGATACCCGCCGACAGGATCGGCACCATGATGGTGTTCGGCAGCGGTTTGCCCTGGCGCATCGCGACACCCACCCGCCGCCAATGCCCGTACGCGCCGATCGCGACGATCACCGCGAGCACGATGCAGCTCAGCGCGAGCGCGCGCCGGAATCCGGCCGCCCGGAACGGCTGCACCAGTGTGTGCACCGCGACGCCACCGGCGAGCAGGCCGAGTGAGGTGCGCATCCAGGCCAGGAAGGTGCGTTCGTTGGCGAGGGTGAATCGGTAGTCGAGTTCGGCCTCGAGCGGCTCGCCGTCGGGATGGGTCACGCCATCACCGCCGCGGGGCTGCGCTGCTGCTCGGCGAGGCGCACGGGCACCACTCCATCTCTGGCCGGTTTTCATGTCGTAGGCAAACGAACCGCTACGCCAGACTATCCGGACCCCAGAGGGTAATCCACGAACCGTGAACCCGCGACGCGTCGCCACGAGTGTCGGATAACGTCCCGGCGGGTCGTCGCGCCGCCCGCCGCGGCCGGGGCCACCGGCACGCACTACGCCCGCGCCTTCGACGTGCAGTCATGGGTAGTCAGAGCGGGGTGGCGTCCTGGAAGGTCATCGCCAGCCGATCGACCGCCGACGCCATCAGCGCGCGCTTCGGCAGGCCGAGGGAGGCGAGTTCCAGTGCGCACGGATGGTCGCCGAGGGTCAGCTCGGCGCCGCCGATCCGGGCACGCATGCCGGTCGGCTCCATGCGCCACTGGGTGCGGCGGGTGACGCCATCGATATGGGAGTAGGCGTCGAAAGATGAGGAGGCGTTGCGTCGGGACGGCATCGCGGTCCCGGTCCGGACGGCAAGGTCGACCACGAGCTTGCCGTCTTGCCGCAGCACGCCGCGGCGGACCGGACCCTCATGGGTGGCGGTGAATTCGGCCAGCTCCTTGGGAAAGCCCCAGATGCCGCGGCCCGCGGCGAGGGTGAATTCGCCGTCGACGGGCAGCCGGTGGATGAAGACGCCGGCCCGGCCGGTGGCCAGCGCGCGCAGGCCGCCGCGGCCGGCGGCGGTGTGCTGGCCGACCGTGAAGGAGACGCCGAATTCGTTGTAGGGGCCGAGATCTCCGTCGAGGTAGTCGACGAAAACCAGGGTGCACAGCGCACGGCCGCGTGGCAGCCGCAGGACGCGCAAGCCGGAGTAGTCGATGAGTCGCTGCGCCTGGTCGGCCGGGACCAGGTAGGTCGCCATGAAGGCGCGTGCCAGCCGGATCCGCACGGGCATCCGGACCTCCCGACCGAGAACGGTGTGCGTGCTCATCCTGGCCGCCTTCCTCGTGCGGCCGAACTATAACACGTTTCAGTTCTATATCGGGACTATGCGCGCGGATGCGCCTGGTCGTGCACCTTCTTCAGCCGTTCGATCGATACATGGGTGTACAGCTGGGTGGTCGCCATGCTGGCGTGACCGAGCAGTTCCTGCACCACCCGCAGGTCGGCGCCACCCTCGAGCAGATGGGTCGCGGCGCTGTGCCGCAGGCCGTGCGGACCGAGATCGGGCGCCCCCGGAATCGCCGAAACAACTTCGTGCACAACGGTTCTGGCTTGACGCTGATCCAACCGCCTGCCGCGACGGCCCAGCAGCAGCGCACGCCCGGAGTCGGCGGCGGCGAACGCGGGCCGCCCGACATGCAGCCACTGCTGGATGGCCTCGTCCGCAGGTCCGCCGAACGGCGCCGACCGCTCCTTGTTGCCCTTGCCGAGTACCCGCACCACCCGCCGCTCCCGGTCGACGTCATCGATATCGAGCCCGCACAGCTCGCTGACCCGAATCCCGGTGGCGTACAGCAGTTCCACGATCAGCCGGTCCCGCAGCGCCATCGGATCATGCTGGGCCGCACCGGATTCCGCCGCGTCCATCGCCTCGGCCGCCTGCTGCCTGCCGAGTACGGCGGGCAGCACGCGATGCGCCTTCGGCGAGCCGAGCCGCAACCCGGGATCGACGGGGAGCCTGCCGGTCCGGGTGAGCCACGCCGTGAAGGTGCGCGCCGCTGAGGCGCGCCTGGCCATCGTGGTCCGCGCGGCGCCGTTCGTCGACTGCGCCGCCAACCATGAGCGCAGCAACGCCAGGTCCAGTTCCCGCACCGCCGAATCCGCCGACCGCGCGACCAGATGCGCCAGCAAAGACCGCGCATCCCCCACGTAGGCCCGGACCGTATGCGCCGACCGGTTCCGGCCGAGCTCCAGGTATCGCCCGTACTCGGCCAGCAGTGCGTCCAGATCCTCGGGCAGTTCGTCCATCTCTCCACCGTCGCGGTCGTGGCCCCGGCACGCAAGCCACCGCGCCGTCAGCGATCGGCGGGCAGCAGCCGGAACGCCGGGGCGCCGGTGAGCGGGGTCACCGCCCGAAAGTCCTTGTGGTCGAGCGTCAGCACGTCCTCCGTTTCGTATTCGGCGGCAAGCACCACGCTGACCGCATCGGTCAGGTCGAGCTGGAGATCGGCATAGCGGTCCTGCACCCTGCGGGCCTTGATCAGATGCGCACTCGACAACGCCGGGACCGAGATCCGCCCTGAGACTTCCTGGGTCAGCAGCCAGTCGTTGACCGAACCGGCCACGCCGGAATCGAAGTCGCGCCGGACGATGTGCTCGATCTCCAGGAAGACCAGGGGCGACACCACGGTCAGCGCCGCCTCGGCCAGTACGGTGCGCGCCGCCTCGTGATCGGGATGGCGAACCTCGAGCGCGGCGACCAGCCCCGAGGTGTCACCGATGAGGATCACCGGCCTTCGGTCCGCTTCCGATATTTGCCGACGACCGCGTCCGACACGGTCTGGCGCATGTCGTCGGCCGTCACCGGGCGTCCGGAGTCCAGCCGGGGGATGTCCCAGCCTTCGCTCCAGCGTTTGGTGCGCAGCGCGGCAATGTGGAATGCCTCGCGGAAGATCTCCGATTCGGGTCGCCCTTCGCGCATGGCCGCCTCCTTGATGAGAGCCAGATCCTCTTCGTCGACCATGACGGTCGTCTTCTTTAGCATGGTGGTTATGGTACCAGCACCATACATGTTGGGCGCCTTTCTTTTCGGGGGTTGTTTGCATGGGATCACCTATCGCGGAGTGGTCGAGCGGGGCGATGCCGTTCGGTGCCAACCGTTTTCGCCTGCGCCGATCAACCCGGCCAGTTCCAGGGCGGGCAGTACGGCGCGCACCGCGGACAACGGGAGGCCGGACTGGTCGGCCAGTTCGCTCGGCCTGCGGGAACCGATTACCGGGAGCGCCTCGAAGATCAGGGCTTCGTCACCGCTCAGCGCGTCGGCGGGGTTGTCGGCCCGCGCGCCGTCCGGCAGTGACAGGCGCAGCGGGCCCGCCTCGTCGATGACCTCTTCGGCGCGGGTGACCAGTAGCGCCTCGCCGTCGCGGATCATGCGGTGGCAGCCGACGGACGCGGCCGAGTTCACCGAACCGGGGATCGCGAGGGCCGGACGACCGAGGCGGCGTGACCATTTCACGGTGTTACGAGCACCGCTGCGCAGGCCCGCCTCGACGACGAGGACACCGTCGGCCAGTGCGGCGATCAAACGGTTGCGCGCCAGGAACTGATGTTTGCGCGCGGCGGCGCCCGGCGGATATTCGCTGACCACCAGTCCGGTATCGGCGATTTCGTCGATGAGCCGCTCGTGCTGGGCCGGATACGGCCGATCGACGCCGCAGGCGAGCACCGCGATCGTCGGGCCGTCCACCGCGAGCGCCGCACGGTGTGCCATGCCATCGATGCCGAAAGCCGCACCCGACACGATCGTCCACCCCTGTGCGGCGAGCTCGCTCACGATCTCGCCGGTCACCTGATTGCCGTAGGCGGTACTGCATCGCGCACCGACCACGGCCACCGCGCGCTCGCTCGATTCGAGCAGTGAGCGCGGGCCGCGCACCCACAGCACCAGCGGGATCGCGCCGTCGCGGTCGCGGCCCGCGTCCAGCTGGGTCAGCCCGAGCAGCCGCCAGGCGGGCCATTCCGGGTCGTCGGGCGTCACCACCCGGCCGCCCAGTCGTTCGATCAGCTCCAGATCGCGCGCGGCCGTGTCGATTCCGCGCCGCCGCTCGGTGGGTTCGCGCAGCGATTCGGGCAGTGCGCTCTCCCGCACCGCACGCGCCGCCTCCAGCACGCCGACCGATTCGATCAGCGCGGACAGCGCCGCGCACGGGCCGTGCACGACCCGCGACAGATACACCCAGGCCAGCCGCCGTTCATCCGCCGTGCCACCCGCCCCGATCCCGTCCAGATCGACCGGCGCGCCGCTCACTGCGCGCCCCGCTGCCGGAAGTTCAACGCCGACAGCACATCCTGCGCCGTCGGCAGTTCGCCGCCGCGCAGGTCG
Organism: Nocardia sp. NPDC052566; assembly: GCF_044547285.1. NCBI lineage: Bacteria > Bacillati > Actinomycetota > Actinomycetes > Mycobacteriales > Nocardiaceae > Nocardia > Nocardia sp. NPDC052566. Next base: position 420,517 of record NZ_JBIUAF010000007.1, on the reverse strand, counting down.
CAGATGGTCCACGCGACCCGGATCGCCCGGTCGGCACCGCGCGCCGACATCCGGCCGAGCCGCAGCGACGTCTCCAGCGGGGCGACCGCCTCGCGCGGCAACCGGAAGCGCTGGCGCAGTACATGTCCCGGCACTTCGGCATTGGTGGTCCACCCGTACTCCCGCCAGCGGTCCACCGCGGCCTGTCTGGCCACCGCGACCCTGGCCCGCACCACCGCGCTGCTCTCGGCGATCTCACCCGCGAACGCGGCGCCGGACTGGCCGTGCATCTGCACCCAGATATCGATGCGATCCATCAGCGGACCGGACAACTTGCCCAGGTAGCGCCGCCGCGCGAGCGGCGCACAGATGCAGTCGACATCGCGTGCCGGCGCGCACGGACATGGGTTCGCCGCCAGGATCAGCTGGAACCGAGCGGGGTATCTGGCGACGCCGTCGCGGCGGGCGATCCGGATCTCGCCCTCCTCCAACGGTGTTCGCATCGCCTCCAGCACCTTTCCGCCGATCTCGGCGCATTCGTCGAGGAACAGCACGCCACGGTGAGCCAGGCTGACCGCCCCCGGCCGCGCCGCACCCGAGCCACCGCCGACCATGGCGGCCACCGAGGTCGAGTGGTGCGGCGCGACGAAGGGCGGCACGGTGATCAACGGCTGGTCGCCCGACAGCGCGCCCGCCATCGAGTGGATGGCCGTCACCTGCAGCGCCTCGGTTTCGGTGAGCGGCGGCAGCAGTCCGGGAAGGCGTTGTGCCAGCATGGTTTTCCCGATACCGGGCGGCCCGGTCAGCAGCAGGTGATGGCCGCCCGCCGCGGCCACCTCCAGCGCCCACCTGGCCTCCTCCTGACCGACCACCTCGCTGAGATCGCCGCCGGAGCGCACGGTGTCGGGCAGCCGCCCGTCCGGTTCGGCCAGCGTGCCCTCACCACGCAACCAGGCGACGACGGTGCGCAGGCTGAGCGCACCGAACACTTCGATCCCGTCGACGAGTCCGGCCTCGGCCATCGCCGATTCGGGCACGACAACGGTGGCCCATCCGGCGTTGCGCGCCGCGATCACCGCGGGCAGGATGCCGCGGACCCGGCGGACCCGCCCGTCCAGGGCGAGTTCGCCGAGCAGGACGGTCTTGGCCAGCCGCTCCGATGGAATCGCGCCCGCCGCGTCCAATACCGCTGTGGCCAAGGCGAGGTCGTATACGCTGCCGACCTTCGGCAGCGTCGCGGGCGAGAGGGCGAGGACCACCCGGCCGTCGGGCCACTTCTCCCCCGAGTTCGCCACCGCCGAGCGGACCCGGTCACGGGATTCCTGGAGCGCGGTATCGGGCAGCCCCACCAGATGGACGGAGGGCAGCCCCTGCCCGACGTCGGCCTCGATCTCGACGAGCTGACCGTCCACCCCGGTGACCGCGACCGAATGGGCCCGGCCGAGGGCCATCTCAGAACACCCCTTGGAGGTGGTCGATCACCGGGCGGTGCCCACGGGTCAGCAGTACCGAGATGACATCGAAGCGGACCCGGCGCCACGGCCCTTCCTGCTCGTTCAGCCACAGCAGCGCGAGCCTGCGGATCCGCTGCCGTTTGGTGAAGGTGACCGATTCGGCGGGGATGCCGTACCCGAGCCCGCTGCGGGTCTTCACCTCGACGAACGCGGTGACCTTCGCGTCCTGCGCGATCAGGTCCAGCTCGCCGTATTTGCATCGCCAGTTGCGCGCGATGATCTCCATGCCCTCGGCCCGCAGGTAGCGGGCCGCCAGCTCTTCTCCGTGTGCGCCGAGCGCCTTTGTGTCTGCCACCCGGACAGCGTGCCCGGCCCGCACGACCGGTCCACCGCGTCGACCTGGGCAAACAGAAAACCTGTTGATAACCGCCCACCTGTGGACAACCGGGCGGTATTACCCGATCACTCGGGTAGCCGCAGGTCCGGTTTCTCCAGCTCCTCGATGTTGACGTCCTTGAAGGTGATCACCCGGACGTGTTTGACGAAGCGGGCGGGCCGGTACATATCCCAGACCCACGCATCGCTCATCCGTACCTCGAAGTACACCTCGCCGTCGGCGTTCTGCGGGCGCAGCTCCACGGAGTTGGCCAGGTAGAAGCGGCGCTCGGTCTCCACCACGTACGAGAACTGACCGACGATGTCCTTGTACTCGCGATACAGCGAGAGCTCCATCTCGGTTTCGTATTTCTCCAGGTCCTCGGCACTCATCGGGTGGGACGTCCTCCTTCTCGCCGCATTGTGTCCTGTGCAGACATCATCGCGCATGGGCCGTGTCGGTAGCCACTCGGCCATCGGCATCGGCGTCTTCGGTGAGCACGGCGCCGGCGTGGTCGGCGGCACCGCGAGCGGCCCGCGGACCGCCCATCTCGCGCACGTTGCGCCACGAGCGCCGATGCTCGGCGCTCGGTCCGAGCTGGTTCAGCGCCGCGAGGTGCTCGGGCGTGTTGTATCCCTTGTGCGTCGCGAAACCATAGCCGGGGAATCGCTCGTCCAGTTCGACCATCATCCGGTCGCGGGTGACCTTCGCCAGGATGCTGGCCGCGGCGATACAGGCGGCGGCCGCGTCACCGCCGATCACCGGCAGCGAGGGCACCGGAATACCCGGCACCCGGAAACCATCGGTGAGCACATATCCGGGCCGGCGCCCGAGTCCGGCCACCGCGCGGCGCATCCCTTCGATATTGGCCACGTGGATGCCGATGGAGTCGATCTCCCAGGCCGGGATCACCACGACATTCCAGGCCAGCGACAGCCGGGTGATGACCGGATACAGCTCCTCGCGCACGGATTCGGTGAGCTTCTTGGAGTCGTCGAGACCGGCCAGCTTGTCGTACGCCTTCGGCGCGAGCAGGCATGCCGCGACGACGAGCGGCCCGGCACACGGGCCGCGCCCCGCCTCGTCGACCCCGGCGACCGGGCCTAGGCCACTGCGGATCAGCGCGGCCTCCAGGGTGCGCAGTCCGCTCGCACGGCGCATGACGACACGCGGCGGCCAACCGCCGCTCACTCGACCAACCTGTGTCACCGGTTCCTGCCCCACGGTTCAATTATCCTGCGGCCGTTGGATCAATTCGTCTGGGGATCCACCGCGTGGATCGGCCCGATCCGGTTGATCGGCCAGATGCGGAACACCGCCTTGCCGCGGATATCGGATACCGGAACCTGGCCACCGTATTCGTCGTCCATGTGATACCGGGAATCGGCGGACTGGTTGCGGTTGTCGCCCATCACCCAGACCCGGCCCTCGGCGACCTTCACCGGCCCGAATTCCCGGCCTGCCGAACTCTGGCCCTTGCGCGCGTCCGGACCGGCCTGCCTGCCCGGCACGTAGGGCACGTCGTAGCGGGCGTACGGCTCGTCCAGCGGTTTACCGTCGACCATCACCCGGCCCTGCGCATCGCAGCACTGGACGGTCTGGCCGCCGACCGCGATGACCCGCTTGACGAGATCGTTCTCGTCGGGCGGTACCAGGCCGAAGAAGGAGAAGAAGTTCTGCACGCCGCGGACCACCGTGTTGTCCGAGCGAATGGAGCGGTGGCTGGCATTCCACGAGGAGGACGGGCCGACAAAGACCACGACATCACCGGGCTGCGGATCGCCCCAGTAGTAGCTGAGTTTCTGGACGTAGATCCGATCGCCGATCTTGAGCGTGTTCTCCATCGACTGCGACGGGATCACGTACGGCCTGCCGACGAAGGTGACCATCAGCGCGGCGATGATCGCCGCGATGCCGATGAGGATGGGCAGCTCCTGCCAGAACGGCCGCTGCTTCTTCTCCTTCTTGTCCCCCTGCCGCTTGCCGCGGCGTCGACTCGCGCCGTCGTCGTTCGACTCGGACACCGTCAACCCACTTTCGTCTGCCACGCCGAACAGATTAGCCCGGCACCGGGACATTGGTCCGATGCCGGGCTATCAGAAGGTCTTTCGCGCCGGGAAAAGGCTACTTCAGCGCTTTTCCTTGATCTTGGCGGCCTTGCCGCGCAGATCGCGCAGGTAGTACAGCTTGGCCCGGCGGACATCGCCGCGGGTCACCACATCGATGTGGTCGATGTTGGGGCTGTGCACGGGGAAGGTGCGCTCGACACCGACACCGAAGGACACCTTGCGGACCGTGAAGGTCTCGCGGATGCCGCCGCCCTGGCGCCGGATGACGACGCCCTTGAAGACCTGGATACGCTCCTTCGAGCCTTCGATGACCTTCACGTGCACGTTGAGCGTGTCACCCGGCCGGAAGTCGGGGACATCGCTGCGCAGCGACTTCTCGTCGACGAAGTCAAGGGTGTTCATTTCCATCCTTATGGGTTCGCAAGAACAGAGGACCCTGGCGGCACCGTGGGTGCTCGGCCGGTTCATGCTCCGGATAATGGGGTGCGCCGGGTCGACAACCACCCAGGGCAACCTGAGCATTGTGCCAGATCGGCGCGTCGCGCGAAAAATCGCCCCCCGGATCAGGCCTGCTCGTCGGGCACCGCGAACAGGCGGATGTTCATCTGACGGGCGTCGTCGGGCGCGTCCGCCCGCATGACCTGGTAGCGGCGCAGCAACTCCTGGAATTCGGCCGCGAACGCCGCCACCTGATCCTTGGTCAGGTAGGAGCCCGCCCGCCAGAGTTGCGCCCAGCCGTCCGGGCCCGTCCACTCCCGCACGGCGCGGTGGTACAGGTCCGTATCGCGACTCGCCCTGAGCCTGGCCAGATGCTCGGCGGCGGCCAGCTCCTCCGGCGCCATCGCGGCGGGGTCCGGTGTGACGTGCTGGAACGGCACCGATTTCCACCAGCGTTCGCGCCCCGCCGACTTCTCCGCGATCTCCTCGATGAGCCCGAGTTCGGCCAGCTTGCGCAGGTGGTAGCTGGTGGTGCCAGTGCTCTCGTGCAGCACCCCGGCCAGGGCGGCCGAATTCGCCTCACCGTGTTTGCCCAGGTACGCGAGGATCTGCCCGCGCAATGGATGGGCGAGCGTGCGATAGAGCGCGGTTCGCTCGGCGCTGCTCATCTCTTCGGCCTTACGCATGGGCCGAGGATAGCAAAGAAGTCTTTGCAAACAATCCTTTGCAAAAATCTCTTTGCGATCGTACGGTGGGCGGCATGGCTATGACCGCACTCCTTCCCCGCCGCCAGGTCCGCGATCGAGCGCCCTGGCTACTCGCCGCGACCCCGGTGGCCCTGCTGCCGTGGGCGGCGGTACTCGCCACCACGCTGCCGAACACCACGCAGGTGCGGAACTGGTCGACGGCGTGGGTCGGCCTCGACCTGCTACTGGCCGGTGGCTGCGCGCTCACGACAATGCTGTTGCGCCGCAACGATTCCCGGGCCAAGACGGTGGCGGCGGCGGTGGCAGGCGCCGCCGCGATCGACCTGTGGTTCGACCTGGTGACCGCCGCGCCCGGCGCGGAGTTCCTGCTCGCGCTCGCCTGCGGCGTGGCCGAGACGGCGTTGATCGCCGCCTGTCTGCACATCGCACTCGAACCGCGAATTGCCGCTCAGCCCAGCTGAATTGCCGCACGATGCACGGCCGCGGCCAGCCTGGCGTTCTCCGGGCCCGCGAACCCGAAGGCGGCGCGGCGGCGGGTGTAGCCGTAGGTGAGGCCGATGCGCGGATCGGCGAACGCGTCCGATCCCGCGGCGCCCGCGTGACCGAAGGCGTTCGCGCTCAGGAACGGATACTCCAGCCCCTTGGCCTCGAAACCGATCGCGTAGGGCATCCGATTCCCGCGCACCAGATCGTCACCGGCCCGCTGAACGGTGGCGAACGCGCCGAGCGTATCCGGCTTCAAAAGGGCCGCGCGCCCGTCGATCTCGGAGATGGCGGCCGCGTACAGACCGGCCAGCCCGCGCGCACTGCTCACGCCGCCCATCGAGGCGGGGCCGAGCGAACGGACCGCGGGATCGTTGGGCAGCTCGAAGACGTCGCTCGGCGCGAAACCGGCGAGCGCGTTGAGGTTGTAGGAGATTCCGGCCAGTCCGTGCGGATTGGGGGAATTCGCCTCGAACACGGCCTGCAGTTCGGGTGTCGCCAGCCACGGCAGCACCGGCAGGTAGCGCTGCTCCTCGGTGGCGGGCAGCCCGAGGTAGAAGTCGAGCGCGTAGGGCGCGCGGATACGGTCCTCATACAGTTCCTGGATCGAGCTGCCGGTGCTGCGCCGCACCGCCTCGTTGACGATCGCGAACGGCACGAAGCTGCCGTAGGCCTGCGCCGCGCCCGGCCGGAAATACGGCCGCTGCCACGCCATTCGGCGCGCGATCAGCCGATCGTCGGCCAGCTCGGTGAAGGTGAAACCGCCATCGGCGCCCATCAGACCGGATTGGTGGGTCAGCACCTGGCGCAGCGTGATGTCCGCCTTGTCGGAGACCGAGAACTCGGGCCAGTACGCGGCCACCGGGCGGTCGATGTCGAGCGCCCCTTCCTGGACGAGCAGCGCGACGACCAGCGTGGCCGCGCCCTTGGTCGACGACAGCACACCGGTGAGGGTGTCGCCGGTGACGTGCTCGCCCGCCCAGAGATCGATGACCTGCTGTCCGTGCACGAAAGCCGCGAGCTGGGCGCCGGATTCGCCGTTCTCCTCGGCGATCACGGCGGCGAACTCGTCGGCCACTGCCTCGAATCCCGGTGCGACACTGCCCTGTACGTCGATGGTGTGGTTCACGATTGCTCCTTCGGAAGTGGTCGGAATCAGGCGCGCCGCAACGCGGACAACGGGGTGCCCCGGTAGCCGATCGCGGGACGCAGTGCATAGGACGCGGCGGACAGTCCGGCGAAGACGAGGGGGCCGACCCACCTGTCCTTCTTGTGGCCGATCGACAGGTGCGACAACGCGGCGCCGCCGTAGACGAAGGTCAGCCCGGCGTAGGCCCACTCCTCGGAGCGCGCGAAGCCGGGCGCCACGATGGCCGCGACCGCGGCGGCCTTGGCGACGCCCATGATGCTGGCGAAATACATCGGGTAGCCGAGCTCGTCGAAAACGTCTTTGACGTAGGGGACTCGGGCCACATCCCAGTACGAGCCGACCACCGATTCGGTCAGCACGATGCCGGTGGCACCGAGGTAGGCGGCCTTCAACAAGCCATTCTTGGTGCGGGATTTCATCATTCGCTCCTTCGCTCGGGGACGTCGGCGCTGGGCCGACGTACTGCCGATCTGACGGATGACGAACCGCGAAGGTAACGCCGCCGACGTGATCCACACCACGGATGCGCACGCGCTTGTCACGATCGCGCGAGCTGTGCCGTCATCTCGGTAGACGACGCCGAGGGAGAAGACTGTGCATGAACACGATGTGCTGGCCGGACGGTTCCAGGAGCATCGCCCGCATCTGACTACGGTGGCCTATCGAATGCTCGGCTCGCTGGGCGAGGCCGACGACGCGGTGCAGGAGGCGTGGCTGCGGCTGGCCCGCAGCGACGCGAGCGAGATCGACAACCTGGCGGGCTGGCTCACCACCGCGGTCAGCCGGGTGTGCCTGGATATGTTGCGCTCACGCAAGATTCGCCACGAGGACGCGTTCGCCGAGCACCTGCCCGATCCGATCCTCAGTCCGGACGACGGCACCCAGCCGGAACAGGAAGCGGTACTTGCCGATTCGGTGGGTATGGCGCTGCTCGTCGTGCTCGACTCGCTCAATCCCGCCGAGCGGGTCACCTTCGTGCTGCACGATATGTTCGCCGTGCCGTTCGATCAGATCGCGCCGGTGGTCGGCAAGTCGGCCGCGGCGGCGAAGATGCTGGCCAGCAGGGCCCGCCGCCGGGTCAAAGACCAGGCGCCGCGGCCGGACCGGGATCTGCCGCGCCAGCGCAGGGTGGTCGACGCCTTCCTGCGTGCCGCGCGGGGTGGCGATTTCGACGCGCTGCTGGCGATTCTCGATCCCGATGTGGTGCTGCGCGCCGACGGCGGCGCGGCATTCGGCGGCGGCATGCTCGTGCTGCGCGGCGCCGCGGCGGTGGCCGGTCAGCTGTCGGAGTTCCGCCGCTTCTCGAATGCCTATGCGTCGCAGCCAGTTCTGATCAACGGCGTGGCTGGGCTGCTCAATACCGATGGCACGCGGACGGTTTCGGTGATCTCGTTCACCGTCCGCGACGGCGTCATCGCGGCGATCGATCTGCTCTCGGACGCCGAACGCCTCGCGCGCCTGCCGCTCGACGAGTTCGCCGAGCTGCCGACCGTCTGAACCGCACAGGCGCGGCCGCGCGCCGATCGACTTCCCGCACACCGGATCGCAGGCGAATCGGTGTGCGGGAAGCACAGGGTGTGCGGCTGTGGTCAGTGCAGGGGGAAGCTAGCGCGGAACGTGCCGTGTGGGTCGCGGGCCTGTTTGAGGGCGCGCAGGCGGGCCACGGTCGGGTCGTCGAAGGCGGACGCGGCCCGGTCGCCCGCGGCGAGGAAGGTGTAGGGGGTGGGGCCGGTGTGGCCGGACAGCGCGTCGAGTAGCTCGCGCTGACGGGCGAGTACCGCGTCGGCGAGGTGCGGCAGGCCGATGCCGAGCAGGTTCACCAAGAAGGGCTCGGCGACCGGGCCGCGCGCGCCCGGCGTGGCCACCGGTTCGGTGAGCGCGCCGCCGAGGTGGCGGATCTGAAGGGAGACCAGCGGCGCGATCGGTCCGTCGATCAGCAGCTCCGCGACCGCGTCGCCCAGGTCGGTGAGCAGCGCGCCGCGGGTCAGCGCCGGGGTGGGATCGGTCGGCTCGGCGCAGATGCCGCCGAAATCGGCGAGCGGCACCACCCCGCGCGTGTCGGCGATCGTGCCGCCGAGCGAATCCAACACGGCCAGTAGCGCTTTGCCAGCCTCCGGGTCACCGAGGTAGGCGGCATCCAGACCGACCAGCGGTGCACCGCCGGGAGGTTGGATCCGGTGCAGCCACACCGACAGTTCCGCGGGAGCGCTCGCGGTGAGCTCCTGGAAGGCGGCGAAGACCTCGCGGGTCCGCTCGCCCGGCCACAGCACCCGGCCGCCGTACAGCCCTGCCGCGGGGAACAATTCGCATTCGATCGCGGTCACCACCGCGACATCGCCACCGCCGCCGCGCAATCCCCAGAACAGCTCCGGATCCGATTCGGCGGTGACCCGCGCCTGGCGGCCGTCGGCATCGACGATCTCGAAGGCGCGCACGGCATCCGAGGCCCAGCCGTGTTTGCGGCTGAACCAGCTCAGCCCGCCACCGAGCAGATATCCGGCCACGCCGACCACGGGGCTGCTCCCCGGGAGTGCGGTCAGCCCGTGTGCCGCGGCCGCCGCCTGCACCTGTCCCGCCTTGGCGCCGGCTCCCATCCGCGCCACGCGGCGATCGACATCGACTTCCACCTGATTCAACAGGCCGGTGCGCAGCAGGATGACGCCGTCGACGTCTCCGGAGGCACCGTGCCCGGTCGATTGTGCGGCCACGCTCAGACCGGCCCGCCGCGCGTAAGCGATCAGCGCGGCGACATCATCCGCGTCGGCTGCCGTGACCACCGCCGCGACGGGCTGCGCCACCGTCACATTCCACGGCGTGCTCGCCTGCGCGAAACCCTCGTCCCCGGCCAGCAGCACCTGGCCACGCACCGCCTCGCGCAAACCGTCGAAACTCACGTGTGCTTCCTCTCCACTCCACGCGCCGGATGAACACACGCGGAAATCGTTGACACCTCATGCCAGACTGGCACATGCCACGACTGCCCGCATCACTCGCAAATAATCGGCACATCGAAGCCGACACCGGTCAACGCTTCGAATACCATCGCCGCGACGCAGGGCACCGTGCGAATCGGCTCCCGTTCGAAGGCAGCATCCATCGATCAGGTGCGCACTCTGTGACAGCCGTGGCGACCACGCTGCATCATGCCTTACCGATTCGGACCGCGGAGTCGGCAACCAGCGCGCACCGAGGCCAAGGCATCGATACAGGCACGCCTTGCCGACTCGGAGCGCGGCGATTCAGTGATCGGGTCCGTGCTCCGAGGACCACGGCAGGTGATACCGCGGCGGTGGCGCGGGCGGCGCGGGCACCACGGTCCGGGTCAGCTCCGCCTCGGCGGCCATGCGCACGTGCTCGACATCGGGCTTGCCGGCGATCAGGTCCTGGACGAAGATCTTGGCCCGGATCACCGGACGCCGATAGCGCCGCTCACGCACGATCGAGCGGTACATCAGCCTGCGCCGGTCGGCGTAGCGCCAGCGCGCCCACGGTGCGCCCGGCCTGCTCAACCGCAACGCGCCGACCACGAGCAGTGGCAGGAAGAACATGCCGAACAGGCCGGTCCAGATCTTGCCCTTGGCGATCACGACGGCGGCGAGGCCGAGGTTCACCACCGCGAACGCGACGACGAAGATCCGCACCTCGATATTGCCGCCGCTGCGGAAGTCGTTGATATCCAACAGCCACAGCGGGTGGAAGCCCAGCAGCAGCAGCCCGGTCACCGCGAGCGCGACGAATACCGCGTCGACCGAGGTGCGCCCCTGCTCCTCCCAGTACACGTCGCGCAGATAGAAGATCAGCGCGAACTCGTCGAGGGTCAGGGCGGCGCCGACACCGAAGGCCGCCGCGAGCAGGCCGGCCGTCATGGTGTCGGCGCTCTGGTACAGGGTGACCATGCCGATGCCGGACAGCAGCATCAGGATCACCCCGAACACCATGTGATGGATGTGCACACCACCGGAGCGCAGGTTGCCTGGCCACCAGCGCACTTGCTTGCGGATCAGCCGGACGCTGAGCCGGATGAGCAGGAAGCCGACGATGAACCCGAAAAGAAAGCACAGCAGCGGCAACCGGCCCTGCGCGCTCATCTCGTCGAGCCACCGTCGCATGGGCTCCTACATTCCTCCGTCCGTGGTGTGCGCCACCTACTGCCCGAATCCGGCCCTGCGCAACGCATCCGCCATCGAACCGCTCGGCGCGGGCGCGTTGCGGCGGTCGTTGCGTCCTTGCGACTGGTTCCGGTTCTGGCTCTGCTTGCCCTGGCCCTGACCCTGATTGCGGCCCTGGCCCTGCTGCCTGCCCTGACCACCGCGCTGACCGCCGCCGTCGTTGCCGCCGCGGCCACGCTCACCCTGGCCACGGCCGCGCGGCTCACCCTTGCCGCCCGCACCCGGTTCGTCGTCGAGCCGCAGCGAAAGCCCGATGCGCTGGCGTGCCACATCGACCTCGAGCACCTTGACCTTGACCACGTCGCCGGACTTGACCACCTCGCGCGGATCCTTGACGAAATTGTGCGACAGCGCCGAGACGTGCACGAGCCCGTCCTGGTGCACGCCGACATCGACGAACGCGCCGAACGCGGCCACATTGGTGACCACGCCCTCGAGCACCATGCCCGGCTTCAGATCGGCGACCTTCTCCACGCCCGCGGCGAATTCGGCGGTCTTGAATTCCGGACGTGGGTCGCGGCCGGGCTTCTCCAGCTCGGAGATGATGTCGCTGACCGTCGGCACACCGAATTTGTCGTCGGTGAATTCGACCGGCTTCAGCGCGCGCAGCACCGTGCTGTTGCCGATGATGTCGGCGACGCCGCGGCCGGTGGACTCCAGAATGCGCCGCACCACCGGGTAGGCCTCGGGGTGCACCGCGGAGGTGTCGAGCGGGTCGTCACCGCCGCGGATGCGCAGGAAGCCCGCGCACTGTTCGAAGGCCTTCGGACCGAGCCGGGGCACACTGAGCAGCGCGGTCCTGCTGCGGAACGGGCCGTGCTGATCACGGTGCGCCACAATGCTTTCCGCGATCGAATTGGCGATACCCGATACCCGGGAGAGCAGCGGCACCGATGCGGTGTTGACGTCGACGCCGACCGCGTTCACCGCGTCCTCGACCACCGCACCCAGCGAGCGGGCGAGCAGGGTTTCGGAGACGTCGTGCTGGTACTGACCGACACCGATGGATTTCGGATCGATCTTCACCAGCTCGGCCAGCGGATCCTGCAGCCGGCGCGCGATCGACACCGCACCGCGCAGCGAGACGTCCATATCGGGCAGTTCCGCCGAGGCGTAGGCCGAGGCGGAGTACACCGACGCACCGGCCTCGGACACCACGATCTTGGTCGGCTTGTTCTCCGGGATGCGCGAAATCAGTTCCGCGGCAAGGGCATCGGTCTCGCGCGAGGCGGTGCCGTTGCCGATGGCGATGAGTTCGACACCGAACCGGGCAACCAGGGCGCCGAGCACCGCGAGCGACTTCTCGGTCTGCCCCTGCGGCTTGTGCGGGTAGATCACCTCGGTGGCGACCACCTTGCCGGTGGCGTCGACGACGGCCACCTTCACGCCGGTGCGGTAGCCCGGGTCCAGGCCCATGGTGGTCCTGGTGCCCGCGGGCGCGGCGAGCAACAGGTCGCGCAGGTTCGCGGCGAACACGTCGACCGCATCCTTCTCGGCCTGCTGACGCAACCGCATCCGCGTGTCGATACCAAGGCTCACTTGCAGTTTCGTGCGCCAGGCCCAGCGCACGGTGTCCAGCAGCCAGCTGTCGGCGGCACGGCCGCGATCCGCGATATCGAAGGCGACGGCGATGCGGCCCTCGTAGATCGTGCGCTCCCCCGCTCCGGCAGGCGCGGAGCCTGCGGAGCGCCCATCGGATGCAGCTTCGGTGTCCGGCTCGAGGTGCAGGGTGAGCACCTCTTCCTTCTCACCGCGCAGCAGCGCCAGGATCCGGTGCGAGGGCAGCTTGTTGAACGGCTCGCTGAATTCGAAGTAGTCGGCGAATTTCGCGCCCGCCTCCTCCTTGCCCGCGCGCACCGTCGAGCTCACCTGCCCGCGGTTCCACATCAGCTCGCGCAGCTCGCCGACCAGGTCGGCGTCCTCGGCGAATCGCTCGACCAGGATGGCGCGTGCGCCGTCGAGCTGCTCGGCGGTGTACTGCGCCGGATCGGTGGCCGGATCGCCGATCAGCGCATCGGCCACCGGCTCGTGGCCCGCCTCGCGCGCGATCTGCGCCTTGGTGCGCCGCTTCGGCTTGTACGGCAGGTAGATGTCCTCCAGCCTGGCCTTGGTCTCGGCGAGCATCAGCTGCTGATGCAGCGCGTCATCCAATTTGCCCTGGCCACGGATGGATTCGATGATCGAGGCCCGGCGCTCGTCGAGTTCGCGCAGGTAGTGCAGGCGCTCGTCGAGCTGGCGCAGCTGGGCGTCGTCGAGGCCGCCGGTGACCTCCTTGCGGTACCGCGCGATGAACGGCACCGTCGAGCCCGCGTCGAGCAGCTCGACGGCGGCGCTCACCTGGGTCTCGCGCACCGCTAGCTCGTCGGCGATGCGACGGTTGACGCTGGCGTTGCTCGCGGTGGCGGAGCCGATCGTCCCTGCACGGACGGTTTCGGAACTGGCAGTCTCGGGCGCTGTCGTCACGGAGGAAACACTACCGCCGCGCGCTGCCCCGCCTCAGCGAGCCTCTCACCGTGCGTCACGTGTGTTGCTCGGACAGCACCAGGATCGTCTGGGCCATATCACGCATTTCGGCCTTGCGGATCTTGCCGGTCACCGTCATCGGGAACTCGTCGACGATGTGGACATAGCGCGGAATCTTGAAGTGCGCCAGCTGACCGGTGCAGTATTCGCGCAGCGTGGCCGCGTCCAGCGGCGCGGCACCCTCGCGCAGCCGGAGCCAGGCCATCAGCTCCTCACCGTATTTCGGATCGGGCACTCCGATCACCTGGGCGTCCAGAATGTCCGGGTGGGTGTAGAGGAATTCCTCGATCTCGCGCGGATAGATGTTCTCCCCGCCGCGGATCACCATGTCCTTGATCCGGCCGGTGATCGCGAGATAGCCGTCGTCGTCCATCACCCCGATATCGCCGGTGTGCATCCAGCGGGCCGCGTCGATCGATTCGGCCGTCTTCCCCGGTTCGCCCCAGTAGCCGAGCATCACCGAGTAGCCGCGGGTGCACAGCTCGCCCGGCTCACCGCGCGGCACCGTCAAACCCGTTGCGGGATCGACGATTTTGACCTCGAGGTGCGGACCGACCCGGCCGACGGTCGCGGTGCGCCGGTCGATGCTGTCGTCGCGGCGGGTCTGAGTGGACACCGGCGAGGTCTCGGTCATGCCGTAGCAGATGCACACCTCGTCCATGCCGAGCCGATCGATGACCCGCTTCATCACCTCGACCGGGCACGGTGAACCCGCCATGATGCCGGTGCGCAGGGCCGAAAGGTCGACGGCCGGACCGCCGTCGAGCTCGGCGAGCATCGCGATGAACATGGTCGGCACGCCGTACAGCGAGGTGCAATGCTCCGCGGCGGCGGCCTCCAGCGTGGTCACCGGTTCGAACGACGGCGCCGGAATGATCACCGCCGCACCGTGACTCGTGCTGGCCAGATTGGCCATCACCATGCCGAAGCAGTGATAGAACGGCACCGGAACGCAGATCCGGTCCAGTTCGGTGTAGCCGCACAGCTCACCGACGAAGTAGCCGTTGTTCAGGATGTTGTGATGGCTGAGCGTGGCGCCCTTCGGGAAACCCGTTGTGCCGGAGGTGTACTGGATGTTGATCGGGTCGTCCATGGACAGCGTCGCCGCGACCGCGCCGAGCCGCTCGGCATCGATCGCGGTGCGCGTCACCGCCGCCCACTCCAGCGAGCCGAGGATCAGCACCTGTTCGAGCCCGTGGCACTGCGGGCGGACCTCGTCGATCATCGCGACGTAGTTCGACGACTTGAACTCGCGCGCGGCGATCAGCATCCGCACACCGGCCTGGTCGAGCACGTACGCCAATTCGCTGGTGCGGTACGCCGGATTGATATTGACCAGGATCGCGCCGAGTTTGGCCGTCGCGTACTGCACGAGGAACCATTCGGCGCAGTTGGGCGCCCAGATGCCGACCCGGTCGCCCTTGCCGATGCCGAGCTCCGCGAGTCCGGTGGCCACGGCGTCGATGGCGGCGGCGAGCTCACGGTAGGTCCAGCGCCGCCCGGATGGCCTGTCCACCAGCGCTTCCCGATCGGGGAAGGCGGCCACGGTGCGATCGAAGTTGGCGCCGATGGTGTCCCCGAGCAGTGGGGTGTCCGAGGTGCCCGACGCGTAGCTCGGCAGCGGCGCGTGCGCGCCGTTCGATGCCCGCATCACCGAACTCCCTGCTGGCGCAGGATGTACCGCTGCACCTTGCCGCTCGGCGTCTTCGGCAGCGCGGCGACGAAGTGCACCGTGCGCGGATAGGCGTGCGCGGCGAACTTCTTCTTCACCAAATTCTGCAGATCCGTCGCCAGCTCCGGACTCGGCTCGAAACCGTTGCGCAGCACCACGAATGCCTCGACAACCTCGCCGCGCAGCGAATCGGGCATACCGACCACCGCCGCCTCGGCGACCTGATCGTGCAGCACCAGCACGCTCTCGATCTCGAACGGGCCGATCCGGTAGCCCGCCATGATGATCACGTCGTCGTCGCGGGAGGAGAAGTGGAAGAACCCGTCGGCGTCGCGCGATCCGGCGTCGCCGGTCAGATACCAGCGGCCGTCCGCGGTGAACCGCTGCGCGGTGCGTTCGGGCGCCTCGAGATAGCCGAGGAACCAGATCAGCGGGCTGTTCTCGGTGTCGACGGCGACCCGGCCCAGTTCCCCTGGCGCCACCTCGGTATCGGCGTCGTCGGCCAGCACGCCGCACGTCCAGCCCGGCATCGTCCGGCCCATGGAACCGGCGGGCGCGTCCACATCCAGCGCGGGATGCCAGGAATTGCAGATCAGCATGCCGTGCTCGGTCTGGCCGTAGTGGTCACGGACCGCGAGCCCGAGCGTCTCGATCGACCACGAGACGACGTCCGGCGTCAGCGGCTCACCCGCCGACGACGCCCGGCGCAGCGTGAAACCCGTTGGAGCCGTTGCGGTATCGGCACGCAGCGCGCGATACACGGTGGGCGCGGCGGTGAAGTTGGTGACACCGAACCGCTGCAGCACCTGCCAGGTCAGCGCGGGCGAGAACGGCGCGTGCAGCAGCAGGCTGCGGATACCGGTCGCGAGCGGGCTGAGGATGGCCCAGTACAGCCCGTAGGCCCAGCCGGGATCGGCGGCGTTCCAGTACACGTCGTCCGGGCGGACATCGAGGGAGAACTCCTGATACGCGACGAAGGACGCGAGCGCGCGCACCGGAATCGGCACGCCCTTGGGCGTACCGGTGGTGCCACTGGTGAACAGCTGCACCAGGATTCCGTCGCCGCCCACCGGCACCGCGATGGCGCGCGGGTCGTCGGGCGAATGATCGGCCAGCAGTTCGGTCATGCTCAGCGCGCCCGCGGGCGCGTCACCGGCGATGACCAGCTTCCACACCGGATCGGCGGGGATATCGTCGCCCGGCGCCAGCTTGCTCGCCTGATCGGCATCGGCGATGACGACCGCCGCGCGGCTCGCCTCCAACCGGAACGCGATGGCGGGCGGCGCGAACGCGGTGAACAGCGGCACGTGCACCGCACCATTGCGCCAGATACCGAGAAGCGCCACCACCAGATCCGCCGACTTCGACATCAGCGTGGCCACCCGCGCACCCGGTTCGACACCGAGACCGGCCAGTGCCGCCGCGAATCGCGCCGAGCGCTCCCGCAGTTCACCGTAGGTGAGGTCGGTCGAAGACAGGTCGGACTCGACGATGGTGAACGCGACCGCCTCGGCCGGGTGCCGATCGCACAGCAACGCCGCCGCGCACGCTTCGGGGCCGTCGTACAAGGCCAGCAACTCGCGCACCCGCTCATTCAAATCTGAGCTCATCGCACCCTCTCGCAATCAGTGATCCAGGCCACCCCAGTCTCTAATAGGATGTGGGTCACACATGTTCCGCCACTACCCCCGAAAAGGGGTGAGTCTCTTGACCACCATGCTGCGCCCTCGTGACGGCGATGCGCTTCGTGCCGAACTCCGCTGGGTGGCGGGGAAAACCGGGGTGCCGGTGGTGTTCGGCGGCGAGGTGCACGATGACGCCCTGCTGCTTTCGGAACTCTTCGGCACCACGACCAACGGGCTGCGCGGGCTGACCGTGCTGCGCTCCTCCGGGCTCGGCGGCCGGGTGATCGACACCCGCAGGCCCGCCTCGGTCTCGGACTACTACAACGCGACCACCATCACCCACCACTACGACGGGCCGGTCTCCGGGGAGGGCCTGCGTTCCATCGTCGCCGTGCCGGTGGTCGTCGCGAACCAGTCGCGCGCCGTCCTCTACGCCGCGACCCGCGGTGAGGCGCCGCTCGGCGACCGCACCACCGAACTCGTCCTGTACGCCGGGCGCCGCCTGGCCGCCGAGATCGCCATCCGCGACGAGGTGGACCGCCGCCTGCGGCTGCTGGAATCGACGACCCCGTCCCCCGCCACCGCACCGGCCGTCGCGGAGGAACTGCGCGACATCAATTCGGAACTTGCGCGGCATGGCCCTCGGATCGCTGGACGAGAACCTACGCGGCCGTTTGCATTCCCTCAGCGAACGACTGTCCAAGGTGCTCATCGGCGAGCCGGAGGGCGACGCGCCCCGGCTGTCCCGCCGCGAACTCGACGTCCTGTCTCAGATCGCCCTCGGCTGTACCAACCACGAAGTGGCCCAGCGCCTTTCCCTCGGCTCGGAAACGATCAAGAGCTATCTCCGCAACGCCATGACCAAACTCGACGCCCGCTCTCGCCACGAGGCCGTCTCCATCGCCCGCAGATACGGCCTGCTCCCCTGATTCCTCGACCTCGTGAGCGGAGTGGATTCACTTGCCGCGCATGGCTTCACCCGAAGTCCAGAGGTCAAAATCCTTGGGCGGGAGGAAGATCCCGTGGAGCGATCGTATGAGAATTCTCGCGGATACCGGGTAATCCTCCTGCGCGACACAGTCGGATCGAAAGACGTACAGGTCGAGGTGAAGTCGCCTTCCCCCTGCGCCGCCGAATAATCGATCAGCTTTCAGTCGGGGCCGGGAGCAGATCGGGGCGGCGCTCGCGGGTGCGCTCGAGTGACTGCTCGTGCCGCCAGGCCGCCACCTTGGCATGATCGCCGGAGAGCAGGATCGGCGGCACATCCAACCCGCGCCAGGACACCGGGCGGGTATAACTCGGCCCTTCGAGGAGTCCGTCGGAGAACGAATCCTCTTGGTGGGATTGCTGATTACCGAGCACACCGGGCAGCAGGCGGACCACCGCCTCGGTCATCACGAGTACCGCGGCCTCGCCGCCGATGAGGACGTAATCGCCGATGCTGACCTCTTCGACGCGGACGCGGCGGGCGGCGTCGTCGAAGACCCGCTGATCGATGCCTTCGTAACGGCCGCAAGCGAAGACGAGATGCTTCTCCCCCGCCCAGCGCTGTGCGGTGGCCTGGGTGAAGGGAACGCCGGCGGGGGTCGGGACGACCAGCAGTGCGTCGTCGGGGCATACCTCGTCGAGCGCGTCACCCCAGATGGTCGGCTTCATGACCATGCCCGGCCCGCCGCCGTACGGCGCATCGTCGACCGACTTGTGCACGTCGTGCGTCCAGCGGCGCAGATCGTGCACGTCCAGGGAGATCAGGCCCTTATCGATCGCCTTGCCCAGCAATGCCGTTCGCAGCGGCTCCAGATACTCCGGGAAGATCGTGACGACATCGAGTTTCACGCCGACCTCATTCCGGATCGAGAAGTCCCTCGGGCGGATCGATGACGACGAGCCGGTCCGCCAGTGACACGGTGGGCACGATGGCGGTGACGAACGGGATCAGGATCTCCCGCTTGTCTTCCACGGCTCGCACGGAAAGTAGTTCTCCGGCAGCGGAATGCAGCACCTCGGTGACGGTGCCGACCACGGTGCCGTCGGTGAGCTGAACGGTCAGCCCCTCCAGTTCGTGGTCGTAGTACTCGTCCGGATCCTGCGACGGCGGCAGATCCGCGGTATCGATCACGAACAGTGTGCCGCGCAGCGCGTCGGCCGCGGTGCGGTCGGCGACCCCGGCGAGAAACACCAGAAGCCGGCCCGAGTGTTCCCGGGCCGACTCCACGGTGAAGTCGCGGACCTCTTTCGAGCGCGCCAGCTTGCCACGCAGCGTCGAGCCCGGCGCGAAACGCGCCTGCGGCTCGTCGGTGCGGACCTCGACGACAAGTTCGCCGCGCACACCGTGCGACTTGGCGACCCGTCCTACGACAAGTTCCATCTACTGGTCGGTGTCGACCACGTCGACCCGGATGCCCCGGCCGCCGATACCGGCGACGAGGGTGCGCAGCGCGGTCGCGGTACGCCCACCGCGGCCGATCACCTTGCCCAGGTCTTCAGGATGAACGTGCACCTCGACGGTGCGCCCGCGACGGCCGGTGATCAGCTCGACACGGACGTCGTCGGGATTGGCGACGATGCCGCGAACCAGATGTTCGACGGCATCAGCCACGACGGCACTCATTTACTCGGCGGCTTCGGTCTCGGTGGCCTCGGCGGCAGCCTCGGCCTCGTCCTTCTTGGCGGCCTTCTTCTTGGGGGTGACGGCCTCGGCGACCGGCTCGTTGTCGGCGGCGGCGAGCGCGGCGTTGAACAGGTCGAGCTTGGACGGCTTCGCGGCCTTCACCTTGAGGGTGCCCTCGGCGCCCGGCAGGCCCTTGAACTTCTGCCAGTCACCGGTGATCTCCAGCAGACGCTGGACGGCCTCGGTCGGCTGCGCGCCGACACCCAGCCAGTACTGCACGCGCTCCGAGTTGATCTCGATCAGCGACGGCTCTTCCTTCGGGTGGTACTTGCCGACCGACTCGATCGCACGGCCGTCACGACGGGTGCGGGCGTCGGCGATGACCACGCGGTACTGCGGGTTGCGGATCTTGCCGAGACGGGTGAGCTTGATGCGGACAGCCATGTGCTGACTCTGCCTTTCATTGGTTGGTCACGGCGCAATTCAGCGACTCGCATGGTCTGCGGGCCCGGTTTTGCGCTTGGAGTGTGTGACCGCCGCGCGGTACGGAACCGGAGACGGGCTGACACTTGTCCAGGAAGGACGATGCTCCATTCTGCCAGACCGCCCCACCACCCCCGAAATCGCCCTCGATCGGCGCCGGCGGATCAGTCGGGGGCGATGGCGGTGACGGCGTAGGTGGACAGCCAGGGGCCGCCCCACCACATGCGGTAGTCGAGGCGGTGGCGGGCGAGGCTGAGGGCGCCCAGGGTGGCGAGGGTGGTCTCGTATTCGTGGGTGCGGCCGATATCGGCGATCACCAGGTGCCCGCCGGGGCGGAGCACGCGCACGGCCTCGCGGACGGCGGCGATGCGACCGTCGGCGGATTTGATGTTGTGGATGGCGAGGCTGGAGACCACGACGTCGAAGTCGTTGTCCGGGAACGGAAGTGCGGTCATATCGCCGGTGCGCAGTTCGACGCGGTCCGCGACGCCCTCGGCGGCCGCGTTGCGCATGGTGGTCTCTTCGCTGTTCCCGGACTGGTCGACCGAGCGCCAGAGGTCGACGCCGACGGCGCGCCCGGCCGGCAGGCGGCGGGCGGCGGCGATCAGGACGGCGCCACGGCCGCAGCCCAGGTCGAGCAGGCGTTCGTCGCCGCGCAGCCCGAGGTTGCCGAGCAGTTCCGCCCACACCAGGAACTTGCCACGCCGGGTGCTGTGCAGATACAGCGCGAGCTGGGCGATCGTCGGCAGCGCGAACAGCGCGACCACCCAGCCCGCCACCGTATTCAAGAAGATCCCGACGAGCAGCGCACTGAGCAGATTGACGACGATGCCGAGCGCGAGCCCGACGACCACCGGCGGCGCGTCGATACCGTACGAGCTACGCGGCTGAACGGTCGTCATGGCCCAATTCTAGCCAGCACCAAGGCAATCGGGGCGCTGTCCGAATCGCTGAGTGATCAGCGCACCAGCGGCGCGAGTGTCCGGCCCGCGAGATCGACGGCGCCGGGTTCGTGCCCGTTGGTGACCATGTTGATGATCAGGCCCTGGACACCGTGGGCGAGCACCCTGGCCTGCAACTGTTCGGCCACCTCGTCCGGCGTGCCGACGAATTGACGGTCGGCCGGTGTCTGCGCGCGTTCCTCGGCCGACAGCCCGGCGAGGTCGATGCCGAGGCCGCTCAGCATGTCCTGCTGCTGCTTGCGCACCCGGTCGCCGTCCTCGTCGATCATCACGAAGGACAGATAGCTGACTTCGAGAGTCTGTGGGTCACGGCCGATTTCGGCGCACCGCCGATGCAGCGCCTCGATCTTGCGCGGCAGTTCGGAGGCGTTGCAGACGATGTTGAGATGGTCGGCGAAGCGGGCGGCCAGGCCGAACGTCTTCTTCTCCCCGCCACCGCCGAGCAGGATCGGCAGGTCGTCACGAATGCGCGGCTCGTTCATGGCGTCTTCGGTGTGATACCACTTGCCGTCGAACGTGGAGTGCGCACCGCGCAGCATCGGCTGGATGATCTGCAATGCCTCGTCGAGCCGCTCGAAGCGATCGGTGAAGGTACCGAATTCGAAGCCGTACGAGGTGTGCTCGAGCTCGAACCAGCCCGCGCCGATGCCGAGCACCGCGCGCCCGCCGCTCACCACGTCCAGTGTGGTCACGGTCTTGGCGGTGAGCGCGGGGTTGCGATAGGTGTTGCCGGTGACCAGCGCCGACAACTGGATGCGCTCGGTCGAGGCGGCGATACCGGACAGTGCGGTGTACGCCTCGAGCATCGGCGCGTCCGGGGTGCCGAGACCCGGCAGCTGATAGAAGTGGTCCATCACGAACACGGTGTCGAAGCCCGCGCTCTCGGCCTCCCTGGCCTGCGCGACCACCGTGGGAAAAAGCTCACGTACCGGCTGGCCATAGCTGAAGTTGGGCATCTGGTAGCCCAGGCGAATTGTCACCCGATCGACGCTACTCCCGCCGCACCCGCGGCGCAGGGACCCGGACGATTCGCCGCGGTCAGCGGTGGCCGGTCACCGGGCCGCCCGCTTTGACCACCCGGCCCCGCAGGACGATCCACTCCGGATCGGTGAGCATGGCCGGGTGTGCGCGGGGGTCTTCGCGGTAGACGACGAAATCGGCGGGAGCGCCGTGCGCGATGCCTGGGCGATCGAGCCAGGTCCGCGCGTTCCAGGAGGCGGCGCCGAGCGCGTCGTGGGCGGACAGGCCCGCGCCCGCGAGCGCGGTGATCTCGTCGGCGATGCGGCCGTGGCGGATCGAACCGCCCGCGTCGGTGCCGGCGAAGATCGGCACGCCCGCGTCGTGCGCGTTGCCGACGGTGCCTCGGACACGGCGGTGCAGATCGCGCATGTGCGCGGCGTAGGTGGGGAATTTACCTGCGCCGTCGGCGATTTCGGGAAAGGTGTCGATATTGATCAGGGTCGGCACCAGCGCGGTGCCGTGTTCGACCATCAGCTCGATGGTGTCGTCGGTGAGGCCGGTGCCGTGCTCGAGGCAGTCGATGCCCGCGTTGATCAGGCCGGGCAGCGCGTCCTCGCCGAAGACGTGCGCGGTCACCCTGGCCCCGTTGGCATGCGCGGCATCGATGGCCTCTTTGAGGACGGCGTCGCTCCACAGCGGACGCAGATCGCCGACCGCGCGATCGATCCAGTCGCCGACGATCTTCACCCAGCCGTCGCCGAAACGCGCCTGCTCGGCGACGATGTCGGGCAGCTCGCGCTCATCGTCGAGCTCGATGCCGAGCTCGCGGATGTAGCGGCGTGGACGCGCGATATGCCTGCCCGCCCTGATGATTCGCGGCAGTTCCGCGTGCTCGTCGATGAACCGGGTGTCGATGGGCGATCCGGCATCCCGCAGCAGCAGCGCACCCGCGTCGCGCTCGGTTTCGGCCTGCGCGATCGCGCCGTCGCGATCCTCGTCACCGCCGCCGTACCTGATGCCGACGTGGCAGTGCGCGTCGACCAGTCCAGGCACGATCCAGCCTGCGGCACACAGGGTTTCGGCGTCGCGCTGCGGTTCGAAGGAGACCAGCCCGTCGCGCACCCATAGGTCGCGCACCTCGTCACCGGGGAGAACCACACCTCGCAGATGCACAGCGACCTCCTGGACGTCATCGGCTGCCCCCAACCTACCGCGCGCGGTCCGCCCAGGAACGAGACAGCGCCCCGCACCGGTGGTCCCGGTGCGGGGCGCCGCGAGATCGCGCTAGTTGTTCGGGAACTTCAGCTTCGACAGGTCGAAGCCCTCGAGTCCCGGCGGCAGCTGATCGAGGCCGGGGGGCATATTCGACAGGTCGGGCATACCGGCGGGCATGCCGGGGAAGCCGCCGCGCACCTTCGGCGGGGTCGGGCCGCGCCCGCCCTTCTTGCCCTTCTTGCCGCCCTTCTTCGCGTTGCGGCGGTTCGCGCCGGGCAGGCCCATCTGGCGGCCCATCATCGCCATCATCTTCTTGGCGTCGAAGAACCGGTCGACGAGCTGATTCACCTCGGAGACCTGCACGCCGGAGCCGTTGGCGATGCGCAGGCGCCGGGACGCGTTGATGATCTTCGGGTTGTCCCGCTCCGCCGGGGTCATACCGCGAATGATCGCCTGTACCCGGTCCAGCTGCTTGTCGTCGACCTGTGCGAGAACGTCTTTCATCTGGCCCGCGCCAGGCAGCATGCCGAGCAGGTTGCCGATCGGGCCCATCTTGCGGATGGCGAGCATCTGATCGAGGAAGTCCTCGAGGGTGAGCTCACCGCTGCCGATCTTGCGCGCGGCCTCCTCGGCCTGCTGCGCGTCGTAGACCTGTTCGGCCTGCTCGATCAGGGTGAGCACATCGCCCATGCCGAGGATGCGCGAGGCCATCCGGTCGGGGTGGAAGACGTCGAAGTCCTCCAGCTTTTCACCGGTGGAGGCGAACATGATCGGCGCGCCGGTCACGTTGCGCACCGAAAGGGCCGCACCACCGCGGGCGTCGCCGTCGAGCTTGGTGAGCACGACGCCGGTGAAGCCGACGCCGTCGCGGAAGGCCTCCGCGGTGTTCACCGCGTCCTGGCCGATCATCGCGTCGAGGACGAACAGCGTCTCGTCGGGCTGCACGGCATCGCGGATGCCAGCGGCCTGGCGCATCAGCTCGGCGTCGATACCGAGGCGGCCCGCGGTGTCGACGATGACCACGTCGTACTGCTTGGTGCGCGCCTCGGCGACACCGCCGCGCGCCACCTCGACCGGGTCGGCCGCGGAGATGCCGAGCGGGTTGTCACCGCCACCGATGGAGGTGCCCGCGTGCGGGGCGAAGACGGGCACGCCCGCGCGCTCACCGACGACCTGCAGCTGGGTGACGGCGCCGGGGCGCTGCAGATCGCAGGCCACCAGCAGCGGCTGATGCCCCTGCCCCTTGAGCCATTTCGCGAGCTTGCCCGCGAGGGTGGTCTTACCCGCACCCTGCAGACCGGCGAGCATGATCACGGTCGGCGGGTTCTTGGCGAGGTTCAGCCTGCGGGTTTCGCCGCCGAGGATGTTGACGAGTTCCTCGTTGACGATCTTCACGACCTGCTGGGCCGGATTCAGCGCGGCCGAGACCTCGGCGCCCTTGGCGCGCTCCTTGATCTTGGCGATGAACCCGCGCACGACGGGCAGCGCGACGTCGGCCTCGAGCAGGGCAAGACGGATCTCACGACAGGTGGCGTCGATGTCGGCCGGTGACAGACGCCCCTTACCACGCAGATCCTTGAGGGCACCGGTAAGCCGGTCGGACAGGGATTCGAACACCGATCGCGCTCCTGATCTCGGGGGACGTCAATTGCCTCCCAGGGTAATGGGAGTACGCCGTTCGAGCCGAAGCGGTATCGGAAGCGTCGGTTACTCGAGGGAGCGGCGGCGCGGTTTCGAGGTCTTTCGATAGTCGTGGTTTTCCTGGGCAACCATGAAGACCGCCTCGCGGGCGGTCAGACCTAGCTCCAGGGCGAGACTGTCGAGCAGCACCCATTCGGCGCCGCTCGGGGTCGGCTGGGTGGCGACGGTGGTGGCGATGGTCATCGCGGTCACCGCCTGCGCTCCGCTGAGGGTCCGGCCCGGTAGCCAGGAGACGACCCAGCGGTCACCGCCGACACACCGCGCCATATGCGTGGTCTCGTCGCTCGTCATCATCGACGCCGAAACAACTTCAATTGCCACCGACCTGCTCCCCTCATGCTCGCGATAGCCAGACGCTCTGATATTAGGGTGCGCGGGTCCTCCTGGAAATGCCTTCCAGCAAATTGCGTGCAACAGAGTCGTCAATTACTCAACGACGCATCGTCGGGTTTCTTCGGAGCGGGTCGCGGAACCACGTCCAGAATCGCCTTTTCGACCGCTTCGCGCCGTTCGGGGCCGTCATCGGCGCCGAGTTCGAGGCAGAAAGCATCGACGACGGCCGAACCCATCGTGACGACTTTCGCCCACCGCACATCGACTCCGCATTCCTCGAGCGCCGCGGCGAGCCTGCTCAGCAAACCGATGCGATCCTCCGCGCGCAGTTCGAGAATCGCCTGTCCCGGTGTCGCCGTCGCGGACCAGATCACCCGCGGCTGCGCCTGTGCGTAGGGGCTCGGTCCGGCGCCGATGGCGTCGCGTTCCCGCTTGGCCAGCAGGGCGGGCAGGTCGAGATCGCCCGCGATGGCCCGGATCAGCTCCTGGCGCAGCAGGCCCGGATCCGGCGGATCACCGAACTTGGGCGAGACGACGAAGGTGTTGATCGCCGATTCACCTTCGCTGCCCAGTGCCGCCGAGAGCACGCGCAACGAGTGCAGCGCGAGCACGCCGGCGGCATCGGAGAGCAGGCCCGGCGTATCGGGTGCGATCACGGTGACGGTATGCGTGTGCTTGCCCTCGCCGGGGCGCAGGTCGACGTGCACGCCGCCCGCCTTGGCCTTCGCCACCAGATCCGGCTCGATCGGCGCCGGGGTCGGCAGTTGATCGCCCGCCATCACCACACGGCAGCGCCGGACCAGGTCGCGAATGAGCGAGGCCTTCCAGTCACCCCAGACGCCGGGGCCGGTGGCGAGCGAATCGGCCTCGGCCAGCGTGTGTAGCAGTTCGAGCAGCTGCGGATCGCCGCCCAGCATGTCGACGACGAATTGCACGGTGTCCGGATCGGCCAGGTCGCGGCGGGTCGCCGTTTCGGGCAGCAGAAGATGGTGGCGCACAATGGCACTGAGCGTGCGCACATCCGAGGGCCACAGGCCGAGCCTGCGGCCGATATGTGTGGCCAGCTCCGCGCCGACCACGCTGTGATCCCCCGCGCGGCCCTTGCCGATGTCGTGCAGCAGCGCACCGAGCGCGAGCAGGTCGGGGCGGGCGACGCGGGTGCTCAGCGCGCTCGCGTAGGCGACGGTTTCCATCAGGTGACGGTCGACGGTCCAGGTGTGCATGGCGTCGCGCGGTGGCAGGTCGCGCACCGCACCCCATTCCGGAAGTAGCCTGCCCCACAGACCGGTCCGGTCCAGCGCCTCGATCGCGTCGATGGTGCCGCGGCCCGCGCCGAGCAGCACGAGCAGATCGTTGAGCGCGTCCTTCGGCCACGGTTCGCGCAGTTCCGGCGCATCCTCGGACAGGCGGTTGAGCGTGGTCGCCGACATCGGCAGCCCGGTCTGCGCGGAGGCCGCGGCGACCCGCAGTATCAGGCCGGGATCGCGCTGCGGCCGCGCGTCCCTGGCCAGCACCACCTCGCCGCCGTGTTCGACGACGCCCTCGTCGAGCGGGCGGCGCACCGGCATCCGGCGCAGCCTGGCCAGGCCGCGGCGCGGCAGCGCGTTGGCGGCCGTGCGCAATCCGACATCGACGGAGTAGCTGACCGTGCGCGCGGAATCGCTGAGCGTGCGGGCGAGGTCGAAGCGATCGCCGATGCGCAGCGCGCCGCCGATCTCGTCGGCATCCTGCGCGCGGAGCTGGTCACGGGCTCGTCCGGCCACTCGATGCAGCTCGGTGCGAACGTCCAGCAACCGTCGATGTGCTTGCTTCAGACCGCCCCCTGGCACGTCAGGGCCGAGTCCGGGCATCGCGTCGGTCAGTTGAGCGATAGCCAGCGCGTCGAGCAGCTGGATATCGCGCAGTCCGCCACGGCCGTTCTTCAGGTCGGGCTCGGCGCGATGGGCGATCTCACCGCTGCGCTGCCAGCGGGCCTCCGCCTGGGCGATCAGATCGTCGAAGCGGGAACGGATTCCGGTGCGCCATTCCCGGCGCACCCCGCCGATCAGCAGATTGCTCAGCTCGTAATCGCCGACGATATGCCTGGCCTCCAGCATGCCCAGCGCGGCGATCATGTCCTCCGAGGCGACCCGCACCGCCTGCGCGACCGTGCGCACGCTGTGGTCGAGCTTGATGTGCGCGTCCCACAGCGGATACCAGAGCTGATCGGCGACCTCGGCCACCCTCGCCGGGTCGACGTCGTCGTGCAGCAGCACCAGATCCAGATCCGAATACGGCAGCATCTCCCTGCGGCCGAGGCCGCCGACGGCGATCACCGCCAGACCGCTGTCCGCGGTGATACCGAGCTCATGTCCCTTACTGGTGAGCCACAATTCGTAGAGATCGACCAGCGCCTGCCGCAGCGATTCGGCGTCGAGCCGAGGGTTGCGTGGTTGCCCTCCGTCGAGCAGTTGGGTCCGTGCCCGGACCAGATCGGACGCTGCGTTGTTCTGACTACTACCCACGACCCACCACCCATCCAATGCTGGCGGCCCCGCCCCGGCCGGTGCTCCGGCGGGAGCGGGGCCGCCGCTCGTACTCTGTGTTCGTTACAGCGCGTCAGTACCGCGTTCGCCGGTCCGCACCCGGATGATCGCCTCGACCGGGGTAACCCAGACCTTGCCGTCACCGATCTTGCCGGTCCGCGAGGCCTCGACGATGACCTCGACGACCTTGTCCACCGAAGCGTCGTCGACGACGACCTCGACCCGGACCTTGGGGACGAAATCGACCGAGTATTCGGCGCCGCGATACACCTCGGTGTGGCCCTTCTGGCGGCCGTACCCCTGGACCTCGCTGACGGTCATGCCCAGCACGCCCGCCTGCTCCAGACCTGTCTTCACGTCCTCGAGTGTGAACGGTTTGACGATTGCGGTGATCAGTTTCATTGCGGTCATGCCTCCTTGACGGCCGTACGTGCCGTGCCACCCACAGCAGCAAAATCGTATGCCGTTTCCGCGTGCTCGGACTCGTCCATCCCCGCGAATTCGGCTTCCTCGCTGGCGCGCAGCCCGATCGTGAATTTCACGATATAGGCAATGATCAGCGTTGCGATAAACGAGAAGGCGAGAACCGCACCGGCGCCCGCGGCCTGGCGCCACAGCTGGTCGATACCGCCGCCGTAGAACAGGCCCGCGGTGTTCGCGTAGAGGCCCGACAGCGCGGCGGGCGACTCGGGCGCCAGGAACAGGCCGACCATCAGCGTGCCGACGATACCGCCGACGAGGTGCACACCGACCACGTCGAGCGAGTCGTCGAAGCCGAACTTGAACTTCAGGCCGACGGCCAGGGCGCAGAGCGCACCGGCGACCGCGCCGATCGCGAGCGCGCCGAGCACGTTCACCGAGGAGCAGGACGGGGTGATCGCGACCAGGCCGGCCACGATGCCCGAAGCGGCGCCGAGCGAGGTGGCCTTGCCGTCGCGCAGCTTCTCCACCAGCAGCCAGGCCAGCATGGCGGCACAGGTCGCGAGCGTGGTGGTGATGAAGGTGGAACCGGCGGCGCCACCGGCGGCCAGCGCGGAACCGGCGTTGAAGCCGAACCAGCCGAACCACAGCAGACCGGCGCCGAGCATCACGAAGGGCAGGTTGTGCGGACGGAACGGGGTGTGCGGCCAGCCCTTGCGCTTACCGAGCACCAGCACCAGGGCCAGGCCCGCCGCACCGGCGTTGATATGCACCGCGGTACCGCCGGCGAAGTCGATCGCCTTCAGCTGGTTGGCGATCCAGCCGCCGGTGTGCACGATTTCCTTGGTCGCCGGGTCGGTCACGTCGAAATCGAACACCCAGTGCGCGACCGGGAAATAGACGACCGTCGCCCAGATACCCGCGAACAAAAGCCAGGCGCCGAACTTGAGCCGATCGGCAACCGCACCCGAGATGAGGGCAACCGTGATGATCGCGAACATCAATTGGAACGCGACGAACACGGTCATCGGAATCGTGCCCATGAGCGGAATATTCACCGCTTCGGTGGTGATCGCGCCCGCCGCGTCCTTGACCTCGGCCACGGAGTTGCCGCTGATCAGACCCTTGAGCCCGAAGAACTGCGCGGGATCACCGACAATGCCGAACTTGTTGTCGCCGAACGCCGCCGAGAAACCGTACAGCGACCACAACACGCCGACCAGGCCCATGGCGCTGATACTCATCATGATCATGTTCAGCACGTTCTTGGACCGGACCATGCCGCCGTAGAAGAACGCCAGGCCCGGCGTCATCAGCAGCACCAGTGCTGAACTCGCCAGCATCCAAGCGGTGTCACCGGTATCCGGTGCACCGGTAAGCGGAAATGCCACCTTGTTTTCCTCCTCATCTCGGGCCCAGCCGATACCGGCAAATGGACCTGCACAGAAGGTTCCTCATTAGGTGTTTCATCCGTGACGCCGCCGTGTTTCACCGACGTGAACGCATGACGCAGTTGTGTTGCTACCACGTTTCGTGAAGTGCGCCGGATGTTTCCCCGCTGTGGTGAGGTTCGTGTCGCACCGGAGCGGGTCGGCATTACCGGCAAGTAGAACGGGCAAATATTCGGCGTGCCGCGCCGAGTGCCGGCATATTCACGGTCGCTGGCAGGACGCCCGAAACGCGGACGCCCGGCCGCGCACAGGAGTGCGGCCGGGCGCCGGTAGGTCGTGCGCTAGCCGAGCAGCGCGTCGACGAAGGCGGCGGGCTCGAACGGTGCGAGATCGTCCGCGCCCTCACCGAGGCCGACCAGTTTCACCGGAACCCCGAGCTCGTGCTGGACCTGGAAGACGATGCCGCCCTTGGCCGTTCCATCCAGCTTGGTGAGCACCACGCCGCTGATGTCGACCACCTCGGCGAACACCCTGGCCTGCATGAGCCCGTTCTGGCCGACGGTGGAGTCCAGGACGAGCAGCACCTCGTCGACGGCGGCCTTCTTCTCCACCACCCGCTTGACCTTGCCGAGCTCGTCCATCAGGCCGGTCTTGGTGTGCAGCCTGCCCGCGGTATCGATGAGCACCACATCGACGCCGCGGTCGATGCCCGCGCTCACCGCGTCGAAGGCGACCGCGGCCGGATCGGCGCCCTCGCGACCGCGCACGGTATCCGCGCCGACGCGCTCACCCCAGGTCTGCAGCTGATCGGCGGCCGCGGCGCGGAAGGTATCGGCGGCACCGAGCAGCACCCTGCGGCCGTCGGCGACGAGCACACGGGCGAGTTTGCCGGTGGTCGTGGTCTTTCCGGTGCCGTTGACTCCGACGACGAGCAGGATAGACGGATGATCGTCGTGCGGCAGCGCGCGCACCGAGCGGTCGAGTTCCGGGCGCAGCGCCTCGATCAGCACCTCGCGCAGCACAGCGCGGGCCTGATCGGTGGTGCGCACGCTGCGCGAGGCCATCTCCTCACGCAACCGCGCGACGACGGCCGCGGTGCTCGCGGTGCCGAGGTCCGCGAGGACCAGGGTGTCCTCGACCTCTTCCCAGGAGTCGTCGTCCAGATCGCCGCCGCCGAGCAGGCCGAGCAGGGATTTACCCACCGCGTTCTGCGAGCGGGCGAGGCGGCCGCGCAGGCGGACCAGGCGGCCCGCGGTGGGGTCGATCTCCTCCAGCGGCGGCGCGGATTCGGCGCCCTCCGCGGTCGGCGGGGCGGACACAGCCTCCTCGGCGGTGTCCTCGGTCGCCGCGGATTCGGTTGCCGAGGCAGCCGATTCGTCGGTGACGGTGTCGGGTTCAGTGACCGAAGTGTCCGATTCCGTGGTGGCGGTAGCCGATTCGGCTGTCGCTGTGTCCGATGTCACGTCCTCGACGTCGGCCTCGGGCAGCGCGACATTGGTGATGCCCCGCTTCGGCGCGTCGCGCGGAATGGCCGCGTCGTCGCCGATATGCGGCTGACCTTCGGTATCGGTCCGCTCGATCGGCACGGGGTCCGGGCGCGGTGTGGTGTCGGCGCCGCCCGTGCTGAAGCTGAATCCGCCGGATGCCGCGTATCCGCCCGACCGGTCGGTCAGCTCCCGCTCGTCGACCGGTGGCGTCAATGAGACGCGGCGGCGTTTGTACAGGACAAAACCCGCTACCAGGGCGACCAGCAGCACGGCGGCAATCGCGGCGATCAGGATCCACGCTTCGGAACTCACGCGGTCCATCCTTGCAGAACCACTCGCCCTACCTGGCCGTCGAGTCGCCTGGCACGCCGCGGGCCGACCAGGATGTCCCCGGTCGGACACCGGACACAACCCCCGAGATTTCTTGTCCTGCGGAACTTCTCGCGAATGAACAATAGGATCGGCGCTGTGACCGATCGAAACGTGCTTGGGGGGCCGCTGGAAGAGTGCGGCACCGATCCACTCACCGGCTTCTACCGGGACGGCTGCTGCAGCACCGGACCGGAGGACTTGGGCAGCCACACCGTGTGCACCGTCGTCACGGCAGAGTTTCTGGAGCACCAGGCCTCCATCGGCAACGACTTGAGCACACCGCGCCCGGAGAACAACTTCCCCGGCCTGCAACCGGGGGACCGGTGGTGCGTGGTAGCCGTGCGCTGGCTGCACGCGCACGAGGACGGTGTCGCCGCGCCCGTTGTGCTGGCCGCCACCCACGAGAACGCCCTGGAAGTGATCTCCATGGACATCTTGCGCAAATACGCCGTCGACGTACCCGACGACGTGAGCGACCTGCTCTAGGGCGCTACACCGATGTGCTGCGCGCCGCGGACCTCTCGCGGTGCGCCTTCTGCCTGCACGCCGCAGAGCAGTAGCGCGCGGGACGGCCGGTGCGGGTGGGGCGGATCGGGGTGTCGCAGATCGGGCAGTGCGGGCCGCCGGTTTCGTTACGGCGCCGAATTTCGTTATGGCGCTGGGGATCGTGCAGGAGTTTCGTAACGGTCGCGGGAGCGGTCGGCCCACGCAGCGAATCGAGCACCAGCGCGGCGGGGCGGGCAAGTCGGCCGGTGTTGCCCGGGAGACGTTGGATGGCAACGCATCCGGTGAACAAGGCGACCAGGTCGGGCAGGGTGATGTCGGCGCGGACCGCGCCTTGCCGCTGCGCCTTGTGCAGCAGCGCGCCGAGCGCCTGATTGAATCGTGCTCCCGCACCGTCCAATACGGCGCGCGGCCATCCGTCGTCGGACATGACGACACCGCAAAGCGCCTGGTTGGCCGAGGCGGAGCGAACCACCTCGACGCAGACCATGAAGAACGCCGTGCCCGCGTCGTCCGCCGCGAGGAACCCTGACGCCAGGGCGGCGAGCCGGTCGACGCGCTGCTGCATAACCGCTTCCAGCAGATGGGCTTTCGTCGGAAAATGGCGATGCACAGTCCCCGCACCTACGCCCGCCCTGCGCGCGACCTCGACCAGCGATACCGAGAGGCCGCGCTCGGCGAAGGCGTCCTGCGCCGCGGCCAGCACCAAGGCGCGGTTACGGCGGGCGTCCGCACGCGCGGCGAGGCCGGGCCCGGTGGGATTGGCCAACATTCGTTACGGCCCTTTCGTTTCGGCCTGGTCGACAGGGTTTCGACACCCGTATCTTGCAGAAGCGGGTCGAACAACCCGATTCTACCGAGAATGTAGCTCCAAGCAGAGAAGGCGGATATGTCCCCTCAGCAGAACCCCATCCTGGTCACCGGCGCCACCGGCAAGCAGGGCGGCGCGACCGCGCGCAAGCTGCTCGCCGACGGCCTCCCGGTGCGCGCGCTGGTGCGCGATCCGCAGGCGCCGGCGGCCCGCGCGCTGGCCGAGGCGGGCGCCGAATTGGTAACCGGTGATTTCACCGCGCCCGAGACACTGCCCGCCGCGCTCACCGGCGTGCGCGCGGTATTCCTGGTCACCGCGGCCTCTTACGGCCCACAGGGCTGGGATGTCGAGCAAGAAGCCGCGGGCGGTATCGCGGTGGTCGACGCGGCCCGGCACGTCGGTGTCGACCACATCGTGTTCACCAGCATCGCCTCCTTGAGCGATGACGCACGGTGGGGCGCGGTCGGCAAGAAGCGAACCGAGGCCGCGGTCATCGCCTCCGGCGCCCACTACACCATCCTTCGCCCGGTGCGCTTCATGGAGAACTACTTGATGCGCGACGCCATGGTCGACGGCATCGCCGACGGCGTGCACCGGCATCTGTTCCCCGCCGACCGGCCGCTGCAGATGATCGCGCTCGCGGATATCGCCGAATTCGCGGCGCTGGCCTTCGCCGACCCCGCCCGCTTCCACGGGCAGATCATCGAATTGGCCGGTGACGCGATCACTCCGGTCGACGCCGCGGCGTTGATCAGCCGGACCACCGGCCATCAGGTCCGCTACCAGGAGATGACCGAAGCCGAGGCGACAGCGCTCGGCGCGGAGATCGCCAGCATCTGGCGGCTGGTCCGCGAGACCGGCGGCTGGCACGCCGACCTCCCGGCCCTGCGGGCTATTCACCCGGCCATGCAAACCCTCGAATCCTGGCTGACCACAACCGGGTCCGCCCAGCTCAGTCCCCTGCTGACCGCAGCGCACTGAATATCGGACAGTGGGGTCAGCTGGCGGCGCCGACCAGGTTCTCGCCGCGCATCCGCTGCGAGATCACCTGGGTGATGCCGTCGCCGCGCATGCTGACGCCGTAGAGCGCGTCGGCGATCTCCATGGTCGGCTTCTGGTGCGTGATGACGATCAGCTGGCTCTTCTCGCGCAGCTGCTCGAACAGGCCGATCAGCCTGCGCAGATTGGTATCGTCCAGCGCGGCCTCGACCTCGTCCATCACGTAGAACGGCGAGGGGCGGGCGCGGAAGATGGCCACCAGCAGCGCGACCGCGGTCAGCGACTTCTCGCCGCCGGACAGCAGCGACAGCCGCTTGACCTTCTTGCCCGGCGGGCGGGCCTCCACCTCGATGCCGGTGGTCAGCATGTCGGACGGGTCGGTGAGCACCAGCCTGCCCTCGCCGCCGGGGAACAGCTTCGCGAAGACGCCGACGAATTCGCGTTCCACATCCTCGTATGCCTCGGTGAACACCTGCAGGATCCTGGCGTCGACCTCGGCGACCACCTCCATCAGGTCCTTGCGGGCGTTCTTGACGTCCTCCAGCTGGGTGGCCAGGAAGTTGTAGCGCTCCTCGAGCGCCGCGAACTCCTCCAGCGCAAGGGGATTCACCTTGCCGAGGGTGTTCAGATCCTTCTCGGCGCGCTTGGCGCGACGCTCCTGGGTCTGGCGGTCGTAGGGCAGCGGCGCGGGCGGGTTGACCTGTTCGCCGCGCTCCTTGGCCTGCTCGTACTCCTGCCACTCCAGCTCCGAGGGCGGCATCGGCACGTCGGGGCCGTACTCGGCGATCAGATCGGACAGCGCGAGGCCGAACTGCTCGGCGATATTCGCCTCCAGCTGTTCGATTCGCAAGGCGGCCTGTGCTTTCGCCACCTCGTCGCGGTGCACGGCGTCGGTGAGCTGGGTCAGCTGGGCGGTCAGCGCGCGCACGCGCTCCTTGACCTGATCGACCTGCGCGGCGACCTCGGTGCGGCGGCGGACCAGATCGTCGCGGCGCGCGGATGCCTCGGCGACAACGGATTCCAATTCGGCGGCTACCTTCGCGCCAGATGCGGCGACGGCGGCGGCGACCTCGGCGGCCTTGCGGCGCGCGGCCTGCGCGCGTTCGGCGCGCGCCCGGCTCTCCCGTTCGGCGCGGGCCGCGCGGCGCAGCGAATCCGCCTTGCCGCGTACCGATTCCGCGCGTTCCTCGGCGGTGCGCACCGCGAGGCGGGCCTCGACCTCCATGGACCTGGCCTCGGCGAGCGCGGCGGCCGCCTCTTCGCGTTCGCGGCCGGCGAACTCGGTGCCCGCGGCGGCGCCCTCGGTATCGGCCTCGGAATGTTCCAGCTCGGCGTTGCGCAGCCGGTCCTCCAGCTCGGCGAGCGCGGTGAGATCCTCCTCGCGGCCGGTCTCGGCGTCCATCCGCTGGGCGATGAGGCGATCGCTGTCGGCCTGCGCGGTGCGTGCGGCCTGGCCGAGCCTGCCGAGCCGGTCGTAGATGGCGACCATCGACTGGTCGGATTCGTGCAGTGCGAGCAGTGCCTGGTCGACGGCTTCCTTGCGATCGGACTGTTCGGCGAGCGCACCGGATAGCGCGGCCTCCAGTTCCTCGGCACGGCGGTGCGCGGCGATCAGCTCGGCCTTGGCCGCATCGATATCGGCCTGGATCTCCAGCTGACTCGGCGCACGATCGGAGCCGCCGAGCACCCAGCCGGTGCCGGTGAGATCGCCCTCCCTGGTCACGGCACGCAGCTGCGGGCGCATGGCGACGAGTTCGGTTGCCGCCGTGAGCGTGTCGACGACCGCGATACCGGCGGTCAGCGCGGTGACGGCGGCGCGCATGTGGTCGGGGCAGTCCACCACGTCGGCGAGCCAGCGGGCCGAGCCCGGCAGCGGATCGCTCTGCGGGCGGGGCGTGTGGTTCGCGGCGTACACCACCGCGACGCGCCCGCCGTCGGCCTCCTTCAGCGCGCGCACCGCGGCGTGCGCGGAATGGCCGGTGTCGGCGGTGACCGCGTCGGCGAGCGGGCCGAGCGCGGCGGCGACCGCGGCCTCGAAGCCGCCGTGCACGCGCAGCAGTCCGGACAGCGGGCCGAGCAGTCCCTGCGCACGGTTCTCCAGCAGCCACGCCGCGCCGTCCCTGCGCGCGAGGCCCATGCCGAGCGCCTCGATGCGCGCGGTCAGCGACGCGACCCGCTTACCCGCGTCGCGGTCCTGCTCGCGCAGTTCGGTGACGCGCTTGTCGGCCAGCTCCAATGCCTCGACGGCGTGCTCGTGCTGGGTGTCCAGGCCCGCTTCGCCCGCGTCGAGCTCACCGAGTTCGGCCTGGACGCTGTCGAATTCGGCCTGCGCCTCCTCGCCGCGGCGGCGGGCCTCGACGATCGCGGTGGACAGCCGGGTGATCTCGCCGTCCACCGACTGCGCCCTGGTGCGCAGGGTGTCGACCTGACCGGAAAGTCTGGCCAGCCCTTCGCGGCGGTCGGCGATGGCGCGTACCGCGGCCAGATGCGCCTGCTCGGCGGCCTTGGCGGCCTGTTCGCGTTCGGCCAGCGCGTCCCTGGCGGCCTCGAGCGTCTCGGTCGCCATCTCGACGGCCTCGAGCAGCTCGGCCTCCTCGAGCTCGACGCGCTCGGCCTCCGCCTCCAGCTGCTCGGGATCGCGGCCGGTGCCGGTGGGGACTTCGGTATCGAGATGCCTGGCGCGATCGCTGGCGATGCGAATGGTGGCGTTGACGCGTTCGGCCAGCGCGGACAGCTGGAACCAGGTCTGCGCGGCGGCCTCCGCGCTCGGGGTCAGCCTGCTGAGCTGGAATTCCTGTTGGGCCAGCGCGGCATTGGCGGCATCGAGCTCGGTCTGCACGGTGATCTGCTGCTCGCGTGCGTACGCTTCCTTGCTCTGCTGGCCCTCCAGCTCGCCGCGCCTGGTGACCAGGTCGTCGGCGGCCAGGCGCAGTCGCGCGTCACGTAGGTCGGCCTGAACGGTCTGGGCGCGGCGCGCCACCTCGGCCTGCCTGCCGAGCGGTTTGAGCTGGCGGCGCAGTTCGGTGGTGAGATCGGTCAGGCGCGCCAGATTGGCCTGCATGGCCTCCAGCTTGCGTACCGCTTTTTCCTTGCGCTTACGGTGTTTGAGCACGCCGGCGGCCTCTTCGACGAACGCACGGCGATCCTCCGGACGCGATTCCAGGATGGCCGACAGCTGGCCCTGGCCGACGATGACGTGCATTTCCCGGCCGATACCGGAGTCGCTGAGCAGTTCC
Organism: Nocardia sp. NPDC052566; assembly: GCF_044547285.1. Taxonomy (NCBI): domain Bacteria; kingdom Bacillati; phylum Actinomycetota; class Actinomycetes; order Mycobacteriales; family Nocardiaceae; genus Nocardia; species Nocardia sp. NPDC052566. The sequence goes on along the minus strand of NZ_JBIUAF010000007.1, from coordinate 383,862 downwards.
TGCACATCCATCAGCCGGCACGAGCTGCCGTTGATCTCGTATTCGCCCGCCCCGTCGCGGAACATGCGCCGGGTGATGGACACCTCGGCGTAGTCGATGGGCAGTGCGCCGTCGGAGTTGTCGATGGTCAGCGTCACCTCGGCGCGGCCGAGCGGCGCGCGGCCCGACGTGCCCGCGAAGATGACGTCCTGCATTTTGCCGCCGCGCAGCGCCTTGGCGCCCTGCTCACCCATCACCCAGGTGAGCGCGTCGACCACGTTGGATTTGCCCGAGCCGTTGGGGCCGACCACGCAGGTGATCCCCGGCTCGAACCGCAGTGTCGTCGCGGACGCGAAGGATTTGAAGCCCTTCAACGTCAGGCTCTTCAGGTGCAAATTCGACGACCTTTCCGTGGTTCCGCCTGCTCAGCACTCATACGGGGCGACCCGTCATGGTATCCGTCGGTGACGGATTACCCCGAACTCGGGACCGGCCACGTGTCGGGGAGACACACGTAGGTTATCGAGTCGCCCGGCGATATCGGGTATTTCGGTGTGCTCCGAGTTTGCCGAGAACAGGACGGCCTCGGCACTCCCCCGTCAAGGAACTGTTCGGTCGGCACGTGACCGCTGCGAGCAGGGCGGTCGTATGCATACGATCCAGTCTGATTCCGCTTGCTGCAAAGTTTGTTTGGGGAGCACAGAGTATGCCAGCGCCCGCCGCCGGGACCGGTACCGTGTTCCGTCTCGCCCGAATCACGGCACTACTGGTCGGCTGCCTGGTCTTTCTCTACGCCTGCGAAACCGCCAAGGGGACCATTCTCTGGATCGAGGTCGCCGTCGCGGGCACGCTGGCATTGGTGGCCTTCGCCGCCGCCTGGTTCGAAATCGCCCACCACAAAAATCTCCCGCCCCACATCCACCCCATCCGCAGCAACCGCTCGGCGACCGATGACGACCTCGATCCGTACGACGATGCCCAGATCTACGCCGAATCGGACCGGCATGCGCCGGACAGACACCGGGCAGCCGACAACCGCGGGCGGGCGCATGATCGGTCATCGGCCGTCGGGCGGGGTGCGCTCGGGATCGATCATGGTGATGCCGACGATCATGCCGGGATGCGGGCAGGCCTACCCGACGGCGATCGGGAACGGGCCCAGGAGTTCCGGATCCAATCCGATGGCTGGTCGGTGCGCGCCAGGGTGGTGCGGTCCGGTGATCTCGTCTTCCGCGGGCGGGATCTCGGCGGCACGTATCCGGAGTACGAGTGGGCGTGGACCTTTCACCACACCACCTTCCCCGCCATCCGCGCCGCACTCGGCGGCGACGACGAAGACCTGCTCGATCTCCTCGAAGATATCGTCCCCCACCTGGATCGGCTGAGCCGTCAGGACCCCGGCGCCTGGCTGCACCGGCACGGCATCCCCGCCACCTTCCGCGAACGCGGCGTAAGCCCCACCCAGGTCACCGAACCCCTCCCCGTCATCAACCCCGACCAGTTCGCCCACCCACTACCCCAGCCGACGGCACAACCCCGCGGCCCAGCCGCCGCACCCCGCCGCCCCACCTATCAAGACCAGCCGAAATGGCCCGAATCCTCAGCCCCCCAACGCCGTCGATCAACAACCCACGCCCGCCGCGACCTACCTCGAGACGACTACTACGACCGGGACGACTACGCCCCATCGAGCAGCCACCGTCGGCGCCCCCGCAACAGGTAGCACTCCCCGAGCCCACCACCTCGCCGCGCTTGCCTCAGCATCGTCCCGCACACGAATTCCACGCGCCGCGCACGAATTCTCGCCACATTCACTGCGCGGCGCTGAAATCGGTGCGCATGGTGGGAGATCGGTGAGGTTCAGGCGGTGAGCGATTCCGCTCGGTTCTCAGCTGTGCTTGGCGAAGAAACGGCCGTTGAAGCGGCCGTTTTCGAATCCGGCCAGCATGCGGAACACCAGTACCGCACCCCACGGCCCGATCACCCACACCGGCCAGAAGTAGGTGAACGCCCCGGCGCCGATCGAGATCGCGGCCCAGATCGCCAGTACAAGCACGCTGACACCGAGCCACGCGCTGCCCTCGATCTGCTGCCAGATCGGCACCCGCGGCCGCGACTTCACCAGCGAGACACGCTCTTTCGGCAGATCGGCGAGCACGGCGGCCAAGTCCTCACGCATCGGCGTCGCGTACACCTGCGCGACCCGCTGGTCGTACTCCGCCAGGTCGATCCGTCCGTCCTCCATATGCCGCCCGAGCTGCCGCACGACCTCGTCGCGCTCCGCGTTCGACGCCCTGGTTCCGGTCGAGATGTCCATGTCCGCTCCTTACTTCGCTCCAACCCTCCACAGTGGAACGTGACCTAAGAATGCACCCTCCAATATGGAATGTCAACACCCGCACACATTGCCAGGGCGACCAGACCCCCGGCGTCGGTTCTTCAGCGCCGCTCGCCCGTGAACTGGACATGGCCTGGTCAGCGCCGCCGACACGCACCAGCTGCGCTCGCCTCGCCATCGAGCGCAGTCGAACGGCCGCCGGTTACGGCGTGTCGCAGGGCCATTCGACTGCGCTCGGCGAATTACCGGTCAGAGGATGGCTACGGCGACTACCAGGCCGAGGGCGAAATGGGCTGCCGCCACCACGAGAACTTCGGTGGTTCGCGTGTCGGAGTGCAGGGCGGCGCCGATGTCGATGCCGAGCGCCTTCTCGATCACGCGGACCGAGACGACCTGGGCGATGATGCCGACCAGGCCGAAGACCAGCGCGGCGATGAGACCTTCGGAGAGCTTGCCCGCCGAGGCGTAGACGGCCAGGACGACGATGAACGCCATGCTGATCATGCCCGCGGCGGTGACGATGATGGCGTTGGGTTTGCCGTCGGAGACCATCTTGCGCAGGTTGCCCGGGGTGGTGAAGTCGATGGCGTAGAAGCCGACGAGCATCAGGGCCAGGCCGACCAGCGCGTAGAGGATGATCGCCCCCACGCCCGTGCCGAGCGAATTCCAGTACCCCGATTCGAGGGCGAAGGCGGTCATCGTTGTCCTTCCGACGTGGTTGAGGTGGGGTCGATCCGGATCATGGCGTGCTGATGCGATGCGGGACGAACGCGGAGCCGTCGTCGGTGATCAGGCCGGCGGTTTCCCGAATTCCCATGCCCGCAGCGGCATCACCGACGATCCAGGCGCCGAGCACCGGGCGCATATCGTCGAATTCGGGCAGTGGGTCGAGCAATTGGTAGACGAAACCCTCTTCGCCGTACACACCGCCGGTCGCGGTTTCCATCCCCGCGCCGACGATCGTCATATTGGCGCCCTCGCGCCCGAGCTTGGGTTTGCGGATGTACTCGGTGAGCTCGTTGGGCTGATCGAGGTAGGCGGGCAACAGATTCGGATGGCCCGGATACATCTCCCACAGCACCGCGAGGATCGCCTTGTTGCTCAGCAGCGTCTTCCACAGCGGTTCGATCCACATGGTCTGCGGCAGGCTCGCCACCACCCGCTTGCCGAAATCGTCGTCGAGCACCCACTCCCACGGGTAGAGCTTGAAGATCGCCTCGATCGGCGCCTCCGCCAGGTCGACGAAACGTCCCAGCTCCGAATCGAATCCGATCTCCTCGATCGGCAGCGCGATGGTGTCGAATCCGGCCTCGGCCGCGGTCTCCTGCATATAGGCGGTGGTGACGTTGTCCTCACCGGTCGCGTCCGCGCCGGACCAGCTGAAATGCAGTTGCGCGGTCGGCAAGACGTCGCGCAGCGCGGCCCAGCGCTCCACCAGCTTCTCGTGCAGCGAATTCCATTGGTCGCCACCGGGAAACACGTCGGTGAGCCAATGCCACTGCACGATCGCGGCTTCCAGCAGCGAGGTCGGCGTATCCGCGTTGTACTCCAGCAGTTTCGCGGGTCGCCGCGCGTCGTAGCGCAGATCGAAGCGCCCGTACACGAGCGGGTCGGCGCGCCGCCACGATTCGGCGATCGGCCCCCAACTCCATTCGGGCAGACCGAAATCCTTGAATCGCTCGGTGAGCACGATCTGATCGACCGCGTTCAGGCACATCGAGTGCAGCAGTTCGACATCGGCTTCGAGCGCGAGGATCTCGTCCATCTCGAACTCGTAGTGCACCGATTCGTCCCAGTAGGGCCTGGGCAGACCGCTCGCGTCGCGACCGGGCGCGCCGTAGACCAGCCCCTGGTTCTCGATCGTCTGCTGCCATCCCGGCCGCGGTGTCCCGCGCACTCGCCGCACTACGATCCTCCGCTGCCGGTGCTCTTGCTGCCGAGCCCACCGCGCTGAATCGTGGTGCCGCTCTTGGTCTTTATCTCCGCGCCCTTGGGTTGCACGGTGGTGCCGCCGATGGGCGGTTTGCCGACGGTGTTGGTGCCGCCGTAGTAGTACCGGTACTGCGGCCCGCCACCGAGGAAGATCACGCCGGGCCCGCCGATGAAGCCGGGACGCCCCTCGCCGCAGTTGCTGTCGTCGACCACGACCTCTTGGCCGTCAACGGTTTTCACGCAGTACGCGGTGACCTTGTCCGGCGCGGTCAGCGCGCGATAGGTGAGGTATCCGCCGCCGACGAGCGCCGCGACACCGACGATCGCGACGCCGCCGATCATCACCCGCTTGCGGGTACGCCGCTTGGCCTGTTCGGCCGCGGCCGCCGCGCGCTGCTGCTCCTCGGCCTGCTTGCGCGCCTTGTCCCGAGCCCTGGCCTCGGCCACCGTCGGCGGGCGCGGCTGGGTGACACCGGGCTGCTGGCGCTGAATGCTGCCCGGCCGTGGCGGTGTCGCGAACGTGCGCGGCGGCACGGGCGCGACCTCCGCCGGGTACTCCACTTCGCTGAGCACACCACCGAAGGCCGGATCCGGCTGCGGGGGTACAGATTCCGGCGAACCCGATTCGCGCTCTGCCGGTTTCGCGGGCTCGGCGGCGCCGTCGGGCCGATTCCGGTCTCGCTCGTCCCCGGCGCCGGGTTGCCGCGTACTCACCGTCCAGTCCCCCTCGTCACCCGAAAGACCATCAGCGCTCCTCGAATCCGGACATTTCGCCCCGCGCGGGCTCCCAGCTTTCCACAACGAGGGTCACCCGGCCAGGCGTTTCACCGGAACGTAGCAGGTCGAGCAAGCGCTCACAGGCTCGACGTGGTCCTTCGGCCACCACATGCACTCGCCCGTCGCGCGCATTGGTGGCATGTCCGAGCAAGCCGAGCTCAAGCGCGCGGGATCGGGTCCACCAGCGGAACCCGACCCCTTGGACGAGGCCGTGCACCCATGCGCTCAGCCGGACCGGTCCTGCGGTTTCGTGTGATTCACCCATCAGACGGCACCATAGCGGACGCCGTCCGCGGCGCCGCGCGCGTCGAACCGATCAGCCATCGACCTCGAACGACAGCGTCACCTTGGTGCCCGCCTTCAGCGTCCGCCCCACGGTGCACACCTTGTCGATCGCCCGCTGCGCCGCGACGAGCAGCCGCTCGCGCGCCTCCTCGTCCAGCTCGCTGAAGTCGAGCTCGAACACCTCGTCCAGCTGCGGGTACATCTCGTTCTCCCGGTCGGCGTCGCCGGAGACCCGGATGGTGGCGTCGAAGTCGTCGCCGAGCTTGCGGGCGAGGGTGAAGTCGGCGCTGAGCCCGGAGCAGCCCGCCAGCGCGATCTTCAGCAGCTCACCGGGGGTGAACCGGCCGGGCACGCCCTGGGAGCCGATCAGCACCTCCCCGCCGCGCGAACTGCGGCCGGTGTACTCACGGGTGCCGGTGCGTTCCACCCACAGGGTGGTCGGCTCGGCAGTGGCCGGTGCGGCGGTGGTAGTAACGGGTGCGGTCTGGTCAGCCATGATCTCGATCCTGCCATCCCGCCTCCCCGCGACTTCAGGCCAGACCTAGGTGCCACAACATTGACGTTGGCGACCGGCGGTAGCGTCGTGGGCAAGTTAGCCGGTCCCCGGCGAGTTACCCATGTACTTACGAAATCCGTTGTCGCGTTGCGCAACCGCTGTGAACCGCTTACTCCTGGAAGCGATACCCCATGCCCGCCTCGGTGAGCAGGTGCTTGGGATGCGAGGGATCGTCCTCGAGCTTGCGCCGCAGCTGCGCGAGATATACGCGCAGATAATGTGTTTCGGTCGCGTACGACGGGCCCCACACCTCGCGCAGCAGCTCCCGGCGGCCGACCAGCTTGCCCTTGTTGCGGACGAGCATCTCGAGCATGCCCCACTCGGTCGGCGTCAGATGGACGGTCTCGCCGTTCTTGGTGACCTTCTTGGCCGCCAGGTCGACGGTGAACGAGGCGGTCACCACGACCGGATCGGCGGTATCGGCATCGGTGGCGCCGCGGCGCACCGCGGCGCGCAGCCGGGCGAGCAGCTCATCCATGCCGAACGGTTTGGTCACGTAATCGTCCGCGCCCGCGTCGAGCGCCTCGACCTTGTCCGCCGAATCGGTACGCGCGGACAGCACGATCACCGGCGCGGTCGACCAGCCGCGCAGTCCGGCCAGCACTTCGATGCCGTCGATATCCGGCAGGCCGAGGTCGAGGATCACCACGTCGGGATGCTTGTCGGCGGCAGCGCGCAGCGCCGCGGCGCCGGTGGCCGCGGTGATCACCTCGTAACCGCGCACGGACAGGTTGATCCGCAGCGCGCGCACGATCTGCGGCTCGTCGTCGACGACGAGCACCCTGATCGCGGTGGCTTCCTGCTTCTTGTCGGTCATCGTGGCTTCCTGTGTCGGGCCCACCTTCGTATCCATCATTGTTCCGTTTCGTTGTCATCGGCGGGCAGGTCGACCAACATGGTCAATCCTCCACCCGGTGTCGGTTCGGCATGGACGGAGCCGCCCATCGCCTCGACGAATCCGCGCACCACGGACAGTCCGAGGCCGACTCCGGTGGTGTTGTCCCGGTCGCCGAGCCGCTGGAACGGCTCGAACAACTGCTCCTCGGCCCCGGGCGGCACACCGGGACCGGTGTCGATCACCGCGATCGACACGCGGTCACCCTCCCGTTCCGCGGTGACCCGCACCGGCGTGTCGCGGGGCGCGTGCCGTAGCGCGTTATCGATCAGGTTGGCCACGACGCGCTCGAGCAGCCCGGCATCACCGCGCACCGAGACCTCGCCGACCTCCACCTTCACCCGGTCCATCGCGGCGCGACGCAGCCCGCGCGCCCCCATGCCGACACTCACCAGCGCGCGGTGCACCACCTCGTCCATGTACACGGTGCGCAGCTGTGGTTTCACCACCCCGACGGCGAGGCGCGAGGAATCGAGCAGGTTGCCGACCAGCGCGGTCAGCTGATCCACCGATTCCTCGATCGTCTCGAGCAGCTCGGCGGTGTCCTCGACGGAGAATTCGATATCGTCGCTGCGCAGGCTCGACACCGCGGCCTTGGCGCCCGCCAGCGGGGTGCGCAGATCGTGGCTCACCGCGGACAGCAGCGCCCGGCGCAGCCGATCGGCCTCGAGCAGCGCGGCCGCGGTGCTGGCCTCCTCGGCGAGCCTGGCCTGGCGGACCAGCCCGACGGCCTGATTGGTGACCGCGGTGAGCACCGGGCGATCGGCCGCGGTGAGCGGACGGCCGGTGAGCAGCAGCCAGTTGTTGGCGTCGCCCGCCTCGACCACGGTTTCCGCGTCGGCCGGGCGCTGCGGCGGATTGAGCCCGACCTCCGCGAGTACCCGGTCGCCGCACAGCAGGCTGACCGCGCGCTGACCGTAGGTCTCCCTGACCTGCTCGAGCAGATTGTTCAGATCGGCGCCGTGCAGCACCGCGCCCGCGAACATGGTCAGCAGTTCGGCCTGCCGGGAAGCTTTGCGCGCCTGCCTTGTTCGCTTGGTCGCCTCATCCACCAGCGCCGCGACCGCGACCGCGACGATGAGCAGCACGACCGCGGTGATGAAGCTGTTCGGTTCGGCGATGGTGAGGCTGTAGCGCGGCTCGGCGAAGAACCAGTTCAGCAGGAAGCCGGACAGCAGCGCCGTCAGCGCCGCGGGCACGACGCCACCCGCCAGCGCCACCGCGACCACTCCGATGAAGAACACCGCGCTGATGCCGACCAGATCGAGGAATCCGTCCAGGAACGCGGCGCTGATCGCGGACACCGCGATGGGCATCAGCACCGCGCCGAGCCAGACGGCCGGTTTGCGCGGCAGGCGCGAGCCGCGCCTGGTGCCGCGGTTGGACTCCTCGTGGGTCACCATGTGCACGTCGATCTTGCCGGACCGCTGCACCACGGTGGAGCCGATGCCCTCGTCGAACATGCGCGCCCAGCGCGAGCGCCGCGACGTACCGAGCACCAGCTGCGTTGCGTTGACCTCGCGGGCGAACTCCAGCAGCGCGGTCGGCACATCGTCACCGGTGACCGTATGCAGTGAGGCGTCGAGGCTGGCCGCGAGATCGCGCAGCCGTGCCATCCGCTCGGTCGAGACACCGGCCAGGCCGTCGCCTCGAACCACGTGCACCACAACGAGATCCGCGCTCGACTTGGTCGCGATCCGGCTGGCCCTGCGCACGATGGTCTCCGATTCCGGACCACCGGTCACCGCGACGACCACCCGCTCGCGCGCCTCCCACAGATCGGTGATCTTGTGGTCGGCGCGATACTTGGCCAGCGCCGAGTCGACCTGGTCGGCCAGCCACAGCAGCGCCAATTCCCGCAGCGCGGTGAGGTTTCCGGGCCGGAAGTAGTTGCGCAGCGCCGCGTCGACCTTGTCGGCGGCGTAGACGTTGCCGTGGGACAGCCTGCGCCGCAGCGCTTCCGGCGTGATGTCCACCAGCTCCACCTGATCGGCGCTGCGCACCACCGCGTCCGGCACGGTCTCGCGCTGCTGGATCCCGGTGATCTGCTCGACCACATCGTTGAGGCTCTCCAGGTGCTGCACATTGACCGTGGAGATCACATCGATGCCCGCGTCGAGCAGCTCTTCGATATCCTGCCAGCGCTTTTCGTGCTTGCTGCCCGGAGTGTTGGTGTGCGCCAGCTCATCCACCAGCACCACCGTCGGGTGACGGCGCAACACCTCGTCGACATCGAGCTCCGGAAACGCGGTGCCGCGGTATTCGACCATCTTCGGCGGGATACGGTCGATCCCCTCCAGCAGTTCGGCGGTCTTGGGCCTGCCGTGCGTCTCGACGACCGCCGCCATCACATCGCGGCCGCGTTCCAGCCTGCGATGGGCCTCACCGAGCATGGCGAACGTCTTGCCGACACCCGGGGCCGCGCCGAGGTAGATCCGTAGTTGCCCGCGTTTCACTGCTCCATCATCGCGCGTCGCGATTCCTGTCCGGAGCATCCGCCGCACCGGGCCGGTGCGGCGGGCGTGGTCGGTAGGTCAGACATCCGCCGCACGCCACATCCGGACCCGATCGGCATCCGCCTCCGGCGACCGCCGCTCGGCGCTCTGGGCGCCGCGCGCGCGAATCAGCAGCGCACAGGCTACGAACCCGACGAGCAAGGCGACGGTGACAGCCGACATGGCGATCCTTCCTGACAACCGATAGGTCACCGGTTGCGCTGGAGTCGTCCACCTGGCCGGCTCTCAACTACTACCGCCGCATTCGCGGATCGCCCGCGTCTTTACGGAGTGTTTACGGGTTGCGGGCGCACATTGACGGCATCCTTTCAGTTATCCCACGACCCGCTGTAAACGAACCGCAAAGGCGGAGGTCGACGCCGCTAAGGAGTCGTAAGGAAGCCCCGCTGTGCCCGAATCGAGCGATTGACTCGCCGTTGGCGCGCTCCACGGATGGAGCGCGAATGGAGGTTGTTTCAGTCATGTCTGTTCTGGTGTTCGCTCTGCTCACAGTCGCGGTGTTCGCGCTGCTGGGCCTGATCCAGCGAGGGGTGGAGAAGCTGTGATCGCGAACCTGATCGGTCTGGTTCTCGCCGTCGCCGTCGCGATCTACATGGTCGTCGCGCTGCTCTTCCCCGAGAGGTTCTAGGTGAACACGACAACAGCGGGGATCGCGTTCATCGCATCCCTGGTCATCGCGCTCGCCCTGGTGCACGTGCCGCTCGGCGACTACATGTACCGGGTCTACAACGGCACCAAGCACTCCCGCGCCGAACGCGTGATCTACAAGGCCATCGGCGTGCAGCCCGAGGTCGAGCAGACCTGGGCCGTGTATGCCCGCAGTGTGCTGGCTTTCTCGGCGGTCAGCGTGCTGTTCCTGTTCTTCTTCCAGCTGGTCCAGGGCAAGCTGCCGCTGCACCTGAACGATCCGGCCACCGAGATGACCCCGGCGCTGGCCTGGAACACCGCGATCAGCTTCGTCACGAATACGAACTGGCAGAACTACGCCGGCGAGTCGACCCAGGGCCACCTGGTGCAGATGGCCGGGCTCGCGGTGCAGAACTTCGTCTCCGCGGCGGTCGGCATCGCGGTGGCGGTCGCGCTGGTCCGCGGCTTCGCGCGCAGGCACACCGGCGATCTCGGCAACTTCTGGGTCGACCTGGTGCGCGGCACCCTCCGCATCCTGCTGCCGATCGCCTTCGTCTTCGCGATCGTGCTGATCGCCGGCGGCGCGATCCAGAACTTCCACCTGCACGACCAGGTCGCGCAGACCCTCGGCGGCGCCGAGCAGACCATCACCGGCGGCCCGGTGGCCAGCCAGGAGGTCATCAAGGAACTCGGCACCAACGGCGGCGGCTTCTACAACGCCAACTCCGCGCACCCGTTCGAGAACCCCGCCACCTGGACCAACTGGGTGGAGATCTTCCTGATCCTGGTGATCAGCTTCTCGCTGCCGCGCACCTTCGGGCGCATGGTCGGCAGCAAGAAGCAGGGCTACGCCATCGTCGCGGTGATGGGCATCATCGCGCTGATCAGCACGGTGCTGCAGAACATCTTCCAGCTCGCACACCACGGCACCGCACCGACCGCGATCGGCGCGGCGATGGAGGGCGTCGAAACCCGGTTCGGCGTGGCCGATTCCGCGACCTTCGCCTCCGCGACCACGCTCACCTCGACCGGCGCCGTCGACTCGTTCCACGACTCCTACACCAGCCTCGGCGGCATGATGACGATGTTCAACATGCAGCTGGGCGAGGTGGCGCCGGGCGGCACCGGATCCGGCCTCTACGGCATGCTGATCCTCGCGGTGATCACCGTCTTCGTCGCGGGCCTGATGGTCGGGCGCACACCGGAATACCTCGGCAAGAAGATCACTCCGCGCGAAATCAAGCTGGCCGCTTCGTATTTCCTGGTGAGCCCGCTGATCGTGCTGGTAGGCACGGCAATCGCGATGGCGACGCCCGGCCAGCGCGCCGCGATGGCGAATACGGGCCCGCACGGGCTCTCGGAAGTGCTGTACGCCTTCACCTCTGCCGCGAACAACAACGGCTCCGCGTTCGCGGGCCTGTCCGGCAATACCGAGTGGTACAACACCGCGCTCGGCCTCGCCATGGTCTTCGGCCGGTTCCTGCCGATCATCTTCGTGCTCGCACTCGCCGGTTCGCTGGCGGGCCAGGGCACCACTCCCGAGTCGATCGGCACGCTGCCGACGCACAAGCCGCAGTTCGTCGGCATGGTCGTCGGTGTGACGGTGATCCTGGTCGCGCTCACCTTCCTGCCCGCACTCGCGCTCGGGCCGCTCGCTGAAGGAATCCACTGAAATGACCAGTCCCACTATCGAAAAGACCAATCCGGTCGGGCCCGGCCACAAGCCCGAACATCGGGGCAAGGGCGTACGCAAGGGCGCGCTCGACCCCAAGATGCTGCTGACCTCGCTGCCCGACGCGGTGCGCAAACTCGATCCGCGCACCATGTGGCGCAACCCGGTGATGCTCATCGTGGAGATCGGCGCGATCTGGTCGACCGTGCTCGCGCTGACCGAGCCGACCTTCTTCGCCTGGGCCATCGTCGTATGGCTGTGGCTCACCGTGATTTTCGCCAATCTCGCGGAAGCGGTGGCCGAGGGCCGGGGCAAGGCGCAGGCGGACACCCTGCGCAAGGCCAAGACCGACACCGTCGCCCGGCGGCTCGTCGAATGGTCGCCCGGTGCGCGGGTGGTCGAGGAGAAGGTCGGCGCACCGGATCTGCGCCGCGGCGATCACGTCGTCGTCGAGGCCGGACAGGTCATCCCCGGCGACGGCGATGTCGTGGAAGGCATTGCCTCGGTGGACGAATCGGCCATCACCGGTGAATCCGCGCCGGTGATCCGGGAATCCGGCGGCGACCGCTCGGCGGTCACCGGCGGCACCACGGTGCTGTCCGACCGCATCGTCGTCAAGATCACCCAGGAGCCCGGCCAGAGCTTCATCGACAAGATGATCGCGCTCGTCGAGGGCGCGAGCAGGCAGAAGACGCCCAACGAGATCGCACTCAACATCCTGCTCGCGGCACTGACCATCATCTTCGTCTTCGCGGTGACCACACTGCAGCCGCTGGCGATCTTCTCGAAGTCGAACAACCCCGGCGTGCCGGACAGTTCGGCGCTCGACGTCAACGGCATCACCGGCATCGTGATGGTCTCGCTGCTGGTCTGCCTTATCCCGACCACCATCGGCGCGCTGCTCTCGGCCATCGGCATCGCGGGCATGGACCGCCTGGTGCAGCGCAATGTGCTCGCCATGTCCGGGCGCGCGGTCGAGGCCGCCGGCGATGTGAACACGCTGCTGCTCGACAAGACCGGCACCATCACCCTCGGCAACCGGCAGGCCTCGGAATTCGTACCGGTACCCGGTGTATCCAAGGACGAATTGGCCGACGCCGCACAGCTTTCCAGCCTCGCGGACGAGACGCCGGAGGGTCGCTCCATCGTGGTGTACGCCAAGCAGGCCTACGGGCTGCGCGAGCGCACGCCCGGTGAGCTGACGCACGCGCACTGGGTGGAGTTCACCGCGCAGACCCGGATGTCCGGTGTCGACGTGGACGGGCGGCAGCTGCGCAAGGGTGCGGCCAGCGCCGTTACCGAATGGATTCGGGCACAGGGCGGTACGGTGCCCGCCGAACTGGGCGCCGCCGTCGACGGCATCTCCGCCGCCGGTGGCACGCCACTGGTCGTCGGCGAGGTGGTGGACGGAAAAGCCAAGGTGCTCGGCGTCATTCACCTCAAGGACGTCGTGAAGCAGGGCATGCGTGAGCGTTTCGACGAGATGCGCAGGATGGGCATCCGCACCGTCATGATCACCGGCGACAATCCGTTGACCGCCAAGGCGATCGCCGACGAGGCGGGCGTGGACGACTTCCTCGCCGAGGCCACTCCGGAGGACAAGCTCGCGCTGATCAAGAAGGAGCAGGACGGCGGCCGCCTCGTCGCGATGACCGGTGACGGCACCAACGACGCCCCCGCGCTCGCCCAGGCCGACGTCGGCGTCGCGATGAACACCGGCACCTCGGCGGCCAAAGAAGCGGGCAATATGGTCGATCTGGATTCGGATCCGACCAAGCTGATCGAGATCGTCGAGATCGGCAAACAGCTGCTCATCACCCGCGGCGCGCTGACCACCTTCTCCATCGCCAACGACATCGCCAAGTACTTCGCCATCATTCCGGCGCTGTTCGTCGCGCTGTTCCCCGGCCTGGACGCGCTGAACATCATGCGGCTGGCCAGCCCGCAGTCGGCGATCCTGTCGGCGGTCATCTTCAACGCGATCATCATCGTGGCGCTGATCCCGCTGGCGCTGCGCGGTGTCAATTATCGGCCCTCCAACGCGTCGAAGTTGTTGAGCCGCAACCTGACGATCTACGGCCTCGGCGGCATCGTCGCGCCGTTCATCGGCATCAAGCTCATCGACCTCGTCGTCCAACTCCTCCCCGGGATGTCCTGATATGCGTATGTCAACTTGGATCCGGCAGCACCTTGCCGCGCTGCGTGCGCTGCTCGTGCTCACCGTGATCACCGGAATCGTCTATCCGGTGGCGGTTTTCGCGATCGGGCAGATCCCCGGCCTGAAGGACAAGGCCGACGGCTCGCTGCTCACCGTCGACGGAAAGGTGGTGGGCAGCAGCCTGATCGGCCAGCCGTTCACCGACACCGAGGGCAAGGTGCTGGTGCAGTACTTCCAGAGCCGCCCGTCGGCGGCGGGTGAGCTCAGCGAGGGCGCCGGCAACGGCTACAACCCGCTGACCACCTCTGCGTCCAACCTCGGCCCGGAGAGCATCGTCGACTCGTTCAGCAGGGACGAGGACAACAAGCTGGTGACCAAGGCGAGCCTGCTCACCACCGTGTGCACCCGGAGCAAGGAGGTCGGCGACCGCGAAGGGGTCGACGGCGCCCGCCCGTTCTGCACGAAAGACGGTGTCGGCGCGGTGCTCTCGGTGATCGGGCCGCGCGAGGCCGACGGTGAGGTGGCGCATCCGGTCAAGGTGGTCAGCGTCAACCAGCTGTGCCCCGCGCAGCCGTTCCTCGGCACCTACAAGGGTGTGCAGGTCGAGTGCGCGAAGGAGGGCGAGGACTACTCGGTGGGCCGCATCGTCCCGATCATCGGCGACGCCCCCGTCGACACCCCGGTGCCCACCGACGCCGTCACCGCGAGCGGCAGCGGCCTCGATCCGAACATCTCCCCGAGGTACGCCGACCTCCAGGTGGCCCGAATCGCCAAGACCCGCACCATCTCCGAGGACCAGGTCCGCGCGTTGGTCGAAGCCCACACCAGCGGCCGCACCCTGGGCTTCCTCGGCGAGCCCCGGGTGAATGTCCTGGAACTCAACCTCGACCTGGACCGCCGCTACCCGTTCCGCGGCTGACCCCGATCCAGTAAGCCGGAGGCTGCCTTCATCCCACCGATGAAGGCAGCCTTCCGCGTTTCCCGCCTCCCCGGCAACCTGCGTCGTACGACAGATAGCGCTTGCCTTCGTTTGTTGTCAATAGCTCCCTCTAGGCTCTGAGCTCAGTCAATAGATCATCCACATTAAAGAATATCCTTGAATTCGAGACGTGGGGGAGGTACCGTCAATGAACGAGTGGGAGATCCTGATCACCGACGAGGTAGAGCAATTCCTTGATGGGATATACGAGACCGATCGCTACACACACAAACTGGTAAACCAGGCGATCCTCATGCTGGAACAAAACGGGCCATGCTTAGGTCGCCCACTCGTCGACAGCATCGTCGGATCGCAGATCGCGAATCTGAAGGAACTGCGGCCGGGATCCGCAGGCAACAGCGAGATCCGGATCCTGTTCGCCTTCGACCCATGGCGATCGGCAATCCTGCTGGTGGCCGGAGACAAAGCGGGCAGGTGGCAACAGTGGTATTCCGAGGCGATACCACACGCCGAGCAGCTGTATCAAGCGTATCTACTAGAGCGAGAACAGGAGTCGCAACCATGAGCGCTCATCGTCGCTGGCGCGACACCAAACACCTCCACCGTGCCATCGAGACCGCTGGCGGTCCCGAACGCTTCGAAGAGGAGGTCGGTCGCCTCAATGACCAAGCCCAGGGCTGGCGACTGGCGGAATTGCGAAAGCATCGCAGCCTCACCCAGGGCCAGGTGGCCAGCATGATGGGGGTCTCGATCGCCCGTGTCTCCCAGATCGAACAGGGTGAGGTATCGACCCGTGAGGTACTCAAACGGTACGTGGCGGCCCTGGGTGGCGAGCTCAAGCTCGTTGCCGATTTCGGCGATGAGCAGTTGCAGGTGGGCTGAACGCACAGCTCAGGGGTTGATTACGATCGTGCCCGTTTCACCCGGTGCGATAAAGGACAACAGGCGCTGAGCCTCGGCCAGAACGGCAGTCTCGTCGGCGGAAGACAGTAGGTGCCACGGGGTGATGCGGATGGTCGTGCCGTCAAGATCCCAACGGCCGTGGACGAAGCCGTCGACCAGGTACATCGGCACGCCTGCTGAGGCGATCTTGTTTATGCGGGCTCGGTCCTCGTCGCTGATCACCCTGGCGCGGTCCTTGTGGCCGAGCAGGGCGTTGTCGAAGGCGGGCAGGAAGCGCACGGGGACAGGGAGATCCGGGTCCGCGATGGGGGCGTCGGGCAGGTCGAAGAGCTCCTTGCCCGCCTCGTTGCGGAACACCCGCAGCCGAGGGCGCAACCGCGCGACGACCTCGGCCAGCTTGGTGACACCGGCCCACGCCTGGACGTCGGCGACGGTCGCCGGTCCGAAGGCCGCGAGATAGCGCAGGATCAGGGCCTCCGGATCCGGTGCGGTGTCCATCGGCAGGCCGGTCCATTCCTCGGCGATCGCGATGGTGACCGCGCGGTTGCGCCACGCGCCCCACGCACCACTGTCCGGCCCGTGCGCCATCGGCACCATGACCTCCACCGATTCGGCGAGGCGGCGGACGTGCCGGTCCGGAAAGTGCTCGGCCAGCTCACGGCCGAGTTGAGCACGCGTCAGCAACCGCCCACTCAGCAGCTCGCGACCCTTCACCGCGAGCGCGTCCAGGTCGATCCCCTCGATCTCGTCGCGGTAATACGCCGCCTGGAGCGCGGCATGCACGGCAGGGCGCACGGTGGGGCGCAGCCAGCGGAAGTCGTCGGCGTCGGCCAGGTGCACGGTGCGCCGGATCATGGTGGAGCGCACCACTTTCCGGTCACGCAGCAGCGCAGCGAGGTCGTCGCGCCGGAAATGCGCCAAGCGCGCCCACAGCCCGACATAGGGCCAGTTCGGCTCCTGCCCCTGCACGGCGACCAGGTGCCGCACCAGCTCGAACGGGGTCATCTCGACCCGCTCCACCAACTTCTGGCGTAGCAGTAAGGTGCGATTGAGCTGATGCAGGGACAGAACCGTCATTGCTCCATCCTGGTGTAGACCACCGACAGGTTTCCGGCACGCCCCTACGGCTCGGGCAGGCAGCGCGCCGGATCGGGCAGCTCGCCACACGGCGCGTTGCCGTGCGCGCGCAGCACATCCTTGCCGGTCTGATTGGTCAGGAAGTGCAGGAAGCCGGCGGCGAGCGAGTCGCCGGGCAGCTCGCCGTTGCTGTAGGCATACTCCACACCCCAGAAGGGATAGGTGCGGTTGATCGCCGCGTCGCGACCGGCGGTGACGCCGTCGATGGCGACGGTCGGCAGGTCCGCCTGCACCGCCTCGGAGAATTCGGAATAGCCGATGGCGCCGGAGATATCGCCGACCGCCTTCTGCATATCCTTGGTCACCTGCGCGTCGCAGTGCGCGGCCTCCGTCCGTGGGGTGTCTTTGATGGCGGTGCAGCTCACGTGCGGGCGATCCGGTTGCGCGCCGTCGAGCAGCCTGCGCTCGAACGTCCGCCTGGTGCCGGATCCCGGAATCCGATTGACCAGCACCACCGGCTGATCGGGGCCGCCGACCTCGCGCCAGTTCGTCACCCGCCCCTGGTAGAGGTCCTGGATCTGGCGCACGGTAAGACTCCGCACGCCGACGCTCTTGTTGACGATCATCGTGAACAGCGACAGCGCCAGCGGCCGGTACACCAGCGCCGGATATCCGGTGCCCTTCGAACCGTCGCTGATCGTGAGCAGACCCGGATTGTCCTTGCCCTCCTCGGCCAGCCGGTCCAGCCCGCGCTCGGTGCCCTCGAAGCCGAACGCGAATTCCGCTCCGGTGCAGCGCTTCCGGTACTGCTCGGCGGCCTCGGTGACCACCGAGGAGAAGGCCGACGATCCCACCACCGTCAGCTTCCCGGTGGCGCAGTCCAGCGGAGTCGGCGACGGTGCGAGCGCGGCGACGGCGTACTGGACGACGATCACCGAAACCAGAAATGCCGTGAGCGCCACCATCACTCGCGAAACACCGGTGCGGCTCTGCGTTTCGGTGACCCGCCCGCCCTTGATCCCGCCGCGCAGCACCGGCGCCGGATAATCCTCGGTGCCGTCGGAGCGCTGCAGGATGGCCAGGATCTTGTAGTGATCGCGCCGGTTCAGCGGCACCTTGGGCAGATCGATCACGCCGATATGCCCGGAAGTGTCCTCCCGCACCGCGATTCCCGCATGCCGGTCCAGGCTGTCGGCCAAGCCGGAGTCGCTCAGTTCGGTCACCGCCATGCCGATCACCCTGCGGCCCGGAAAGTGCAGATGCAGACCGACCCGGCCCGTATCGGGTGCGCTGTAATCGTGCGTATCGATCGGGGTCGAACCGCTGTTCTCGATCCGGACCAGCACGACCGACAGGTCGGTCAGCGCCGGGCTCGAACCATCGATATCGGGACGCAACTGCGGCAGCACACCGGGAAACACCGACTCGATCTCACCGGTGACCGGAGTGTCCATCTGCACGCGGTAGCCGATCCGCCTGCGACCGACGAAGACGAACTCCCACAGGAAGGCGATGATCGGCACCGCGATACCGATGAGCGCCAGCATGATTTCGACCGGAAACCCACCCACCAGTTGATCCACTCCCCAATTCGCCACTGCTGGCACCATTCTGCGGCGCGAACCGCCGCCCACACGCCGGCGGCGTCAGTGTTGGACAACAGTTAACCGCACGGCCACCTGTGCTCAGGAATGCGATTTCGTCCAGGCGAGCAGCTCATCGAGCGGCAGGGTATTGATGATCCGTTCCGGCACAACACCATTCGCCACGGCGCGCTCGCACCCGTAGCCCTGCCAATCCAGCTGGCCCGGCGCGTGCGCGTCGGTGTCGACGGCGAATTCACAGCCCATCTCGACCGCGAGCCGCAGTAATCGCGAGGGCGGGTCGCGGCGCTCGGGCCTGCTGTTGATCTCGACGGCGGTGCCGTAGGTGCGGCAGGCCTCGAAGACCACCTCGGCGTCGAAGCTGGACTCCGGCCGCGTGCCGCGCTCCCCTTCCACGAGGCGACCGGTGCAGTGTCCCAGCACATCCACGTTCGGGTTGGCCACCGCGTACACCATCCGCCGCGTCATCGTCTCGCTGTCGTCGCGCAGATGCGAGTGCACGCTGGCCACCACGATGTCGAGTTCGGCGAGCAGATCGGCCCGCTGGTCCAGCTTTCCGGTGTCGAGGATGTCCACCTCGATGCCGGTCAGAATCCGGAACGGCGCCAACTGCTCGTTCAGCTTCGCGACCACGTCGAGCTGGCGGCGCAACCGGTCGGCCGAAAGCCCGTTGGCGACGGTCAATCTCGGCGAGTGGTCGGTGAGCGCGCAGTATTCGTGCCCCAATGCCGCTGCGACGCCCATCATTTCGGTAATCGGGCTGCCGCCGTCGGACCAGTCGGAGTGGGTGTGCAGATCACCGCGCAGCAGCGAGCGCAACGGCTTGCCCGGCACACCGATGGGTTGCGCGGCCTTGCGCAGTTCGACCAGATACTCCGGCACCGCACCGGAATACGCCTGCTCGATCACCGCCGCCGTCTTCGGCCCGATGCCCGCGATCTCGCGCCAGCTGTGCGACTCGCGATGCGCCGCACGCTCATCCGCGGGCAGCGCCGCCACGATGTCGGCGGCGCGCCGGTAGGCCTTGACCCGATGCGTCTGCGCCCGTGACCGTTCCAGCCAGAAGCCGATCTCGCGCAGCGCCTCCACCGGCCCCGGCACTGCGGCGGGGTCCGGTGTGGTCGAATCGTGGCCTGCCACGGTGGTTATCGAATCCTGCTGTACTTCACGAAGGCCACGCCGTCCTCGAAGATCCGGCTGGTGATCACCCGGAATCGGGCCGCCTCCGGCAGCCGCGGCCCGGCACCGAACAGTGAACGACCGCGGCCGAGCACGATCGGATACAGCTTCAGGAAGATCTGATCGATCTCCGGCAGCAGCACCTGTGCCAGTTCACCACCGCCGCACAACCAGATCCCGAGGCCCTTCTCGCGCTTGAGTTCTCGCACCGTCGACAGCGGATCCCCGGTGATCAATTCCACCGCCGGGTCGGGCGACTCGGGCAGTGTGGTCGACACCACGAACTGCCGCAGATGCGCATACGGGCTCGACGTGCCGGTGCGCACACCGAAATCGTGGGTCTTGCGCCCCATCAGCACGGTGTCGAAGTTGGCGTTGCGTTTATCGATGCCGAGTGCCTCGCGCACCTTCGTCGGCAGGGTTTCCGGGTACAGCGCGGTGATGGCCGGACCGTGATCACCCCCTACCGGGAAGAAATCGACCGAGCCCTCCTCGGTGGCGATGAACCCATCGATGGTCGATGCGACGTAGTAGGTGAGCTTGCGCATATGTCCTTCCTCCACGGCCGGCGTGACATCCCGGACCGCCTAGAAGAAACGGTAGCGTGCGCGAACTACCTCATGCAGTGTTTGACGGCGACGCTCCCGGCACCCTCCGTGGTCACGCTCCGCTGCCGCCTACGGGCGCGTCGCTCGCGCCGCGGGCTTCGGCTGGCAGCGCGGGCAGGAGTAGGACGAACGATTCATGAACTTCTCCCGCCGGATCGCCGCACCGCAGCGCCGGCAGGGTTCGTCCTCGCGTCCGTACACCGCGAGCGACCGCTCGAAGTAGCCGGACTGGCCGTTGACATTGACGTACAGCGCGTCGAACGAGGTGCCGCCCGCGGCGAGCGCCTCCCCCATGACGGCGCCGACCTCGGTGAGCAGCCCGTGCATCGCGGTCCTGCTGAGCCCGGAGGCGAGCCGCCCGCCGTGCAGCCCGGCCCGCCACAGCGATTCGTCGGCGTAGATATTGCCGACGCCGGAAAGGACGGATTGATCGAGCAGTACCCGTTTGATCTCGGTCTGCTTGGCGCGCAACGCCTTCACCGCGACGTCGGCATCGAACAGTGGATCCAGGGGATCACGCGCGATATGCGCGACCGGCTCCGGCACCATGGTGCCGTCCACCTCGAGCAACGGGGCGAGCTGCCAGCCGCCGAAGGTGCGCTGATCGACGAAGCGCAGCTCGGTATCATCGTCGAGCCCGGCCCGGATGTGCGCATGCTTTTCCGCGGGCGCGTCGACGGGCTGGACCAGCATCTGACCGCTCATCCCGAGATGAACGACCAGCGAGGTCTCCGGATCGTCGAAGGTGAGCCAAAGGTATTTGCCGCGCCGCTCGGCGGACGCGACCCGCAGGCCGGTCAGCCGGGCGGCCAGATCGGCGGCGCCCTCGAGGTGACGCCGCACCGACCGGGGATGGGTCACCACGACCGATTCGATGACGCGACCGACCACATGCTCGGCGAGTCCACGCCGGACGACCTCGACCTCGGGAAGTTCCGGCACGTCAGTTTTCGGCGGTCAGCGCCTGATAGGCGGCGCCCGCGGCCTTCTGCTCGGCTTCCTTCTTGGAGCGCCCGACGCCCTGACCGTAGCCACGGCCACCGATCACCGTCGTCGCGGTGAATTCCTTGTCGTGGTCCGGGCCCGTCGAGGTGATCTCGTAGCTGGGCACACCGAGGCCACGCTCGGCGGTGAGTTCCTGCAGGCTGGTCTTCCAGTCGAGCCCGGCGCCCATCCTGGGGCCACGTTCGAGCAGATCGGCGAACAGCCGCAGCACCACCTCGCGCGCGACATCGATGCCGTGCTGCAGATGCACGGCGCCGAGTAGCGACTCCATGCCGTCGGCGAGGATGCTCGGCTTGTCGCGGCCACCGGTGAGCTCTTCGCCCTTACCGAGCAGCAGATGCACACCGAGGCCGCCTTCGCCGAGCCCACGCGCCACCTCGGCGAGCGCGTGCATATTCACCACGCTCGCCCGCAGCTTGGCCAGTTCGCCCTCGGACTTGTCCGGGTGCTCGTGGTACAGCCGCTCGGTGATGCTGAGGCCGAGCACCGAGTCGCCCAGGAATTCCAGGCGCTCGTTGGTCGGCAGGCCGCCGTTCTCGTATGCGTACGACCGGTGCGTCAGCGCGAGCCGCAGCAGATCCGGGCGTAGCTCGACGCCGAGCGCGTCGAGCAGGCTCGCATGTGCACCGGACGAGTCGGATTCGTTCCCTGCGGTCACGTCGTTTACGACAGGTCGAACGTCAGACAGCTGCGGTGACCTGGCGGCCCTTGTAGGTGCCGCAGGACGGGCAGGCGATGTGCGGCAGGGTCTTCTCGCCACACGCCCGGTTCGGGCAGGTGATCAGGGTAGGCGCGGTGGCCTTCCACTGGCTGCGCCGCGACCTGGTGTTGGAACGGGACATCCGGCGCTTGGGAACGGCCACGACTACTTCTCCTCTGTCTTGCTTGCGAATTGGTCTCGGTCGGCTGCCGCCGTAGCGGGGCTGCCACTGCCGGGCGACTCGGTGGCGAACTTCGCCAACCCGGCCCAGCGAGGGTCAAGTATCTCATGCGAGTGCGCAGAACCCGCAATCGCCATCCGCACCCCGCATTCGGGGCACAGTCCCGGGCAGTCCGGGGTGCACAGCGGCTGCAACGGCAACTCGATGCCGATCGCGTCGATGATCACCGGTTCGAGGTCGATCGTGTCGTCCACCATGCGGTAGACCTCGTCGTCCTCGGTGGTCTGCTCGGTCGTACTGTCCGGATAGGCGAACAGTTCGGTGAGATACAGCTCGACGGAACCGGTGAACGGTTCGAGGCAGCGCGAGCACTCCCCCTCGGTCGGTGCGGACACCGTCCCGGTCACCAGCACACCCTCGGACACCGCCTGCAACTGCAGATCGAGATCGATCTCGGCGCCTGCGGGAATCGCGATGAGCTCCAGCCCCATCCGCTCGTTCACCGCGAAACTACGCCGCAGTTCACGCATGGTGCCCGGCCTGCGGCCGAGACTGCGCACGTCGAGCACGAAGGCCGCGTCCGGATTGCGGCGCGACGCCGCACGGGAGCGCGAGTCGGAACCGGAACCGGCGGACATGACGAACTCACTCACGTTTCGAGGGGAATGGGCAACCACTCAACAGTACGCGACGGCGGGTCACGGCCTCAAACCAACCCCTCGGAACCGAACGACGAGCGGTCGCGTCAGCGGCGGTAGTCGGCGGCGTAATCGGGCGCGCCCGCACCGGTGCGCAGCTGGTGACGGCCGCGGCCGACGGTGCGCAGGGTATTGCTGAGCGTCTCCTCGAAGTCGGCGAGCTTGGCGTCGACGTAGTCGTCACATTCCTCGCGCATCCGGTCCGACTCGGCGTGGGCGCCGTCGATGAGCCGCGCCGATTCGGCGTGCGCGGCGCGCACCACCTCGGTCTGCGCGACCAGCCTGGCCTGTTCGGCCTGACCTTCGGCGACGGAGCGATCGTAGGAGGTTTTGCCCGCCTCGATCATTCGATCGGCCTCGACCCTGGCCCGGCCGGTGACCTCCTCGAATTCGGCATTGCCGTCGGCGACCACGCGGTCGGCCTCGGCCTGCGCGGTGTTGACGAGGTGGTCGGCGTGCGCGCTGGCCTCGGCGACCATCCGGTCGGCGTGCGCCTTGGCGTCGGCGAGGATCCGGTCGGCCTCGTCGCGGGCCGAGCCGATGGTCTGTGCGGCCTGTTCGTTGGCACCGGTGACCGTCGACTCGGCGGCCGAGCGGGCGTCGGAGACGATCTTGTCGCGGTGATCGAGCACGTCCTGGGCGTCGTCGAGCTCACCGGGCAGCGCATCGCGCACGTCGTCGAGCAGTTCGAGCACATCGCCACGCGGCACGATGCAGCTGCGAGTCGGCGGGATGCCACGCGCCTCCTCGACGATGGCGACCAGCTCGTCGAGTGCTTCGAATACGCGATACATGCTCACTTACCCCACTCTCGGTGCAGATTCCGGGCGAAAACTCTCCGCCGTCGTCGCCCAGTGTGCCCCTCGTCACGGCTGGTGCCGAGTCATCGTCCGGTGTGTCGTGCCAGTGTCTCGCACACCACACAAATCAAGTGGAGGATCTGTCTCCGCTTCGTGTTAAATTCATTCATGAAGATCGAAACAGGATCTTCACGGAGTGCTCGCGAGCCCCCACCGGGGCCCGTGTGAGGTGAGGGAAGCCGACGGATCGAACAACTACCGCAGCGATTGACAAGTTTCGATTGTTCAGTAGATACTGAACACGCAGTACTTGAGGAACTCGAAGAGCCTGCGGGAAGCAAAGCGACAGCCATCGCTGTTGTTCGTACCGGAAGCTCGTGTTGATCGGAAGAACGATGACTGTCCTGGATATGCCACGATCGGCGGCCCTGTCGGCCACCAGCCCGTTCGTGCCTTGGGCTGGACCGGTCCCGGTGTTGTCGGCAGGGTCGTCGGCTCGGTTCGGGCAGCTGATGCAGTACCTGCGCGGCGATCGTGCGTTCGCCCAGCTCGTCCGCTTCGCACTGGTCGGCGGCTCGAGCAATGTCGCCTACGTGCTGCTGTTCTTCGCCTTCCACGGCATCGGCCCGCTGGTCGCCAATATCGCGGGCTCGATCGTCAGCACGGTGATCGCCAACGAGCTACACCGCCAGCTCACCTTCCACGCGACCGGCCGGGTCGGCTGGTTCACCGCGCAGTGGGAGGGCGGCGGCCTCGCGCTGGTCGGCCTCGGCATCAGCACCGCGGCGCTGGCCGGACTCGAAATCTGGGCACCCGGACTGGGCGGCGCCATGCAGGCGAGCGCGATCCTGGCCCTGACCGCGGCGGTCGGCGGGATGCGCTTCCTGGCCCTGCGCGGCCTGTTCTGAAACTTTCTATCTCAGCCCACAACGAATTCGCCCCGGCTCCAACGGAACCGGGGCGAATTCGTGTTCGGGGGCCTCAGGCTTTGCGTTCGGCCAGGCGGGCCATCAGGCGCTTGTGCACCGAGGGCGGGAGCATGTCGGTGACATCGCCGCCGAAGAACGCCACCTCTTTGACCAGCGAGCTGGACAGGAAGCTGAACGACGGGTTGGTGGCGATGAAGAAGGTGTCGACACCGGTGAGCTTCTTGTTCATCTGCGCCATCTGCAGCTCGTAGCCGAAATCGCTGGCATCGCGCAGACCCTTGACGATCGCGGTGATGCCCTGCTCCTTGGCGAAATCGACCGTCAGGCCGTACCAGGACTCCACCCGCACGTTCGGCAGATGCGCGGTGGCGTCGCGGAGCATCTCCATGCGTTCCTCGATGGTGAACATGCCCTGCTTGTTCTTGTTGATCGAGACGGTCACCACGACCTCGTCGAACTGGGCCGCGGCCCGATTGAATACGTCGACGTGTCCATTAGTCACCGGATCGAACGACCCGGGGCACAGCGCTCCAGCCATGGCTCAGACGGTATCAGGGGGCCGAATCGCCGCGTCATCCCGGCGAAACTCGGCGAGTTCGATGCGGGTCTCGCCGTATTTGCGCGGTTTCGCGGCGAGATAGCCGGCGGGCCAGACGATCTCGGCCGAGCGGATCGACCGCTCGACCACCACCAGCGCGTCGGGTGCCAGCCAGCCGTGCGCGGCGAGCAGCGTCAGATCGGTGATCACCGCGTCGGTGGTCACGTCGTAGGGCGGATCGGAGAACACCACGTCGAACTCCCCGGCGCCACCGAGCCCGAGCACGGTCGCCACCGCGCCGAGCCGCAGCTCGGCGCCGGGCAGGCCGAGGTCGGCGATATTGCCGCGAACGATGCCGGCGGCCTTGCGATCCGCCTCGACGAGCAGCGCGTGCGCGGCGCCGCGCGAGAGCGCCTCCAGGCCGAGTGCGCCCGACCCGGCGTACAGATCGAGCACCCTGGCGCCGTCCAGGTCGAGGCGCGCATCGATGGCGCTGAACAGCGCCTCGCGCACCCGATCGGAGGTCGGGCGGGTGCCGGCGGGCGGTACCCGCAGGCGCCGCCCGCCCGCGCTACCGGCGACGATGCGCGTCATTCTGCGGCGGCCTCGCGCACCGTCATCTCGATCAGCAGATCTCCGCCCTCGACCTGCTGCACCCGGCCGATGGCGACCCGGCCGACCACACCGGCGCGCGGCGCGGTGATCGCGGCCTCCATCTTCATCGCCTCGATGGTGCCGATGGTGTCACCCGCCGCGATCGAATCGCCTTCGGACACCGCAAGTGTCACCACGCCGGCGAACGGCGCGGCGATCTGGCCCGGGTTGGCCTTGTCCGCCTTCTCCGCCGCCGGAATCTCGCTGGCGATGGAGCGGTCGCGCACCGCGACCGGACGCAGCTGGCCGTTGAGGATGCACATCACCGTGCGCATACCGCGCTCGTCGGGCTCTGAGATGGCCTCGAGCCCGATGAGCAGGGTGACGCCCTTCTCCAACTGCACCCGGTGTTCCTCGCCGTGGCGCAGGCCGTAGAAGAACTGGTTGGCCGACAGCCCCGAGGTGTCGCCGTACTTCTCCTGGTGGGCAAGGAATTCGGCGGTGGGGCCGGGAAACAGCAAGCGGTTCAACGTCGCTCGGCGTTCGGCCGAGGTGCCCGCCAGTCCGGCCTCGTCCTCGGCGGTCAGCGGCGTCTCGGGCTTGGCGGCGCCGCGCCCGGCCAGCGCGCGGGTGCGGAACGGCTCGGGCCAGCCACCCGCGGGGGTACCGAGTTCGCCACGCAGGAAACCGATCACCGAATCCGGGATGTCGTAGCGGCCCGGATCGGCGGCGAAATCGTCGATGGGCACGCCGGTGCCGACCAGCGCGAGCGCCAGGTCGCCGACCACCTTCGAGGACGGGGTCACCTTCACCAGGCGGCCGAGGAGCCGGTCCGCCGCAGCGTATTTCGCCTCCACCTCCTCGAAGCGGTCACCGAGCCCGAGCGCGATCGCCTGCTGGCGCAGGTTCGACAACTGGCCGCCGGGAATCTCGTGGGTGTACACCCGGCCGGTCGGTGCGGGCAGACCGGATTCGAAGGGCGCGTACACCTTTCGCAGCGCCTCCCAGTACGGCTCCAGGTCGCAGACGTGCTCCAGGCTGATGCCGGTGTCGTATTCGCTGTTGGCCGCCGCCGCGACGATCGCGGAAAGTGCGGGCTGACTTGTGGTTCCGGCCATCGCGGCGCTGGCGCCGTCGACGGCGTCCGCCCCCGCCTGCCAGGCGGCCAGATAGGTGGCCAGCTGACCGCCCGGGGTGTCGTGGGTGTGCACGTGCACCGGCAGGTCGAAGTTGCTGCGCAGCGCGGTGACCAGCTTCGCGGCGGCCGGCGCGCGCAGCAGGCCCGCCATGTCCTTGATGGCGAGCACGTGCGCGCCCGCGTCGACGATCTGTTCCGCCAGCTTGAGGTAGTAGTCGAGGGTGTAGAGCGTCTCGTTCGGGTCGGCCAGGTCACCGGTGTAGCTCATCGCGACTTCCGCTATGGCCGTGCCGGTTTCGCGCACCGCGTCGATCGCCGGGCGCATCTGGTCGACGTTGTTGAGCGCGTCGAAGATGCGGAAGATATCGATACCGGTGCTGGTCGCCTCGGCGACGAAGGACCGCGTCACCTGTTCCGGGTAGGGCGTATAGCCGACGGTGTTGCGGCCGCGCAGCAGCATCTGCAGACAGATGTTCGGCACCGCCTCGCGCAGCGCCGCAAGCCGCTCCCACGGGTCCTCGTGCAGGAAGCGAAGCGCCACATCGTAAGTCGCGCCGCCCCAGGCCTCGATGGACAGCAGCTCGGGGGTCATCCTGGCGACATGCCCCGCGACGTCGAGCAGGCCGTTGGTGCGTACACGGGTGGCGAGCAGCGACTGGTGCGCGTCGCGGAAGGTGGTGTCGGTGACGCCGACCGCCTTCTGCTCGCGCAGCGCCGCCGCGAAACCCTCAGGGCCCAAACGCAACAGGCGCTGCCGCGATCCCGACGGCGGCGGCACCGTCAGGTCGATGGCGGGCAGTTTGTCGTGCGGGTAGAGCGTGGTCGGCCGCTCGCCGTGCGGCTTGTTCACGGTGATGTCGGCCAGGTAGTTGAGGATCTTGGTGCCGCGGTCGGCCGAGCCGCGCAGGGTCAGCAGCTGCGGGCGCTCGTCGATGAACGAGGTGGTGACCCGGCCCGCCTTGAAGTCGGGATCGTCGAGCACCGCGAGCAGGAACGGGATGTTGGTGGCGACACCGCGGATGCGGAACTCGGCGAGCGCGCGCCTGGCCCGCGCCGCCGCGGTGGCGAAGTCGCGGCCGCGGCAGGTCAGCTTCACCAGCATCGAGTCGAAGTAGGCGCCGATCTCCGCGCCGAGGTTGGCGCCGCCGTCGAGCCGGATGCCCGCGCCGCCCGGCGTGCGGTAGGCGGTGATGCGGCCGGTGTCGGGGCGGAAACCGTTGGCCGGATCCTCGGTGGTGATGCGGCACTGCAGCGCGGCGCCGCGAATGGTGACCGTCTCCTGGCTCAGGCCGAGCTGTTCGAGGGTCTCCCCCGCCGCGATGCGCAGCTGCGACTGCACCAGGTCGACATCGGTGATCTCCTCGGTCACCGTGTGCTCGACCTGGATGCGCGGGTTCATCTCGATGAAGACGTGGTTGCCGCGCTCGTCGAGCAGGAACTCGACCGTGCCAGCGCAGCTGTAGCCGATCTGCCGGGCGAAGGCCACGGCGTCGGCGCAAATGCGGTCGCGCAGTTCGGGATCCAGGTTCGGCGCGGGCGCGAGCTCGAGCACCTTCTGATGGCGGCGCTGCAGCGAACAGTCACGCTCGAACAGGTGCATGACATTGCCGTGCTGATCGGCCAGGATCTGCACCTCGATGTGGCGCGGGTTCACCACCGCCTGCTCGAGGAACACCGTCGGGTCACCGAACGCCGATTCCGCCTCGCGCGAGGCGGCCTCGATCGATTCGCGCAGCTGCTCGGGCTCGGCGACCCGGCGCATACCGCGACCGCCGCCGCCGGCGACCGCCTTCACGAAGATCGGGTAGTTCAGTTCCCGCGACGCCGCGAGCAGTTCGTCCACATCCGCCGACGGCGCGCTCGACCGCAGCACCGGCAGCCCGGCCGCCTTGGCCGCCGCGATGGCGCGCGCCTTGTTACCGGCCAGCTCGAGCACCTCGGCGGACGGGCCGATGAAGGTGATGCCCTCGCGGGCGCAGGCGGCCGCCAGGTCGGGGTTCTCGGACAGGAAGCCATAGCCCGGGTAGATGGCGTCGGCGCCCGCCGACTTCGCCGCCGCGACGATCGCCTCGATCGACAGATACGCCCGGACCGGGTGGCCCTGCTCGCCGATCTGATACGACTCGGCGGCCTTCAACCGGTGGACCGAATTGCGGTCCTCGTAGGGAAAGACCGCGACGGTCCCGATGCCGAGCTCATAGGCCGCGCGAAACGCGCGAATGGCGATCTCGCCGCGGTTGGCGACCAAGACTTTCGAGAACATTTGCCTAAGGTACCGCCCGCCGAAGGCCTCACGAACACGGAAGCCCCCTTCGCAGGAATCTTCACAACAAAGCTTGGCAGCGTTGCGAAGTTGTGTTTACCGGCGCGTCATCACCGGCGGCCGTTCGCGCCCCGCGGCCCGCGGCCCTATGCTGGACGACGCAGCTGGTTCACCGGTGCCGACGAGATGGAGCCCCTACGTCGCGTGATCGGAGTCGAACCCGCACACCCGCGAGGGTGCGCGAGTGAGAGGGAACCCGGTGGGAATCCGGGACTGTCCCGCAGCGGTATGCAGGAACGACAGCCGTCAACCATGCACTGGGCGTGAGCCTGGGAAGCGACGGCCAGTAGGACAAGCCCCGGCCTTGCCGGGGTCGGCCGACCGGCCGGTGCCCGCGAGTCCGAAGACCTGCCAGCCGTGCCGGAGACGACCGTTTCCGGCGGCCACCGCCTCGTGGATTGGGCGCGCGGACCCCAGTGTTGTTCGCCGGACTCGTCCCGGTGCCGGGCTCTTTTCGGCGTCTCGCTGGTCTCCGCTTCAGCTCATAGGGCGATGGTCTACGTCCTCAGCACTGGAGCTACAAACGTGACTGTTACGCAATCCCCGTTCACCGCAACGGTTCTGGGCCTCCCACGAGTCGGTCCGCGGCGCGAACTCAAGCGCGCCACCGAGTCCTATTGGGCAGGCCGCATCGACGCCGCGCAACTGCACGCCGTCGCCCGCGACCTGCGCCAGACCCAACTGGCCGAATTGCTTTCCGCCGGGCTCGATTCGGTGCCGGTCGGCACCTTCTCCTACTACGACCAGATGCTCGACACCGCCGTACTGCTCGGCGCGCTGCCCGAGCGGGTCGCCGGGATCGCCGATCCGCTCGACCGGTACTTCGCCGCGGCGCGCGGTACCGACACCGTCGAACCGCTGGAGATGACCAAGTGGTTCGACACCAACTATCACTACCTGGTGCCCGAAATCGGTCCGGACACCGTCTTTTCGCTGCATCCGGAGAAACTGCTGGAGGAACTGCGCGAAGCGCTCGCCGTCGGTGCGCCCGCACGGCCGGTGGTGATCGGCCCGATCACCTTCCTGAAGCTGGCCAAGGGCACCGCGGCGCTGGACCGCCTCGGCGAGCTGGTGCCGCTCTACCTCGACCTGCTCGCGCAGCTGGCACGCACCGGCGCGAGCTGGGTGCAGATCGATGAGCCGGTGCTGGTCACCGACCTCACCGAGGCCGAAATCGAGCTGGTGCAAAGCACTTACGCCGAACTGTCGGCGGCCACCGAGCGGCCCGCGATCCTGGTGGCCACCTACTTCGGCCAGCCGGGCGCGGCGCTCGGCGCGCTGGCGAGCACCGCCGTCGAGGGCGTCGCGCTCGACTTCACCTCCGGCGCCGACGTTTCGGATGTGGCGGCGGTACCGGCACTGGCGAGCAAGCTGCTGGTGGCGGGCGTGGTCGACGGGCGCAACGTGTGGCGGGCCGACCTCGACCGGGCGCTGGCGACGCTCGGCACACTGCTCGGTGTCGCTGCGTCGGTGGCGGTTTCGACCTCGTGCTCACTGCTGCACGTGCCCTACACCCTCGCCGCGGAAACCCAGCTCGACGAAAAACTGCGCAGCTGGCTGGCATTCGGCGCGGAGAAGGTGAGCGAGGTGCGGCTGCTCGCCACCGGCCTCGGCACCGGGCAGAACGCGATCGCCGACCAATTGGCCATTGTCCGTGCGGCTTTGGCGACCCGCAAGACCGATCCGCGGCTGGACGACGCGCAGGTGCGTGCCAGGCTCACCGCGCTCGGCCCGGACGCGATCCGTCGCGCACCGGCCGAACGGCGCAGGGAACTGCAGGCCGAGCGGTTGCGACTGCCGTCGCTGCCGACCACCACGATCGGCTCCTACCCGCAGACCTCCGCGATCCGGGTCGCCAGGGCGCAGCTGCGCAAGGGCGAGATCGATCAGGCCGAATACGTGCGCCTGATGCGGTCGGAGGTCGCGGATGTCATTGCGCTGCAGGAGAAGCTCGGCCTCGACGTGCTCGTGCACGGCGAACCGGAGCGCAACGATATGGTGCAGTACTTCGCCGAACAGCTCGACGGCTTCGCCGCCACCGAGGAGGGCTGGGTGCAGTCCTACGGCACCCGCTGCGTGCGGCCGCCGATCCTGTTCGGCGACGTGGCGCGGCGCACGCCGATGACCATCGACTGGATCACCTACGCGCAGTCGCTGACCGACAAGCCGGTCAAGGGCATGCTCACCGGTCCGGTCACCATCCTGGCCTGGTCGTTCGTGCGCGACGATCAGCCGCTCGGCGAGTCGGCGCGGCAGGTCGCACTCGCCATCCGGGACGAGACGGTGGATCTGCAGGCGGCGGGCATCCGGATCATCCAGGTGGACGAGCCCGCGCTACGCGAGCTGCTGCCGCTGCGTGCGGCCGACCAGCAGGCCTACCTCGACTGGTCGGTCCAGTCGTTCCGGCTCGCGACCTCGGGCGTCTCGGATGCCACCCAGATCCACACCCATCTCTGCTATTCGGAGTTCGGTGAGGTGATCGACGCGATCGCCGGCCTCGATGCCGACGTGACCTCGATCGAGGCGGCCCGCTCGCATATGGAGGTGCTCGACGACCTCAATGCCGCCGGGTTCGATCTCGGCGTCGGGCCGGGTGTCTACGACATCCACTCGCCGCGCGTGCCCAGCGTGGAGGAGATCACCGCCTCGCTGCGCGCCGCACTGAAAGCCGTTCCGGCGGAACGGCTCTGGGTCAACCCGGACTGCGGCCTGAAGACCCGCGGCCCGGTCGAGGTCGAGGCCTCGCTGCGCAATATGGTGACCGCCGTCCAAGCCGTGCGCTAGTCACTTCGCCCTCGCCGCGAGGCCGCCGCGTTTGTCGGCGGCCTCGTCGGCGAGTGCCGCGGCCAGGACCGTGTCGAGCAGCCGCGGATATCTGGCGTCCGGGTCGGCGCGGCCGCCCGGAACTGCCGCGCACGAGCAGGGATCGCCAACGGCATCACGTCCACCGCGCGCCGCCCTGCCACAGCCGAAAGCGAC
This sequence comes from Nocardia sp. NPDC052566, assembly GCF_044547285.1. NCBI lineage: Bacteria > Bacillati > Actinomycetota > Actinomycetes > Mycobacteriales > Nocardiaceae > Nocardia > Nocardia sp. NPDC052566. The sequence continues at coordinate 351,931 of NZ_JBIUAF010000007.1, read as the reverse complement.
CGGGGGACATCCGAGTTCGCGGCGGTGCGCTGACGCGGTTGGCAAAAGCTTGTTTATGACTGACCAGTCATTCATAATCGGGTGCATGCCGCGGAAAGTGGACCGCGTAGCACGCCAAGGGGACATCCTCGACGCGGCGGTGCGAGTGTTCGCCCGGAAGGGGTTCGCCGCCACCCGCATCGAGGATGTCGCCGCGGAGGCGGGCATCGCCAAGGGCAGTGTGTATCTGTACTTCGACAGCCGGGATGCGCTGCTCACCGGCGCGTTCGAGCTCTATGCCCGTCGCACGGAACATGTGCTGCACGACCTCGGGGACGGCACCGGTCTGCAGCGGCTGGAGCGACTGGTGCGCGGGACCGTCGACATGCTCGCCGCGCAGCCCGACTACGCGCGGGTGCTGCTCGATGTGTGGGCATCGAAACCGCCGCTCGATCTGGCGGCGCTGTATCACGAGTACCGCGCGGCGATCGGGAAGCTGCTGACGCAGGCGGCTGCCGACGGGGAGCTGCGTGCGGGCATCGACGAGCGGCACGCGGCGGTGATCGTCGGCGCGATCGAGGGCTGCCTGGTGCAGACGCTGGTGGATCCCGAAGTGTCGCTGCGCGATTTGGCCACGCCGCTGGTGCGGCTCTGCGTGGAAGGAATCCGGAAATGAGCAAGGTGACCGACCGGATGATCGCACCGAACGCCACCGACGGTGAGGTGACGCTCGGATTCTCCGCCGCGTTCGCCGGCGCCGCGGCGGCGTTCCTGCTGGCCTGGCACGCCGATCTCGACCTGTGGCGGATCGTCGTCGTCACGGTGGTCGCCTTCGATCTGTTCGGCGGCGCGGTGGTCAACGCGACCAGCGCGGCGAAATGCTGGTATCACCGGCCGGGACGACACTGGCCGCATCACCTCGGATTCGTGGCGATCCACCTGCATCCGTTCATCCTCGCCTTGGTGGTGCCCGGTTTCGGCTGGGCGGCGGCAGCCATCATTTACGCGCTGATACTCGGCGGGGCGGTGTTCGTGACGTTCGCACCATCGCTGCTGCAACGGCCGATCGCGTTCTGCGCCACCGCTTTCAGCATGGTCGTGGTTACCAGCGTGCAAGAGCTGCCGCATGCGGTGGCCTGGTTCGCACCGGTGTTGCTTCTCAAACTGCTGCTCGCACACCTACTTCCGGAGGAGGCGACACGGTAGCGTGGCAAGCGTTACAGAGGGAGGAGTCTCGACATGACCGCGTTAGCGCTGCTGCACGGCACCAATTCCGATGGCCCGTCCGCCTTCGGCCACGTCATCGATCGGTTCACCGACCAGTGGAAGGTGCTGACACCGGATTACGGCGGCGCCGGTCGGTCCACCGTCGCCGACGGTCCGCTGTCGCTGGAGCTGCTGGTGGCCGAGATCGCCGAGGCATTGCGCTCCGGCGGTGAGGAGCCCACCGATCTGGTCGGGCATTCGCTCGGCGCCGTGGTCGCCGCCGCCACCGCGGCCACCCATCCGGAGCTCGTGCACCGGCTCGTCCTCATCGCACCGTGGTCGGACAGCCGAAATCCGCGGCACCGCTTGATGTTCGAGACCTGGCTCGGCCTGCAAACCCTCGATCCCGAACTGGGTCAGCGCTTCGGCCTATCCCACGCGTTCAGCCCCACCTTCCTGGCCGCCCTGGAACAGCAACAGCTGGACGCCATGCTGTCGAGCAACCCACCCGCGGGCCTGGACCGCCGCATCGACCTCGGCCTCCGCATCGACCTGACCGAAACGCTCTCCGCCGTCACCGCCCCCACCCTGGTCATCGGCCTGACAAAGGACTCCCTCGTCCCCCTCGAACACGCCCGATCGGTCCACCAGGCCATCCCCACCAGCACCTTCACCGAAATCGACACCGGCCACGCCGCTCTCCTCGAAAACCCCGAAGCCACCGTCACCGCAATCCGCACCTTCCTCCTCCCGAACTGACCCACCTCCCAAGCGCAGTCAACCCGAGCCAAACCACCCTCTCCCCGGTGCCCCGCCCGTCGAGCGCAGTCAGATGGCCTCCCCATACGGCCTGTCGCACGGCCATTCGACTGCGCTCGGCGAATGTTCCCAGCGCACAGGCCAACCAACCCCGAGGCGGCGAGCGCCACGGCGAAAATATCCGGCTCCGAACACCTCGACGCCGCAGCCACCCAACTGGCCCGCCGCAAAGCTCGCTGCCCGTCGAGCGCAGTCAAATGGCCCTGCAGTACGGCGTGTCACACGGCCATTCGACTGCGTTCGACGGATGGTCCGCCATCGCGGGCCTGTCCAACTCGTAGCGACGGCGGCGCGAACGTACGGCACGCAACCCCACGGCGCTCTCGGGCGGCTCCCCCATACCCGTGTGCCCGTCGAGCGTAGTCAGCTGGTCGCCCATACGGCGTGTCGCACCACTATTCGACTGCGCTCGGCGAACTCGGCCGCCGCGCAAGCACATCCAGCGCATGTGCCCGGCAGACAACACCACACCGCCCGAGGGGGTGGCCGCCCCCATTGGTGCGCTTCGCCGAGCGTAGTCAGCTGGTCGCCCATACGGCGTGCCGCACCGCCATTCGACTGCGCTCGGCGAGCTCAACTGGCGTACACGCCCATCCGGCTCGGGGCGACGACGAGCTTGCTCGGCGCGCAGGCCCATCCGGCCCCGGGTGCGCCCGGCGCACAGCTCTACATCGGCGTCAGCGCACGTGCGAATACCCCGCGACCACAACCCGACCCGCTCTCACTCCGCTTCAGGCTCCGGTCGGGGCCGCTGCCGCCGACGCGAGGTGTACCGCTCACACGGCTCCCCGCTCCGCAACACCGGCCGCGCCTGCGACCGCGCGCTCATCCCCCTCCGCCAGGCGGTATGACATCCAGGACACCGATCCATGTGCCTCTCCTCCGCAGTCGAGAGCACCCTTTAATCCCCGTTGTCATGATCTGACGCGCGAAGCTCCCCGGCGGTTCCCACAAATTCGAAACAATTTCGGCCAGCGGGATATGTCGGTGCGCCCGAGTAACTTCCGAGCTATGCCGAGCCAGCTGCACGAGGTCCTCACGGAGATGTTCCGCGACCATCCCACGCTGGCCGCGGGACTACTGACCGAGGCTTTCGGCATCGCCGTGCCCGCCTACCAACAAGCGCACGCATCGTCCTGCGATTTCACCGATGTCGGCCCGAAGGAGTTCCGTGGCGACACCGCGCTGGTGTTCGCCGACGAGACCGGAACGGTGGTACTCGGCATCGTCGTCGAGATCCAGCTGTGCCGCGATCCGAGCAGGCATTGGAAGTGGCCGGTATACGTGAGCACGTTGCGGGCCAGACTGGAGTGCCCCGCCTATCTCGTCGTCGTCTGCCCGGATTCCGGTATCGCCGCGTGGTGCCGCTCCCCGATCGAACTCGGTCACCCCGGCCTGGTGCTCAACCCGTTGGTCCTCGGACCCGACGCGATTCCCATCGTCACCGATCCCGCCGTGGCGCGGGCGGAACCGGAGCGCGCGGTGCTCTCGTCGCTTGCCCATGGCGAAGGACCGCAGGCCGACGATGTTTTCGGCGCCCTACTCGCAGGCCTGTCGAGCACCGATGACGAGCGGGCGAAACTGTACTATGACCTTGTTGCCGCCTCATTGTCGGCGGCGGCCCGGCATCGCCTGGAGGAACTGATGGCGTCCACCTTCAAGTACGAATACCAGAGCGACTTCGCACGCAAGTACGTCGCGCAAGGCCGAGCGGAAGGCCGGGTCGTCGAGGCAGCGCGGGCCGTCCTCAACGTGCTCGAAGCCCGGGGCCTCGCCATCAGTGAAGACACGCGCGACCAGATCACCGGGTGCACCGACATCGAGCAACTCGAAGCCTGGCATCGGCGAGCTGTCGTTATCGAAGCCGTGGCGAATCTGTTCGATTGATGTTGCCGCGCCTCAGAGGCCGAAGGCGCGGTTGATGGCGGACATGTCGAAGTAGTCGCGCCAGGCGGTGATGGCGCCGTTGGCTACTTCGAAGATGCCTACTACGGGGAGAGGGGTGGCGCGGCCGTCTTTGCCGTTGAGGGTGTCGGTGCGTTCGTTCATGACGATGGGGCCGTTGGTGACCTGGTGGTGGATGGCGAAGTCGATGGAGTCGAAGGTGGTGAGGAAGCCGGCGATGAAGTCGCGGATGGCGGTGCGGCCGTGGATGGGTTCCATCGGAATGTTGTGGTAGACGGCGTCTTCGGCGAAGTAGGCGGCGATGCGGTCCGGGTCGGGGGTCGACCAGCTTTCGCACATGGCGCGGACGAGGTCGTCGGGGGTGGACATCGGTTCGCTCATTTCCTCGGGTGACACAACCCCTCGATTCAACCAAGCAGATGCTTGCTCCGGAAGGGAATGAGCGAATCCGATTCGGCCCCAGCGCGTTCAGCCCCGGCTGGCCGACAGCTCCCGCTGCGGCACACCGACGTACTCCGACAGCGGCCGGATCAGGGCGTTGGCGGCGGATTGTTCGATGATGTGCGCGGTCCATCCGGTGATGCGGCTCATCACGAAGATGGGCGTGAACATCGCGATGTCGAAACCCATCAGGTAGTAGGCCGGACCCGCGGGGAAATCGAGATTGGGTGCGATGCCGGTGCTTTCGGCCATCGTCCGCTCGAGTTCGTCGTACATGCGCAGCCACCGCTGCCCGCCGGTCGCCGCCGCCACCCGGGTGAGCGCGTCCTTCATGGTCGGCACCCTGGAGTCACCGTGCTTGTAGACGCGATGCCCGAACCCCATCACCTTCTGCTTGCCCGCCAACTTGGCGCGCAACCATTCGGCCGCCAGTTCCGGCTCACCGATCTCCAGCATGGTGTGCATGACGGCCTCGTTCGCACCGCCGTGCAGCGGGCCCTTGAGCGCGCCGATGGCGGCGGTGACCGCGCTGTACAGATCCGAGCGGGTGGAGGTGACCACCCGCGCGGCGAAGGTGGACGCGTTGAAACTGTGCTCCGCGTACAGGATCAGCGAAATCTCGAAGGCGCGCACGATCTCCGGGTCCGGCACCGCGCCGAAGCACATGTTCAGGAAGTTCGCCGCGAAACCGAGTTGCGCATGCGGTGCGATCGGCTCCAGGCCGCGACGGCGGCGCATATCGGCGGCGATCACCGTCGGCAGCACGGCGGTCAGCCGTAATGCCTTGGCCAGCAGCGCTTTCGACGACGGCGAATCCTCCAGTTCCAGCTCCGGATCCTCGGCCCCCAGGTAGCTGACCACCGTGCGCACCACATCCATCGGATGGCACGATTCCGGCATCTTCGTCACCAGCGAAAGCACCGAGCGGTCGATCCGCCGCTGGGCGCGCTCGCGCTGGCACAGCAGTTCGAGCTGCGCCGCGTTCGGAAGTTCGCCGTACCACAGCAGATACGCGACCTCTTCGAAGGAGCAGTGCCGGGCGAGGTCCTGCACGGCGTAGCCGCGGTAGGTCAGCGAGTTGGTCTCGGGCACCACCTTCGAAATGCTGGTGGTGTCGACCACCACCCCGGCAAGGCCCTTCTTGATATCGGTCATGGCTCACTCACTCCCGTCTGCGCCTTTGGTTCGCTCGCTGCGCTCACTCACAGTGAAATTGAATATTCCGGAATCGAAGTCGTTGTACTGCTGGTACTGCAGCAGTTCGTAGAGTCGCGACCGATGCTGCATGGTCTCGACGAGCGCGGATTGCGTTCCGGTCGTGGCGATTTCGCGAAGACCCCGCTCCACCGCGAACATCGCCAGCCGCAACGTGGTCACCGGGTAGATGACGGCGTTGTAGCCGAGCTCTTCCAGCAGCCCGGCCGAGAGCAGCTCCGACTTGCCGAACTCGGTCATATTGGCCAGCAGCGGAACATCCACCGCCGCACGGAACTTCGCGAACTCGCCGGCATCGGCCAGCGCCTCGGTGAAGATCAGGTCGGCCCCCGCGTCGGCGTAGGCCTTGGCCCGGTCGATGGCCGCGTCCAGCCCCTCGGTGCCGCGCGCGTCGGTACGCGCGCAGACGATGAAATTCGGATCGCGCCGCGCCGTCACGGCGGCACGCAATCGCCGCACCATCTCCGCGGCGGGCACCACGGCCTTACCGTCGAGATGTCCGCAGCGCTTCGGGTTGACCTGGTCCTCGATATGGCAGCCCGCCAGACCGGCGTCCTCGAGCAGCGTCACCGTGCGCGCCGCGTTCATCGGCTCGCCGAAACCGGTGTCGGCATCGATCAGCACCGGCAGATCGGTGACCCTGGCGATCTGCTGTCCACGCGCGGTCACCTCGGTCAGCGTGGTGAGCCCGATATCGGGCAGCGCGAGTTCGGCCGAAACCACCGCGCCGGACACGTACACACCGTCGAAGCCGATCTCCTGAATCAGCTTGGCCACTAGCGGATTGAACGCGCCCGGAAAACGCTGGATGCGCCCGGACGCCAGCCCGGCGCGGAAGGCCGCGCGCTTGTCGGCCGCGCTCGTCGCGGCGGCCAGCAGGCCCGTCACCGCGACCACCTCACTACGCTGGTCGCATGAACGAGCCACGCCCCCTGCGCTATCGGCTGATCACCGGCATCGACGACGCCGCCTTCTGCGAGCGGATCAGTGCCATGCTGGACCAGGGTTATCGCCTGCACGGCTCGCCCGCGGTGACCTTCAACGGCACGAATGTGATCGCGGCACAAGCCCTGGTGTGGGGTCCCGAATAGCATCAGAAGATCCCTTCCGAGATCACCGGCGCCGCACCGAGTACGGCATCGGAGACGGTGAACGTCAGCTGATCCAGCTCGCCCGGCGCCAGTTCCGCGGTGCGCTGCGCCGCGTCGAGGAACCGGTCCTGTTCGGCCGCGGCGACGACGCCCTCGGCGAGGGTGCGGAACTTCGCGATGTACTGCTCCCTGGCGAACGGCCGCGCGCCGAGCGGATGCGCGTCGGCGACGGCGAGTTCGTCGACGATGGTCTCGCCGCTCTTCAGCGTCACCACCGCCCGTGCGCCGAAGGCCTTTTCGTTCGGATCGGTGGCGTGATAGCGCCGCGTCCACTCCGGATCCTCGGTGGTGGAGATCTTCTGCCACAGTGCGACCGTGTCCGGCCGCTGCGCGCGCTGCGGCGCGTAGGAGCGTTCGTGATGCCACGTACCGTCCTGCAGCGCGACCGCGAAGATGTAGGGCACCGAGTGGTCGAGGGTTTCCCGGCTGGCGTGCGGGTCGAACTTCTGCGGGTCACCGGAGCCGGTGCCGATCACCACATGCGTGTGATGGCTGGTGTGCAGGATGATCGAGGCGATCTGGTCGAGATCGCCGATCCGCGCACGCATCCGGCGGGCCAGGTCGATCGGCGCCTGGCTCTGGTATTCGGCCGAGTGCTCCTTGGTGTAGCTGTCCAGGATCGCCCGCTTGGCCTCCCCCGGACCGGGCAGCGGCACCTGGTATTCCGCCTTCGTGCCGCCGAGCAGCCAGGCTATGACGCCGTCGGCGCCCTCCCAGATCGGCGCGGGCGCACCCTCGCCGCGCATCGCCCGGTCCACCGCCTCCACCGCCATCTTCCCGGCGAAGGCGGGCGCATAGGCCTTCCAGCTGGAGATCTCACCCTTGCGCGATTGGCGGGTCGCGGTCGTGGTGTGCAGTGCCTGCCCGATCGCCTGGTAGATGGTCTCGGTGTCGAGACCGAGCAGCGTGCCGATACCCGCCGCGGCCGAGGGGCCTAGGTGCGCGACATGGTCGATCTTGTGCTCGTGCAGGCAGATTCCGCGCACCAGATCGATCTGGATCTCGTAACCCGTTGCCAGGCCGCGGATCAGCTCGGCGCCGCCGCGCCCGGTGTGCTGTGCCACCGCGAGGATCGGCGGGATGTTGTCGCCGGGGTGGGAGTATTCGGCGGCCAGGAAGGTGTCGTGAAAGTCCAACTCGCGCACCGCGACACCGTTGGCCCACGCCGCCCACTCCGGCGAAACCCGCTGCGGCGCCGGCAGACCGAAGACGGTCGAACCCGCACGGCCCGCACGGGGGCTGTACGGCTGGGCCAGCGCCTGCGCCCGCGCGCTGGTCACCGGGCGGCGCACCACCGAGGCGGCGGCGACGGCCGCGTTGTCGATGATCCGGTTGACGATCATCTCGCGCACCTCGGCGCTCACCTCGACCGGATCCGCCGCGACCTCGGCAATCTTCGTCGCGAGGTGTTCGGACCGCGGGAAATCCTCGGCGGCGGCGCGGGCGCGTACGACGTGATTCTTCATTCATCCTCCGGCTGAACTACTGAGTGACCATTGCTTACTTCGCACGCTACGCAGGAAAGCCCTCCGGTTAAATCCCTTGCAACGGCATATTTCTGCGGCCAAGAAGTGCGGATTCTGCAATGTTTGCGAAGCCTTCGGACTACGATCTTGCAGGTGCGCAAGATGTACGCGGGCGCCCGCCTTCGGCGGTTGCGCGAGGAACGCAGGATGACGCAGGCGGCGCTGGCCAAATCTCTCGACCTCTCGCCCAGCTACCTCAATCAGCTGGAACGCGACCAGCGGCCGCTGACCATCCCGGTGCTGTTGAAGCTCAACTCCACCTTCGATCTCGATGTCCAGTTCTTCGCCGCCGATTCGGACGCGCGGCTGGTGTCGGATCTGCACGAGGTGCTCGTCGATGCCGCGGGCGGTGACACCGCGCCGTTCACCGAGGTGGAGGAGCTGGCGACGCGACTACCCGAGGTGGCCAGGATGATCGTCGCGATGCATCGCAGGCTGCGCGCGGCCACCGATCAATTGGATCTGCTCTCCGCCAAGGTCGTCGCGCCGAGCGGCGCCGCGGGTGTGCCGATGCCGTACGAGGATGTCCGCGACTTCTTCTACGACCACCACAATCACATCCCGCGACTGGATCTCGCGGCCGAGCAGCTCTTCGAGGAGTCCGGGCTGACGGTCGGCTCGCTCGATCGGCAGCTGGCCAGGGTCGCCGAGGAACGCGCCGGGGTGACAGTGCTCGTGCGCGGCGACGGCGCGGATCCGGCCATCCCGAAGCGGCACTACGACGCGGACAGCCGGACACTCACCCTGGCCAGGCGGCTGCGCCCCGGCCAGCGCGCCTTCCAGATCGCCACCACACTGGCGCTGCTGCTCTACGACCGGGACATCGACGCCGTCCTGGACGAAACCCCTTCCCTCACCGGGGAATCCCGCGCACTGGCCCGGATCGGGCTGGCCAACTACTTCGCCGGCGCGCTGGTACTGCCCTACGGCAGATTCCTGCGCTCGGCCGAGGAGTTGCGTTACGACATCGACCTGCTCGGCCTGCGATTCGAGGTCGGCTTCGAGACCATCTGCCACCGGCTGAGCACCATGCAGCGGCAGGGGCAGCGCGGCGTCCCGTTCTTCTTCGTCCGCACCGACCGGGCGGGCAATATCTCGAAACGCCAGTCCGCCACCGCATTCCACTTCTCCAGGGTCGGCGGCAGCTGCCCGCTGTGGGTGGTGCACGAGGCGTTCGCGAATCCGGGCCGTATCCTCACCCAGATCGCCGAGATGCCGGACGGGCGGCGCTACCTGTGGATCGCCCGCACCGCGCTCACCGCCCCGCACGGATTCGGCACGGCGACAAAGAATTTCGCGATCGGGCTCGGCTGCGATCTGGAATACGCCGAGCGGCTGGTGTATTCGACCGGGCTGCAGCTGGACAATCCGGCCGCGACGGTGCCGATCGGCGCCGGCTGCAAGGTGTGCGAGCGGCCCGCGTGCCCGCAGCGCGCCTTCCCGCAGATCGGCAGCCCACTCGCGGTCTCCGAGGACACCAGTACCGATCTGCCGTATCCGCGGATCGGGCGCTGATCACCCCGCTGTGTCGTCGGCTCGCTCGCTCTCGAGCCGAGTCAGCTTGTCCGGGTTGGACACCGCGTAGATCCCGCGGATCCGCTCGCTCACCGGGTCGATATCGAACACCACCACCGCGTACGGCGCGCCGCCGGAGAAGATCAGCGCGGAGGGATCGCCGTTGACCCAGCGGTAGTCGACGCCGACGTCCGGGACATGACCACGCACGATATCGCTGGCGATCAAGCGGCCGACCTTGTCCTTGCCGTGCACCGGCCGCAGCGCGGCGCGCTGCTTGCCCCCACCGTCGGACCAGAAGGTCACGTCCGGCGCGAGCAGCGCGAGCATCTCCTCTATATCGCCGCCGAGCTGCGCGGCCAAGAACTGCTCGGTCACCCGCCGCTGCACCCGCGGGTCGGCCTGCGTACGCGGCCGCCTGGCCTGCACATGCTCGCGCGCCCGGTGGGCGACCTGCCTGACCGCGGTGGTCGTGCGGCCGAGCATCTCCCCGACCTCGGCGTGCGGATAGCCGAACACCTCGTGCAGCACGAACACCGCGCGCTCCAGCGGCGTCAGCGTCTCCAGCACCACCAGCATGGCCATGGACACCGATTCGGCGCGCAGCGCGGCATCGGCGGTGTCCTCGGCCTGCGGCGCGGCGGTGACCAGCGGCTCGGGCAGCCAAGGGCCGACGTAGGTTTCGCGCCTGCGGGTGACGGCCGCGCGCCGGGCGAGCGCGTGATTGACCGCGATGCGAACCAGATACGCGCGCGGATGCTCGATCTCGGTGCCGCGCCGCCGCGGCACCCAGGACAGCCACGTCTCCTGCAGCACATCCTCGGTGTCGGCGACACTGCCGAGCATGTTGTAGACGATCGAGAACAGCAGCTCCCGATGGTCGGCGAACACCTGGGTCGCATGTTCGTCGGTGTGCTGGATCATCCGTACCTCCTCGATGAGTGTCACCCCCTTCGAGCGAAACAACCCCCGAAAACGTGACGCGGTGTGATTCACCTCTCGCGATGTCACGCCGGGCCGCGCGGTCGCGCTCTCGGTTCGCAACGGATGAATCCCGTCCGGGAACTCGAGCAAAGGACAGTCGAGTGAGTTCACCTACCGAAACCCCGTCGTTCCTGGCGACGCGCCGCGGCAAGGCGCTGCTCGCGCTGCTGTGCGTCGTCGCCTTCCTGGACTTCGTCGACGGCTCGATCGTCAACGTCGCACTGCCGACCATCGAACGCGAACTACACCTGCCGGTATCGACGCTGCAGTGGATCAGCAGCGGCTACATGCTCGCCTACGGCGGCCTGCTGCTGCTCGGCGGCAGGCTGGCCGATCTGCTCGGGCGCCGCCGCGTCCTGATCACGGGCACCGCGATCGTCGGCATCTCCTCGGCGCTGGGCGGTCTCGCCGAGACCAGCGGGCTGCTGATCGGCGCCAGGATCGCGCAGGGGTTCGGTGCCGCACTGATGCTGCCCGCGGCGCTGTCGATCCTGACCACCAGCTTCCGCGAGGGTCCTGACCGCAATGCCGCACTCGGCGCGTGGGGCGGTGCGGCCGGGCTCGCCTCCGCCGCGGGGGTTTTCCTCGGCGGCGTGCTCACGCAGGGCCCCGGCTGGCGCTGGGTGTTCTATGTCAACACACCGGTGACCCTGATCGTGCTCGCCGCCGTTCCGGCGCTGATCCCGAACGACCGGCGCAACGAGATCCGGGATGGCTTCGATGTTTTCGGCACGTCGCTGGCCACCGGTGGGCTGATGCTGCTGGTCTACGGTCTGGTCCAGGCGCCGGACCGGGGCTGGGGCGACGCGATGACGATCACCGAGCTCGCAGTGGCGGCCGCGCTGCTGATCGCGTTCGTGATCAACGAACGGTTCACCACGAATCCGCTTGTCCCACTGTCGATCTTCCGGATCAAAGGGCTGGCCGCCGCCGACCTGACCCACCTCATGCTCGCGGCGGGCATGCTGCCGATGTTCTTCTTCGTCTCGCTGTACATGCAGTCGGTGCTCGGCTTCGGCGAATTCCAGGCGGGCAGCGCGTATCTGCCGGTGAGCCTGACCATCGGCGTCGCGGCGGGCCTGGCCACGAAGTTGTTCCCGCGCATCGGGACTCGGCCGGTCATCGTGGGCGGCGCATTGCTCTGTGGGGTCGGCCTACTGTGGTTGTCGCGAATCCCCACGGACGGTTCCTATCTGGGAAATCTGCTGCCAGGCATGTTCGTCATGTCGATCGGTGCGGGCGGGGTGTTCGTGGCCAACACGGCCGCGGCCAATGCCGGCGTCGAGGCCGAACGCGCCGGGCTGGCGGCCTCGCTGCTCAGCACCGCCCAGCAGATCGGCGGTGCACTCGGTATCGCCGTGCTCACCGCGGTGGCCACCTCGCACACCACCGCGCAACTGGCACAGGGGCATCCGCCGCTGGACGCGACGACCTCCGGGTTCCGGCTGACGCTGCTCATCGGTGGCGTGTTCGCGGTTGTCGCGGCCGGGATCGGCCTGTGCACGGCCAACACTCGCGGCGAGGCGGCGGCCACCGCCGAGGTCGCTGAACCTGTTGCCGCGTAACGCATTCGAATCCGAACGACGAGCCGGGGTGTCGGAGGGAACACTCTGGCTCGTCCGGTTACGACTTGGCCAGATACTCCAGCCGCTCGGCATCCACGGCCGCGTGCATCATGCTCGCCAGGCCGGGATGCTGCTTCAACCCCGGATCCGATTCGACCACTTGGCGCGCGAGTTCCTGTGCGGCGGTGATGACTTCGAGATCGTCGAGCAGCGAGAGCAGGCGCAGCGACCGCGCGGTGCCGGACTGGGCGGCGCCGAGCACGTCGCCCTCGCGGCGCTGGCGCAGATCGAGCACGGCGAGTTCGAAGCCGTCGGTGGTGCCGGACACCGCCTCCAGCCGCGCCATCGCCGTGCCGCCCGGCGAGACATCGGTGACGAGCAGGCACAATCCGGCGTGCTTGCCGCGGCCGATCCGGCCGCGCAGCTGATGCAGCTGGCTGACGCCGAAGCGGTCGGCGTCGACGATCACCATCACCGTCGCATTGGGCACATCGACGCCGACCTCGACGACGGTGGTGCAGACGAGCACGTCGATCTCACCGTCGTTGAAAGCGCGCATGACCGTGTCTTTTTCGTCCGAGGGCAGCCTGCCGTGCAACAGCCCGACCCGGACCGTCGACAGCGGCCCGGTGCGCAGCGCGTCGAAGACATCGAGGGCGGCCGCCGTGGTCGGCCCCTCCTTCTCCTCCTGCTTCGCTTTTCCGTTGCGCCCCTTGGCCTCTTCATCCTCGCCGATGCGCGAGCACACGACATACGCCTGCCGCCCCGCGCCGACCTCTTCGACGATGCGCTCCCACGCGCGGTCCACCCAGTTCGGATGTAGCTTGCGCGGCACCACCTTCGAGGTGATCGGTGAACGGCCCCTCGGCAATTCGGTGAGCGTGGAGGTCTCCAGGTCGCCGAGGGTCGTCATCGCGATGGTGCGCGGAATCGGGGTCGCGGTCATCACGAGCAGGTGCGGGCTCGTGCCCGCTTTCGCCTTGGCGCGCAACGCGTCCCGCTGCTCGACACCGAACCGGTGCTGTTCGTCGACCACGACCATGCCGAGGTCGAAGAACTCCACCGCGTCCTGGATCAGCGCGTGGGTGCCGATGACGATGCCCGCCGCACCGGTGACGGCATCGAGCAGCGCCGCCTTCTTCGCCCCCGCCGACATCGAACCGGTCACCAGCACCACCTTGGTCGCGTTCTCGGCCGCGCCGAGCTCCCCAGCGGTGCCCAGATCGCCGAGCATCCCGCGCAGCGAGCGATAGTGCTGTGCGGCGAGAACTTCCGTCGGCGCGAGCAGCGCGCACTGCTGCCCCGCGTCGACCACCTGCAGCATCGCGTGCAGCGCGACGATGGTCTTGCCCGAGCCGACCTCACCCTGGAGCAGCCGGTGCATCGGATGGCTGCGCGACAGATCGTCGGAGATCTCGCCGATCACACCTTTCTGCCCGGCGGTCAGCTCGAAGGGCAGCCGCTCGTCGAACGCCGCGGCGATACCGCCGGTACGCGGCGGGCACGGCTTGGCGACCCGGCCCTCCGCATCGTGGCGCCGATCGGCGAGCACCAGTTGCAGCGCCAGTGCCTCGTCGAAACGCAAACGCTCCCTTGCCTGTTCGATATCCGACTTACGCTCGGGCAGATGGATGAGGCGCAGCGCGTCGGACACCTTCAATAGCGCGCGCTCATCGCGCAGTGCGTCCGGCAGCGGATCGTCGATCGGGTCGAGCTGGTCGAGCACCTGCCGCACGCAGGCGAGCAGATTCCAGCTCTGCACCTTCGCGGTCGCCGGATACACCGGGATGAATTCCCGCTCGAAGAACGAGACATCAACGCCCTCGGCACCTTTCGCGCTCTGCGCCAGCCCGCGCAGCGCACCGCCGCCGCGCACGGTGGTCAGGTTCTCCACCGTGTCGCCCGCCTCGGGCAGGATCAGGTAGTCCGGATGCGACAGGTTCCACCGGTCCGGCCGCCACCAGTGCACGGTGCCCGACATCATCGCCCGAACCCCTTCGCGCACCAGGTAACTCACCTTGTCGCCGTTGAAGAAGGTGATCTCGATCGGGCGGTCCGATCCGGTATCGAGCGCGACCTTGAGCAGTTTGCCCCTGCGGTTCTTCATCGGCCGCAGTTCGGTTTTCGTCACCCGGCCGATGACGGTGATATGCGCGCCCTCCTCGGGCTCCTCCTGGGTCAACGGCTGGCCCTGGGTGGCATAGCGCAAGGGGTAGTGCCGCAGCAGATCCTCGACCGTGTGCATGTCGAAGGCATCGGCCAGCGGCTCGGCCGCCTTCACGCCGAGCACATGATCGAGCCGATCGCCCAGTGTCGCCATGCCTTTACTCAACCCCTATCTGCACCAGATCCCCGTGCTGCCCACCGCAATACACGGTGACCTCGACACCGGGGAAGCCGCGCCCGATATGCGCGACCAGTTCGTCGGCGAGCCCGGCGGGCGCGGTCGCGCCCATCAGCAGGGTCACCAGTTCACCACCGAGACCGAGCATCCGGTCGAGCAGCGTCTGTCCCGCGGCGCGCACGTCGCGGTCGATCACCACCACGTCGTGGCCGACCAGCCCGAGCCCGTCGCCGGTTTCGCACATGCCGACCATGGTGAGCGCGCGCTCGTCGGCGGCGCGCAGCGAACCCCACCGGGTGCCCGCGGCCGCCTCCGACATGGCGAAGGCGTCGTCGACCGCGATCCGGTCGCGATCGTGCACGGCGAGCGCGGCCAAGCCCTGCACCATCGATCCGCTCGGCAGCAACAGCACGTCACGTCGCGCGTCACGCGCGGCGACACCGACGGCGACCAGCTCCTGCGCGGGCAGCACACCGTTGGGCAGCACGAGGACCTCGCGGTGCGGCATCCGGCGGATCGCGGCGAGCAACGCGTCCGTGGTCACCGGGCCGTCGGTGCCGAGCACCACCGCGCCCGCCGCCTCGAACAACTCGGCCGAGCCGCGACCGTCGGCGATGGCGAGGACGCCGCGATCGCGGACCTGTGGGTCGTGGGCATGAAGGCCGTCACGGATATGAAGAGCATCGTGAGTATGAAGGCCGTCGGCATGAAGAGCGTGGTCGATATGAAGAGCATCGGCGGGCACGGTGATCGCGAAGCTCTCGACGCGAATCGCGCGCACGCTGCCCGCGGCGATACCCGCCTCGATGGCCGCGCCCGCGTCGGCGCAGTGCACGTGCGCGGACCAGGAGGTACTGCCGTCGCCGACGACCACCACCGAGTCGCCCAGTTCGGCGAGGCGAGCACGCAGCGCGGCGATCCGGCCGTCATCGGTGTCGCCGAGCAGATACATCACCTCGAAATGCGGTGCGCTGGAGGGTAATTCGATATCTTCGGCGACCGGGGCCGGTTCGGCGCGCGCATAGGCCGGGCGAGCGGGCCCCTCGCCGAGTATCACCTCGACCAGGCTGTCCAGCAGCACGACCAGTCCCCGCGCGCCCGCGTCGACCACGCCCGCCGCGCGCAGCACACCGAGCTGGGACGGCGTATCGCCGAGCGCCTTCGCCGCGCCGTCGGCGGCGGCCACCGCGACATCGGCCAGCGCCGTCTCCCGGCAGCTCGCCGCGCTGGCCGCGGCGCATTCGAGCACGGTGAGGATGGTGCCCTCGATCGGCACGCTCAACGCCGCGCGCACGAGCGCCGCCGCCCTGCTGAGCGCGTCACGCAGGGTGGCGCCGGTCAGCGGGCCGTCGTGTACCGCCTCCGCGAGGCCGCGCAGTACCTGCGAGACGATGATGCCGGAATTGCCACGCGCTCCGAGCGTCGCGCCGCGCGCCAGCGCCGCGGCCACGTCGTGGGTGGACGCCGCGGCGCCGAGATCGGCCGTTGCCGCCATCGCGGCCCGCATGGTCGCGAGCAGGTTGGTGCCGGTATCGGCGTCGGGGACGGGGAACACATTGAGGGCGTTGATCTCCGCACGCCGGTGCGCCAGGCCGTCGAGGCAGGCTTCGCCCCAGCACAACAGCGCCGTGCCGTCGATCACGTCCCGTACTCCGGGCACCCGTCACCTCTCTTCCGTCCGCCACCCGCGTCCTCGGCTGGTCGCGCTCCCGCCGCGGACGGCTCATGAACACCGCCGTCGCGCCGGTCACGGCACCACCGCTCGCCAGGTTAGCGGGCTGTGCCGACAGCGGCGGCGGGACACCATCGGTCGCGGTGAGCGCCGCGTATCGGACGCCGCGTACCGGGTGTGAGCGGGGCCGGATCGGTATCGTCGGCGGTACCGGTTTGGCGGATCGGTGACCCTCCGGCTACTCTTGCAGGGTTGCCTCGCGTGGCCGTCAGTCGGTTCGCGCTGGTCGGCGTCAGTCGACCGGGCACATCAGACACTGTTTCCGGACATGCCGCACCGCGAATGCGGCGGTCCCCTCAAGACATGAAGGAGCTCGCGACTATGGCTGCCGTCTGCGACGTTTGCGCCAAGGGCCCCGGCTTCGGGAAGTCGGTCTCGCACTCGCACCGGCGCACCAACCGTCGCTGGAACCCGAACATCCAGACCGTTCGTGCGCAGGTCGCGCCGGGTAACACCCGTCGCATGAATGTGTGCACCTCCTGCCTGAAGGCCGGTAAGGTCGCCCGCGGCTGATCTCAGCCCACCAGCACGACTGTGCGCCCCCGGTACCCTCTAGGTACCGGGGGCGCACGCTTTTGAGCGTGCCTACTGATTTCGCTAGGACATGGGTAACTCGCCGGGTACGGGCTGACCCGACCACGCCGGGAACCGCCTGCCGCCGACGTACCGGCGCGGCACTCAGGTCTGGCCTGAATACGCGGGGAGGCGGGATTGCTGACCGATACCGACTCGCGTTGGCGGATTCTCCCGCTCGGCGCAGAGCACACACGCAGCCTGGCCGAATGCCATATCGCCTGCTGGCGCGAGGCCTATCGCGGACTTGTGCCCGATCACGTCCTCGACGCCTTCGACGTCGAGCGGCGGGCCGAGCAGTGGGAACGCCTGCGGATCCAGTATCCGGACCGGACCCACGTGGCCGTGGTGAACGGCACGGTGGTCGGGTTCGCCAGCGCCGGGGCGGCGCAGGACGAATCCGCGCCCACCCCGCTCGAACTGAACGCGCTGTATGTCCGCGCGCAGTGGTACGGCACCGGCGTCGCCGACGACCTCTTCCGCGCCGCCGTCGACCCCACCACGCCGTGCTCGCTGTGGGTCTTCGAGGAGAACCCACGCGCGCAGGCCTTCTACCGCAAATGCGGCTTCGCACTCGACGGCACGCGCCGCACCGAGCACTTCACCCCGGCCATCGAGGTCAGGATGGTGCGCGGTGCGACCGATGCACCGTCACGCTGACGCGCGCCCGGTTCCGCGCGACAGCAGCGAGGGCAGCACGACGAGCGCACCGAGCCCGAGCACGGCGATGCCGACCACCCGCAGCCCGGCGTCCGCGCCCGAGATGAACGCCGCGACAACGTCACCCGCGCGCTCCGGTGCGGTCACGGTGCGCGCCTGGGCCACGGTGTGCGGATTGCCGCCCGCGCGGATATCCGGCGGCAGCGCGGCGACGAACCGTGCCGTGAGTATCGTGCCGATGACGGCGACGCCGAGCGCGCTACCGAATTCCCGTGTGGTGGCCTGCAATCCGGCGCCGACACCGGCCTGTGCGGGCGGCAGCGAACCGGCGATGGCGCCGGACAGCGTCGGAAGCGCAAGCGTCACACCGATTCCGGTGATCACCAGCCACGCGGCGTATGCGGCATACGGTGTCTGCGCGCCGCTCGTGGACAACCCGAGCAGTCCGCCGCCGACGAAGACGAAGGCGAGCGCGACGGTGGCGTCGAGGCCGATGCGCTGTACAAGTCGACCGACGTGTCGTGCGCCGAGGATGATCGGCACGGTCAGCGGGATGATCCCGAGCCCGGTCAGCAGCACACTGAATCCCTTGCCGTACTGCAGGAACGACGCGTTGACGTAGAACAGCGCGAACATGCCGAAGAAGATGGCGGTCATGCCGAGGCACGCGCTGCGCAGGCCGGGCAGGCGGAACAGCCGCGGATCGAGCAGCGGATGTTCGACTTTCAGCTCGACCACGGTCCAGGTGAGGAAAAGTACAGCGGCACACACGAACCCGGCGATCACGGGCATACTGCTCCAGCCCGCCTCCGGCCCCTCGACGATGCCGACGAGCAGCGCGACCGATGCACCGACGAGCAGCAGCGCACCGAGCGGATCGAGGCGGCGCTCGTGCCGCGGCGACACCGGCGCGACGCGGGCCACGAGCGCGCCGAGCACCAGCGAGATCGGCACAGCGGCGGCGAACAACCAGCGCCACGATCCGCCCGACAGGATGGCCCCGCCGCCGACATTGCCGATGACGCCGCCGATTCCGGTCATCGACGCCCAGGTGGCGATCGTCGCGGCCTTGCGCTCGACGGGGACGGCGTGCAGTAGCACGGCCAGGGTGTTGGGCAGTACGGCCGCGGCACCGACACCGGTGATCGCCCGGCCGGCGAGCAGCAGGGCCACGTTCGGCGCGGCCGCCGACAGCAGCGCGCCCGCCGCGAACAACCCGAGCCCCGCGAGCAGAACGCCCTTGCGGCCGAAGCGATCTCCCGCCGCACCGCCGGGAATCACCAGGCAGGCAAAGAAGATCACATAGGTGTCGACGATCCACACGAGCGCCGACGCGGACGGACGCAGCGCACTCGCGGCGAGCATCGGGACGGCGAGGTTGGTCGCGGCGACCATCCCGACGACGAGGACGACACAGGAGCAGATGACCACGAGCAGGCCGCGCTGGGAGTACGCGCGACTTCGCGGCACGGCGTCGTCGCGTATCAGTTCGTTGAGTGACATGGTGACGACGCTAGGGACGTGGGCGGCATGCGCGCGACGCAACTTTGACAACTGACACTTGCGTACGATGCAACTATGTCCGACCAGCTCGACCTGAACCTCCTCCGCGTATTCGACGCGCTGCTCCAGGAAGGCAGCGTCACCGCGGCCTCGGAGCGCCTGCATCTGTCCATCCCGGCGACCAGCCGGGCGTTGAGCAGGCTGCGGCGCGCGATGAACGACCCGATCCTGGTGCGCGCGGGACGCGCCATGGCCCCGACGCCGTTCGCGCTGCGCGCGGCGCCGCGGGTGCGGTCACTGCTCGACGAGGCGGCGGCGCTGATCAGCACCGACCGGGCGGTCACCCTCGCGGAACTGAAGCGCACCTTCACGATTCGCATCAACGACGGCGTCGCCGCGACCCTGGTGACGGCGGTCGTCGAGGCCACGGCCGCGCACGCACCCGGGGTGACGCTGCGCTTCGTCTCCGAGGGCAGCGAGAGCATGGAGGCGCTGCGCGACGGCTCCGTCGATCTCGATATCGGCGCGGGCGAGGTCAGCGCACCCGACATCCGGACTGCCGTGCTGTACCGGGAGCACATGGTCGGCCTGGTGCGGGCCGACAGCCCGCTCGGTGTGCACCGCCGCCCGACCTTGCCGCAGCTGTGCCGGTATCCCCACGTCTCGGCCTCCCGGCGCGGCCGCACCCGCGGCCCGCTCGACGACGCGCTCGATGCCGCGGGCCTGCGGCGGCACGTCGCCGCCGTGGTGCCGACCTTCGCGGTCGCCGCACTGCTCGTCTCGTCGAGCAGCTACGTCGGGCTCGTCCCCGCGCGCCTGGCCGAACAGTACGGCGTGACGCTCGGCCTGCGCTGGTTTCCGATCGCCGCGCCGCTGCCCGAGATCGAGGTGCGCCTGCTCTGGCATGCCAGGCTCGACGCCGACCCGGCACAGCGCTGGCTGCGCGACACCATTCGCGACGCACTCGGCGAGCCGGGCGACGGACCGGGGCCGATGGCCGACGCACTACTGTCCTCGGTATGAGTTCCGCTGAGCAGACCGAGTACGTCAGCATCGCCGACGGCGTACTGCAGATCACCATCGCGACGGCCGCCAACGGCACCTCCATGGATTTCGACGGCATCACCGCGGGCGCCGACGCGCTGCGCGGTGCGGGCGCCGAGGTGGGTGCGGTGCTGCTGACCGGCACGGGCGCCAACTTCTGCGCGGGCGGCAACGTGCGCGGCTTCGCCGCCGCGGCGGACCGCTCGGCCCATATCCACGCTCTGGCAACGGAATTGCACGAATTCGTACGCGCGCTCGACGCGATCACCGTCCCGGTCGTGGCAGGCGTGCACGGCTGGGCGGCGGGTGCGGGCATGAGCCTGGCGTGCCTGGCCGATATCGCCATCGGCGGTCCGTCGACCAAGCTGCGCCCGGCCTATCCCGGTATCGGCCTCAGCCCCGACGGCGGCATGTCCTGGACGCTGCCGCGTATCGTCGGCGCGGGCCGCGCGCGGGAAATCCTGCTCACCGACGCGGTTCTCGACGCCGACGAGGCGGTGCGCCTCGGCATCCTCAGCCGCCTGGTCGCCGATGACGAGGTGCGCACCGAGGCGCGGACCGTGGCCGAGACCTTGTCCGCCGGACCACGATCCACCTACGCGAGCATCAAAACCCTACTGGCGCACAGTGACTCGTCGACGCTGGGCGACCAGCTCGACCGCGAGCGCGACGCCATCGCGGCGGCGGCGAGCAGCCCGGCCGGCCGCGAAGGCGTCGACGCGTTCGCGGAGAAGCGCAAGCCCAACTGGTGACCCGCTGACTCAATCCCGGGTGCCGAGCACGAATTTCGCGACGGCCTCGGTGAACGCGTCGTTGTCGTCACCGGCCGCGGTGTGTGCCGCGCCGCCGATCTCGACGAGTTGCGCGTGCGGCACCAGTTCCTGGAACGCCGCCGCGCCCTCGGCGCTGACCACGTCGGACTCCATACCGCGCACCAGCAGCACCGGCACGGTCAGTGCGCGCGCGGCGATCTCGACATGCTCGAGCATCGCCGACCGCTCCTCGCCCCTGCCGCTGAGCAGGTCCGGATCCCAATGCCAGTACCAGCGGCCGTCGCGCTCGCGCAGGTTGCGCAGCAGTCCGTCGGTGCTCTTGGGCCGCGGCCGGTGCGGCATATATTCGGCGACCGCGTCGGCGGCCTGGTCGAGGCTGTCGAATCCGGCGCGATGTTTACCGAGGAAATCGAGCACCCTGGCGATGCCCGCGGGTTCGGGGCGGGTCACGATATCGACGAGCACCAGTGCGCTGATCGACTCGCCACCCTCGGTATCGGTGGTGAGCAGCCCGGTGATGCCGCCCATGCTCGCGCCGACCACCACCGCGCCGTTTTGTGGTGTCGCGCCCAGTTGTTCGAGCACACAGAGCAGGTCGCGCACCATGGTGTCGCGCGTGTAGTCGCCGTCGTCGGCCCACGCGCTGTCGCCGTGCCCGCGCGCGTCCAGCGTGACCACCCGCATACCGTCCGCGGCCAGCTTGGCGCCGGTCTGCTTCCACGAGTGCCTGGTTTGCCCGCCGCCGTGCAGGAACACGACGAGCGGGCCGTCCGCCGGGCCGAAATGGTCGGCGACCAGTTCGATCCCGCCCGAACCGCGCAGCCGCAGCCGGACGGGCTCGAGAAGGTTGTTCGCATCACTCACGATCCGAGGATCGCATAGCGACGTCTACGGTGCGCTGTCAGCTCCCGGTCAGCAGTCCAGGCGCATCGCGCTGAAGGTGCGCTGGAAGAAACAGGCGACCTTCGCGTTCACCGAAGAGGAGATGGTGGAGGAACCGGAGGAGGTGAACTCCTCGGCCACGGGCGCCGACGCGGTGCTGCTCGCGGTGTCGGTGGCGGGCTCCAGCGGCAGGCCAGCCGCGGACGCGGTCGCCGAGCCACCCGCGAGTGCGGCGACGACGGCGAACGTGGCGGTAGCGCCGCGGACGGTTCTGGTGTGCATTGAGGTGCTCCTGTCGTAATTCATCTTCACTAGCGGTAGGGATTCGAGAAGGTTCTCAGGGCAGCCGCCAGTCGACCGGTTCGGCGCCGAGCTCGTCGAGCAGTTCGTTGACGCGGGAGAAGGGCCGGGAGCCGAAGAAGCCGCGCGAGGCGGACAGCGGTGAGGGATGCGCGGATTCGATGTAGGGCACTTCCGCTTCGGCCAGCGTCGGCTTCAGCGTCGAGGCGTCGCGGCCCCACAGGATCGCGACCAGCGGCTCGTCGCGGCCGACCAGCGCGCGAATCGCCTGCTCGGTCACCGCTTCCCAGCCCTTGCCGCGATGCGAGGCCGGCGTGCCTGGACGGACCGTCAGCACCCTGTTCAGCAGCAGCACACCCTGATCCGACCACGGGCTCAGGTCGCCGTTGGACGGCGTCGGGTGGCCGAGATCCTTGGTGTACTCGGCGAAGATATTGGCCAGGCTGCGCGGCACCGGCGAAACATCAGGGGCGACAGAGAAACTCAGCCCCATCGCGTGGCCGGGGGTCGGATACGGATCCTGGCCGACGATGAGCACGCGCACGGCGTCGAACGGACGCTGGAAGGCGCGCAGCACATTCTCACCGGCCGGTAGATACCCGTGGCCCGCGGCGTTCTCCGCCCGCAGGAACTCGCCCATCTCGCCGATCCGGTCCGTCACCGGTTCCAGTGCCTTCGCCCAGCCCGGATCCATGATTTCCGACAGTGGTTTCGCGCCCATGACCGGACAACCTATCGCGGTCCGGGCGCGGGTGCCGAGTCTGCCCCACTGAACGATTCCCAGCCGCCGGTGCCCGGCCGCACGATACCGTCCACGGTGACCCCGTGACCGGCGCACACGCGCCCGATCGGCACCCAGCCCGCGGGCAGCGCGCGGCCGGGCGGCCAGGCCGCGGCGAAGGCGTGATCCTCGCCGCCGGTCAGAATCCATTGCGCCGCATCGGCATCCAGCGTCGCGGCGAGCGCGGCCAGCGCCGTATCGGCCAGCGCGGCGGAGTCGAGGTCGATCGCGACACCGGAGGCCTCGGACATATGCCCCAAATCGGCGAGCAGCCCGTCGGAGACGTCGGTGAGCGCGTGCGGCGCCGTATCGGCGAGCGCGTCGAGCACCGCGCCGTACGGCGGCCGCGGAACACGGTGGGCCGCAAGCGCATCCGCGAGGTCATCGGTCGGCTCGATGCCGCGGGACAGTACGTCGAGACCCGCCGCCGACCAGCCGAGCCGGCCCGCGACGGCGACCGTATCCCCCACGCGCGCACCGGATCTGGTGATCGCCGGGCGTCCGTGCAGATCACCGAACGCGGTGACCGAGAGCACGATCTCGGTGCTGCGCACCAGATCTCCGCCCGCGATGGAGGCGCCCGCCCTGGCCGCCTCGGCCCACATGCCGTCGGCGAGCCCGTCCACGAAGTCGAGCGGGGTGTCGGCCGGGCAGCCGAGCGCGACCACGAACGCGCTCGGCACCGCGCCCATCGCGACCACGTCGGCCGCGTTCTGCGCGATCGCCTTGCCGCCGATATCGCGCGGACTCGACCAGTCGAGCCGGAAGTGGCGTCCCTGCACCAGCATGTCGGTGCTCACCACGAATCTGCCGTCGGGCGCGGCGATCAGCGCGGCGTCGTCGCCGGGCCCGAGCAGGACGCCCTTCGTCTGGACTCGTCCGGCGTTGATGCGCTCGATCAGCGCGAACTCACCCAGTTCACGCACCGTCCTCGGCCCCGTGCTGTTGCTGATGACCCGGTCCCTTTCACCGCGCGCGCTGGCTGGAATCGCCCCGACGGTACCCTTGCCGAGGCAAATGAGCATCACTGGGCTGGTCCACCGCACGCCGCGCACGCTCCGGCGTTCGACCGCCCGGATCAGCGCGAACAGGAAGGATCGGTGCAGATGGCGGCGGAATCGGGTCGCGAAGCGGGCAAGGCCGAGCCGTTGGCGGACACTGCGCCCCCCGAGAACACGGCGCCCACCGAGAACACCGGACCCCGGGGTTATCCGCCCGCGGTGATCGCCACCCTGGTCGCCCTTCCCGTCGTGCTGGTGGTCGGCGTACTGGTCGCCGCGGTGATCGCCAAACGCGCTCCGGTCGAGCGGGAACCGCTGGTGCTCGGCCCGGTGCCCGCGCCGGCCGCGAACGGCCCCGCGTGCACCACCCTGCTGCCCGCGCTCCCCGTCGAGCTCGGCGAGTTCACCAAATCCACACTGGTCGAGCCCGCACCGCCGGCCACCCGCGCCTGGCAGCGCAAGGAGGGCGGCGACGCCATCGTGCTGCGCTGCGGCCTCGACCGCCCGCTGGAGTTCAACCGCGCCTCACCGCTGCAGGTCGTCGACGGCGTCGAGTGGTTCGAGATCAGCGATCCGGCCGCCAAGGCGAGCACCTGGTTCGCCGTCGACCGCGAGACCTACATCGCGCTGACCGTGCCGCACGGCTCGGGTCCGACACCGCTGCAAGAGGTTTCGGACACCATCAAGGAAAAGCTCGCCGCCCGCGCGATCGATCCGGGTCCGCTGCCGAACTGAGCGTCACCCTGCCGGACGCCAGATCGACGTCGAGTCCACCGGGCGCGCCGTCACCCGGATTCTCCCGATACATCAACGTCGACTGCACCTGTTCGAACTCGTGCTGCTTGCCCGCGGCGAACACCGCGTCGAATTGCTCGAATCCGACTGCGGAGACCGGCCGTCCGTCGCCGCCACGCATCCACGGCACCAGATTCTTCCCGGTCGTCTTGCGCCACGCCACCTCGACGAAGGCAAGAGCCATGATCAACAGGGCCAAACCGGGAATCGTCATTGCCACGAGCATGGTTCGAGACTACGGACAACCCGGCCGCCGCGCACCGAACCACGGCGCATTCAGCGCAGGCCGGTGCCCCGGGCGATCGCGGTCTCGATCAGCGTCGATACCAGCGTGCGGTAGTCGACCCCGGTGGCTTCCCACATGCGCGGGTACATCGAGATCGCGGTGAAGCCCGGCATGGTGTTGATCTCGTTGATCACCGGCCCGTCCGCGGTGAGGAAGAAGTCGACGCGCGCCAGCCCCTGACAGTCCAGCGCGCGGAAGGCGCGCACCGCGAGTTCCCTGACGCTGTCGGACACGTCGTCGTCCAGCTTGGCCGGCACATCGAATTCGCAGACGTCATCGAGGTATTTGGTGTCGAAGTCGTAGAACTCGGGGCTCTCGGCCGCCTCGTCCGGCATCCTGATCTCGGCGACGACGCTGGCCTGCACCCGCCCGTCCGGGAATTCCAGTACGCCGCACTCGACTTCGCGTCCGACGATGCCCGCCTCGATGATCACCTTCGGATCGTGCTGCCGCGCGGCCACGATCGCCTTGCCGAGATCGGCCCAGTCGGTGACCTTGGTGATGCCGATCGATGAGCCGCCGCGCGCCGGTTTGACGAACACCGGAAGCCCGAGCCGCGCCCGATCCTCCTCGCTCAGCGTGTCGTCGCCACGCCGCAGCACCACCTGGGTGCCGATCGGCAGGCCCTCCGCGGCGAGCAGCTTCTTGGTGAACTCCTTGTCCATGCCCGCCGCGCTGGCCAGCACACCGGGCCCGACATACGGGACACCCGACAGCTCGAGCATGCCCTGCAGCGTGCCGTCCTCACCGAACGGGCCGTGCAGGATCGGGAACACCACGTCGACCGAACCGAGCGCCGCGCCCGGATCATCGAGCGCGACAAGCGCACCGGAGTGGCTCGGGCCCGCGGCCAGCGTCAGCGCGGTACCGGTCGCGTCCACCGAAGGCAGCGCATGATCATGGAAGGCGAGGGCGGCGACCTGCGAGTTGTCGCCGAGCACCCAGTCACCGGCCGGAGTGATGCCGACGGGAACGACCTCGTACTTCTCCGGATCGAGGTTTCGTAGCACGCTGCCGGCCGACACGCACGACACGGCGTGCTCGTTGCTCCGCCCGCCGAACACCACAGCCACTCTGATCCGGTTGTTCGTCATGACCGGAAACCGTA
The DNA here is from genome assembly GCF_044547285.1 of Nocardia sp. NPDC052566. Classification (NCBI taxonomy): domain Bacteria; kingdom Bacillati; phylum Actinomycetota; class Actinomycetes; order Mycobacteriales; family Nocardiaceae; genus Nocardia; species Nocardia sp. NPDC052566. The sequence continues at coordinate 325,843 of NZ_JBIUAF010000007.1, read as the reverse complement.
CCCGTTACGGCGGGCGCAGCCGGTGCCGGTCTACTCCGGCTTGATCCGGCGGCCCAGCAGATTGCCGACCGCCTCCGGCACCGCCATACCTTCGTGGCAGACCTGGTGCACCGCGGTGGTGAGCGGCATCTCCACATGGTGTTTCGCGGCGAGCGCCCGGATCGATGTGCAGGACTTCACACCCTCCGCGACCTGTCCGTGGGTGGCCTCCTGCGCGGCGTCCATCGATCCGCCCGCGCCGAGCACATGACCGAAGGACCGGTTGCGCGACAGTGGCGAGGTGCAGGTCGCCACCAGATCGCCGACCCCGGCCAGTCCGGCCAGCGTCGCGGGCTCCGCGCCCAGCGCGACGCCGAGCCGGATGATCTCGGCGAGGCCACGGGTGATGATGCTGGCGATCGTGTTGTCCCCCAGTCCCATTCCCGCGGCGATCCCGCAGGCGAGCGCGATCACGTTCTTACACGCGCCGCCGATCTCGCAGCCGACCACGTCGGTATTGGTGTAGGGCCGGAAGTATCCGGTGGCGCTGGCATGCTGCAACGCGACGGCCCGATCGGCGTCGGCGCACGCGATGACGGTCGCGGCGGGCTGCCCGACCGCGATCTCCTTGGCCAGATTCGGCCCGGACAGCACCGCGATCCGGCTCTGGTCGGCGCCGGTCACCTCCCCGATGACCTGACTCATCCGCAGCAGCGTGCCGGTCTCGATGCCCTTGGCCAGACTCAGCAGCGACGAATCCGGCTCGATCAGGCCCTTCCACTCCGCGAGATTCACGCGCAAGGATTGGGACGGCACCGCAAGCACCACTATGTGCGCGCCGTCCAGCGCGACGGCAGGATCGTGGGTGGCCGCGATCGGCGGCAGCTGAATATCGGGCAGGTAGAAGGGATTGCGATGTTCGCTCGACAGTGCCTCGGCCACCTCGGGCCGCCGCGCCCAGATCGTCACCTCGGTTCCCGCGTCCGCCAAGACCTTCGCGAACGCGGTGCCCCATGATCCCGCGCCCAGTACTGCCGCCCTCGTCATTCGCTCAATATGCCATGTTGATTCGGCGGCGCTCTCTGTGCCCTGCGTGGTTACGCTGCGCTACCTCCTCCGGGCCCTGAGTTCGCGCCGCGTGGAAGGATTGGACGCATGCGCCCGCACGCCGTGCACGCCGTGATCGCGGTCAAGAGCCTCGATCGCGCCAAGAGCCGCCTAGCCGACCGGCTGCGCCCGGAGCACCGGGCGCGGCTGGTACTCGCCATGCTCGCGGACACCGTGACGGCCGCGGCGGCGGTGCCGAGGATCGGGTCGGTCACCGTGGTCACCCCGGATCCTGTAGTCACCGAGCTGGCGCTCGCCCTCGGCGCGCAGGTCCATCCCGAGCCGCCCATCGCCGACCCCGACAGTCTCAATGCCGCACTGGCCGACGCCGCGAACGCGCTGCGGCACCGGCACGGGCCCGTCGATCTGCTGGCGCTGCAGGCCGATCTGCCCGCGTTGCGTGCCGGCGAGCTCGCCGAGATGCTCGCGACCGCACCGGACGGCGCGCGCTCGCTGGTCGTCGACCACGCGGGCACCGGCACCGCCGCGCTGCTGGTCCGCCACCCGATCGCCGCGCTGGAACCGCGCTTCGGGCCCGATTCGGCGCGCAGGCATATCGGCGCGGGCGCGATCGACCTGACCGGGGACTGGCCGGGACTGCGGCTGGACGTGGACACCGCCGCGGATCTGGATCTCGCGATCGAGCTGGGCACGGGCGATTCGACGGACGCTGTGCTGTGCGACATCGGCTGGCCGAGCCGCGTTCACGAGCCAGTACGGCGCGTGTGCTAGCCGATCGCCAGGACCGGGTGATACTCGCGGCATTCACGGTGTCGGGCTGCACGGCTACCGATAAGTAAGGGATGATCGGGTGCGTGAGTGAGCGAAGCGAGCGAACACCGAGTCAGCGCATGCCGACCAGCGAGGTGCAGGCATGAGTAACACAGAGACCGTCAAGCAGCAGGCTTTGCTGCCGACGCCGCCACCCGCGGCGACGCCGCCCTCTGCCCTCTCGGCGGCGCAACGGTTGCCCGCTGATCGCTACCTGAACCGAGAACTCAGCTGGCTCGATTTCAACGCGAGGGTGCTCGCCCTCGCCGAGGACGCGTCGCTGCCGTTGCTGGAGCGGGCGAAGTTCCTCGCGATCTTCGCCTCCAACCTCGACGAGTTCTACATGGTGCGCGTCGCGGGGCTGAAACGTCGCGCGGAAACCGGACTTTCGGTGCGTTCCGCCGACGGACGCTCGCCCACTGAGCAATTGGCGCTGATCGCGGCACGCACCCAGGAGATCGCGGTGCGGCACGCGCGGGTATTCCTCGACTCGGTGCTGCCCGCGCTGACCGCGGAGGGCATCGCCATCATCGACTGGTCCGATCTGGACGACGATGAGCGCCAGCGCCTTTCGGGGCATTTCCAGGATCAGGTCTTCCCTGTCCTCACTCCGCTCGCGGTCGATCCGGCGCACCCGTTCCCCTACATCAGCGGTCTGAGCCTGAATCTCGCCGTGACGGTGAAGGATTCGGCCACCGGCGGCGAGCACTTCGCCCGCGTCAAGGTGCCCGACAATGTCGACCGGTTCGTCCGTGTGCGGCGCACCGACTCCGGCTCCCCCATCGCGGCCTTCCTGCCGATGGAGGCGCTCATCGCGGCCCACCTCGATCTGCTGTTCCCCGGCATGGAGGTGGTGGAGCACCACTCGTTCCGTATCACCCGCAACGCCGATTTCGAGGTCGACGAGGATCGCGACGAGGATCTGCTGCAGGCACTGGAGCGCGAGCTGGCCCGCCGCCGCTTCGGCACTCCGGTGCGACTAGAGGTCTCCGACGATATGACCGAGCACATGCTCGATCTGCTGCTGCGCGAACTCGACGTCGATCCCGGCGATGTGATCCAGGTGCCCGGCCTGCTGGACCTGTCCTGCCTGTGGCAGGTCTACGGCGTCGACCGGCCGAATCTCAAAGACGCGCCGTATGTTCCGGCCACCCCGCCCGCCTTCGGCGAGCGCGAGACGCCGCGCAATGTCTTCCAGGCGCTGCGCGAGGGCGACGTGCTGGTGCACCACCCGTACGATTCCTTCTCCACCAGCGTGCAGCGGTTCATCGAACAGGCCGCCGCCGATCCGCAGGTGCTCGCCATCAAGCAGACCCTGTACCGCACCTCCGGTGACTCCCCGATCGTCAACGCGCTCATCGACGCCGCCGAGGCGGGCAAGCAGGTGGTCGCCCTCGTCGAGATCAAGGCGCGCTTCGACGAGCAGGCCAACATCAAATGGGCGCGGGCGCTGGAACAGGCGGGCGTGCACGTGGTCTACGGCCTCATCGGCCTCAAGACGCACTGCAAGACCTGCCTGGTGGTGCGCCGCGAGGGCGCGACCATCCGCCGCTACTGCCATATCGGCACCGGCAACTACAACCCGAAGACCGCCCGGCTCTACGAAGATGTCGGATTGCTCACCGCCGCACCGGAAATCGGCGCCGATCTGACCGACCTGTTCAATTCGCTGACCGGTTACTCGCGAAAGGCCAACTACCGCAACCTGCTCGTCGCGCCGCAGGGCGTGCGGGCCGGGATCGTCGAGCGGATCCAGCGCGAGACCGAGCTTGCCCTGCAGGGCAAGCCGGCCCGAATCCGTATGAAGGCCAACGCGATCGTCGATGAACAGGTCATCGACGCGCTGTACCGCGCCTCACAGGCCGGTGTACCGGTGCAGATCGTGGTGCGCGGCATCTGCGGACTGCGTCCCGGCGTGCCCGGCATGAGCGAGAATATCGAGGTGCGTTCGATTCTCGGCCGCTTCCTCGAGCATTCGCGGATCATGCACTTCCAGGCGCAGGACCAGTACTGGATCGGCAGCGCCGACATGATGCACCGCAATCTGGACCGGCGCGTGGAAGTCATGGCGCAGGTGAAGGATCCGCGCTCCTGCGAGCAGCTCGCGCAGGTATTCGACTCCGCACTGCATCCGGCGACCCGCTGCTGGGTACTCCAGACCGACGGCAGTTGGCAGGCCTGGCCCGAGGCGGGCACCGACGGCGTACAAGTGCGTGACCACCAAGAGTTCCTCATGCGGCTGCGGAGACCGGATCAACAGTGACTGGCACGGCGGGATACGAGATGGAAGGGGGATCCTTCTGGGATCCCCGTGTCAAAGCCAACATTCACGCCGCGGGCGCGGTGGTGTGGCGGCGGGCGGCCGACGGCGGCATCGAGATCGCCGTCGTCCATCGCCCGAAGTATCAGGACTGGTCGCTGCCCAAGGGCAAGCTCGACCCCGGTGAGACCCCGGTACTCGCCGCCGTGCGCGAGGTGGCCGAGGAAACCGGTCTGGATTGCGTGCTCGGCCGCTATCTCGGGCATGTGACGTACCCGATTCCGGGACACCGCAAGCTGAAGCGGGTCGACTACTGGGCGGCCGAGGTGGCCGGTGGCGCCTTCGCGGCCAACTCGGAGGTCGACGAGCTCGGCTGGTACCCGCTCGACCGGGTGCAGGATCAGCTGTCGTATCCGATGGACCGCCAAGTGGTTCGGACGTTCACCCGGCTCCCGCCCGACACCAGCACGCTGCTGCTTGTGCGCCACGGTAAGGCCGGACGCCGAGATCGCTTCGCGGGCCAGGACTTCGAGCGTCCGCTGGAGAAGGCGGGGCTGGCCCAGGCCGAGGCGCTGGTACCGAATCTGTTGGCGTTCGGGGCATCCGAGGTTCATTCGGCCGATCCGGTGCGCTGCGTGCAGACCGTCTCACCGCTGGCCGACAAGCTCGGCGCCGAGATCGTGCTGGAGCCGCTGCTATCCGAAACCGGTTATGCCGCAGCGCAGGACGAGGCGCGGCAGCGGATGGCGTCGCTGGTGACATCGAGCGCGGTGCGCGTTGTGTGCAGTCAGGGCAAGGTGATTCCCGATCTGCTGCGATGGTGGGCCGACAAGGACGGCGTGACACTGCCGCCCGCGCGCAACCGCAAGGGCAGTGTGTGGGCGCTGTCGTTCGTCGGCGACCGGCTGGTGGCCGCCGACCACATGGACCGCGCGCTCGGTGTGGTCATCGAGGCCTGAGCGTCAAACCCCGAACAGGACACAAGAAACGGCCCCAGGGAGGTCTCCCTGGGGCCGTTTCGTACACGTGGAGCTGATGATTCGGCCGTAGGCCGATCATCCAGCGGGAAAACTCCGCTGCCGCAGTGGTTACCGGGCGCGACGAGCGGGCGCCTTCTTGGCGGCCGTCTTGCGAGCCGGAGCCTTCTTGGCAGCCGTCTTCTTGGCGACCGTCTTCTTGGCGACCACCTTCTTGGCGGGCGCCTTCTTGGCGGTGGCCTTGGTGGCGGTCTTCTTCGCCACCGTCTTCTTGGCGACGGTCTTCTTGGCGGCCGTCTTCTTGGCGGGAGCCTTCTTCGCGGCCTTCTTGGCCGTGGTCTTCGCGGGCGCCTTGGTCGCGGTCGCCTTCTTGGCGGCCGTCTTCTTGGCGGCGGTCTTCTTGGCAGCCGCTTTCTTCGCTGCCACTGGCGCATTCGCACCGCGCTTGACCGCGGGGCCGCTGGCGGTGAGCTTCTGCTTCCCCGCGATGACGGCCTTGAACTGAGCGCCCGGACGGAACGCAGGCACCGAAGTGGGCTTCACCTTGACGGTTTCGCCGGTACGCGGGTTGCGAGCGACGCGCGCGGCGCGCTTGCGCTGTTCGAACACACCGAATCCGGTGATCGTGACGCTCTGGCCCTTGTGAACCGCGCGCACGATGGTGTCGACAACACTCTCAACTGCCGCAGTAGCCGTGCGCCTGTCCGTACCCAACTTTTCGGTCAGAACGTCGATCAGTTCCGCCTTGTTCATTGAATCCTCCGCAGACTAATGGCCCGTCGTCGGACCGACTAGGTACCACGGTAAACCCACAATGGGCAAGAGTCTATGTGCCACGCCAAAATTCATGTGGTTTAGCACACGTCCAGCTACCGGCCACCTAGTCGCCCAGCTAACACCCGGAGGTGATTACGCTTGCGAAATATGTGCCGGGAGGGTGGTGGGTTTCCAAGTCGGCCTTGCCTTTTCGAACTCGCCGATGACGTCGCTGCGCCGCAGCGTGAGCCCGATGTCGTCCAATCCTTCGAGCAGACGCCACCGGGTGTAGTCGTCAATATCGAACGGCAACACGACGGTTCCGGCCGTCACCGTCCGACTCTCCAGGTCCACAACCAATTCCATCCCAGGCTGTTCCTCGAGCAACTTCCAGAGCATTTCGACATCGTTCTGTGACATCTGAGCGGCCAACAGGCCGCCCTTACCGGCATTGCCCCGGAAGATGTCGGCGAACCGCGACGAGATGACGACCCGAAAGCCGTAGTCCGACAGCGCCCATACCGCATGCTCACGTGAGGAACCGGTGCCGAAATCCGGACCGGCCACCAGCACACTGCCCCTGTTGTAGGGCTCGGTGTTCAGAATGAAGTCCGGATCCGTGCGCCAAGCCGCGAACAGACCGTCCTCGAATCCGGTGCGCGTCACGCGCTTCAGGTACACCGCCGGGATGATCTGGTCGGTGTCGACATTGGATCGACGGAACGGGACGCCGATCCCCTTATGCACGGTGAAAGCTTCCATGATGGTGATTTCTCCTGAGTCGGTGGGGGTATCGCGGCGGATCAGTCCAGATCCGCAGGCGAGGACAGGGTTCCGCGTACCGCCGTCGCGGCCGCTACGAGCGGGGAAACCAGGTGTGTGCGGCCACCTTTGCCCTGCCTGCCCTCGAAGTTGCGGTTCGACGTCGAAGCACAGCGCTGACCGGGCGCGAGCTGATCGGGATTCATTCCCAGGCACATCGAGCAACCCGCCTGCCGCCATTCGGCGCCCGCGGCCGTGAAAATCTCGCCCAGTCCTTCTTTTTCCGCCTGCGCCCGAACCCGCATCGAGCCCGGTACAACCAGCATTCGCACGCCGTCGGCGACGTGGCGTCCCTTCAAAATCCCGGCCACCGCGCGCAAATCCTCGATGCGGCCGTTGGTGCACGATCCGACGAATACGGTGTCCACGGTCACGTCGCGAAGTGGAGTACCCGGCTCCAAATCCATATACCGCAGCGCCTTCTCGGCCGACTCGCGTGCCGTCACATCGGCGATCTGGGCGGGGTCTGGCACCGATTCCCCCAGCGGCGCACCCTGTCCCGGGTTCGTGCCCCAGGTCACGAACGGTGTCAACGCATTCGCGTCGATGCGCACCTCGGCGTCGAACACCGCGCCCTCGTCGGTTCGCAGTGCGTCCCAGGCGGCCACTGCTGCCGTCCAGTCGGCTCCCTGAGGCGCGTGCGGGCGTCCCTGGAGGAATTCATAGGTCGTTTCGTCCGGAGCGATCATGCCGGCCCGTGCGCCCGCTTCGATGGACATGTTGCAGACGGTCATCCTGGCTTCCATCGACATGGCCCTGATCGCCTCGCCGCGGTATTCCAGAACGTAGCCCTGACCGCCGCCGGTCCCGATCTCGGCGATGACGGCCAGGATCAGGTCCTTGCTCGTGACGCCTTCGGGCAGGGTGCCGTCCACCGTGATCGCCATCGTCTTGAACGGGCGCAGCGACAGCGTCTGAGTGGCCAGGACATGCTCCACCTCGCTGGTGCCGATGCCCATCGCCAGCGCGCCGAACGCGCCGTGGGTCGAGGTGTGGCTGTCGCCGCAGACCACCGTCATGCCCGGCTGGGTCAGGCCGAGTTGCGGCCCGACGACGTGCACGATGCCCTGATCCAGATCGCCCATCGGATGCAGCCGCACGCCGAATTCCGCGCAGTTGTGCCGCAGCGTCTCCACCTGGGTGCGGGAAACGGGATCCGCGATCGGCTTGTCGATATCGACGGTCGGGACGTTGTGGTCCTCGGTCGCGATGGTGAGATCGGGCCTGCGCACCGGCCTGCCCGCCGCGCGGAGCCCATCGAAGGCCTGCGGGCTGGTCACCTCGTGCACGAGATGCAGATCGATGTAGATCAGGTCGGGTTCGCGTGCCACGCCCTCCCCCGCACCGCGGGCGACGACGTGTTGCTCCCAGACCTTCTCGGCCAGCGTGCGTGGGCGTTCGGCCATAACTCGATCACCTTTCGACTAGCAGCAGGTCCGCACCGGGTATGGGCTGATGGTGCGGCCGATTCGGCGGGTCGCGGGCTGAGCGTGGAATCTCAACATCCGCGTAGAATCTCAACATGCGAGACGCTAATATCGTTCTATGAGACAGCATAGCGGCATCGGCGTCCTCGACAAAGCAGTGGCAGTGTTGTATGCCGTCGCCGAGCATCCGTGCGGTCTCAACGAGCTGTGCGAGCGCACCGGCCTGCCGCGCGCGACCGCGCATCGCCTGGCCGTCGGCCTCGAGGTGCACCGGCTGCTCGCCCGCGACAGCAGCGGTCAATGGCGGCCGGGCCCGGCGCTCGCCGAGCTCGCCGCCGGCGCGACCGACCCGCTCACCGAGGCCGCGGGCGCCATCCTGCCGAGGTTGCGCGAGATCACCGGCGAGAGCGTGCAGATCTACGTCCGCGACGGCCACGCCAGGATCTGCATCGCGGCGCTGGAACCGCCCGTCGGCCTGCGCGATACGGTCCCGATCGGCGCCCGGCTACCGCTGACCGCGGGCTCGGCCGCGAAGGTGCTGCTCGCCTGGTCCGATCCCGAACTGCAGCGCACCGTCCTGGCCGACGCCGTGTTCGGTGAGCGCGCGCTGGCCGAGGTGCGCAGGCGCGGCTGGGCACAGAGCGCCGCCGAACGCGCCGCGGGCGTGGCCAGCGTGTCCGCACCGGTGCGCGATGCCGCGGGCATGGTGGTCGCCGCGGTGTCGGTGTCCGGCCCGATCGACCGGATGGGCCGCAGGCCCGGCGCGCGCTGGGCCGCCGATCTCGTCGCGGCGGCCGAGGCGCTGCACAAGCGGCTGTGACCCGACGGGTGTAACCGACGACACATGCCCTCACTACAGTGACCCCATGGGAGTTAACCAACGGTCGCAGATCGTGATGACCGACAGCGAGATCACCGATTTCCTCGAGCGCAGCCGCATCGCCACCATGGCCACCGTCGGCGCCGACGGCAGGCCCCACCTGATCGCCATGTGGTACGCACTGCTCGACGGCGAGCTTGCGGCGGATGGCTCGGTCCGCAAGCTCCCCGAGCTGTGGTTCGAGACCAAGGCGAAATCGCAGAAGGCCGTCAACCTGCGCCGCGACCCCCGCATCACCTGCATGCTCGAAGCCGGCGACACCTACGACCAGCTGCGCGGCGTCTCCCTCGAGGGCACCGCCGAGATCGTCGAAGACCCTGAACGGCTGTTCGCGGTCGGTGTCAGCGTGTGGGAGCGCTACACCGGCCCCTACTCCGAGGAGGCGCGCCCCTTCGTGGAGTCCATGCTGAACAAGCGCATCGCGATCCGCGTCGTGCCCGAGCGCATCCGCAGCTGGGATCACCGCAAGCTCGGCCTGCCCGCACTCCCCCTCGGCGGCACCACCGCCGAGCCGCGCGACTGACCGCGCCACGACCAAATCGACCTGACAACCAGGCCGTCCACACGTTAGCGTCGTCTGGTTCGACATGAATCGGCCGGGCGCCGCCGCCCGCGAGGGTGCGACGCGCGGCTCAACGACGAGGAGCAGGCGATGGCGGAATCGGGTAGTAGTTCCAACGGCTCTGGCGAAACCGAAGCCAGCGCCGAGGACGTGAAACGCAAGTTCCGCGAGGCCCTGGAGCGCAAGAAGCAGCAAAGCGCCCGCGCGGCCGACCACCTGGACGGCCGCTCCAAGGCCGCATCCACCCACGGAAACGCCAGCCACAAACGGGAATTCCGCCGCAAGAGCGGCTAACCCCTTGGCAGCACCGAAAAGGCCCTCCAGTCCCGGACTGGAGGGCCTTACGTGTACCCCGACCAGCAGCCAAGCAGCGAAACGCCCCAGCAGCCAGCAACACTCACCACCACCAGGCAATTACCGCAACAGCCACCAACCCCAAGCCAGACCCCCGCACTCAGCAACACCGACCAACTCCAGCCAACCGACGACCAGCAGCTCCCCCGCCCCACGAAAAGCCCCAGGAGCCCCCAGCCCTCGCCACACCAGGTGGCAACCACAGCAGTAGACCCCACCGATCCCAGCCAGCGGAAAGATCCCAGAGCCACGACACCAGGCACCGCAGCCCGACAACCAGAAAGTCCCCGACAACAACCAGGAGGTCCCCCCGCCCGACACGAAGGGCACACATCGCAGACCCCGAGCCAATCCCAGCCCCGCCCAAGGGGGGTCCGGGGGGGCGAAGCCCCTCCGGGCTGGGGGTGTGGGGGCGCGGCCCCCACAAGACATTGCGAAGCAAAAACGGCCCATGCTCTCTATGAGCATGGGCCGTCCATTTGCGTAGCCCCGACGGGATTCGAACCCGCGCTACCGCCTTGAGAGGGCGGCGTCCTAGGCCGCTAGACGACGGGGCCAGGACTGATCTCCCACTTTCGTGGTGACCATCCGGTGATCTTTCGATCGGTTGCGCTCCCAGGCTTTCACCCGGTCAGGCGCTTTTTGGAAGCTCGGTTAGCTTAGCGGACCGAAGCTCGGCGTCCAAATCGCCAGATGCTGTAGGGATTTCGGCCGCGAACCGAACTCTCTTCAACGATCTCCGCTGGGGTACCAGGACTCGAACCTAGAATGGCTGAACCAGAATCAGCTGTGTTGCCAATTACACCATACCCCATTGACCAGGGATTCCGACCTCGTGTCTGGCTGACTCGAGACCGTGTTCCGGGCCGAGAAGAAGATTACCCCAAGGCCATGGGTGAACTACAAATCGCCTGGTCAAAGGCCTGTTTGGGCTCAGTTTGCGGCTGCGAAGCCCTGTGCCGACCGCAGCCGGGCCAGGGTGGTCTCGCGGCCGAGCAGTTCGAGCGACTCGTACAGCGGCGGACTGATGTGCGATCCGGTCACCGCGACGCGCACGGGCGCGAAGGCCTTGCGCGGCTTGAGTGCCAGTTCATCGATCAGCGCGGTTTTGAGCGCGTCCTCGATCGCCGCGGTGGTCCACTCCGCCAGCGGCTCCAGCGCGGCGATGGCGGCGCGCAAAACGGGTTCGGCATCGGGGCCGAGATTCTTCGCACCCGCCGCGGGGTCGATCGCGAACTGTTCCGCGGGCGCGAACAGGAATCGCAAAAGATCCCATGCATCTGTGAGGACCACGATTCGCGTCTGCACGAGTTCGGCCGCACTCGCGAACAGCTTCTCGTCGATTTCGGCGCCGATGTGGCCGTGTTCGGTGAGGTACTCCCGGAGTCGGTGAGTGAAATCACCCGGTTCCAGCAACCGGATGTGCTCGGCGTTGAGTGCGTCGGCCTTCTTCTGATCGAATCGGGCCGGATTCGAATTCACTTTCGATATGTCGAAGGCGGCCACCATCTCCGCCATAGAGAACACATCGTGATCATCCGCGATACTCCACCCGAGTAGAGCCAGGTAATTCAGCAAACCTTCAGGGATGAATCCGCGATCGCGATGTACGAACAGATTCGACTCCGGATCGCGCTTGGACAACTTCTTGTTGCCCTGGCCCATGACGAACGGAAGATGTCCGAACTCCGGAGTGAACTCCGCCACCCCGATACGGCGAAGCGCGGCGTACAGCGCGAGCTGGCGCGGGGTCGAGGAGAGCAGGTCCTCGCCGCGCAGCACGTGGGTGATCTTCATCAGTGCGTCGTCGACGGGGTTGACCAGTGTGTACAGCGGATCGCCGGTGCCGCGGGTGAGCGCGAAGTCCGGCACGCTGCCCGCCTTGAAAGTGGTTTCGCCGCGGACCAAGTCGTGCCAGGTGAGGTCCTCGGCGGGCATCCGGAGCCGAATCACCGCGGGGCGCCCGGCATCTCGGAACGCCTGGATCTGTTCCGGGGTGAGATCTCGGTCATAGTTGTCGTAACCGAGCTTCGGGTCGCGGCCCGCGGCCAGGTGGCGCTGCTCGACTTCCTCTGGCGTGGAGAAGGATTCGTAGGCTTCGCCGGCTTCCAGCAAACGCGCGACCACATCGAGATGAAGATCACGGCGCAGCGACTGCCGGTACGGCTCGTAGGGCCCGCCGACCTCCGGACCCTCGTCCCAGGTGAGTCCGAGCCAGCGCAGCGCGCCGAGCAGCGCCTGGTAGGACTCTTCGGAATCGCGTGCGGCATCGGTGTCTTCGATGCGGAAGACGAACTTGCCACCGTGGTGGCGCGCGTACGCCCAGTTGAACAGCGCCGTCCGGATCAGGCCGACGTGCGGCGTCCCGGTGGGCGACGGGCAGAAACGGACCCGTACTTCAGTCATGGCTCTCTTTCGACTTCGACTCAGCGCTTGGCGGCAACGGGATTGGTGAGGGTTCCGATGCCCTCGATGGTCACCGAGACCTGCTGTCCCGGCTGCATCGGGCCGACGCCCTCCGGGGTACCGGTCAGGATGACATCGCCGGGCAGCAGCGTCATGACGGTGGTGATCCACTCGATGAGCTTCGGAATGTCGTGCAGCAGCAGCGATGTGCGGCTGCGCTGGCGGACCTCACCGTCGAGTTCGGTGCGGATCTCCAGATCCGAAGGGTCCAAGGAGGTTTCGATCCACGGGCCGAGCGGGCAGAAGGTGTCGTAGCCCTTGCCCCGTGTCCATTGGCCGTCGTGGCGCTGCTGATCGCGCGCGGTCACATCGTTGGCAACGGTGTAGCCGAGCACCACGTCCAGCGCGCGGGCGGCGGGCACGTCCTTGCACGGGCGGCCGATGACGATGGCGAGCTCGCCCTCGTAGTCGACCTGAGAGGAGCTGGGCGGCAAGATGATCGGGGCATTCGGCCCGACGATCGACGTGCTCGGCTTCATGAAGATGACCGGGTCGGCCGGTGCGGGCCCGCCCATTTCCGCCGCGTGCGCGGCGTAGTTCTTGCCGATGCAGATCACCTTGCTCGCCAGGATCGGCGCGAGCAGGCGCACATCGGCCAGCGGCCAGCTCCGTCCGGTGAATGTGGGCGTACCGAACGGGTGTTCCGCGATCTCCTTCGCAACAGTGTCGCTTCCCTCCCCTTCGATGCTGACGAACGCGACCCCATCGGGACTGGCAACTCGACCTAGACGCATGGCTCGCAGTCTATCGACCTGCTCTTACACGGCCGACCACCCGGTACGGGACGTCCGCGCGGCGCGTCGGGACGACCCGCCGCCGCTGTGACCAGATAGACAGCCGCGGTGCGAAATCGGCTTGCGCGCAGGGTGTAGCGTGAGCCTCGATGTTCATTCAGTGGGAATTTAATCCCAGATATTGAGATTTTGAGGTGAGGCCGATGGCTACCACTGCCCCGATTCACGAGGTCAGGCGCTGGTCCATGCTGGGACTCGGCGTCTTCGCCCAGGCGGCAAGCTCGGTCTTCATCCACGGCGTCCCCTTCCTGCTTCCCGCGCTGACCGATGACGGCATGGCGCTGGCCACCGCGGGCCTGCTTGTCGCGATGCCGACCGTCGGACTGGTCTGCACACTGATCGCGTGGGGTTATGTGGTCGACCGCATCGGCGAGCGCAAGGTGCTGATCGGCGGGCCGCTGGTGATGTTCGTCGCCGGTATCGCGGCCGCGTGCGCGTCCAACGACATCGCGCTTGGCGCACTGTTGTTCGCCGGCGGCGTCGGCGCGGCGAGCACCAACGGCGCGAGCGGCCGGGTCATCGTCGGCTGGTTCCCGCCGGACCGGCGCGGGCTGGCGATGGGTATTCGGCAGACCGCGCAGCCGCTCGGCGTCGGCATCGGCGCACTGACGATTCCCGCCGTTGCGGCGAACTACGGTGTGCCCGCGGCGATTCTGGTTCCCGCGCTGATGGCCGGAGTGGCCGCGATCGGCTGCGTGATCGGCATCGTCGATCCGCCACGCACGGCGGGCGCCGCGGATAAGGGACTGCGCGCCAACCCCTATCGCGGCGATGCCACCCTGTGGCGCATCCATGCGGTCTCGGTGCTGCTTGTCGTCCCGCAGGCCACCGTGTGGACCTTCGCGCTGCTGTGGCTGCACCGCGACATCGGCTGGTCGCTGGCCGCGGCGGGCGCTTTGGTCACGATGACCCAAATACTGGGCGCCTTGGGCAGAATCGGCGCGGGCGCCTGGTCCGACCGCGTCGGCAGCAGGATGGGACCGCTGCGCACCGTCGCCGTCGCGGCCGTGATCTGTATGGCCGCACTGGGTTTCACCGCGTGGACGCACTGGTGGTTCGCCGCCATCCCGCTGTTGATCGCCGCCTCTGTGATCACCGTGGCGGATAACGGCCTGGCGTTCACCGCGGTCGCGGAGATCGCGGGGCCCTACTGGAGCGGGCGCGGGCTCGGTATCCAGAACACCGGCCAGAACCTGGCCGTCGCCGCGGTGCCCCCGGCGCTGGGCGCGCTGATCACCGCCAGCGGCTTCCCCGCCGCTTATGTGGTCGCCGCCGCCATGGCGGCCGCGGCGATCCCGCTGGTTCCGGCCGACCGTCGCACCGAATAGCTATCACCCACAGCAGGATTCGCGTCCGCCCCACCGCATGGGGCGGACGCGTTTCGCTGACGCCGAGATGCTAAGATGGCGACAGCCCGTTGCCATCAACGCGGGGAGGCTCATGCCGAAGATCGATGCACCGACCATCATCGAGCACCGCGCGAACCAGGAACGCGCGCTGCTCGATGCCGCCCGTGACCTACTGCTCTCCGGTGGGCCGCAAGCGGTTACACCCTCCGCGGTCGGCGCCGCGACCGGGCTCGCGCGCAGCAGCGTCTACAAGTACTTCCACTCCGGCGAGGAGATACTCACCCGCATCGTCTCGGATGCGTTCGCCGAGTGGGGCGCGCAACTGCGCGACACCGTCGAACGCGCCGAAACCCCGGCGGGCCGCATCGACGCCTACGTGCGAACGACCTTGGCGCTGGCCGCATCCGGCACCCACCGCATCGCCGTACTCGGCGGCAGCCTGCCGCGCGACGAAGGCTCCCGCGAACAATTGACCCGCGCCCAGCACGAGGTGACCGCCCCCTTGCGCGCCGCGCTCGCCGACCACGGCAATCCGGATCCGGATCTCACCGCCACCCTCATCGACGGCGCGCTCGCCCGCGCCATGGATCTGCTCGACGCGGGCCGCTCGGCCAACGAGATCATCCCGGCCACAGTCGCTTTCGTCGGTCGCGCGGCGGGACTCGCGCAGCATCGCGCCGCGCCGCGCACGGCCAAGAGATAGCCCGCACACGTCATGTAAACCCAGCCTTGACACGGCCGAGACGTCAAGTCACGCTTTACACATGACCGAAGAACAGCGCACCGACCCGCAGGATGAGCGGGCGATGCTCGGAAAGTTGTTGTCCGCCAACGTGGAACTGGTCGTCGGTGCGCTCAGCCCGGAATCGGGACGGCCCGCGGCCCCCGTCCTCACCGCATTGACCGCGACCAGGAGCCTCGGCCGCCTGGTCGAGGACATCCTGCACACCCTGGCCAGGCAGGCACGCGAGGAGGGCCACACCTGGGCCGAGATCGGCGACCTGCTCGGCACCACCAGGCAGGCCGCGTTCCAGCGCTTCAGCGGCCCGATGCCACCGACCGGACCGTTCCCGCCGCTACCGGATCTGCCACCGCTGCCGCCGATCCCGCCGCTGCCAGGCATGTCCCTGCCCCCGATGCCGGATATGCCGAAGCCGCCCGGCTGGTAGCCGACCGATCCATACCGAATTGCCCTACCGCACAAGGAGATAGCCATGTTCCAAGCACCCGCCGACCTGCCGGTCAGCGAGCAGATCGCCGAATTGCGTGCCCGCGCCGCCGATATCGTCACCTACATAACCCGCTCCGCGTCCTATGTCCAGCGTCAGCACCGCGCCGTCGCGGGTGAGGTGTTCGACGCCGTCGGCCCGATCGGCGAGCCCGTCGAGATCGTGCACGACACCATCTCCGACGCCGTCTACGACATCATCCGCGACCTGACCAAAATGGTCGGCCGAGCGATCGAGGGTCAGCCACGAAAGTGGTGACGTACGAAACACTCTCACCTACAGAAAAGAGCCCCGCGCCGATCGATATGGCGCAGGGCTCTTTTCGAGCGACTGATGGATCAGACGATGGCGGCGATCCGGTCGCCGACCGCCACGGTCGACGCCGCACCCGAACGCGACGCCAGATCCTTGGCGACCGCGGATTCGATGCGGGCCGCCGCCTCGGTATTGCCGAGATGGTTGAGCAGCAACGACACCGAGAGGATCGCGGCGGTCGGATCGGCCTTGGACTGGCCCGCGATATCGGGGGCGCTGCCGTGCACCGGCTCGAACATGCTCGGATTCACGCCGGAGGCATCGATATTGCCGCTGGCCGCCAGGCCGATGCCGCCGCTGACCGCGGCCGCGAGATCGGTGATGATATCGCCGAACAGATTGTCGGTGACGATCACGTCGAACCGGCCCGGATCGTTGACCATGTGGATGGTCGCCGCATCGATGTGCTGGTAAGCCGTTGTCACATCCGGGAATTCGGCCGCGACCTCGTCGACGGTGCGCTGCCACAGAGAGCCCGCGAAGGCGAGCACGTTGGTCTTGTGCACCAGGGTGAGGTGCTTGCGGCGGGCCTGCGCCTTGGCGAAGGCGTAGCGCACCACGCGCTCGATGCCGAAGCGGGTGTTGGTGCTGACCTCGGTGGCGACCTCGTGCGGGGTCTCGACGCGAATCGCGCCGCCGGTGCCGGTGTACGGGCCCTCGGTGCCCTCGCGGACGACGACGAAATCGATATCGGGATCACCGGCGAGCGGGCTGGTCACACCGGGAAACAGCTTGGACGGGCGCAGGTTCACGTGATGGTCGAGCGCGAACCGCGTGCGCAGCAGCAGGCCGCGCTCCAGGATGCCGCTCGGCACCGACGGGTCGCCGATCGCGCCGAGCAGGATGGCGTCGTGCTGCTTCAGCTCGGGCAGCACCGAGTCGGGCAGGATCTCGCCGGTCCGGTGGTAGCGCTTGGCACCCAGGTCGTACTCGGTCTTCTCGACGCCGGGCACGACAACGTCGAGCACCTTCAGCGCCTCGGCGATGACCTCGGGGCCGATTCCGTCACCGGGGATGACAGCCAGCTTCATAAAACAACGCTCCGTTCGATTAGCGGCGTTCGCGGGCCCTACGTGGTGACGCAAGCCGCCCGCCTCCGGGCCTGAGCTCACGCCGCAGTGTTCAAAGTTCCACCGGATAGAGCCGGGCGATCAGCAGCACCGTCACGCTACTAGGTGCCTGGTCGCGGGCCGTCACCGGGCAGATACGCCGCACGCCGCCACCTGGAAGGTAGCGGCGCGCGGCGTGGTCGCTATCAGAACAGGTCGACCAGGACGATCTTCGCGGCGCCGACGGATTCGGCGATCGCGGTCTGGACCTCGGCGGGGACATCGCGGTTCACACGTAGAACCACTGTTGCGCCTTCCTTGTCCACATCCTGACTCAGCTGTGCGGCCAGGATGTCGATCCCGGCCTCGCCGAGCTTGGTGCCGATCTTGCCGAGCGCGCCCGGCTTGTCCTCGTAGTTCAGCACGGCCAGGTTGAGGCCCTCGGCGCGCATGTCGTAGTTGCGGCCGTTGATGTTGACGATCTTCTGCACCTGGTGCGGCTCGGTCAGCGTGCCCGCCACGTTCAGGGTGCGGCCGTCGCCGAACACCGCGCGCAGGTCGACCAGGCTGCGGTGGGTCGGGCTCTCCGAATGCGTGGTGACGGCGGCCTCGATGCCGCGGTCCTTGGCGAGCGCGGGCGCGTTCACGAAGGTCACCGCGTCCTCGACGAGGGCGGAGAACACCCCGCGCAGCGCCGAAAGCTCCAGCACCGCAACGTCTTGCGCCGAAAGCTCACCGCGCACCTGAACCTCGAGGCTGACCGGCAGCTCGTTGGCGAGCGCGCCGACCAGCGCGCCCTGCTTGCGCACGATCTCCAGCCACGGGGCAACCTCGTCGTTGACCGCGCCACCGGTCACGTTGACCGCGCCGGGCACGAATTCACCGGCGAGGGCGAGCTTGACGGACTTGGCGACATCGGTGCCCGCCCGGTCCTGCGCCTCCGCGGTGGACGCGCCGAGGTGCGGGGTCACCACGACCTGCGGCAGCTCGAACAGCGGGCTGTCGGTGGACGGTTCGGTCTCGAACACGTCGATACCGGCCGCGCGCACGTGCCCCGACGTGATGGCATCGGCCAGCGCCTGCTCGTCGATCAGGCCACCGCGGGCGGCGTTGACGATGATGACGCCCTTCTTGGTCTTGGCGATCGTCTCGGCGTTGAGCATGCCCTTGGTCTCGGGCGTCTTGGGCAGGTGGATGGACAGGAAGTCGGCGCGCTCGAGCACCTCGTCCAAGCTCAGCAGCTCGATGCCCAGCTGGGCGGCGCGGGCGGGCGAGGTGTAGGGGTCGTACGCGATGACCTTGGTCTCGAAGGACGCCAGGCGCTGCGCGAAGAGCTGGCCGATGCGACCGAGGCCGATGACGCCGACGGTCTTGCCGAAGATCTCGACACCGTTGAACTTGCTGCGCTGCCAGGTGTGCTCGCGCAGGGTGGCGTCGGCGGCCGGGATCTGGCGGGCGGCGGCGAGCAGCAGGGTGACGGCGTGCTCGGCGGCGGTGTGGATGTTCGAGGTGGGTGCGTTGACGACCATGACGCCACGCTCGGTGGCCGCGGGCACGTCGACATTGTCGAGGCCGACACCGGCACGGGCGACGATCTTCAGGTTCTTGCCTGCCGCCAGCACCTCGGCGTCCACCGTGGTCGCGGAGCGCACCAATAGGGCGTCGGCCTCGGGCACGGCCGCGAGCAGCGCCGGGCGGTCGGGGCCGTCGACCCACCGCACCTCGACACCGTCACCGAGCGCGTCGACGGTCGACTGGGCGAGCTTGTCGGCGATCAGAACAACAGGACGGCCTGCTTGGCTCACTGTGGGGTACTCCTGGGGAATGGGGCCGGCAATTACCGCCGCTCAGCTTAATGGGCGCCGTTTCGCCAGCGTCTCCGCCCTGGCGGGCAGCCGTCATCAGTACGGATCATCCCATGTTTGCCGTGAATTCGCGGCTCGGCTCGCAAAAATATGATGACCGGTCTATAGTTTCGAACATGGGCGCTAAGGGAGACGAGACCAGGGGCAAGCTGATCGAAGCCACCAGGACCCTCGTCGAAGAACAGGGATACTTCGGCGCCGGGCTGAATCGGATCATCGAAACCAGCGGTGCGCCACGCGGATCCGTCTACTTCCACTTCCCCGGCGGCAAGGACGAACTCGTCGCCGAGGCGATCAGGCAGTCCGGCAGGGACATCGCGGCGCTGATCGACTCGGTGGCAACCGATGACACCGCCGACTCGGCGACCGCACTGCTCAATGCGTTCGGTGACCGGCTGGAGGCCTCCGGCTGGCGCAGTGGCTGCCCGGTCGCCACCGTCGCGCTCGACGTCGCCGCGGTGAACGACTCGATCCAGACCGAATGCGCCGCCGCGTACACGGCATGGGAACAGGCGCTGCGCATCCGGCTCGCGGGCAGGCCCGATGCCGACGACCTGGCCGCCTCGCTGCTGGCCATGGTCGAGGGCGCGCTGCTGCTCGCCCGCGCCAAGCGCAGCCGCGAACCGCTCGAACGCGTCGCGCGCACCATCCGCGCCATGATCTGAACCAATTCGGTTCGCTATCAGCCGTTTTCGCAGGTCTATAAAATATGTAGACCAGTCCAGTTAGGAATTGCTCATGTCAGACAGCATCGTGCTCGGCGCCGCCGGGTTCATCGGCCGCGCCACGGTGGCCCGCCTGCTCGCCCGGGGCGGGTCGGTGATCGCCGGGGTGCGTCCCGGCAGCGAACATCGCCTCACCACCTGGTTGCGCGAGCGCGGCGTCGACCAGCGCGCACTCGACGTCGTGGCCTGCGATATCACCGCATCCGACCTCGGCCTGCCCGATGAACTCGATACGAGCGGCGTGCGCGACGTCTACAACTGCGCGGCGCGGTACGCCTTCGGACTGGACCCCGACGACGCGTACGCGGTGAATGTCACCGGCGCACTGCATGTCCTGGACTGGGCAGCCGCACTACCGGAATTGCGGCGCGTCGTGCACATCACCGGATACCGCATCACTGCACCGGATTCGACCGAAGGCAGCTACGAGAACGGCGCTTACGGCGCCACCAAGTTCGAATCGGACCCAAAGCTGCGCGAGCGCGCGGCACAGCACGGCATACCGCTGACGATCGCGAACCCGAGCGCGGTCATCGGTCCGGGCCAGTACATCGGGCTCAGCCCGGTGCTCGAGGATCTGTGGCGCGGCAAGCTCGCCGCGATTCCGGGCGGGCGCGAAACCTTCGTTCCGATAGTCGATCTGGACTACTTCGCCGCGTTCCTGACCAGCCTGCCCGAACGGGCCGACGCGGCCGGACAGTCGTACACGGTGCTGGACGCAGAGACTCCCGTGCTGCCGGAGCTGATCCGGTTGCTCGCCGGGCATATGGGCGTGCCCGCGCCGCGGTTCTCGATTCCGGTGAGCGTCATCGCGAAGTTGCCGCAGGCACTGACCCGGGCGGACCCCGAGACACTCACTTTCCTGTCCGAGGACCGTTACGACACCTCGGCCGCGGACGAACTCGCACGAGCGGCCGGAATCGCCATGCCGCCAACCGAACCCACACTGCGCGCCTGGGCCGATCATCTCGTCGCAAGCCGTTTCGGCACCGTCGAGGCCGATCCGTCCGCTGGATTCGCCGACGGCACCTGGGTTTCCGGCGATCGTGAAGAGCCGGATTACATACTGCTGCACGGACTCCCGCTGAACAGCGACTCGTGGGCCGCCCTGCGAGGCGAGCTCGACGGACCGGCCCTGGCGATCGACCTGCCCGGATTGGGCCGCTCCGCGCCGGGCGCGCTCGACGAGGCCTTGCCGCGGTTGATGCGAACGGTGCGCAGTCGCCCTGTGCTGGTTGGGCATTCGCTCGGCTGCGGGCCGGTGCTCGATTACGCCCTCGCCCATCCCGACCGCGTCGGCGGTGTCGTGTTGATTTCGCCCGCATTTCTCCAGGCGCCCGCGAGCCGCCTGGTGCGCTCCCCGCTGGCGGCACTCGCGCTGCGGCGAACCACGGCGGCGGCCTTGGCGACTCGGCTCGGACTGCCCGACGGTCCCGCACTGGCCAGCGCGGTGGCCGACCTCGGCAGGCCCGGAGTAGCCGGGCGGACCATCGCGGCGCTACGCGCCGCGAGCACGTCCGAGCGGCGAAACGCGTTGCGCGCAGCGCTGGATCGGGTCGGGGTGCCGGTGCGGATCGTGGTCGGCGCGGAAGACCCACTGCTCGAACGGGCTTCGCACGACACCACGGTGATCCGCGGGACCGGCCACTACCCGCAGCTCACCCGTCCCGAAGAAGTAGCCGCGGTGATCGCCGGAGTGCGGTCGGACATCCACCCCCACTGACGGCAAAGGCCGGTCTCATGCCGCGCAGCGTGAGACCGGCCGAAACCGAAATAGTTCGGTCGTTACGTCAAATTCAGCGACCGCCGAACGAGCCCGTCCACAGGGTGTTGACGATACCGTGCAGAGCGGCACCGAAGGTGTCGAGGAAACCACCCAGAGCAGCGCTACCGGTGTCGATAATAACGGGGATCATTTGAATACCTCTTCGTTGAAAGACAACCCAGTCGAACTGGCTGACACATGGCACATCGGCGGCCGGACAAAGCCGGTTACGAAATTCCGCGATTTAGTGATGCAGGTAACAGTCACATCACGAAGAACGCCTGGTCAAGCGTCCATCTCGCTTCTAGCTGGGAAAGCTCGGCCCGAGACGGATCAACGACGATCGTCTCGGCTTGTAGTTCGCCTGCCTAACCATGTCCGCCAGGAGGCATTGACTGCCGAACTTAAGAGGTCTTTGAGAAGATGGACATAACCGTCTGAGACCGCCACGACATCGCTATTCGGACATTCCAGTCATACAGCGTGGACAACCAGGCAATTTCACCGGAAACCGCTCAGCGCAGATCGCCTTTATTCGCCACTTCACCGACCACCGCCGCGAATGCGCGGACCCGCGCCGTTTCCCGATTGCCGTGCCAGAACAGGCCGAGCACCGAATCGCCAAGGCCATCGACCGGTACGAAGACGACCGAGGGTCGCGCCCGGTGCTCGCTGGTGAGCTTGCACAGCAACATGGTCCCGCGCTCGGCGGCCACCAGCGCCAATCCCTCCTCGAGCGTGCGCACCGTCGGCCCGGCCGGAATCTCGCTGCCGCCAGGGGTGATCCGGGGCGCGTGCGCGAGCCGCCAGTACTCCGGCGCAGGCCCACGCGCACTGATCAGCGGACTGCCGACGAGTTCCTCGGCGCCGATCGAGGTCCGGCCCGCCAGTGGATGGCGGACCGAAACCGCCAGCTGCTGCACCTGTTTCGCGAAGGCGAAGCCGAGCACCAGTTCGGGCTCGTTGGACGGGGTGAGCGCGAGCGCCACGTCGACCTCGTTGCGGTACAGCGGGCCGAACGGGTCGGCGAACGGGATCTCGGTCAACTCGATCGCGCAGTCCGTGTACCGCTGCTGGAACAGGTCGATGGCCCGCATCAGGTTCTCGTCGTAGCTGCCCTGAAATCCGACGCGCAGCACGCCGTGCACACCACGCGCCGAACTGCACGCTTTGTCCACCGTCGCGTACAGGGCCGCGTACGCCGGGCGCAGCGCGGTCACGAATTCGTCGCCGAGCGGAGTGAGCTTCACCTTGCGGCTGGTGCGCTCCACCAGCTTTCCGCCGACCCGCCGCTCCAGCGTCCGCAGCAGCTGACTCACCCGCCCCTGTGATACATACAACCGCTCGCCCGCCCTGCCGAAGTGCAGTTCCTCGGCGAGCACCAGAAACGCCTCCAGTTCACGCACTTCCAGGCCCATCCGGCGTCCCTCTCCACTCGTCGATTAGCTCAGCTCATAGAACGATGCGCTGTTCGCCGTTGTTTCCACCGCCGCCGATCTCTTGGCTGGGGTTATGACAGAGCTACTGGAAACCACCAGCTCATCGGCGGCACAACCGCATTCGGCCCGGCGCGGCTGGCTGGGCATCGGGATCGTGACGGCGGGCACCTTCACGGTGGTGACCTCCGAGATGCTGCCGGTCGGCCTGCTCACCCCGATGCGCGACGACCTGCGGATCAGCGAGGGCACGGCCGGTTCGGCGCTGACCGTCACCGGATTGGTCGCCGCGATCTCGGCGGCGCCGCTGACCGTGCTGCTCGGCCGGTTCGATCGACGCTGGGTGCTCTGCGGGCTGATGGCGGTGCTGACACTCGGCAACCTCGCCGCGGCGCTCGCGCCGAATTTCGCCGTCATGACCGCCGGACGCGTCCTCGTCGGCCTCGGTATGGGCGGGGTGTGGTCACTGGCCGCCGGACTCGCGGTGCGGCTGGTGCCCACCAAGTCGGCGGGCACCGCGATGTCGGTCGTATTCAGCGGGATCGGGGTGGCCTCGGTGCTCGGCGTCCCCGCGGGGACCTATATCGGCGCGCTGGCCGGTTGGCGCGCCGCCTTTTTCGCCGCGGCGGGCCTGGGAATGCTTGTGCTGCTTGCCATCGCGGTCGCGCTGCCCGCGCTGCCGCCGACGGGCGGCGTCGCATTGAGCGGCGTGCTGCGGCTGGTCCGCAATGCGCGGATGCGCACCGGGCTGCTGATCGTGGCATTTCTGGTGACCGGGCACTTCGCGGCCTACACCTATGTGCGCCCGGTGCTCGAGCAGGTCGCGAGCGCGAGCGCGGCGCAGATCGGTTCACTGCTGCTCGTCTACGGAATCGCCGGTGTGGCAGGCACTTTCCTCGCGGGCACACCATCGGTCCGCAGCCCGCGCACGACGCTGATCACGGTGAGCGCGGTGCTCGCGGCCGGCGTACTGCTGCTGCCGGACTGGGCGGCACGATCGTCACCGCGGGGCTCTTCCTCGCCATCTGGGGCGTCGCCTACGGCAGCGTCTCGGTGAGCACGCAGACCTGGGCGCTGCTGTCCTGCCCCGACGATCGCGACGGCGCCTCCTCGCTGCTGGTCGGCGTCTTCAACGGCGCGATAGCGCTGGGCGCGTTGGCCGGTGGGCTGGCAGCCGACGGTTTCGGCACCACCGCCGCACTGTGGCTCGGCGGC
This sequence comes from Nocardia sp. NPDC052566, assembly GCF_044547285.1. Lineage (NCBI taxonomy): Bacteria > Bacillati > Actinomycetota > Actinomycetes > Mycobacteriales > Nocardiaceae > Nocardia > Nocardia sp. NPDC052566. The sequence continues at coordinate 301,740 of NZ_JBIUAF010000007.1, read as the reverse complement.
GGGCTCGCCATCGCCGCGCTGCTCACGGCGGCATTCGGTAGCGCACCCGCCAGTGCACGTTGATAGCGGGCTCAGCGTGCGGTGACCGCGGCGTAGGCGTCGGCCAGGCGCTGAGTTGCGGTGGGGCGGTGGGGATCCGGTCGCGGCACCCCGAGGTGCGACTCGCGAAGCTCGTCCATGAAGTCGTCCCACAGCTCCTGGCCGCCCTCCTCGAGCAGCTCGGCGCGCACCCGCAGACGCTCGGTGGTCGGCCGGTGCCGCAGCCCCCACGCACCGAGCTGGGCCATCACCGGCACCAGCTGAATAGCGGGCTCGGTCAGTCGGTACTCCGCTTTCTGACCGGGCCTGCTGTCCTCCCGGCTCAGCAGACCGGCCGCGACCAGGCGCTTGAGCCGATCGGACAGGATGTTGGTCGCGATACCCTCCTCCGAGCCGGCGAGCAGCTCGCGGAAGTGGCGCCGATTGCCGAACATCACGTCACGCAGCACGAGTAGCGTCCACCGATCCCCGATCACCTCGATCGTCGCGTTGATCGGGCAGCCCGAGCGTCCTTGGTCGCGCATGTCGTGCTCCCTCTCGCGAAAGAATCGATCCGAACTACTGCTTGCAATATACAACCAGTTGCTCGTAGTCTGATCCCAAGCGATTGCAAAATGCAAGCACCCGAGGGAAGAGTGAACCGATGCCGAAACTGCGCGTACACAACCTGTCGATCTCCCTGGACGGCTACGTAGCCGGACCGAACCAGAGCACGGACAACCCGCTCGGCGAAGGCGGCGAGAGCCTGCACGAGTGGGCCTTCGCCACCCGCTACACCAACGCGATGTTCGGCAAGGAGGGCGGCGAGACCGGCATCGACGACGATCTCCTCGCCGCGGGCGATCGCGGCATCGGCGCAACCATCATGGGGCGCAACATGTTCGGGCCCATTCGCGGTGAATGGCCCGACCTCGAATGGCAGGGCTGGTGGGGCGACAACCCGCCCTACCACCACGACACCTTCGTCATGACCCACCACCCGCGGCCGTCGCTGCCGATGGACGGCGGGACCGTGTTCCACTTCGTCGACGACACCCCGGACCAGGTGCTGCGACGGGCGTTCGAGGCCGCCGGCGGCGACGATGTGCGACTGGGCGGCGGCGCGTCGACCGTGCGCCAATTCCTGCGCGCCGGGCTGGTCGACGAGTTGCACCTGGCGGTGGTGCCGATCCTGCTCGGCGCGGGCGAGCGCCTCTACGACGACCTCGGCACCCTGCCCGGATACCGGATCGGCTCGGTGGTCCGCTCCCCCGCGGTCACCCACGTCACCTTCGTCAAAACCCCCTGAACGACAAAACGGCCCCCACACCGCTGGTGTGGGAGCCGTCTAAGTCTCAGAGATCAGAGAACGCGAACGTCCTGAGCCTGCGGGCCCTTCTGACCCTGGCCGATCTCGAACTCCACGCGCTGGCCCTCATCGAGGGACCGGAAGCCGGAGCCGCTCACAGCGGAGTAATGCACGAAGACGTCGGGGCCGCCGCCGTCCTGAGCAATGAAGCCGAAGCCCTTCTCGCTGTTGAACCACTTCACAATGCCTTGAGCCATTTCAAACTTTCTGTAGACGAGCCAGGTAATCACTTCAGTAGCCCTGGTCTCGTTGATCAACGGTACAATGATCCGACGAATTCGGCCACATTCGGCCCCTGTTTGTGTGAGCTATCTGACCCTCAACGCGGGCTGTGGTCCACACCTCGACTTCCTGGTTGCAGGTAGCGCAACTGACGCGGCTTCGCGGCCTCGTGGTCGGCCCGTCCAGCCAAGTGCGCCGGCACTCCGACCTCCCACCACGCGCCCGCTTCCGTCCACGACGACGGCTGTGTGCGGACCACGACGACCGCGGGCCGGGATCGATCGCGAGCGGTCGTTCTGGCCCGGTCGTAGGCGGTGCGAAAATCGTCGAGCCCCTCGGCGGTGAACACGTCGCAGCCGAGCGCGCGGGCATGCGCCGCGAAATCCACGCGCGGCGGGTCGGCGTGATTCGTGCGGCAGTCGGCATAGAAATTGTTGAACGCCGCGCCGCCCTGCCCCTGTTGCAGGCGGGCGATCACCGCGTAACCGTCGTTGTCGCAGACAACGGCGACCAGTGGATGACCCGCGAAAGCCGCGGAGAACAGTTCGGAGTTCAACATCAAATACGAGCCGTCGCCGAGCATCGTGGTGACCACGCCGTCCGGATGCGCCATCGCCGCACCCCAGGCCCCGGCCAATTCGTAACCCATGCAGGAGAAGCCGTACTCCACATCCATGGTGGGCGCACCGCCGGTGGCGCGCCAGCCGCCGATGAGTTCGCCGGGCAGGCCGCCGGAGGCGGTCATCACATAGTCGGACGCCGTGCTGAGTTCGTTGACGACGCCGACCACCTGGGCGTAGCTCGGAGTGCCCGTGGTGGGGGCGCGCAGTGTGTCGATGTGCGCGTCCCAAGTCGTCCGCAGAGTTCCGGCGCGATCGCTCCATGCGGCGTCCACACGCCAATCCTGTACGTGCGCGGTCAGTTCGGTGATAGACGCGCCCGCGTCGCCCACTACGGCGAGCGCGCCGTGCTTGACCGCGTCGAAGCGGGCGGCGTTGACGGTCACCAACCGGACATCGGGCGCGAACACCGTCCATGACGCGGTGGTGAAGTCCTGCAGGCGGGTTCCGACGGCGAGCACCAGATCCGCCTCGGCCGCCAGCAGATTCGCCGATTCCGAGCCGGTGACACCCAGCGGACCGGAGTACAGCGGGTGGTCGTGCCGCACCAGGGTGCGCCCCGCGGTGGTCTCGGTTACCGGGATACCGTGCCGCTCAGCGAATTCCAGCGCGACTCGGCCCGCACCCGAATAGCGGACGCCGCCGCCGAGCACGAGCAGTGGACGGCGTGCCGACCGGAGCGCGGTGGCCGCATCGGCCAGATCGCGAGAATCCGGGCGGGGGCGCAGGATTCGATGCAGGACCGGTTCGAACAAGGCATCCGGGAAATCGTAGGTCTCGGCCTGGACGTCCTGCGGCAGCGCCAGGGTTACCGGTCCGGTCTCCGCCGGATCGGTCAGGACCCGCGCCACCTGGGGCAGCGTGGCGATCAGTTGCTCCGGCCGGGTGATTCGATCGAAGTACCGGCTCACCGCGCGGAACGCGTCGTTCACCGTGCCGGTCGCGTCGCCGAAGTGCTCCACCTGCTGCAGCACCGGATCCGGCGCCCGCCCCGTGAAGGTGTCGCCCGGAAGTAGCAGCAGCGGAAGACGATTCGCGTGCGCGACGCCCGCGGCGGTCACCATGTTCAGCGCGCCGGGACCGATCGACGAGGTCGCGATGCCGACCTGACGGCGGTGGGTCGCCTTCGCGTAGCCCACCGCGGCCAGCGCCATGCCCTCCTCGGTGTGCCCACGCCACACCGGGATCTCGTCTCTGCGCTCGTGCAGCGCCGTGCCGAGGCCGAGGACGTTGCCGTGCCCGAAGATCGCGAAAACCGCTGGAAACAGCGGGACTTCGCGGCCGTCGAAAGTTTCCGAGCGCTGGGCGACCAACCAGGCCACCAGCGCTTGCGCGGTGGTCGACTTCACCTGAACCGCCCTTCATCGCTCGTATTCGGCAGCGCCGCGGGCAGACCGGCCTGCAGCGCCTCGATCATCCCGGCCGTCAGCGCGCCCGTCAGCCCGGCGAACGCCGGGAACCATCGAGTGATCACCGGCGACCGGCGTTCGGCGGCACGCGACGCCGTCATGGGTGCCGCCCTTCGGGACCGGTGACCGGGCAGCGCGGATCGAGCGGCTGCCCTGCCCAGCTGTCCCTGATCCAACTGTGTGCCGGGTCGTCACAGAAGGCCATCGACCGTTCCGGTGCGGGACCCGCCAGCACATTGAGGTAGTACATCGAATAGCCAGGTGCGGCGATGCACGGTCCGTGGTAGCCGTAAGGCACCAGGAAGACATCGCCGTCGCGCACCGCGACATTCGCGTCCCTTCCGCCGTCCGCGGTGTACGTGCGGTGCATGCCGAAACCCTCACGCGACGGAGTGATGCCGTCGCGGCCCGCGATGCGGAAGTAGTAGATCTCCTCGTTGACCACCTCGCACTCGCTCGCCTCGTCGTGCTTGTGCGGCGGATAGGACGACCAGTTGCCGTCGGGCGTGATCAGCTCGCAGGCGTTGAGTTTGTCGGCGTGCTCCCAGATTCCGGGGGTGCCGAAGTTGGTAACCTGCCTGGTGGCCTGGCCCGCACCACGCACCTCCACCGGAACCTGCTCGGCCGGCCCGTATTTCGGCTCGAGCCGCCGGGTGCAGCGTGCCATCGGCAGCGCGACCTCGAGCCCGGCCGAGGTCGACAGCTCGACCTCGGCGTCGCGCGGGATGTAGGCGAAATCGGTCACCCGGGTGAAAACCGACTCACGGCCGGTCAATTGGAAGATCCGGCCGTCGACCCTGACCGTGCACGAACCGGACAGCGGCAGCACGAACGCCTCGAATTCGCCGGTGTGCACCGTGCGCGACTCCCCCGCCGCGAGTGCGAGCACGCGGAGGCCGGTGTAGGTCCAGCCCGCGTCCTCGGGGGTGAGCAGGATCGGATCATTGCCGTCGGTCTGCGTGCCCGCCGGTCTGTGTAGCTTCATCGCGCCTCCCATGGGCGATAGGTGCTCGCCGCCACTCGATTTCGCGATCCGGTAGCGGATGTCTTGCGCACACGGCGCGTCACCGCGCTCCGCACGATCGGCAGTCGCTTGCCCGGGGTACGGGCCCGCCCACGCGGGTCCAGCCACCACGGGACGCGGCGGGTGGTCGGTCGTCGCGCAGCCGACGGCCGCCGCCTGCGCGACCTGCGCGCGGGCACGTTCAGCGGGGTGAGCATGCGGCAGTCGGCACTCATGACAGCACCTCGTTCGGGTTGACCGGCAACACGATTCGGCCATACCGGTTCATCGTGCCGCCTGCAACAACCGGGCGGCGGCATCGACGGCGGCGGCGACATCGCCATCCGGCGGGTAGAGCAGGGTGCGGCCGACCACCAGACCACGCACCACGTCGTGGCGGAGCGCGCCGCCCCAGGAGGCAAGGTCGGCGGCGGGATCTCCCGAGGGCGCGCCACCCAACACCAGTACTGGGAGCGTGGTCGCGTCGAGTACCGAAGTATCCTGCGGCGCCGGGATCTTCAGCCAGGTGTACGCGGAGGTGACACCGAGGCCGGAGGCGACGGTGATCGCGCGGGACAGGGCGGGGGCATCCCTGGCCATCACCAGCGCGCCGGATTCGTCGCGGTGGTACGGCAGTGGTTCGACCATCGCCATCAGGCCGTGCGCCGCCAATTCGGAGACCGCCTGGGCGCAGGCGTGCAGCGTCGGGATCGTGCCGGGATCGGCATCATCCAGGCGCAGCAGCATTTTGCCGCCGTCGAGGCGGAAACGAACCAGGGCGTCGGCGTCGTATCCGGTGAACCGGTCGTCGATCTCCCATTCGGCGCCCGCCAGGCCGCCGCGGTTCATCGAGCCGATCACCACCTTGTCGTCCAGCGCGTCGAGCAGCAGCAACTCCTCCACCACATCCGGAGAGCCGAGTACACCGTCGACTGCGGGATGAGCCAGGGCGATCAGCAAGCGCTCCAACAGGGTTCGCCGGTCGGCCATCGCCGTGCGGTCGGACCCGACGCCGAGTGCGCCGCGGGCCGGATGATCGGCGGCGACCAGGAACAGGGTGTCCTTGTTGCCCAACAGATTCGGGCGACGGACGCGTTTGGTGTAGGCCCGCTCCACCGCCGCCGGGTCGGTCGCCCGGATGCGCAACAGCTCGCGCCAGCGTTCGTCGGTCAGATACACAACTCCTCCTCCACTTCCACATTCGCGCGCACAGCAACGACACGCGGCCGGTCGACGGCGGTAGCCAGCGCATACGGCACAGCCGTCGCCGTATCGTGCGGCCTCATCCGGCTCACCTGCACAGCAGCTCCTCTATCTCGGCATCGGTCGGCATCGCGTCGGCGCACGCCAGCCGCGAAGCGACCAGTGCCCCCGCGACATTCGCATACCTCGCGATCCGCTGCGGATCCCAGTCCGACAGCAGGCCGTGGACGACGGCGCCACCGAAACCGTCACCCGCCCCGAGTCCGCACACCACCTCGACCGGGTGCGGCGGCACGGTCCACCGGCCCTGCTCGTTCGCGATCAGCACGCCCTCGGCGCCCTTCTTGACGATCGCGAGCCGCACACCGCGCGCGAGCAGCCGATCGGCCGCCTCGTCCGGATCGTCGGTGCCGACCGCCACCCGCACCTCGGTGCGGTTGCCGACCACCACGTTCACGTGGTCGAGCATCCAGCCGATCTCGGTGTGCGCGGTAGCCTCGTCCGGCCAGAACATCGGCCGGTAGTCGAGGTCGAGCACGGTATGTCCGCGCCGGGCACGGCGTTTCAGAATGGCCCGCTGGGTGCTACGTCCCGGTTCGGCGCTCACGCCGGTACCGGTAACCCACAGCAGCGGAACCGAATCCACCGCGTCCCACGGCACCTCGTCCTCGGTCAGGGTGAGATCCGGTGCGATCGGCGCGCGGTAGAACAGCAGCGGCGGATCGGCGGGCGGGTTCAACTCGCAGAACACCACGGGAGTCAGCAGATTCGGCGCGGTGCCGACGTATTCGGCGCTGACACCGAATCCTTCGAGCGCGGACCGCACGTAAGCACCGAACCCGTCCGGGCCCACCTTGGTGAGCACGGCGCTGCGGTGCCCGAGCCGGGCGGCGGCCACCGCGACATTGGTCGCGGTGCCGCCGAGGAACTTCGCGAAGGTCTCGACCTCGGCGAGCCCGACGCCGCTCTGCTCGGGGTAGAGATCCACCCCGACCCGGCCGATCGTCAGCGCCTCGATCACTGCGTCACTCGTTCCAGCTCGTGCTGCAGCGCATCGAGTTCCGCGCCACCCGCCATCTGCTTGGTCAGCTCGGCGACGTCGATCTCCGACTTCTCGTAGGCGCCCAGCATGGCACCGCGCTTGAGCAGGAGGAACCGGTCGCCGACCGGATAGGCATGATGCGGATTGTGCGTGATCAGGATGACACCGAGCCCTCGATCCCGCGCCTGCACAACATATTTCAGGACCACACCGGCCTGTTTGACGCCGAGCGCCGCGGTCGGCTCGTCGAGGATCAGCACCTTCGCGCCGTAGTGCACGGCACGGGCGATGGCGACGCACTGCCGCTGCCCGCCGGACAGGGTGCCGACCGGCTGCTCCATATTGCGGATGTCGATGCCCATATCGGTCAACCCTTTTCGGGCGATCTCATGACCCTTGGCGCGATCGAGCAGACGGAACGGCCCGATCCCCTTGGTCGGCTCCGAACCGAGCACGAAGTTGCGCCACACGCTCATCAGCGGCACCACGGCCAGATCCTGGTACACGGTGGCGATCCCGCGATCCAAAGCCTCACGCGGCGAGGACAATCGGACTTCCTCGCCCTCGATCCGCAGCGTGCCACGATCGTGCTGGTGCACACCGGCCAGGATCTTGATCAGCGTCGACTTGCCCGCGCCGTTGTCGCCGAGCACACAGGTCACCTCGCCCGCGTTGACCACGGTCGAGACATCGCGCAGCGCGACGACACCGCCGTAGCTCTTGCCGATATCGGTGGTCTCGATCAGCGCCGTCATCGTCGTATCCTTTCGGCTCGCTTCTGGAAACCGTTGTTCACCAGCACCGCCGCCAGCAGCAGCGTGCCGAGGAACAACATGAACCAGTCGCTGTTCCACCCGGCGAAAACGATGCCCTTACTGGCCATGCCGAAGATCAGCGCACCGATGGCCGCGCCGATCGCCGAACCGAAGCCGCCGGTCAGCAGGCAACCACCCACCACGGCGGCGATGATGTAGTGCAGTTCGAGCCCGATGCCCTGGCTGGCCTGGACGCTGCCGAGCCGAAGTACATTGCAGGAGCCGACGATCCAGCCCGCGAACGCGGTACCCATGAACAGCAGGATCTTCGTGCGTACGGCGGGGACGCCGACCGCGCGTGCGCTGGGCAGCGCACCGCCGACCGCGAAGATCCAGTTGCCGAACCTGGTGCGCGCCAGGATGAGCGCGGCGAGCGCGGTCACCACGATCCACCAGAGCACCGAGGCCTGGATGGTCGCGCCACCGATCCGCATCGTCGACGCGAACACCGAGCCCGCCGATTCGTAGCCCGCGGCGCCACGAACACCCGACACTTGAACGCCATTCGTCACCAGCCGTGTCACACCGAGGTTCAGCCCCTGCAGCGCGAGGAACGTGCCGAGGGTGACGATGAAACTCGGCAGGCCGGTGCGCATCACCATCCACCCGTTGAACGCGCCTACCGCGAGGGCGAAGAGGAGCGAGACCAGCAGCGCGAGCCACAGATTCCAGCCGGCGTGCACCGCGAGCAGCGCGGTCACCACCCCGGTGGACGCGGTCATCACGCCCGCGGACAGGTCGAACTCGCCGCCGATCATCAGCATGGCCACGGCCACCGCCATGATGCCGAGCGTCGACGAATCGTCCAGCCAGTTGGAAACCCCACCGGGAGTGAGGAATCCGTCGGTGATGACCGAGAAGAAGACGAACACCAGCAGCGCGCCCAGCAGTGCGCCGAGCTCCGGCCGGACGATCAGCCGATGCCACAGCGCCGGCGTGTCCGGCTGCTGCGCCGGTGGGGTTTCGGATGTTTTCGTGGCAACCGTCATGTCACCTACTCACCGTGTTCCCTTCGCCACCAGTGCGGCGACGGCTTCCACATTGCTCTTGTCGACGAAGGCGGGACCGGTCTGCACCGGCGCACCACCGCCGACGCTGTTCATGTTGGAGCGGTACAACTTCAGCATCACCACGGGCAGGTAGCCCTGCTCGTACTGCTGCTGGTCGATCGCGAACAGCAGCTTGCCCGCGCGAATCGCCTCCACCACATCGGTATTCAGATCGAAGGTGGCAACCGTTGCCGCCGAGGCGGATTCCTTCACCGCATCCACCGCGCGCGCGGCCACCTGCGAGTTCAGCGTCAGGACGGCGTCGATCGACTTGTCCGCCTCCAGCGCGCTCTTGATCCTGGACTGCGCCTCGGTCGGGTTGTTGATGTCCACCTGCAGCGTTGTCGCGTTGCCGAAGCCCTTCGAGGCGCCGTCGCAGCGCTGGTTGGCACCGATATTGCCCGCCTCGTGGATGACACACAGCATCTTCGTCTTCTTGGCCTCGGCGAGCCGCTTGCCCGCGAGCTGGCCTGCGAGCGTCTCGCTCTGTCCGACATGGCCGATCGCACCGAACTTCGCGCTCTCGTTCTCACCGGAATTGATGGTCACCACCGGAATGCCCGCGGCGACCGCCTTTTCGATCGACGGCTTCAGCGCGTCCGGATTCGCCATCGAGACGACGATCCCATCGACCTTCTGCGCCACCGCGTTATCGATCAGCTTCGCCTGCTGTCCCGGATCACCGGAGGAGTTGTAGTCGACGCGGACGCCGAGGTCCTTGCCCGCCGCCTGCGCGCCGTTCTTGACGACACTCCAGAACGCGTCGCCGGCGCTACCGTGCGTAACCACCGCGACCGAGCCCAACTTGCCCTCGGACACCGGCGCCTGCGACGCCGAAGGGCCGCTGCTGTCGGAACCGGGGCCGCTACACGCCGCGAGCACGGCGACCGCCGCCATACACGGCAGCAGCGCGCGCGACCGTCGCCAGCCGGTGGCGCGGTGCGATCGAATGGACATCATTGTCATCACTTCCCAACTAGATTCGCGCGGAGCCGATGCCCGCGAGGTACTGCAGACTGCGTTCGGCGTCCCGGCTCGGCAACTGCGCCGAGTCGGTGGGCTGCAAGGCGGTGTCCTGTTCGATGACATACCACCCCTGGTAGCCCGCCGCGTGGAGGGCCTGGACGAGCGCGTCGATGTCGACATCGCCGTCACCGAGCGGGACATACAGTCCCCGGCCGACGGCATCGCTGTATTCGACTCTGCCGCTTCGCACTTCGTCGGCGATCTCGCCGCGCACATCCTTGAGGTGGATGTGCCCGATGCGCGGCGCGTGCCGCTGCGCGAGCCGCACCGGGTCGGTGCCGCCGATCAGCAGATGTCCTGTGTCCAAACAGATGTCGAGATCGGAGTCGGCCAGGAACCGTTCGACTTCGGCCTCGCTCTCCACATGGGTGCCGACGTGCGGGTGCAGTACCGTGCGCAGGCCGTGCCCGGCCGCGATATCGCGGATCGCCGCGGCGGTGTCGATCAGCGTGCGCCACTCCGTGTCGCTGAGCTGCGGGCGCGCGTCGTAACCGTCGAGTCCGGTGGCCGCGGCGAGCACGAGCACTTCCGCGCCGGTCGCGGCGAACAGGGCCGCGGTGTCCTCGGCCTCGGCGATCGCCCGTTCCGGATCGCGGTGCAGCGCCAGCGCCAGGAATCCGCCGAGCACCGTCATGCCGAATTCGCCGAGCAGGGTGCGTAGCTCCGCGGGGTCGCGCGGTAGATAGCCCGGTGGTCCGAGTTCGGTCGCGGAGATCCCGAGTCCGGCCATCTCGGCCAGTACGGTGCGCGCGTCGAGCACGTGACCCCAGCCGGGAACTTCGCAGACTCCCCAGGAGATCGGCGCGGCCGCGATTCGCAGCGGGTAGACAGGTTCGGTCATCGGGATTTCTCCGACCTTCGGTGTGATCCGGTTGCCGTCCAACAGTGTTGGAGCGCTCCAACTATGTAACGTGGGCCACAGGGTGTCAAGAGCCGTCTTCTCGGCCGATAAATCGCCGCTACCTCGAATAATACTGACTTCCAGGCGAAATGGGGCTCATGCCACGCGTGGAAGATTTCGGATTAGAGCGCTCTATTGATTAGAGCGCTCCAACGTTGTAACGTCCGTCACGGCACGACTGCTCTAGGCGCGGAACGGAGGCGAGATGGCGCGACCGACGATGGAAGATGTCGCCGCCCGCGCCGGCGTTTCCCGCGCGCTGGTCTCACTGGTGATGCGCGATTCCCCCAAGGTCAGCGAGCACCGCCGCCGCGCCGTGCTCGCCGCCGCGAAGGACCTCGGCTACCAGCCGCACATCATGGCCCGGTCGCTGGCCAGCCGTACCTCCAACATCGTCGGCGTCATGGTCTCCGACCTGCGCAACGCCTTCTTCGCCGATGTAGTGGAGGGGATGGACGAGGCCGCCCAGGAGGCCGGGCTCGAACTGATCCTCAACACCGGGCGGCGCGGCGCCGCCCGCGAACGCACCGCGCTGAAAAGCCTGCTGTCCTTCCGGCCCGGCGGCATCATCCTGCTCTCCCCCGTCCTGCCCGTCGCCGCCATACGCGAAGCGGCACAACAGGGTCCGGTCGTGCTGGTGTCGCGTAGCTCCACCATCCCCGATGTCGACACGGTCAACGACGACGGCGAAGTCGGCGCCGCGCTGGCCGTCGATCACCTTGTCTCGCTCGGTCATCGGCGCATCGTGCACCTCGACGGCGGCGGCGCCTTCACCTCCGCGGCGCGACGCCGCGGCTATCGCACGGCGATGGAACACCACGGTCTCGAGCCGATGATCGTCCCGAGCGAGCACACCGACTCCGCGGGCATGGCCGCCGTCCAGAAGCTGCTGAACCTGTTCTCCCGCGACAACTTTCCCACCGCACTGCTCTGCGGCAACGACTTCAACGCCGTCGGCGCGATGTCGGCGCTCGAAGAGGCCGGATTGCGTGTGCCGGACGATGTTTCGGTCGTCGGCTACGACAACACCTCACTCGCCGCACTGCGGCACATCTCGCTGACCACCATCGATCAGCCCCGTATCCAAATGGGCCGCTTGGCCATCGAGGCACTCGCCGAACGCTTACGCGACGGGCGCACCGATCCGGTACGCCGCCGATTACAGCCCTCGCTGGTCGTCCGTGCGACAACCGCCCCACCCCGCACCTGAACCCGCACCGCCATCCCACCGCAGGGAGAAACGAGGAACGCTGCTATCTCGCCCGAGAAGGCCCGACCAGCACCTCGATCGCCCGGCGCACCGCACAACTCGATCGGCAACAGCAAGTCCTTCGTACCGCACGCTGCCATCTCTACCCGTAGGGAGAAACGATGAAGTCTGCCAACACCATTCGCCTCGGCCTCGCCGGCACCGGCCGGATCGGCGCAGCGCACGCCGAGACCTTGAAGAACCTCACCGGCGTCGACTCCGTACTCGTGGCCGACGCCGATCCGGAGCGCGCACGGGCCACCGCCACCAAACTCGGCGTGGATTTCGCGCAGGACATCGACGAACTCCTCGCCGCAGATCTCACCGGGCTCGTCATCGCGACCGCCACCGACTCGCACCCCGAATTGATCACCAGGGCAGTCGATCTCGGCATCCCGGTCTTCTGCGAGAAGCCCGTCGCCGCCGACATCACCGGCACCCTCGCCGTCATCGATCACATCGCGAGCTCCACCGTCCCCGTCCAGATCGGCTTCCAACGCCGCTTCGACGCAGGCTACCGCGCCGCCCGATCCGCCATCGCCACGGGCGAACTCGGCTGGCTGCACACCGTCCGCGCCACCACCCTGGACCCCGAACCACCGCCCGCCGACTACATCCCCCGCTCCGGCGGCATCTTCCGCGATTGCGGCGTCCACGATTTCGACATCATCCGCTGGGTCACCGGCCGCGAGGTCACCGAGGTCTACGCCCTCGGCGCCAACCGCGGCGACGACTTCTTCACCGCCGCAAACGATGTCGACACCGCGCTGGTCTCCCTCACCCTGGACGACAACACCCTGGCCACCGTCTCGCTCACCCGCTACAACGGCGCAGGCTACGACGTCCGCCTCGAGGCCCTCGGCTCGAAATCCAACGCCATAGTCGGCCTGGACGACCGAGCCCCCCTCCACTCCGTCGAACCCAACTACCCCCCTTCCCCTTTCCCCGCCTACCCCGGCTTCATGGACCGCTTCCGCAACGCCTACACCGCCGAACTGGTCGCCTTCCTCGACGTCGCCACCGGCCGCCTCGAAAACCCCTGCAGCCCACTCGACGCCCTCGAAGCCTTCTACATCGCCGAAGCCTGCGAACTCTCCCGCGCCGAACGCCGCCCCGTCCCGGTCGCCGAAGTCCGCCGCTGACCTCCACTGTGCGGGTAGATCCGAACGACCAAGGATCTACCCGCACTTCGCTCGACATCGCATGCGAACCGCATCGCTATGGCAGGCATCGGAGCTGCCTCGGAGCGGACTATCACGCCGTGGCTACTCACGTCATCGCGAGGGCATGGGCGACCGGCGTAACGCGTACCTACTTACGACGCCGGCGTGCCTTGATCGGCCACTAGCATCACGAATTGTGATCACGGTTGCCACCTGGAACGTCCTCCACCGCGTCCACGCCGAAAATTGGCACGACGACGGCGTCTCATGGCCGGACGAGCCGATCCGGATCGCCGCGATATCCGCTCAGTTGTCGGCCCGCCCCGAAACCGTCATCGCTTTACAGGAAGTAAGCGGCGACCAACTGGCTTCCCTTCGAACCACCTTCCCCCACAAAACCATTCACGCTCTTCGCTACCCCCGCATCCCGCGGCTGCGCCGCGGCGCCCCCGCGCTGCACGACCCCACCGAACATCTCGTCCTCCTGGTCGACCGCCCCACCGAAGAACTCGCCGCCGAGTCCTTCCCCAACGATCCGGGCAACGGGTTCTTGGCCGTCGAACTCGACTCCCTGATCGTCGTCACCACCCACATCACCGGCGACGAGCGCCGAGTCGAACAATTAACCCGCCTAAAGGAACTCGTCGACGCGCACCCCGACTCCCCGCTGGTGATCGTCGGCGACTTCAACACCGACCGCGACACCGTCGGCGCAGCCCTGGGCGACACCTGCACAGTCGCCGACCTCCCTCCGGGCACACTCCCGACCCGCCCACGCACCTCGGGCCCGAAGTCCCAATTCATCGACCACATCGTCACTCGCAACACCAGAGCCATCAATCTGGCCGTCCACCCCGCCAACGGCCTCTCAGACCACAACCTCGTCCGAGCAACGCTGATCACCTGATGCCTCTCGCGACGACTGGCACCGCATCAACGCCTGTCATAGATCGGCCTACTCAGCTGAACGGACGCCTTTGGCAACTCCCAGGCGGTTCCCGATCCCCTTCCCGGCGAAAAGTGTCTGCTCAGCAAAGCTGTCCATAGCCGAGCCACGATCCACAACCCAGCTGTTTCCCCAGCACGGCTCAGCATGCGGCCAACACCCGAAGCGCAGCGTGTCCGCATGCTCGACGGCATCCGCACCCCCGCTGAACTGCTCGACGAATGCATCCCGGCAACCGCCCAACTGAGCCGACTCCGGCCGCGAAGGGCTAAATTTGCCCGTTCAGTAGAGCCACATGTATGCCCGACACATCGGACCAGCCAGCACCCTCACCGTTCGGAGTCATCGCATGGTGGCAGCCATGGCTGATCTCCGGGCGGTAGCGCACCGGTGCAGACCCCGAGATCCGCACGCGCGCATTCATAGAACGCATTCCGCCTCCGCCCCATCTCAGCAAACAGTTCGATGTAGGCCGTGTGCTCCATAACCCGCCCTCTCGCGACCCAACTCAACTCCCACGCGGCCCTGTTCCAACTCCGGGCCGCCGCAACAGCAGCGGGTGACCCGAGCAGAAGTACGACCTCCCACTTGGTCGTCTTATCGGCCTCTGCCTCAGCCATTGCTCGCAGACCCTCGTCCACATCGATCGGCTGTACTGCGACCGGATAACCCAGCGTTGCGGCAACCCGATTGGACGACGTCGCCGATCTCTTCAACGCATTGGCGAACTCGCTGTAGGCCACCAACCGCTTCTCATCCCACCGCGCATCATGACCCCGTCGCCACTTGGCTCGCTGATTCAACGCCGTCGCCGAGAACGTCGCGCCCGCCCCGAGTACCACCCCAACCAACGGCAGCAACTGCACGACAATCGATCCCACGCCGACCACCCCCGCGGCTCGCCCCGACCCCGCCGATAACCAGATGCTTCGACACTACCTCCGCGGCTAGCCTCGATGAATGCGGAGAACCCCACAGGAAAAGAAGCAACTGAGCTATTGCAAGGACCGCCGCAACGACTACGGCGAAAACGACAAGGCCAGCCGAAAGAACCTCCCCCGCAAGCGCGCCCGCGTTCACCGCGCCAACCGCCACCACGCAGCCCAGATCCTGTCGCAGTCGATCGGACCGTTCGACCCCGACCGAGCCGATCACACCGAACAAGAACTCAAAAGCCGACGCCCCAAGGTCTTTCGCAAGTCACCCGACGTCCCACTGGGCGACCACGTGGCACGCCAACTGGCGGGACGTGCCTACCGCGCATCCGCCCCGAACTAATTGTCCGACACCACACCCGGCGACTACGTGGCACGGCAGCTGGCAGGGCGTGCAGGTCGAGCAGCCGCGGCAGCCGCGCCGCACCACGCCCACACTGTTCGGCGGGAGATGCGGGTCTACGCCGACACTCTCCCCCTGTTCGTGGCAATTTTTGTCGTCGCAGCCCGATTTGTGTCCATCTAGACCCGCTATCCCCAACCAACAACTTATCCACCGTCCAACCATTCCCCCAGGAAGCCAACACAGCTGCTCCGCCATCAGCCCGCAAGCTCGACACGTGACCATCCATGGCGTCCATACCCGCGATCAGCTGTTGTCACAGGGGATCTCGGCAACCACGATCGACCGGCGATGCCGCCAAGGCCGCTACAGCCGATTGTTGCCTCGCACATACTGCCTGGGGGCACCCAATGGACTCGCTCGCTGTGCCGCAATCGTTGCGTGGATTCCGGCAGCGGTGCTCAGCCATCGGACCGCAGCGTGGCTCAGGAACATGCTGCCCGAACCGGACATATTCGAGGCAACGGTGCCGAAGTCCATCCATCGCGACACCCCGAAATGGCTCACCCTGTACCGACGCGACCTCCCCGCAACCGCGATCGACGAAGCGTGGGGCCTACCAACGTTGTCACCGGCATACACTCTCTTGGATTGCGTTGCCGTGATGCCGCAAGACGCTGCCGACCGGTTGGTCGATGAACACCTCGGCCGCACCGTCGCCGCGGATGACGTGCTCGATCTCTGCCGCTCCGGCAAGAACGGTTCACCCGCACTGCGCCGGCAACTTCGGGAGGCAGCATTGCATTCGGCTTCGGAACCGGAGCGCCTGTTCGCCCGCGCCTTGGCACGACGAAATCTGTCCATGCTCGCCAACCATTGGGTCGGCCCTTACATCTGCGACTTCGTACACGAGCAATCCCGAACCATCGTCGAGATCGACGGCCGCGAATTCCACAGCGCCCCAGAGACATTCCGCCACGATCGCCGCCGCCAGAACTGGCTGCTACGCAACGACTGGCTCGTCCTCAGGTACGCAGCCTACGACGTCTACAACGCACTCGACGCCTGCGTGAGCGAAGTCCAGACAGTCATACGCCAGCGCCGAAGGAAGACCTGACCACGTTCGGCTCATCGGCAGATGCCACCAACCACTCGGCACGAGCGAGCAGCTCGTCGAACGTCAGCACCTCAGGCTCGACGAGTTGGCGACGGAAGAGTTCGAAGGATCGGATTTTCTCCGCATGGTGACCTCCCCCCTCGCCGAGCAGGCTATCCAGATTCCCGATGACGAGGTAGGAGCGAGGGCGTAGCAGGTAGGTGTATTCACCGGGGATATCACTACCGTCAGATGCTTTGTCCTGCAGACGTTCACCGATCTCGCTCGCTGCCCGGTGGACCGTCCCCTGTGCCTGAACCACACCGCCGGACAACTCCGACGAGGGTGCCCAGCATCCCGACCGATACTCCTTCCCCAAGAGATCCGTCTGGTGTGTCTTGATTTCCGCGAACACCAGCGACTTGATGCGCCCAGAGGTCCGAAGCAACGCATCTACGCGCTTACCGACGCCGGCAATCGATGCGCCGGCGACAACCTGCTCCAGCTTGTCTCCACTCCACGAGGTCAACAACTGCCCCGCAAGCGAAACACCGAAGATCCAGGGATTGTCACCGAAGAAGCTCTGCCAGACCGATTCGGGTCCTCGACCTGGCGCTTTGTCGACCTCCTCCGCGAAGTAGTCGTCGTCGATCATCAGCCGACGAAACTTTTCGACCTGGTTTCTGCGATGAGCCATTGCCACCACATCACGCGCAGCTTCGTCGTCGGTGATGAGTCGCCGAACCCGCTCCGGGTCGCTTCTATAGGCAGCGACCAACTGCGCTTCCTCGACGTCGGTGCCGCTGACTACCGCGTCCCCGAATACCTCTCGCAAGATAAGAATGAGCTGCCGCGCGACGTTCTCGTCGAACTGCAACGATTGGCTACTCTTGCGCTTGGACTCCCGGCTCTTCGAGCCGAAGGTCGACAGATGTACGAGCGGGCCATTCGGCTCCGGAATAACCGCAAATTCACACTCGACGCCCTTGTCGACCTCGTGCGCAGAGATTCGTTGCGTGCTTGGTTCGAGCTTGAGAATACGAGCCATTGCCCCAAGAACTCCCTACAACCATCAACCGATGGGCTCACCGTCTCGGAACGACGCGAGCCAGGCACTCTACCGGACGATTGTTCTGGACGGACGCTCAACAGTCAATCGTAGCGACCAGGGGCCGACGCCGAGCTGTCAGCGAATTCTCCTGCGCATCAAGCAGTCTCATAGATCTGCGAGCCGACCACGATCATCCACAGGTATCAGCAGCGACTTGGTGGCGCGCCGTGACCGAAAGATCAACTCTGAACGACTGAACATGGCACACTCCACTTGTGGACACCGGGGCGGAGTATGTACTGCGGCAGCAGATCATCGAGCAGTTGGCTGAACAGGTCGCGAAAAAAGGGGCACTGACTCGCGATGAGCTGACAGCTTTCAAGGTCGGCGCTGATTCACACAAGCTCATCGACCGCAACAAGGGGATCTGGAACCCCAAGGACCTGTTGGCGACCTTGTCGATCATGTCCAAACCCGATAGCCCGTATACAGATGAACAAGTCGGCGACTCGCTGCTCGCCTACGACTACCGTGACGGAAACCCGCGCGGCGACAACGTCAAACTGCGCCGTGCCCTCGAATTGCAGCTACCGATAATTTTGCTTCGCTGGATCAAAGACGGCGTGTATATCCCCGTTGCTCCGGTGTACGTGATCAGGGATGACTTCGAGCGCAAGCGTTTCATTCTCGCGCTCGATGAGAGCCTGCGAGAAGTTGCAGATCCGCTGCATCTGAAGCCCATCGAGCGGTCGTACGCGCAACGCGTGACCAAACAGCGTCTGCACCAGCCGGAGTTCCGCGGCCGCGTGCTGCTGGCCTACGGCTACCGATGTGCCGCATGCGGACTGGCCTACCCGTCGCTGTTGGACGGGGCTCACATCATTGCTGACAGCGATGATGACGGTTCGGCCGACGTGGATAACGGACTGAGCCTCTGCAAGATTCACCACGCTGCCTACGATGCGAATCTACTCGGTATCTCTCCCGACCATGTGATTCACATCGGCCCGAACTTGATGCATGATCCGACCGACAGCCCGATGCTCCGGCATGGGTTACAAGACCTCGATGGCAAGCGAATCACGCTGCCGCGCTTACGCGCGGACTACCCAGCTGAGGACCGGCTCGAGCGACGGTTCGGTGAATTCCAGGCCGCCACCGGCGCCTAGCCGAACCACACGGACATAGCGTCCACCTCGATAGTCGCCGTGTCGAGGGCTCAGCAGCGGTTCGGTTTTCCAATCGCCCTCAGGCAAGCCCTGCTCCAGCGGAATGTCCGAACCCCGGGGGGAAGTCCAGCGGCCCCGCCTTCTACGCCGGGAGCAGGCGGGCTACCACCTCGCTCAGCTGTTTGACGTTTCGGCATTCGTGCATGGTGATGTGTTGGGCGTAGAGGTGGGCGGCGGAGTCGCCGGTGGGCCAGGAGCGGGACGGTTCGGGGTTGAGCCAGTAGGCGTGTTTGGCTCGGTCTTGCATCGTGGCGAGGGCTTCTAGGTTGGGGGCGGTGCGGTTGGTGCGGGCGTCGCCGAGGATGAGTAGGGAGGTGCGGGGGCCTAGGGCGTCGAGGTAGTTGTCTACGAAGCCTTGGAGGGCTTCGCCGTAGTTGCTGCTGCCGAAGCGGGCTACGGCGGATTCGCGGACTATGCGGGTGACCAAGCCTGCGGTAGGTGGCTCTCCTGGCGTGAACAACCCGGTGATTTCGTCGCAGGTGTCGATGAAGCCGAAGCTGCGGACCTTGCTGAATTGGTCTTGGAGTGCTTGGACGAGTTGCAGGGTGAATTCGGCGAAGCCGGTGACCGACCCTGAAAGGTCGGCCAGGACAACGAGATCGGGGCGGCCGTGTTTGCGGGCGCGTAGGACGGGGTCGACCGGGACGCCGCCGGTGGCCATGGAGCGGCGCAGGGTGCGGCGCATATCGATTTGGCCGCGGACGGCCTTGCGGCGGCGGGCAGCCAGGCGGGTGGCGAGTTTGCGGGCCAAAGGGTGGACGAGGCGGCGCATTTCGGCGAGGTCCTGTTCGCGGGCGCCGAGGAAGTCGACCTGGTCGGTGGCGGATTCGACACCGCGGCGGGCGATGTAGTCGGTGCCGCGGAGCTGGGCCGAGCGCAGGCGGGCCTCGGTTTGCACCGCGGTCCGGAATTCGGTGAGGCGGCGGGTGGCTTCGATGGTGTGGACGCTGGTGTCGAACTGGTCGCCGGAGCCCATGCCCGCAACGATGCGGTCCAGGAGTTCTTCTGGGCGAAGGGCTTTCATGGTCAGATAGGAGGACCAGCCCGCGCCGGAGGCGGTAGTCACCGGAGTGGTCGGCCGACCGGTGCCCGCGCCACCGTAGGCGCCGAGCGCGGTCAGCATCTGACGCGCCAGTTCGGCCATGGCCTCGCTGTCGCCTCCGACGAGCGCATCGACCAGCTGGTCTTGCAGGGCCGCAACGGATTTCGTCGACACATCGACCTCGGTCCGCTCGGCACCGAGGAAATAGAGATCGAAGAGCTGGTCGAAGACGGCGCGCTGACCGTTGCGACGCAGCAGTGTGGCGGCCAGACCGGAGCGCAGCCGATTGCGATCGGACAAGCCGAGAGCGATGATCGCCTCGGCCGCATCGATGGTTTCGCTTGGACCGGCGTTGATTCCGTACTCACGCAGCAGTCCGACGAAGTCGACAAGCCGGTCGGTCATCGTTTCCGCGGACCGGCGCGACACCACCGATCGCGATTCGCCCGTCATCGCACGACCGCCGCTGCGGCATCAATGATCTCACGCTGCCCCATCGCCCCCGCACGCGAGCCGAACCCGCCCACACCTCGGGTTGCCACGTCGACGAGCTGATCTTGCAGTGCCACACCGGATTCCACCGGCATACCAGCCAGATATCTTTCGGCACCGAGGAAGTGGAGATCGAAGAGCTGATCGAAGGCAGCCCGTCGACCCTTGCGGCGCACCGACATGGCGGCCGGACCCGTTCGCGGCCGATTCCGATCCGACAAGCCGAGAGCGATGACCACCCCGGCCACATCGATGGTTTCGCTTGAACCGGCGTTGATTCCGTACCCACGCGGCCGTCCGACGAAGTCGACGAGGCGGTCGGTCATCGTTTCGCCCGATCGCCCGTCGGCACCGCGACACGAGGCCGCCGTCACCGCTCGAACCTCGGACAGTGCTGCGGGTATGGGAGCACCCGATGCACTCCGCGCGGCGGCATCGACTGTCGTCCGGGTGTGACGCCCGAGCAGCATCCCGGTGGCATGGTTCGTCGATGGTCCGCCGCATCGTGCGCGCAGACCGGTCACTTCGCCCGATCCTCTGCGGGATCGGTGTCCAGCAGCGCCAGCCCCTCGGTGGCGATGCGATGGTCGGATTGATGCTTGAGCAGCACGCCCAACGTCGAACGCACCACGGTGCTGGTCAGCTTCCGCGCCCGCAGAGCGACCAAAGTCTTTGCCCAGTCCACGGTTTCGGCGATGGACGGTGACTTGCGCAGCGGCAGTTGACGTAGCGCGGAGACCACCTGCACCATCGGTTCTGCCAACTCGGCGTCGAGTTCGGGCACTTTCAGCCGCACGATCGCCTTCTCCAACTCCGCTGTCGGATAGTCGATATGCAGGTACAGGCAGCGTCGCTTCAGCGCCTCCGACAGGTCGCGGTTGGCGTTGGAGGTGACGATGACGAACGGCTTGCGGATGGCGGTGATGGTGCCGAGTTCCGGGATGCTCACCTGGAAGTCGCCGAGTACCTCCAGCAGCAGGCCCTCCAGTTCGATATCGGCCTTGTCGAGTTCGTCGATGAGCAGCACCGTCGGCCCGGTATTGCGGATCGCGGCCAGCAACGGCCTGGCGAGCAGGAATTCCTCGGTGAAGACGTGGTCGCGGGTGCGATCCCAGCCCTCGTTCTCGGTCGCGGTGATCCGCAGCAGCTGTTTGGCGTGGTTCCACTCGTAGAGTGCCCGCGCCTCGTCGATGCCCTCGTAGCACTGCAGACGCACCAGTTCGGCGCTGGTCGCCGCGGCGACGGCCTTGGCAAGCTCGGTCTTGCCGACGCCGGCGGGTCCTTCGATCAGCAGCGGTTTGCCGAGGTGACCGGCGAGGAACACGGCGGTGGCGATATCGGTGGACGGGAGGTATCCCGCGCCGGTGAGCCGCCGCGTCACCTCATCGACCGAACCAAAGAACTTACTCATCGGTAATAGTCTAGAAGATCGCTTTTGACCTGAATCGCTGTTCAGGTCCTAGGTTCGTGGCATGACTTTCACCGACGCCGAGCGCGCCTACCTCGCCGGACAGCGGATCGGCCGGCTGGCCACCGTCGCGACCACCGGTGCGCCACAGGTCCGGCCGCTGGGATTCCGCCTCAACGCCGACGACACCATCGATATCGGCGGGCCGAATATGACCGCGACCCAACGCTATCGCAATGTGCAGGCCAATCCTCAGGTCAGCTTCGTCGTCGACGACATGACTCCGGACAAGCCGGGCGCGATCAAACCGGGCATGGGCCGCGGCGTCGAGATCCGCGGCGTCGTGGAGCTGTTGACCGTCGAGGTCCCGCCGGTCAACCCGGAGTGGTTCGCCAAGGAGATCATCCGGATCCACCCGCGCCGCGTGTCCAGCTGGCACATCGACCCGGCCGACCCGAACGGCGGCGCCCGCACCGTCGGCTGAAGCTCAGCGGACGAACTCGGTCAGCGAAAGGACGTTGCCGTCGGGATCGGGAAACCAGGCGATCTTGGCGCCGCTCGGGCTGGTCCACACCCCGTCGATGCTCTGATCCATGCCGTCGTAGCGCAGGAACCGCACGCCGAGCCCGGTGAGTTCGGCGATGGTGTCGGCGATATCGTCGACCGTCCAGCCGAGCACCGTAAATGGTTGCGGGACAAACCGTTCCACCGCGGTGATGCGGATGGTGGCGTTGCCGCCGCGTGCCACGCACGCGAACGGCGTCATCTCGACGATCGAGAGACCGAGAACCTCGTCGAAGAATCGGCGCGAGCGCTCCAGATCCGTCGACGAAACGAACGCGACCACGTCCGCCTTGGTCAGTGAGGCCATGCTTCGAGGCTACGCACGTTCAATAGGCCGAAGCGGCGGATTCGATGCGACCCGAGTCGATGGCATCGAGCAGGGCCCGGTGATCGACGAGGGTCTGATCGGCGTAGGCGAGCGCGAAATCGCCCATGGCGCGGTCGAATACATCGCCATTGCCCAGATAGGCGGCGATGGCGACGCGATCGCCGGAGCGGGCGTGCGCGCGGGCCAGGGTGTGGCCGCAGAGGCCGGCGTAGTCGCGCAGGTCGGCGCGATTCAGGTCCTCGATGACGGCCGAGCCCTTCATGTCGCGGAACTGGCGCCAGTAGTAGAAGCGTTCGTCGGGGCCGGTTGCCCATCCGAGGAAGATGTCGCTGGCGGTCTGGGCCAGCCGCTGCCCATGCACGACCCGATGGCCCTGGTGACGGAATTTGCTCGGCTTCAGATGCGGCGACAGCACCGACTGCTCGGCCTCCTTCACCTGGAGGAACAGCGGACTTCCGGTGGTCACATCCGCCATCAGCGCGATGAAACAGCGCGTACCGACGCTGCCGACGCCGACCACCTTCCTGGCGGCATCGACCAGGCGGTGCCGGTCGAGCAGCACACGCAGTTCTTCGGGCAGCGAACGGCGATACGCCGCGAACACAGCCTCGACATGTTCGCCCTCCCCGAGCTCGACCGGCACGAGCAGCGGCGGACTGTGCCGAATGCGCGGCGTCCCGTCGGGGCCGGGCTCGGTCAGCTTGTTCAGCGCCTGCAGGCTGGTGCGCCCGCGCGCTGAGGTGATGGCCTTCTCGACTCCCTTGCGCCGCTTGGACTTTTGAATCAGCGCCGCGACCTGATCGGCGTCCACCCGCTCGTACCAGACCGTCATGCCGTCCTGTTCGGCCAGCCGGTTCATGGTTTCGCGATAGCCACGGGCGGCGGCCTCGACGCTGCGCCTGGCGTCGGCGTCGTCGAAACCGTTGGCGCGCGCGGACACCGCGACACTCGCCGCCAGCCGTTTCACATCCCATTCGAACGGGCCGGGCAGTGTTTCGTCGAAGTCGTTGAGATCGAAGACCAGCGCGCGTTCCGGTGAGGCGTACAGCCCGAAATTGGACAGGTGGGCGTCACCGCAGAGCTGCACCGTGAGTCCGGTGTCGGTGGCGGCGGCGAGATCGGCGGCCATGATGGCGGGCGCGCCGCGCAGGAAGGGAAACGGGGCCGCGGCCATCCGGGCATAACGGATGGGAACGAGTTCGGGTACGCGAGTGGCGGCCTGCCGCTCCAGCACCGCGATCGGATCGGTGCGATTCGGCGGAGCCGACCATTCACCGAGGGCGGATCGCGAGATCCGCTGCCGGGCGGCTCGGCCGAGTTCGGTGGAATCCTGTGGTGTCGCGACGATCGGGTTCGTCATCGCTCCACTCTTACGCGAAGAACGCAGCGCCTGCAACCTTCCAGCAATCGAATTGATAACAGTCGAGCCGATGGCGGCAGCCGAGGAACCTCCGGGCACACCCGGATGCTCGAGTACTACCTACGGCGGACACCGGCCTCATCCCGGGGAGTGAAATAGTCCTGAATCCGCTTCGGCCCCGTGACCTTTCGCGTGGTGTGCGCAAGAGTGTAGACGTGCGGCCGCTGGGACATACAGCGGCACAAACGATCCCGACCTGCCCACCGGTGCGCACCCCGGGCGACCACGATCGGCCACACGATGGGCAGCCTCCCACGCGAGGGAATGGTGGACGATGTTCACCGTAGATAGGAAGGACCCATGGTGTTCTCGACAATCAAGTCGCGCCGTGCACTGGCCCGAGTGGCCGTCGCCGGTGCGATCGCCGCTTTCCCGTTGACCGCGTTGGCGATTCCCGCCTCCGCCGAACCGCTTGCCATCGAACCCTCGGTCACCGAGGTCGGCCGGTGGAACGACTACTGCGACCGCAACTGGTGGGACAACCGCTGCGCTCCCCAGCAGTGGTGGGACAACCAGTGGAACGACTGCCGCCGCGACATGTGGGGCAACTGCGACCGCCCCCACCACCGCCACCACCAGCAGCAGCCCTGGCAGCAATTCTTCCCCCGCGGCTCCTTCGGCAGCAGCTAACTACGAGGCAACGGCCCGGCGCCTCAGGGCCGTTGCCTACGAACTAACCCGCCCACTGGACCTCGATCACGCTGACCTGCCGCTCTCGCTCGAGGATCAAGTAGGTAATCAGTCCGAAGCCGCCGAAAACCAACTGCCGTACCGGACCTTGCGGGTTCTCGTCGTTGATCGTCTGCCCGTTCCACAGAGCAAGCTCGAGAACGACGGCCGCCTCGGCGAACGCCAACAGCGCTTCATCTGGCAGACCAGCGATTTGAGTGGCGGCCTCGCCCGACGTGTCGAGTTCGTACACCTACGGCGCGCCGAGGCGAGACTTGATCATCGCCTTGATATCGGCACCGGTGACCCGGGCACCGCCCGATGGGGGGCTGAGACGTGAATCCTCTGTCGCTCGGTCGACCTTCTCCATGAGACGGAAGTAGCTCCCTGGGTCGGTCATTTCCGCGTGCGCCATGATCCGCCAGCGGGCTAGGAAGTCGTGGACGAGCGTGAGATCCTGCTCATCCTTCGCTCGGTCCATCACAGCCCGCCAGTTGCGGTCGAACTCGACCGCAACCGCCGACGGCAAGCATGCTCGAATCGCCGACGGATCTGCGTCGGGTACACGAGAAGGCTCGGGCCGCACTGCGGACGAGGTCACGTTCTCGATCCTAGCCGCGATTCCGTGGCTTCCCGGAGTTCCGCTAGCAAGTCCCGTTGGCGGGAAAGGGCCGCCAGCTGGGCGTCCATCGCGGTGAGGCGGGCGTGGAGGGGGTCGAGGGATTGCGGGCAGGGGATCATGCCGGGCTGTTTGTCGAGGGCGCACGGGAGGAGGTCTTGGATGGTTTCGGTGTTCAGGCCCGCGGCGAGTAGGGCGCGGATGCGTTCGACCTTCTCGACGTCGGCTTCGGTGTAGTTGCGGTAGCCGCTGGGGTCGCGTTGCGGGTGCAGCAGGCGCTGCTCCTCGTAGTAGCGCAGGAGTCTGCGGTGGACGCCGGTTCGTCGCTCCAAATCACCGATTCGCATATGTCGTGCAACACAAAGGCTGGACTGTCACATCCATGTGATGGCCCATTGTTGCCGACTATGACGAACATCGCGCTCAACACCAAGGTCGACGGCTCCGGTCCCGGCATTCTGCTCGCGCACGGCGCGGGCGGCAGCATCGCCGACAACTTCGGCGCGCTCATCCCGGTACTCGCCGCCGACCACACGGTGGTCGCACCGGACTACCCGGCGGACGACACCCACCTCGAACTCGACGCCCTCGCGGACGCGATGGTCGCCGCGGCGGTCGACAACGGCGTCGAAACCTTCACCATCGTCGCCTATTCGCTCGGCACCGCGGTCGCGGTGCGCGCGGCGACCCGGCACCCCGAGCGGGTGCGCGGCCTGGTGCTCGCCGCCGGATTCGCCCACGGCGACAACCGCCTCCAGCTCAATGGGAACATCTGGGCGGGCACGATCGAGCGCGGCGAGTACGACCTGTTCGCGAACTTCGTCATGACCGTCGGTTACAGCACCCGGTTCCTGAACAGCCTGTCGCGCGCCGAGGTCGATCAGTTCGTCGCCTTCCTGACCGAGAACGTCCCCGGTGGCGCGGTCGCACAGGTTCGCCTCGCACAACGGGTCGACACCTTCGCTGAGCTCGGCGGCATCACGGTGCCGACGCTCGTCGTCAATGCCACCGCGGATCTACTGGTGGATCCGGCGAATTCGCGCGAGCTTGCCGCGAACATTCCCGGCGCGGAGTACGTCGAGATCGATGCCGGGCATGTGCTGATGGCGGAACGACCCGAGGAATGGGCGGCGGCGGTGAGTGGATTCCTTGCCGCGAAACAGCTGTAGCGGACGACCGCCTCGGCCGATGGAACTGCGAGCTGGCCAGGTTGCTGCGCGGTCGGTCCGGCTCAGACCGTTCAGCGATCCACCGACGCAACAGAATTCGGGGACATTCCGTAGTCCCGGAGGCTGAGGGGATCGGTCCGAAAGTCTGATCTTTGCCGGAATCACGGTTTCAGGGATGATCTTTCGGACCGGGTGCGTAAGAGTGTAGGAGTGCCGCCGGGAATTCGCCGGCGAACGCGAGCGCCGCGCGGCGGCACACCGAACTCCCGCCCTGCCCCTGCTGCGAGATTTCGCATCATCAGGGCAGTCCGGCCGGTGAGCACGCTCACCACCGCTCGAAAGGATCCCCGTGTTCTCGACCTCGAGTCCGCGCCGCATACTGGCCAGGGCGGCCGTCGCGGGCGTGATCGCCGCAGTTCCCGTGTCCGCCTCGGTGATTACGGCATCGGCCGCACCGGCGCCGTCGGAAGGTATCGCCCTCGAACAGGCACAGGACGTGTCCGACAATGGGGATGGGTTCGACAGCGCCCGCCGCTTCGGGCACGACTTCAACGACCCGATGAACCCGAACAGCATGCTGAACCCGAACAATCCGATGAACCCGAACAGCTGGCTCAACCCGAACAACCCGGCCAGCCCGCACCACCGACACCGGCACCACCCGTATCCGCAGCCACAGCCCTGGCAGCGGACCCTGCCACCGGGAACCTTCGGCAGCAGCTGATCGACACGGCCCGGCACCCCATTCACAGTGCGGGACCGTATTCGGCGCCAATAGCACTCACGCCCGCAGGTATGGCAGCGCCGCTGTCACCGGGCACGTTCAGCGGCAACTGATCGACATCGGCCCGACACCACCCACCACGTCGGCCCGTTCTTCGACACCGGCACGCCCCACCGCCGCGGCCTCGCAGCCAACCTGCCGCCGGAACCTTCGGGGGCAGCCGATCGACCGTGCCGGGCCGTCTTCGGCGCCAAGCCCACCCGTGGCCGCCACAAGGGGCAGCGTGCGGCGCGGGCCGATCGGCGATACCAGCGGCTCGGCGGCGAGGACCGGGCCGGGCCGTTCACCGAGTCCGGAGCGAGCGACAACCAGCTCTGAGGTAGTCGAGATCCGTCGAGCGCAGTCGAACGGCCCCCGATTGCGGCGTGTCGCAAGGCCATTCGACTGCGCTCGGCGAACGAGCCGGACCTGAATTGCGGTGCGGCCGATCGACGACAACGACGGCCCGGCAGCGAGTAGAGGGCCGGGCCGTTGGCCGAATTCGGAGGCGAGCTAGTCCCTTTGGCTACCTCCCCTAATACCTCAGGATGAAAATCGCATCGCGC
Organism: Nocardia sp. NPDC052566; assembly: GCF_044547285.1. Taxonomy (NCBI): domain Bacteria; kingdom Bacillati; phylum Actinomycetota; class Actinomycetes; order Mycobacteriales; family Nocardiaceae; genus Nocardia; species Nocardia sp. NPDC052566. The sequence goes on along the minus strand of NZ_JBIUAF010000007.1, from coordinate 274,011 downwards.
GCTTCTGTTTTCGTGATTGCCGGTAACGGTTACGGCGCGGCGCCGATACATCCCAGGTATCGATCGTGGAGCCGTAATCGGTAGCAGCACAACCGATCCCGATTGCCGCAGCAACAGGCACGCGGCTCCGCGCGAGGGATGGGCATGGCGCTCATCGCAGAGAGGAAAGATCAATGGTGTTCTCGACGACGCGCCGACGAACGAAGCTGGCCGAGGTGGTTCTCGCCGGAGCGATCGCCGCTATTCCCCTGGTCGCCTTGCGGGTTCCGGCATCGGCCGAGCCGGTGGACCGCGAAACGGTGCTCTCGCACATCCGGGAGGGCCTGCTGATCGAATGCGACCAGCCCGAATGGCGCGACGACCGCGAGATCCAGGACGCGTGCGCGCGGGTGCGGTGGGCGATCAAACAGCGCCAACAACAACAGCGGGACCTGGATTGGGCCAATGACCTCAACAATCCGGCGAATCCGATGAGCCCGCTCAACCCGAACAATCCGGCCAACCCCAACTACCCGGGCAATCGGTTCACCCCACCGCCCCTGCCGCCGACGATCACGCCTCACCCAACGAACAAACCGATACCAACCGGGGACCCTGCGCCTACTCCGCCCCCTGCACCCGCACCAACGCCAGCACCTGCCCCTGCCCCTGCACCAGCACCTATCCCGGCACCGGCACCGGCACCTGGCGCTCGCACATCTTGAGCAGCAGTTCAGTTGCCGCAAACCAGATTTGACCAACGCGCACCCGGCAAACCACCCGAACCTGAGGCGGACCGGCACCCCAGGTACCGGGCCGCGGCCGTGTTCGCCCGACTCGGTCGGCGATCCACCAACACCCGCCCCCGCACCAGTGCCTGTCCCTGTCCCTGCACCTGCACCGGCACCGGCACCGGCACCGGCACCGGCGTCAGCGTCAGCGTCAGCGTCAGCGTCAGCGTCAGCGTCAGCGTCGGACAGTCACACACCATGAGCAGCATGGTTTGCGCCGAACCGAGTACCGCTGCCAGAAGCTGCCGGGATGATCGAGATCCGTCGAGCGCAGTCAAATGGCCCGCAATTACGGCGTGTCGCAGGGCCATTCGACTGCGCTCGGGCGAACGAGGTGGAGCTGATAGCGCCGCAAGCCCTCGGGGCGGGTACTGGATTCGAGCGCTACGCAACCTCGGCAACCCCCCGAACCGGCGGCGCGGCACCCAGGTGCCGAGCCTTTGTCCTATCGCCCGAAACCCAGGCGACTGCGATTCGCCGAACTCAGGGCGATTTCGATAATCTGCCCGGCCGACCCGCCACGGCTCGGGACCTACGACCGGGCGCGCTACGACCAGTAACCGAATCGGGCGCTGATCCGCAACCGCGCCAACCGATTTCGTCACCCGGGTCCGGAATGCCAGCACGACGAGTATGGTCGACCCCCCATTACCCGGACGTGATCATCACGACTCGACAGGGGTGCAGATGAAATCAGTGTTCGCCCTACCCGCGACCAGTGTCGTTGCCGCGGCGGCGCTGCTCACCACCGCGGCACCCGCGTCCGCCGAGTCGGGCGGCAAGTTCCAGACCATCTATTCACTCACCAGCGGTGCGTGTCTCGCCGAGGTCGATTCCTCGGTGCACGGCCCCGGCTATCCGAATTCGGCGTCATTCACCGTGAGTACCACCATGTTCGGCGTCGGCTCGTGTGGTCTGGATGTCACGCTGCACTGGCGCAATGTCGACACCGGCGAATCCGGCGAGCGCACCGCGCACGCGAAGGGCCCCGGCTACTGGAGCAGCGACCCCAAGTCCTCCCTTTTCACGCCGGGCTTCGGCCATTTCGTCGGCACGGTCACCGTCGACGCCGCGCATCTGGGCGATTCCGGCCAGGTCGAATTCACCGTCGAGCCATATCAGGGCTGATACGGCGAAGGGCCCGTTCGCCGAATGGCGAACGGGCCCTTCACATCCGAATGACCTTACGCGGTTTCGGTGATCGGCCGGTCGACCCAGCTCATCAGGCCGCGCAGCTTGGCGCCGGTGACCTCGATCGGGTGCTCGGCGTTGGCCTTGCGCAGCGCCTCGAGCTCCTTGTTGCCGCCCTCGACGTTGGCGACGAGGCGCTTGACGAAGGTGCCGTCCTGGATGTCCTTGAGGATGTCCTGCATGCGCTTCTTGGTGTCGGCGTCGATGACCCGCGGGCCCGACAGGTAGCCACCGAACTCGGCGGTGTCGGAGACCGAGTAGTTCATGCGGGCGATGCCGCCCTCGTACATCAGGTCGACGATCAGCTTGAGCTCGTGCAGCACCTCGAAGTAGGCCATCTCCGGCGCGTAACCGGCCTCGACCATGACCTCGAAACCGGTCTTGACCAGTTCCTCGGTGCCACCGCAGAGCACGGCCTGCTCACCGAACAGGTCGGTCTCGGTCTCTTCCTTGAAGGTGGTCTTGATGACGCCGGCGCGCGCGCCACCGATCGCCTTCGCGTAGGACAGCGCCAGCGCCTGGCCCTCGCCCTTCGGGTCCTGATCGACCGCGATCAGGGCCGGAACGCCCTTGCCGTCGACGAACTGACGGCGCACCAGGTGGCCGGGGCCCTTCGGGGCGACCATCGCGACGGTGATGAACTCCGGCGCCTTGATCAGGCCGAAGTGGATGTTGAGGCCGTGGCCGAAGAACAGCGCGTCGCCGTCCTTCAGGTTCGGCTCGATGTCGTTGGTGAAGATCGACGCCTGCGCGGTGTCGGGGGCCAGCACCATGATCACGTCGGCCCACGCCGAAACCTCGGCGGGGGTGCCGACGGTCAGACCGGCCTCTTCGGCCTTCGGCCGCGACTTCGAACCCTCAGCAAGGCCGACGCGGACCTCGACGCCGGAGTCGCGCAGGCTCAGCGAGTGCGCGTGGCCCTGGCTGCCGTAACCGATCACCGCGACCTTGCGGCCCTGGATGATCGACAGGTCTGCGTCGTCGTCGTAGAACATCTCGACTGCCACTGGTTGGTTCCCTTCTGGTTCTTCTGCTAGGTCTTGAAAGTTATTGAGTTACTTAACGGGTCGCGGTGATCGACTTGGGGCCACGGCCCACGGCGACAACACCGGACTGCACGATCTCCCGGATGCCGTACGGCTCGAGCATCCGCAACAATGCGTCGAGTTTGGACCGGGTTCCGGTCGCCTCGACGGTCAGCGCGTCCGGCGAGACATCGATCACCTTCGCCCGGAAGAGCGTAACCGCCTCGATCACCTGGGTTCGCACGCTGGCATCCGCGCGCACCTTGACCAGGATCAGTTCGCGGGCCACCGACGCGTCCGCGTCCTGCTCCACGATCTTGATGACGTTCACCAGCTTGTTGAGCTGCTTGGTGACCTGCTCGAGCGGCAGATCGTCGACGGTGACGACGATGGTCATGCGCGAGATCTCCGGGATCTCGGTGCCGCCGACGGCCAGCGACTCGATATTGAAGCCGCGGCGGGAGAACAGCGCCGCGACGCGCGCCAGCACGCCCGGCTTGTCCTCGACCAGGACGCTGAGGGTGTGAGTCGTACTCACTGTTCGGTCCCCTTGTTCTTCTCGTGTGACATCGCCTCGTGGATGACGGCGGGCTCGGCGGCCGATTCGTCCTCGTCGAACAACGGGCGGATGCCACGGGCGGCCATGATCTCGTCGTTGCTGGTGCCGGCGGCGACCATCGGCCACACCTGGGCGTCCTTGCCGACGATGAAGTCGATCACCACGGGGCGGTCGTTGATGGACTGCGCCTCGCGGATCGCGGCCTCCACGTCCTCCTCGCGCTCGACCCGGATGCCGTGGCAGCCAAGGGCTTCCGCGAGCTTCACGAAGTCGGGGATGCGCAGGGTGTGCGTGCCGAGATCGGTGTTGGAGTAGCGCTCCTCGTAGAACAGGGTCTGCCACTGGCGGACCATGCCGAGGTTGCCGTTGTTGATCAGCGCGACCTTGATCGGCACGCCCTCGACGGCACAGGTGGCCAGCTCCTGGTTGGTCATCTGGAAGCAGCCGTCACCGTCGACCGCCCACACTTCCTTGTCCGGCGCGCCCATCTTGGCGCCCATGGCCGCGGGCACGGCGTAGCCCATGGTGCCGAGGCCACCGGAGTTCAGCCAGGTGCGCGGCTTCTCGTACTTGATGAACTGGGCGGCCCACATCTGATGCTGGCCGACGCCCGCGCAGTAGATCGCCTCCGGTCCGGCCAGGCGGCCGAGCGCCTCGATGACGAACTCCGGCGACAGCGAACCGTCGCTCGGCTGGTTCCAGCCGAGCGGGTAGCTCTTGCGGATGCCGCCGAGGTACTCCCACCATTCGCCGAGCTCGAGCAGCGGCGCGGCGCCGACGGCCGGATCGGCCTTCAGCGTCTCGATCAGCTCGGCGATCACCTCGCGGCAGTCACCGACGATCGGCACGTCCGCGTGCCGGTTCTTGCCGATCTCGGCCGGGTCGATATCGGCGTGGATCACCCTGGCATCGGGCGCGAAGGAATCGAGCTGACCGGTCACCCGATCGTCGAAGCGCGCGCCGAGGGTGATCAGCAGATCGGACCGCTGCAGCGCGGCGACCGCGCCCACCGTGCCGTGCATGCCCGGCATGCCCATGTTCAGCTGGTGGCTGTCCGGGAACGCGCCACGGGCCATCAGCGTGGTGACCACCGGGATGCCCGTCAGCTCGGCCAGCTCGAGCAGCTCCGCCGAGGCATCGGCCTTGATCACGCCGCCGCCGACGTAGAGCACGGGCCGCTTGGCCTCCATGATCATCCGGGCGGCCTCGCGCACCTGCTTGCCGTGCGGCTTGGTCACCGGACGGTAGCCGGGCAGCCGCATCTCCGGCGGCCAGGTGAAGGTGGTCTGCGCCTGCAGCACGTCCTTCGGGATATCGACGAGCACGGCGCCGGGACGGCCGCTCGCGGCGAGGTAGAACGCCTCGGCCATGATGCGCGGGATGTCGATGCCCTCGGTGATGAGGAAGTTGTGCTTGGTGATCGGCATGGTGATGCCGGAGATGTCGGCCTCTTGGAAGGCGTCCGTACCGATCAGGCCGCGGCCGACCTGGCCGGTGATGGCGACGATCGGCACCGAGTCCATCTGCGCGTCCGCGATCGGGGTGACCAGGTTGGTCGCGCCGGGACCGGAGGTGGCCATGCAGACGCCGACCTTGCCGGTCGCCTGCGCGTAGCCGGTGGCGGCGTGACCCGCGCCCTGCTCGTGCCGGACGAGGACGTGACGGACCTTGACGGAATCGAAGAGCGGGTCGTACACCGGGAGAATCGCGCCGCCGGGAATGCCGAATACGGTGTCGACGCCGAGCTCCTCGAGCGAGCGGACGACGGACTGCGCGCCGGTGACCCGCTCGGGCGGGACCTGGCGGCGGTTCGCCGCGGTCGTCGGGGTGCCAGCGGGCGAGCCCTGCTGATTCGCCGAAGGCGCAGGCCTGCGGGCCGAGGGCCCGGGCCGTGCGGTAGGTGCACTCACCGTCTTCGTTCCTAACTGCTTGTCGTTCTGATCCCGGACAAACTGTGCTTTCCTGTGCTCGCACGGACGAGGGTCCGTCTCACACACCGTCCGAACACAAAAAAGCCCCCGTCAGCGCATGGCTGATCGAGGGTGGCGCGTCTAACGCGAGCTGACGTAGTTCGACTAGATAGTCAGGCTCAACGCTGGACGCGCCGGCCGATTACGAGAAGCTCGATTCGATTCACGCGCACGACGTTAAGCGGGCGTGACTGGAAGAGTCAAACAGATGACCCTTGACGTCCCATTATGTGGGACAGTGCGGTTGCTTGTGTCCGTTCACCAGGATGCGAGGATGGGGGTGTGTCATCACCGCATCAGTCCGTGCCACCAGTTGAATCGTCCCATACGTCCGCCGCGGCGGACGATACGGGTGCCGCGCCGAGCTACATCTTCCAGGTCAACCGCGTCTGGCTGATCGCGGTATTCGTGCTGGCAGTGGCCTTGGCCGTGCCGGTGGCGCTGCGCCCGCTGTTCGGCGTGTGGTTCCTGGTGATTCCGCTCGCACTGCTGTCCTGGGTGCTGCGGGTGCGGACCGCGCTGACCGCCGACGGACTGGTGCTCCGCTCGCTGCTGCGCACCAGGGAGGTGCCGTGGTCGCAGGTCGCGGGCATTCGGCTACCCGAGCACGGGTACGCCCGCGTGGTGCTGAACGACGGCGGCGAGGCGCCCATGCCCGCGGTGGGCCCCGATGATCTGGAGCGACTGGTGCTCGCGTCCCGGGGGCGGATCGCCGACCCCGGTGTGCGCGCCATTCGCATCACACAGCTGGCCTACCTCGGCGTGATCGTGCTGCTGTTCTGCGTGTTCTTCTTCTTCGTCGGCTGGCCGATCGGGCTGTGGTGGCTGCTGCTGATTCCCGCGGCGCTCACCGCGTGGGTGACCAGGACCAGGACCGTCGTCACCGACACCGGGCTCGACCTGCGCACCGTCTTCGGGTCGAAGCATCTGGACTGGGCGCGGGTGGCCGGAGTGCGCATCCCCAAGCGCGGATTCGTCCGCGCACACCTCACCGACGAGTCCGAGGTGAAGCTGCCCGCGGTGAGCTACGACCGGCTACGCGAGCTGATCGACGCATCGAAGGGGCGCATCCCGGACCTGTTCGCGGCCGCCGCAGCGGCACAGGAAGCGGCTCGACAAGCGGAGAAGGCGGCGGCCGAGACAAAGGGCGACGCACCCCGGGAAGAGCCAGCCGCCGACAACTAGTGCCACGCCGCATCGGACACGCCGATACGGACCTGGACGGCCGATCATCAGGAACTGATGTAACCACTGTGCGAGAGGGCAGTTACCTGAGTTCCTGATGATCTTGTAGCTGCTCGGTATTCCCCGCGCGACGATGCGGATAGTCACCTCGCGGGCACAGAAACCCCACAGGTAGGATGATTTCGGATGCACGGTCCGGTGGGACACGGCGGGAGAACCGATCCCCCGTTCACCGGATCGCGCCGACGGTGCCGGAACCGACACAACCGATGACACCGTCAGCGTCGACGACACCCTCGCGGCGACACCCGAACCAGCCGATGCGCGAGCGGCCCGCCCCTCCCCCGGGAGTACCGTGGACGGGCCGCCGAGCACACTCTCAGCGCAGTCGCACCTCAGCCCCCGCGACCATGACCGAGGACCGTTAATGCCACCGCTTCGTTCACGCACCACCACCATCGGCCGCAATGCCGCAGGCGCACGCGCACTCTGGCGCGCCACCGGCATGACCGACTCCGACTTCGGCAAGCCGATCGTCGCCATCGCGAACTCCTACACCCAGTTCGTGCCGGGCCACGTGCATCTGAAGAACGTCGGCGAGATCGTCGCCGACGCCGTGCGCGCCGCGGGTGGCGTGCCGCGCGAATTCCACACCATCGCCGTCGACGACGGCATCGCGATGGGCCACGGCGGCATGCTCTACTCGCTGCCGAGCCGCGAAATCATCGCCGACTCCGTCGAATACATGGCGAACGCGCACACCGCCGACGCGCTGGTGTGCATCTCCAACTGCGACAAGATCACCCCGGGCATGCTCAATGCCGCTATGCGGCTGAACATTCCGGTGGTCTTCGTGTCCGGCGGGCCGATGGAGGCGGGTAAGGCCGTTGTCGTCGGCGGTGTCGCGCAGGCGCCGACCGACCTCATCACCGCCATCGCGGCCAGCGCGAATCAGGCCGTGTCCGAAGAAGGTTTGAGCGAGGTCGAGCGCAGCGCGTGCCCGACCTGCGGCTCCTGCTCTGGCATGTTCACCGCCAACTCGATGAACTGCCTCACCGAGGCGCTCGGCCTCGCGCTGCCCGGCAACGGCTCGACGCTCGCGACCCATGCCGCGCGCCACGCGCTGTTCGAGCGGGCCGGTTCGGTGATCGTCGATATCGCCAACCGCTGGTACCGCGAGGACGATGCCTCGGTGCTGCCGCGAAACGTGGCCAACGCCAAGGCGTTCCGCAATGCGATGGCGCTCGACGTGGCGATGGGCGGTTCCACCAACACCGTGCTGCACACGCTGGCCGCCGCGCAGGAGGGTGAGATCGACTTCGATCTCACCACCATCGACGAGATCAGCCGCACAGTGCCGTGCCTGTCGAAGGTTTCGCCGAACTCCGATTACCACATGGAGGACGTGCACCGCGCCGGTGGCATCCCGGCCATCCTCGGCGAGCTGCGCCGCGCCGGACTGCTCGACACCGACGTGACCACCGTGCACACCGCGAGCTTCGACGAGTGGCTCGACACCTGGGATATCCGCTCCGGCAAGGCATCCGAGGAGGCGCTGGAGCTGTTCCACGCCGCGCCGGGCGGCGTGCGCACCACCGAGCCGTTCTCCACGAACAACCGCTGGTCCTCGCTGGACACCGACGCCGCGGGTGGCTGCATCCGCGACAAGGAGCACGCCTACACGGTCGAGGGCGGACTGGTCGTGTTGCGCGGCAACATCGCTCTCGACGGCGCGATCCTCAAGACCGCGGGCATCGACGAGGAACTGTTCTCCTTCCAGGGACCCGCCTTCGTGGTCGAATCCCAGGAGGAGGCCGTGTCGGCGATCCTCGGCAAGAAGATCACGCCGGGCGATGTGATCGTGGTCCGCTACGAGGGTCCCAAGGGCGGTCCCGGTATGCAGGAAATGTTGCACCCCACCGCATTCCTGAAGGGCGCGGGTCTCGGCAAGGTGTGCGCGCTGATCACCGACGGCCGCTTCTCCGGCGGGACCTCGGGCTTGTCCATCGGCCACATGTCCCCCGAGGCCGCCAGCGGCGGCACCATCGGCCTGATCGAAAACGGCGACCAGATCCGCATCGACGTCGCAACCCGCGCACTCGAGGTCCTGGTCGACGACGCCGTCCTCGCCGAACGCCGCGCCAAAATGGAAGCCTCCGAACACCCTTGGCAACCGGCCGACCGCATCCGCCCCGTCACCACCGCACTCCGCGCCTACGCCGCCCTCGCCACCTCAGCCGACAAGGGCGCCGTCCGCCACGTGCCGTAACCGGCCCGCCCTTCAAAACTGAACACCCCCAACGGCTTCCCCTCGCACAGGGGAAGCCGTTGTCGTTCAACAAGACCTGACCACTCCGCGATCGGCGACGCGGGGCCGAAGTACGGCAGCCTGAGCCGCTGAAATTGCCACGGCGCCCCTCATGGGCACGAGGGGCGCCGTTTGTCTCTCCGTCGCGCCAGCGCGACAACTGATTTCGCACGTACATGGGTAACTCGTCGGGTACCAGCCAACCCAGCCACCAACCGATCCGCCGGCCGCCGATCCAACTGTCGCGCACTCGAGTCTGGCCTGAATACGCGGAGAGGCGGGTTAGAAGGGGCCGATACCTGTCAAGGGGTTGCCGCCGTGGAGGAGCCACCAGGTGACTACGGCGGCGGCTATGGCGAGGACGAGGGCGGTGAAGGAGCCGATGAAGGGGCGGGTGGACCAGCCTCGGTTGCGGTCGAAGGACCAGCGGCCGGGGCCGGTGAGGATGAGGACGGCGGCGGTGCCCGCGAGGATGGATTCGAGTTCTACGCCGGTGGGGACGCCTGCTTTGTATTGGAAACCGGGGGTCATGCCCTGTTTCCAGGCCCAGGCGTCGAGGATGACGGCGAGGACGGCGCCCGCGGCGAGGGGGGTGGCCAGGCCGAGGACGATGAGTGTGCCGCCACCGAGTTCGCCGACGGTGACCATGATGGTGGCCAGGGTCGAGTGGTCCCAGCCGCCGTTGTCCATCATGTCCCTGGTGCCGTCCAGGCCCGGGCCGTGGAACCAGCCGGTGAGCTTCTGCAGTCCGTGGTAGATGAAGGTGCCGCCGACGATCAGGCGCAGCAGGAACAGGCCGAGATCCAAGGTGCCCCTGCGGTTCTCGGCGTTGCGGCGGCGCAGGCGGGCGGTATCGCCCGGCTGGTTGGCCGCGGGCGGAATGCTGGCGTAGGCATAGGTGGGGATGGTTGCGGTGTCGGCCGCCTTGCTCTCACCGACCGTCGGGATCAGCGGATCGAGGCCGAGCTCTTCGTCGGTGCGCGGCACATCCTTGGTCAGCGGGATCGTTTCGGTCGGCGAATCGAACGGGCTCGTCACCCCACGACCGGTGGTCGACACCGCCGTCTGCTCGCCCATAGCGGGCGTCGGGCCCGCCGGACTCGGCCTAGCTGCGGGTGTGTCATTGGGCTTCTCGGTCACGGCCAATACCCTATGCCGCCGCGCCCGGACGCGGGGCGACTCGCGCGGACGGCGTGTCCATATCGCCGCTAACCCCACCCGGAAGCGGCACATGCGACGGTATTTCCGTAACGTCTGAACCATGAGTTTGGTTGTCGTTGGCCGCACCGCGGTCGGTCTGGCGCTCGGGGCCGCATTGCTGGTCGGCTGCGGCCGATTCGATGATTCGGCGTCGAGTCCGTTCACTACCGAACCGACGCTGCGCCCCGCCCAACTCGAGCCGAACAAACCGGGCGCGCCGACCAGCACCAAGCAGCGCCCCACCGGCCCGTGCCTCGACCCGGACCCGAACGTGGTGGCCACCTGCCTGGACACTCTCGGCGGCCTGATCGGGATCGGCGACGGCGCACTGGTCGCCGAGCGCAGGACCGGGCGCATCCTCAAGGTGACCGGTCCCGACGATCCGGTGGTCGAGATCGCCAAGCTCGATGTGGACGGATCCGGCGACGGCGGCCTCAACGATCTGGTGCTCTCCCCGAGCTACCGCGAGGACGGGCTGCTCTATGCCTACATCACCACCCCGTACGACAACCGGGTGGTCCGCTTCTCCGCGACCGGCGGCGCGCCGAAGGACATCCTGACCGGAATCCCGAAGGGCCCCACCGGGAATCACGGCTCCATCGAGTTCGCCAACCCGAACCAGATGCTGGTGCTGACCGGCGATGCGGGCAATCCCGCCGCGGCGCTGTCCGCTTCGTCGCTGTCGGGCAAGCTGCTGAAGCTGAACTCGCCTGCGCCGGGCAGCGCGGCGCCGGAGATCGCGGTATCCGGTATCGGTGTCGCGGGCGATGTCTGCCACGACGGCAAGGACAGCGTCTGGATCACCGACCGCACGGCCGCGGAGGACAGGCTGCAGCGGCTGTCCGGCGACGGCCAGGTCACCACCGCGTGGACCTGGCCGGACCGTCCCGGCGTCGCGGGCTGCGCGGCCGGTGTCGACGGCGTCGCCGTCGCGCTGACCAACGGCAAGGCGCTGGCCATCGTCGCCGCGGACAAGGACACGCACGCCGTGACCACCTCGCCGACCCTGGTCGCACAGGACAAGTACGGTGCACTCTTCGGCGCGACCGTCGGCCCCGACGGCGCCATCTGGGTCACCACGGTCAACAAGACCGACGGTCCCGGCGGCGAATTCGACGACCGCGTCGTGCGCATCCCACCGCCACAGTCCGGCGGCAACGCACCGGACTAGCGGTGCACGAACAACGCCCCCTTCGAATCCCGAAGGGGGCGTTGTTCGTTGACAATCTCAGCGGCAGGCGGCCAGCACGAGCTCACGCACGCGGGCGGCGTCGGCCTGGCCGCGCGTCGCCTTCATGACATCGCCGATGATCTTGCCCGCGGCCTCGACCTTGCCGGAGCGGATCTTCTCGGCGATCGCCGGGTTCGCGGCGAGCGCCTTCTCGACCTCGGCCTGCAGCGCGCTGTCGTCGCTGACCATGCCGAGCCCCTTGGCCTCGACGATCTGCGCGGGCTCGCCCTCGCCCGCGAGGACGAAGTCGACGACCTGCTTGGCGACCTTGCTGTTGATGGTCTTGGCCTGGGCCAGCCCGATCACCTCGGCGAGCTGCTTGGGCGTGATCGGCAGCTCCTCGATGGAAACCTCACGCTCCTTTGCCTTTTCGGTGAGGTAGGCGACCCACCAGGAGCGCGCCTCGTTGGCCGGTGCGCCCGCGTCGACGGTGGCGATGATCAGCTCGAGCACGCCGGCGTTCACCACATCGCGCATGACCTCGTCCGACCAGCCCCAATCACCCTGCAGCCGAGCGCGGCGCAGCCACGGGTACTCCGGGATGGTGGCGCGCAGCTGCTCGACCCACTCGGCGTCGGGCGCGACGGGTTCCAGGTCGGGCTCCGGAAAATACCGGTAGTCCTCGGCGGTTTCCTTGCGCCTGCCCGGCGAGGTGGTGCCGTCGGCCTCGTGGAAGTGCCTGGTCTCCTGGATGATGCTGACGCCGTCGGCGAGCAGCGCGGCCTGGCGGCGCATCTCGAAGCGCACCGCGACCTCGACGCTCTTGAGCGAGTTGACGTTCTTGGTCTCCGTGCGGGTGCCGAATTCCTTTGCGCCGATGGGCATCAGCGAGACGTTGGCATCGCAGCGCAGCGAACCCTGCTCCATCTTCACGTCGGAGACGCCGAGCGAACGCAGCACCTCACGCAGCGCGGTCACGTAGGCGCGGGCCACCTCGGGGGCGCGCTCGCCCGCACCGGTGATCGGCTTGGTGACGATCTCGATCAGCGGCACGCCCGCGCGGTTGAAGTCGAGCAGCGAGTGGCTCGCACCGTGGATGCGACCGGTCTCGCCGCCGATATGCGTCGACTTGCCGGTGTCCTCCTCCATGTGCGCGCGCTCGATCTCGACGCGGAAGACGCTGCCGTCGTCGAGCACCACATCGAGGTACCCCTCGCCGGCGATCGGCTCGTCGTACTGGCTGATCTGGTAGTTCTTCGGCTGATCCGGGTAGAAGTAGTTCTTCCGCGCGAACCGTCCCCACGGGGTGATCGAGCAGTTCAGCGCAAGCCCGATGCGGATCGCCGACTCCACCGCCTTCTCGTTCACCACCGGCAGCGAACCGGGCAGACCGAGGCACACCGGGCAGACCTGGGTATTGGGGTCGGCGCCGAACTCGGTGGGGCAACCGCAGAACATCTTGGTCGCGGTGGACAGCTCGACGTGGACCTCCAAGCCGAGCACCGGCTCGTAGCGGGAGATGACCTCCGAGTAGTCCATCAGCTCGACGGTGGGTGCGCTCATGCCTGCGCCTCGCTGACGCTCGGCTCCGTCATGACCGCACCCAAGGCGGCTCTGCCGATTTTTCGCTCGCTGCGCTCGCTCATGACCCCCAGTCTATGTAAACGCCAAACCGCGATCGCGACGACCTACTTCGTCGGAAAACGCTGGGTCAGCCAGGTGGTGACGGCCGTGAGCACCTCGGGGGCGATGGTCGTCTCGATGCCCGCGTATTCGGAAGGGCGTCCGGTCTTGGTCGGCTGCATCAGGTGATTGAGGTCGGGGAAGACGGTGACGGTGGCGTCCGGGTCGGCGGCGAGCAGCGCACGCGCGGCGGGTTCGCTCTGCGCGGCCGGAACCTGCAGGTCCTTCCCGCCGTAGAAGGCGAACACCGGCATGCGCAGCGCGGACAGCGCGGGCGCCGGATCCTGGGTGACGAGGGCGACGAAGTACGGCGTGAGCTCGTCGTCCTGTCCCTCCGGTGCGCGCTTGTCGGCCGGGCGTGACTGGTTGATCCGCTTGGCCAATTCCTTCGCACCCGCCAGATCGCCCTTGCGCAGCAGCTCGAAGACCTGGTTGCTCTCGCGCACGCTCGTTTCCACCTCGGCCGCGGGCTGTCCCTCGGCGGTACCGATCAGCTTGATCTGCTCGATGATCACGTCGTAGCCGGGTACCGCGGGCCCGGCCATCATGATCACGAAGGCCACCCCGCTGTCCGGCCTGGCGGCGACCATCGGCGCGATGTAGCCGCCCTCGCTGTGGCCGAGCAGGCCGACCCGGGCCGGGTCGATATCGGGCCTGGCGCGCAGGAAGCCGACGCCCGCGGCCGCGTCGTCGGTGAGGTCGGCGTAGGTCGCGTCGTCGAGTTTGCCGGTGGTGCCGCCGACGCCGCGGTCGTCGACGCGCAGCACGGCGTAGCCCGCGCGGGTCAGTGTGTCGGCGAACAGCAGAAAAAGCTTGTGCCCGAGCAGTTCTTCGTCGCGGTTCTGCGCGCCGCTACCGGTGATGAGCAGTACCGCGGGGAACGGGCCCTTGCCCTCGGGCTGGGTGAGCGTGCCCGCGATGGTGATCTCGCCGCTGCGATAGGTGACGTCCTGAACGCGATACGGGAACGGCGCCTTCGGTTCCTGCGGGCGCGGCGGCGCCGCGACCTTGCCGCGCCCCATGTTCAGCGGGAAGCTCTGCCCGGACTGGGTGAAGGTGCCGGTGATCCGCTCGCCGTCGAGCTTGCCGCGGAACACCGGATCGCCGGGAATGTCGGCCAGCGCGAACTCCACCCGATCCGGTTGTACCTGAACGTCTTTCAGCGCAGCGCCGCGCAAACCCTGCGTCGGGATGTCGATGGTGCTCTTGCCCGCGTCGGCGAGGGTGACGCCGATGTCGAGCGGCTGCCCGGGAATCTCGATCTTCCCGTGCCAGTCGCCGAGCACGCCCGAGGGCCGAGTCGGCGACTCCCCCTTCGAGCACCCGACGGCCAACGCCGCGACAACCAGGAGAACCAACGCGAGGAAACGGCCGGTACGCATGGATTCACGGTACCGGCGCCGGTATTCGACCGGGATCATCCACGCGGATGATCGTGGCCGACGCGGCGTCAGCCTTGCGGTCTAAGGGTTATGCGCCGCGCGCGTAGCGGATGGCCTCGGCGATCGCGCGCATGTCGAGTTCCAGGGTCGGGTCCTCGTCGGCCGCCGCGCGGAATTCGAGCATGTCGTCCTCGAGGGTCCGGCGGCGCACCAGCGCGCGCAGTTGCGCGCGCACGTATCCGGCGAGCGGGACGCCCTCGGCGCGAGCGCGTCGGCAGAGCACCAGGACCGCGTCGGCGGGCAGGTCGGACAGCTGCACCAGGGCGACACCGTCGATGTCGAGGTCGGGATCCAAGTCGCGGCCTTGGCCCATCAGGAATTCGACGACAGCATCGACGGGAACCCTGCGGCGCGACAGCGCGATCAGTTCGTGCCGTATCTGCTCGTCGAGCGCGCGGCCCGCGGCGTCCGCGCGGCGGCGCAGTACCGCGAGATCGGTGTCGGGCAGGTCGTGCAGCTGCGATTCGGCCATGGCGCCAGCGTAGCCGCGACGCCGTCGGTATGCCGGGGTGCGCAACCAGATCGGTTGCGCACCTGGGCAATTCGAATCAGCCGAAGAAGGCTTCCGCCTCGCGGTAGCGATCCTCCGGTACCCGCTTGAGCTGTTTGGTCGCTTCCGAGAGCGGCACCAGGTCGATGGTGGTGCCGCGCAGGGCGACCATCTGCCCGAATTGCCTGGCGTGCACGGCTTCCGCGGCGTGCAGGCCGAAGCGGGTGGCCAGGACGCGGTCGTAAGGCGTTGGGCTGCCGCCGCGCTGGACGTGCCCGAGCACGGTGGTGCGGACCTCTTTGCCGATGCGGCGCTCGATCTCCGCGCCGAGCTGCTGGGCCACGCCGGTGAAGCGCTCGTGGCCGAATTCGTCGATTCCGCCCTGGCGCAAGGAGAATCCGGTGTCGGCCGCCGGATGCGCACCCTCGGCGACCACGCAGATGAAGTGCTTGTCACCGCGCTGGAAGCGGCGCTTGATCATGGCGCACACGTCGTCGACGTCGAACGGCACCTCGGGCACCAGGGTCAGGTGCGCGCCCGCCGCCATGCCGGAGTGCACGGCGATCCAGCCCGCGTGGCGCCCCATCACCTCGATGAGCATCACGCGCTGATGGGATTCGGCGGTGGTGTGCAGCCGGTCGATGGCCTCGGTGGCGATGCTGAGCGCGGTGTCGTGGCCGAAAGTGACGTCGGTGCAGTCGATGTCGTTGTCGATGGTCTTGGGGACGCCGACCACCGGCACCCCCTCGTCGGACAGCCAGCTCGCCGCGGTCAGCGTGCCCTCGCCGCCGATCGGGATCAGCGCCTCGATGCCGTTGTCGTCGAGCGTCTGCTTGATCTGGCCGAGTCCGGCGCGCAGCACATCGGGATTGGTGCGCGCGGTGCCGAGCATGGTGCCGCCCTTGGTGAGCAGCCGGTCGGTGCGGTCATCGTTGAGGATGTTGATCTTTCGATCCTCGAGTAGGCCGCGCCAGCCGTCCTGGAAGCCGATGACGGCATCGCCGTAGCGGCCGTTCGCCGTGCGAACGACGGCACGGATCACCGCGTTCAGCCCTGGACAATCTCCGCCTCCGGTCAAGACTCCGATGCGCATGGCCGCTATCTTGCCCGCAACGGCGTCACCTCGCTGGCCCACCCCCGTCAACTTCGGATAGCGCGCGCGAAATCCCTGCTCAGTAGACATAGACGAGCGCATTCTGGCCGCCGTTGCAGCTGACGAACCGCTCGTGGGCCGTGCATTCCATCTTGTAGTCGTCGTTGCTGATGGGGCTGTGTGCCGTCAGCGTCCGGTTCGGCGGCGCGTCCGCGGGCCCCTCCGCGTAGGCCTTGCGCACTTCCTCCGCGAACGGGCAGGTCGTCGCGGTGGTGCCGACGGCAGACGAACTGAACTTGCCGAGCACCGGATACACCTGCGGGCACGGCTTCGCGCCCGCGGGCAACTGGACCGGGGTGGGGGTGGTCGGCGCCTGACCGGTGAACTGATCACGCACCTGCCAGCCGACGAGCGCGATCAGCGCCAGCGCGATGAGGATCCCCGCGAGCACCACCGGGCGCTTCGACCGTCCGCGGCGCGCGGGTGCCTGCTCGGCTGTCCGCTGCGATGGCGGCGGGAGCGAAGCGAGCCCGGTGATCCGCCGGGTCGGCTCCTCCGACGCGGCATCGACCCGGCCGGGGTCGACCCAGATCTGTTCGGAGCGTTTGGTCTCCTGGTGCACCGGCATGGGCCGTCCGTGCTCCAGGCGCACCGGCGCCTGCCGATTGACCACGGGCACAACGGTTTCCTGTCGCACCGGCATCGGCTTGTGTGGTTCAGGCCTGCCCGCACCGGGGCGTACCGGGTCACTGGCTGGCCGATGGCGTTCCACCCGTGCCGAATCCGGACGGCCCTGCGGCGGACGCATCGGCGGACGCATGTTCTGGCCGGACGGTTGCGGATCGACGGCGTGGAATACCACCGTCGGCGGCGCCTTCCTGCGCGCGGTGAGCTGTTCGGTGGGCGATTCCGACGACCGGATGGACAGCGACGCCCTGGCCGCGGCGGCGAGCCCGCCCGCCGTCGGATAGCGATCCTGCGGCTCCTTGGCCATGCCACGCGAGACGACCTCGTCCAAGGTGCCTGGCAGCCCGGCCATTTTCACGCTCGGGCGCGGGGGCGGCGTCGAAAGATGCGACCGGATCAGCATGCTCATCCCGTCGGACGGGAACGGCTCTGTACCGGTGAGACATTCGTAGAGCACACACGCCAGCGAATACACGTCGGCGGTGCCGGTGACCGGTGCGGTGTCGAACCGCTCCGGCGCGATGTAGCTGTAGGAGCCGATCGCCGCGCCGGTCGCGGTCACGCTCGGATCGCCCTCGGAGCGGGCGATGCCGAAATCGGCCAGGTACGCGAAATCCGAGGCGGTGACGAGGATGTTGGCCGGTTTCACGTCGCGATGCACCAGCCCCTCGGCGTGGGCGGCATCGAGCGCGGCGGCGATCTGCTCGACGATGCCGATCGCGCGCGCCGCAGGCATCGGCCCCTGCCTGCGCAGCACCGACTTCAGATCGTGGCCGCGGACCAACCGCATGTCGATGTAGAGCACGCCGTCGATCTGGCCCCAATCGTGGATCGGGATGACGTGCGGCTCGGCCAGCCGCGCCGCCGCCTGCGATTCCCGCCGGAACCGCTGTTGATACTGCGGGTCTTTCGCGAGATCGAGCGGCAGCAGCTTCACCGCGACCACCCGGTCCTTGACCGTGTCGTAGGCCTCGTAGACCTCGCCCATGCCGCCTTTACCGAGCAGCGAGCGTAATTCGTAGGGACCGAACCGCGTCCCGATCCTGGATTCCACCCCGTTACCTCCACAGTGCGGATGCGGCCGGGAACACGCGGTCGTGCGTTCCCGCCAACCTCACTCACCCGATAAATCGGGATTGTCGGGTGTCACCGTTACCTGGTCAAGTCGTTTCGATGGTCAGGCCGTGCAGTTACCGCCGGGGATCTCGGTCAGGTGCTGGGAGATCAGCGTGGCCATCCTGTCCAGCAACGTCATACCGTCGCCGAATACTCCCGAATCGGGTTGCGCGGCAAAGGCGACCGCGATCCGGCCGCCCTGGGTCGGCATCACACCGAACTGCCTGACCAGGTACGCGCCCGAGAGATCGGGTCCCCAGCCGCCTTTGAACTCGGCGCCGGCGAACGCGCCGAGACCCCAGCGCTGCGCGGGAACGACCTGTTCCATCAGTGTGGTCACCGCGGAGGTCTGCGGCAGGCACGGTAGTCGGGAGGCGAACCGGACCTGATCGGTGAGCGCCCAGTCCGCCTGGCCGAACGCCGAGGCGTCCTGCCTGGTCTTGGTCGCGGGCACGGTGGTCTTGCTGTCGCCGCCCTCGCGCAGCACCGCCTCCACCGCCTGCGCCGCCTCCTGGCTCGAGCCGAGCGACTGCCACAGGGTGTCGGCGGCGGTGTTGTCGGACTGGGTGATCGCCGCCGAGGCGGCGTAGGTCGAGGTGCCGGGATTGCGGCGCAGCGCGGCGACGGTCAGCGGGATCTTCATCGTCGACCAGGCGGGCCCGGTGCTCCAGTTGCCGAAGGTCAGCGGCTGCTGCCCGCCGAGCGGCATGATCGCCAAGCCGATCTTGCCTTTCACCCCGGCCTGTAGTTCGGCGAATCCGGCGGCCAGCGTGCCGGGGATGGTGATCGACAGGCCCTGCTGCTCGGTCTTGGCCGCGGCCTCGGTGATGGCGTTCTCGGCGGACGGGGTGCGCGCGGTATTGGTCGCACACGAGGTCGATACGAGCAGCACGGCCAGCGCGACGCCGCGCAGCACCGAACGGAAACGTCTGTCAGTAGACATAAACCACCGCGTTCTCACCGCCGCTGCAGGTGACCAGTTGGCCGTCGGCGGTGCAATTCATCGTGTAGGTCCGGCCGGTGACCGGACTTGTCGCGACCACCGAACGCGGGCCCTGGCCCGCGACATTGGTGGCCGTACTTGATTCGGCGTAGACGCGGCGGACTTCCTCGGCGAACTCACAGCTCGTCACGGGGGTGCCTGCCGCGGCCTGGGTCAATCGGCCCGCGCCCGGCTGGCCTTGGGAGCAGCGCTTGGCGCCCGGCGGCAAGGCGACCGGGGTCGCCGACCCGGACGTCGGGGGCGGGGTCGTCGCGCGGCCGGGTGTCGGCGCGGTCTGCACGGGCGGATTCGACGCACTGCCCGGATGGGTTTCGGCGGCGGTGTTCTCGGAGTTCTTCGAGCCGAGTGCCTGCCAGCCGACCACGCCACCGACGGCGAGCACGACGACCGCGAGCACACCGATCACGATGGGCAGCACGATCGATCGGCGACCGGAGGACGGCGGGTACGGATCGTCGGCGTAGTCCGCGTCATCGTCGTAGTCGTCGTAGCCGGGTGCCGGGCGCGCGTCCTGGTATCCCGCGGCCTGCGGGTGACCGTACTGCGGCGGCTCCTGGTACGCGGGCGCCTGCCAGGTGCCCGACGCCGGGTCCGAATAGGCCTGCGGCGGTTGATAACTCTCCTGCTGGCCCTGGGGCTCGTCGTAGCCTCGCGGTTCCGGGTAGTGCCGCGTCTCGTCGTACTGCGGATCCGCGTAGTGCTGTTCCTGGTACGGCTGTTCGGGATACGGCTGCCGGGGGTACTGCTCCTCGGGCGACTGCCCCGGCTGATACTGCTGGGTCTCCGCGTGCCGCCGTTGCGCGTACTGATCATCTGCGAACGGGTCATACGGCTCGTCGGCGTATCGCTGTTCGGGGTATTGCGGTTCCCCGTACCGCTCCTCGGGAAACTGCTGCTCCGCGTACTGCCGAGTCTCGGCATGGCGCTGCTGCTGCGCGAACGGGTCATCCGCCGGTTCCGCATACGGCTGTTCCGAGTACCGCTGCGTCTCGGCATGGCGCTGCTGCTGCGCGAACGGATCTTCCGCGAACGACTGCTGCGGGTACTGCTGTGTCTCCGCGTGCCGTTGCGCAAATGGCTCCTCCGCGAACGACTGCTCCGCGAACGACTGCTGCGTCTCCGCGTGCCGGTGCTGCGGCGCGAGTGGCTCTTCCGCATACGGCTCTTCCGCATACGGCTGACCCGAATACTGCTGTGTCTCAGCGGCTCGCTGCTGCTCGGGCTGCCGGTCGTAGTACTGCTGGATCGGAAACTGCTGCGACGGCGGCTGATGATCGTAGTACTGCTGCTGCGGATACTGCTGCGGCGCTTGGTCGGGCGGGCTCTCCTCGTACAGATGCGCGTCCGGGAACGGCCGCACCGGCGGCGTCGGCTCGTACTGCGCGGGCGGTCCGAAGGGGGCGGCGGCGGGCTGCGGGCGCGTGGCCGGCGGCAGCGGCGTGAACTGAACTTCGGTGGGCCGCACCACCGTCGGCCCGCTCGGATGGATCACCGCGGAGATCTCCCCGGTGTGCTCCGGCGGCAGCAGGCTCGCCGCGACGGTCGGCTCCGCACCCGGCATCCGCGACGGATCCGGCGGCCGCACCACTAGCGTCGGCCCGGTCTTCACCGGAGCGGTGCCCGCCAGCACGGCGCGCGCGGCCTGCGCGAGCCCACTGGCCGTCGGATACCGGTCGGCGGGATCCTTGGCCATCCCGCGCGAAATCACCTCGTCCAGCGCGGCGGGAACGCCGGGCCGCTGCACGCTCGGTCGCGGCGGCGGATCGGAAAGATGGGACCTGATCAGCACATTCATACTCGCCGCCGGGAACGGCGCCGCGCCGGTGAGGCATTCGTGCAGCACGCAGGCCAGTGAGTAGATATCGGCGCGCCCGGTCACCTGGCCGGAGTCGAAGCGCTCGGGGGCCATGTAGATGTAGGATCCGACGGCCATCCCGACGATGGTCACCGCGGCGTCGCCCTCGGTGTGCGCGATGCCGAAATCGGCCAGGTAGGCGAAATCGTTGTCGGTGACCAGGATGTTGGCCGGTTTGATATCGCGGTGCACCAGCCCGCCCGCGTGCGCGGCGTCCAGCGCGGCGGCGATCTGCTCGATGATGCCGACGGCGCGGCCAGGGGTCATCGGCCCCTGAGTCCGCAGCAGCGTGCGTAGATCGACGCCCGGCACCAGCCGCATGTCGATGAACAGCACACCGTCGATCACGCCCCAGTCGTGGATCGGGATGACGTGCGGTTCGGCGAGCCGGGCCGCCGCCTGCGACTCGCGGCGGAAACGCACCTGGTACACCGGGTCTTTGGCAAGTTCCTCGGAGAGCAACTTGACCGCGACGACCCGGTCTTTGACCGTGTCGTAGGCCTCGTAGACCTCCCCCATTCCCCCTCTGCCCAGCAACGACCGCAATTCGTACGGCCCGAACCGTGTACCGGTTCTCGGCCCAGGTGCCACCACCCCGTCGTTCCTCCACATCCCGGGCGGCGAACGCACCCTTGGATCTCATGGTTCGCGATCGGAGCCTGCCCGTCAAAGAGTGGATTCTCCGGGTGTGACCACCCCGTGGTCAAACGCAAACACGATCGCGGCGGCCCGATCTCGCAGGTCGAGCTTGCCGAATATGTGTCCGACATGGCTTTTCACGGTGACTTCCGAGATGCCTAATTCCCGCGCGATTTCCGCGTTCACCCGGCCGCGCCCGATCAGTTCGAGCACCTCGTATTCGCGCGCGGTCAGCTCACCGAGACGCGCGTCGCGGCGCGGCGGCACCGGGCGCACGGTGCGATAGGCGGACAGCACCCGCCCGGTGACCGACGGGTCGAGCCAGGCGCCGCCGGTGGCCACCGTGCGCACCGCGCGGATGAGGTCCTCGGCGGGCGAATCCTTGAGGATGAACCCGGCCGCGCCTGCGCGCAGCGCACCGGAGAGCAGCTGGTCGTCGTCGAAGGTGGTGAGCACGAGCACCGGTGGCGCGCCGCTCGATCCGCGCAGCCGCTTGGTGGCGTCGATGCCGCCGACCCGTTTCATCCGCAGATCCATCAGCACCACATCGGGGCGGTCGGCCGCGACCGCGGCGGGCACCTCGTCGCCGTCGGCGCATTCGGTGACCACGAAACCGTCACGCCGCCGCAGGATCCGGCGCAGGCCGCCGCGGACCAGTTCCTGATCGTCGACCACGAGCACGGCGACCGCGTCCTCGTTCGCCTGCGGCGCGGCGGTCATGCGCCGGTCCCGTGCAGCAGGCCGGGGAAGACCGGGCACGCCAGGCCGCCACGCGACGGGGTGAGCGGGAACTGCGCACGCACCGACCAGCCGTCGTCGAACGGCCCCGCCGACATCCGGCCGCCGAGCAGCTCGGCACGCTGGCGCATGCCCGACAAGCCCATCCCGCCAACGGATTCCACCGGCAATCCGGCGGGGAGTGTGTTGTCGACGACGAGCCCCACCGCGGCGGCGTTCACCGCGAGCCGTACGGTCACCGTCGCACCCGGCGCGTGTTTGACCACATTGGCCAGCGACTCCTGTCCGATCCGATACAGCGCGAGCCCGACCGCGGCGGTCACCGTGCTGATCTCGCCCGTGCATTCGTAGCGCACACACAGGCCCGCGCGTACGAAATCACCGACCAGATCGTCGAAGTCGCCGAGCCCCGGCTCCGGTGCGCTGCTCGACGGGCGTGCGTCGAGCAGCCCGACCGTGCGCCGGATATCGGCCATCGCCTGGCGGCCGAGTCGCTCGGCATCGGTCAGCGCGTCCACCGCCTCGTCGACGTCGCGGTCGGTCTGCAATGCGTGCCTGGCCGCGGTGAGGTGCAGCAGCGTGACGCTCAGCGAATGCGCGATGACGTCGTGCACCTCGCGGGCGATGCGGCGGCGCTCCTCGTCGGCGGCATGCGCGGCGCGCACCTCCTGATACTCACGCTCCTGATACAGATATTTGCGCTGATATTGCAACATCACTCCGACCATCCAGCCGAGCGTCACGCAGACGACGTATATCGGCAAGCCCTGGAAGCGCGTGCCGGGGGAATTCCACAGCAGGTGACCGTTCAGATCGAAGGCGAGCAGCTCCAGGATCGCGACCGCGGCGTAGGCCGCGCTCACCCGCTTCCTGGCAATGGCCGCGACCTCACCCGCCGCGACGACCAGCAGGTACGGCGCGAAATCCGAGGAGGCGGGCTGCAGCAGGAACACCGCGACCGCGGCCAGACCGCCGACACCGAGCATCAGCGGATGCGGCACCACCCGGGCGAAGCAGAACAGCGGCACCGACGGGTACAGCAGCACGAGCGCCAACAGTGGCAGCGCGCTCGGGAAGTAGCTGTGCCGCTGCCCGATGGCGGCCAGTCCGATGATCAGGTTGGCGACATCGGCGATGACGATGATGGCGGGCGGATAGTCGTACGGCAGTTCTTCCAGGATGCGGCGATAGACCCGTACCGGATGGCGCAGCAACACCCGCAACCGGTCCCGGATGCTCCCGATCTCGCGAAAAGGCACAGCCGCCGGGCGAGCGCCCACCGACGATCCCGTGGTGTGGATCACATCCATCGTCCCAGGTTATCCGGCCTGTCCCGGCGCGCGCATCGTGCCGGAAAAGGGCGCCGCCTCCTACCACGGTAGGAGGCCGATTCGAGTCCACGGCACGAAGACACCGCCGTACGGCGTCCGTAGCGTCGTCACCGAATCAACGGAAGGCGAAGGCCATGTCCTGGGAAGATCAACACACAAGAACCCGCATCGTGCACACCGTGCTCACCCGCGCGGCGGCCGATCCGGACCGTCCCGACCTGTTCTCGGATATCCCGGAACTGGAACGGCTGTTCGGTGGCGCCGACGGTGTACTGCTCGCATTGCGCTACCGGTGGAACAACCACTTCGACGCGAAAATGGACCAGGCACAGCAGCAGGGCCAGACGGCGATGGAGGCGTATCTCGAACTCGCCGCCGAACAGCCTGTGCTGCGCGCCGTACTCGACGCCCAGTATCGTCGCCGACAATCCCAGTCCGAGGCGATGGCACGCTGAGGCACTGGGCGACAAGGGAGAACGCCATGTTGGAACCGGCCATGCTGGAACTTTCGGAGATCGTCAAGGAATATCGCGTCGGGGGGCAGACCGTACGCGCACTGGACACCATCGACCTGCGCATCGAATCGGGCGAATTCACCTCGATCATCGGACCTTCCGGCTCCGGCAAGAGCACGCTGCTGCATCTGCTCGGCGCGCTCGACAGCCCGGATTCCGGTTCGATCAGGTTCAGGGGCGAGGAGATCGGCGCACTCGACGAGGAGCGGCAGTCCGAATTCCGCCGCCACCACGTCGGTTTCGTGTTCCAGTTCTTCAACCTGCTGCCCACGCTGTCCGCGTGGGAGAACGTAGCGATTCCGAAGTTGCTCGACGGCACCGGATTACGCAAGGCCAAGCCGCGTGCGCTGGAACTGCTCGACCTGGTCGGGCTCGGCGATCGCGCCGAGCACCGGCCCTCGGAGCTGTCCGGCGGGCAGATGCAGCGGGTGGCCGTGGCGCGCGCGCTGATCATGGATCCACCGCTGATCCTGGCCGACGAACCGACCGGCAACCTGGACTCCAAGACCGGCGCCGCCATCCTGGAACTGCTGGGTGAGATCGCGGGCAACGGCAATTCGGTGGTGATGGTGACCCACGACATGGGCGCGATCGAATACTGCGACCGGGTGGTCACGCTGCGTGACGGGCGAATCGGCGCCAACGACAAGGTCGAGCGGACCATCGGCGCCGAGCGGACGGTCAGCGCATGATCCAGGCAGGCTGGGATCGCCTGCGGCTGTTCAACATCGGCGAACTACTCGCCCACCGCGGCCGGACCCTGCTCTCGCTCGTCGTGATGGGGGTTTCCGCGGGCTTGCTCGTCGCGGTGCTGAGCATCTCCGGCTCGGTCACCGGATCGGTGGACAAGCTGACCCAGAGCCTCGGCGGCAACGCGGCGCTGGAGATCACCGGCGTGACCGACGCCGGCTTCGATCAGCAACTGCAGCAACGGATCGCGGCCACCCCCGGGGTGGACAAGGCGGTGCCGATGCTGCGCGCCTCGCTCGGCGGCGGCGCGGACCGGGCGCTGCTGATCGGCGCGGATCAGAGCATCGCCGCGCTCGGCAGCGAATTGACCGGGCCGATGGGCACATTCGGCCTGAAGCTGTTCACCACACCAGACAGCGTCCTCGTCGGCGCGGCGATGGGGAGGGCCGAGGGTGAGCAATTCCAGCTCGGCAACCACACCGTCACCGTCATCGGCGTACTGGACGGCGCGACCTCCAAGCAGCTCAACGGCGGGCATATCGTCGCGACCACGCTCGGGCGGGCGCAGGCGCTGACGAATCGCGCGGGCCGATTGGATTCGCTGCAGATCATCCCCACGGCGGGAACGGATATCGAGACACTGCGCGCGGAGCTGACCAGGGTGGTCGACGGGCGCGCGGTGGTCGCCGATCCCGGTCTGCGCACCGCGCAGGCGAGCGGCGCGATTCAGCTCATCCGGTATTCCACGCTGATGTCGTCGTTCGCGGCATTGATCGTGTCGGGCTTCCTGATCTACAACGCGATGAGTATGGCCGTGGCACAACGCAGGCCGACGCTGTCGCTCCTGCGCGCCATCGGCGGCAAGCGCGGCCCCATGGTGCGCGATCTGCTGATCGAGGCCGCGCTGCTCGGCGTGCTCGGCGGCGCGGTCGGCGCGGTGGCCGGAATCTTCATGGGCCGCATCACGATCGGCACGCTGCCCGCCGCGATCGTGCAATCGGTCGAGGCGCGCACCGAGTATTCGGTGCCCGGCTACGCGATCCCACTCGCGATCGCGGCCTGCGTGGTGGCCAGTGTCGGCGCGGCGGCCATCGCCGCCAGGCAGGTGTACAAGGTCGAGCCGATCGAGGCGCTCGTCCCGGTCGGCGTCGGCACCTCGGATACGGTGAGCCCGCTGTTGCGCTGGGGCTCGGTCGTTCTCGGCATCGGCATG
This sequence comes from Nocardia sp. NPDC052566, assembly GCF_044547285.1. Taxonomy (NCBI): domain Bacteria; kingdom Bacillati; phylum Actinomycetota; class Actinomycetes; order Mycobacteriales; family Nocardiaceae; genus Nocardia; species Nocardia sp. NPDC052566. The sequence continues at coordinate 248,137 of NZ_JBIUAF010000007.1, read as the reverse complement.
ATCGGCGCCGCGATCGTCATCGCGAAGGTCGACCTCGGCCGCCTCTCGCTGGCCGCCATCTCGCTGTCGATCACCGCGGGCATCGTGCTCTGCTTCGCCGCCACCGGACCGATCGTCCGCGGCACCGCGGCGGTGGCCCGATTGTTCAGCGCCCCAGGGGCACTCGGCGCGACCACGCTGGAACGCGCGCCGCGCCGCGTCTGGGCGACCGCGATGACCGTGATGATCGGCGTCGCCGCCACCGTCGCCATGGGCGGCGCGTCGCGCAATATGGTCGATTCGGCCACCGCGACATTCACCGATCTGGCCAAGACCGATATCTACGTCAGCCCGACCCCGATGGAAACCTTCCCCACCGGCCCGCTGCTGCCGACCGGATTGGTCGACCAGATCAAGGCGGTGCCCGGAGTGGGCGAGGTGGTGCCCGCGCAGATGGCCTTCGCCACCCTCGGCACGGGAAGGGTGATGCTGCAAGGGTTCTCGCCGCGGACCACCGGCAGCTTCACCGCCGCGGTCGCCAAACCGATCCTGAACAGGCTCTCCGCGGGTGAGGGCGTCGTCATCTCCCGCGATGTCGCGCGATCGCTGAACGTCGTCGCGGGCGACCAGGTCACGCTGCCGACGCCGACCGGCGAGCACCGTGCCGAAGTGCTGCAGGTGATTCCGTACTTCTCGGTCGTCGCGGGCGTGGTGATCATGGATCTGAACCTGATGCGGCAGTGGTACGACCGGCCGGGCGAGACGATCGTCAATGTCAACGTGACACCGGGCGCGGACCGTGCCGCGGTGCTCGCCGCGGTACGGCAGACGGTGCCGAAGGAGATGTACGTGACCACCGGCAGTGACGCCGTCGTCGCGGTCTCCTCCGGTGTGCGGCAGGGCGCGGCGCTCAGCGCGGGCATCCTCTGGATCGTGGTGCTGGTCTCCACCGTCGCGCTGCTCAACACGCTGATGCTGTCGGTGCTGGAACGCCGCAGGGAACTGGGTGTGCTGCGGGCCATGGGCACCAGCCGCAAATTCCTGCTGCGCTCGGTGCTCGCCGAGGCGGCGGGCATCGGATTGCTCGGCGGCGCCATCGGTCTCGTGGTCGGTATCGGCGTGCAGTACCTGGCTACCGTCGCCATCGGGCACGCCATGACCATCGACATCGTCTACCAGCCCAGCCCGCTGATACTCGCCTACGCCGTCATCGCGCTCGGCCTCGCGCTGCTCGGATCCATTCCACCCGCGCTGCGGGCGGCGCGGATGCCGATCGTGGAGGCGCTCGCGGTCGACTGAGACCGCTACAGCGGCACGTCGGCGCACCAGGTACGCCACTGCGCCGACGACAAGCCGAGGGTCGAGGTGGTCAGCTTGTCGGTGAGCGTGACGTGCGCGAAGAACAGGAAGCTCGACTTCGCCGGATCGTTCTCGAAGCTGACCACGTAGAACGCCTCCGGGAAGGTGGCGTTCGACGTGTCCTGCCAGCGGTAGGCGCTCACCGACTTGCCGCCCTTGGTCTCGGTGGTCTTGGTGTTCGCGGGCAACGAGCGCACCGCGGCCTGCGCGTCGGCGGGTGACTTGAAGGCGATCGCGAGAAAGTCGGGCTCGCTGGTCGGCGTACCCCAGCAGTTCCAGCCGCTTGCCCAGTTCTTGAAGTCGGGCACATCGCTACTGCCGGACAGTTTGTCGCCACCCTTGTTGGTGCTGAAGAAGCACTTCTTGTTGTGGTAGCCGTCGCCGTAGCCGGAGTTGTACTTGATCTCCACCTGCGGCACCACCTGCGGGAACGCCTTGCCGAGCGCCTGCGGTTCGGTGGGCGAGCCCGCGGCGGCGGGCGCGCCCGACGACTTGCCCGAGGACGTGCTCGACGCGGTCGTCGCCGGGGATTCCGAACCGCTCACGTTCGCGATGATGACCACCGCGACAACGATCACCACCAGCACCGCCGCGCAGATCCCCACGATCAGACCGGTATTCGAGCCCTGCCTGCGCGGCGGCGGTGTGCCGTACGGCGTGGCCGTCGGGAAGTTCGGCGGCGGCGGGAACTGCTGACCGGCGGCGGGTTGCGGAGCGAACGGCGCGGCGGGTTGCGCATAGGCGGGCGGCGGTGGCGAATATCCTTGCCCCGCTGCTTGATCCACGGCGCCGTACGCGGGCGCGGGCGCCGCATACCCGGGCACCGCATCCTGCGGGCCGAACTGCGGCGCCGAATAGCCCTGCACCGGAACGGGTCCCGGCGTCGGGACCGGCGGCGCGGGCTGGGCGGACACGGCGGCGGAATAGGCGACCGGTTGCGGCATAGCGGGATTCGCGACGACGGTCGCGGTGAGTGCCTGCCGCGCCGCGGCGGCGAATTCGGAACAGGACGCGAACCGATCGACGGGCCGCTTGGCCATCGCCCTGGCGAGCACCAGGTCCAGCGCCGGATTCAGCCCGTGCCGCTTGCTGCCCACCGGCGGCGGCGCCAGCTGCAGATGCCCGCGGATGATGTCGGCAGGATTGGGCGCGTCGAACGGGCCGGAGCCGGTGAGCAGCCAATACAGCGAGCACGCCAGCGAGTACTGGTCCGAACCGTGGTCGACGTGCGCGCCGGTCATCTGCTCCGGCGACGCGTAGGCCAGCGTCGCGGTGAACATGCCGGTCTGCGTCAGGTGCGTGGAATCCTCACGCAGCCGCGCGATGCCGAAATCGGTGAGGAAGACCCGCTCGCTCTTGCCGCCGCCCGAGCGCGCGAGCATGATGTTGGCCGGCTTGACGTCCCGGTGCAGCACGCCCATGCCGTGCGCGTAATCCAGCGCAGCGGCAACGCCTTCGATGATCTGCACCGCCCGCTCCGGCGGCAGGTTCTGCGGATTCACCGTCGCCGCGTCGATACCGTCGACGTACTGCATGCTGATCCACAGCTGCTCGTCCTCGGTGCCACGGTCGTACACCGCGACGATGTTCGGGTGGTCCAGCTGTGCCGCCAGATCGGCCTCGCGCTCGAATCTGGCCCGCACCTCGGCATCGGCGAACAGCTCACGGTTCAACAGCTTGAGCGCGGTCTGCCGCGGCAGCCGCGGATGCCTGGCCAGGTAAACCGACCCCATCCCGCCCTGCCCGAGCATGCGCTCGATGGCGAATCCGGCGAAAACATCACCACTGTTCAGCACAACGCCCCCCTTCCGGTGACCTGCGGCGGTCCGACCCGTGACCGCCTCGACGCGCACTAGCTGACCATGTCGAGCGACCTGCGAGCAGTCGCTACGGCTTCTGGAGCCTATCCAACACGGTCCGTTCACCGCTCCCGCGCCCGGCCAGGTGACCTGCTGGCCACGCTGTTTCGAATTCTCCGCGAAAATCGGCGAAACTGTGTACAAGTCATCATCGCAGGCGTTGCTGTCGCGGCAACGCGGCGACGATGTCCCGACGCCGGATCACCGATCCGGCGGCGCCATGGGTTAGTTTTGCACCGCCGACGAACTGCGGGTAGCCGCAGTGGTGGTGGGGAGGACGCGGTGGTGGGTTCTACGGAAACAGGTTCTGCGGGGCGCTCGCTGCGGCGTGGCGCCGTGCTCGCCGCCCTCGTCGCGCTGACCTCGTGCAGCTTGTTACCCGGAAGCCCGAAACCGACCGCACCGCCGCCACCGACGATCGACTCGTCGGCGCACTGGCGCCCCGGCCTGTCGGTGGCGCTGCCCGATTCGCTCGCCGCCGATTTCATCCAGCTGCAGCCGACACTGCGCGGACAGGTCGGGATGGCGATCATGCCGGTCGGCGGCGGCCGGATGACCATCTTCGGCGACTGGACCAGCGGCATCGCCTGGTCGACCATCAAGGTGCCACTCGCCATGGCCGCGCTGCGCCACGATCCCGGCGAATCCGTCGCCGAGGAGGCCGAGGCCGCGATCACCGTCTCGGATAACGATGCGGCCGAGGCGCTCTGGGAGTCGCTCGGCGACGGGCTGGAGGCGGCGCGCGCCGTGCAGGACGTGCTCGACGAGGCGGGCGATGCCACCATCGGGCTCGCCGGTCCGCGCACCCACCTGGACTACACCGCGTTCGGCGAGACCGAATGGACGCTGGCCAACCAGGTCCGCTTCGCCTCGCGGCTGCCGTGCCTGCCGCAGTCGGAGCGGGTGACGCAACTGATGGGCGAGATCACGCCGACCCAGGCCTGGGGCCTCGGGGTGATCAGCGGGTCCGCCTTCAAGGGCGGCTGGGGTCCCGACGACGAGACCGGCATCTACACCGTGCGTCAGTTCGGCCTGGTGCCGACCCCGTCCGGCCAGGTCGCGGTAGCCCTTGCCGCCGTGGCGGATTCGGGCGAGTACGAGGACGCCACCGCCATCCTCACCCGGCTCGGCGCGCTGCTGTCGATGCACCTGCCCGAGCTGCGCGGCGGCGGCTGCCCGCACTGATCGGCGCCCTATCGATCAGCCGGGCGTGACCAACCCGGATTCGTAGGCGAGCACCACCGCCTGTGCCCGGTCGCGCAGGTTCAGCTTCGAGAACACCTTGGACACATGGGTTTTCACGGTCTGCTCGGCGACGAACAGCGTCTCCGCGATCTCGGTGTTGGACATGCCCTTGGCGATCAGCTCGAGCACCTCGCGCTCACGCGGGGTCAGCGACGCCAGCGCCGGGGCCGGCTTGACCCTGGCGGCGCTGCGGCGGCTGGTGACATCGGCGATGAGCCTGCGGGTGACCGTCGGCGCGAGCAGCGCCTGTCCGTCGGCGACCACACGCACCGCGCGCACCAATTCCTCCGCGGGCGCGTCCTTGAGCAGGAATCCGCTCGCGCCGATGCTGAGCGCCTCGTACACGTAGTCGTCGATGTCGAAGGTGGTGAGCATCAATACCCGCACCGGCGGATCGAAACCGGCCGCCAGGATCGCCCGCGCCGCGTCGAGCCCGTTCATCTCCGGCATGCGCACATCCATCAGCACCACATCGGGCCGCAACCGCTTGGCCTCGGCCACCGCGATCTTCCCGTCGGGTGCGTCGCCGACCACGCTGATATCGGACTGCGCGGCGAGCAGGGCACCGAACCCCTGCCGCACCATCGCCTGATCATCGGCGATCAACACCGTTATAGCCACCGTGTGAGCTTAGATGTTGGCGCGCAAGCAAGTCAGGGTGACCGTGTCGACGCCGAGTCGATGGTTCGCTCGCCGCGCCCGCTCACGACGACGCGACGGCGGGCCCCGGCGCGGCGTCGGTGGCGAAGGTCTCGCCGGTGACCGAGCTCAGCGGCAGCCGGGCGACAACCTGGAATCCGCCGTCCTGGCGCGGGTCCGCGGTGATCTGACCGCCGACCGCGAGCGCCCTGGCACGCATGCCCGCGATGCCGTGACCGCCGTTGCCGACCGGGCGGGCCGCGGTGGCGCCGGGGCCGTTGGCGACCGTCAGGTGTACCTCCAGTCCGATGACGATGCGCACCTGGACGGGCGCGCCCGGCGCATGGCGGGACGCGTTGGACAGCGACTCCTGGACGATGCGGAACAGGGCAAGACCGGTGGTATCCGGTACGACGGCCAGCTCGCCGTCCACCGTCCAGGTGATGTCGACACCGGCGCGGCGGGCGCCGTCGAACAGGCTCAGCACGTCGGCGGCCTTGGGTTGCGGTGTGGTTTCCGGCATTTGGCCGTCGCTGCGCAAAACGCCGAGCATGCCGCGGATTTCGTTCAACGCCTCGCGGGCGGTCGCGCCGATCGACTCGAATTCCGCTCGGGCCTCCGGGGTTACGCCCTCGACGCGGTACGGCGCCGTCTGTGCCTGCACCACGACGAGCGACATGTGGTGCGCCACCACATCGTGCAGGTCACGGGCGATGCGCGCCTTCTCTTCCAGGATGGCGCGGCGGGCGCGCTCGACCTCGTTCTCCTCCTCCTTGCGCAGCAACTGCTGGCGCGACTGCACCAGCCAGCGCACAAGCAGCGCGAGCAGCACGACCGCCGCCAGCGAGATCGGCCACGTCCACGACGAGCCCGCGAGATCGCCGCCCGCCATCGTCGTCGCGAACAGCAGCGAGGTCGCGGCCCAGACGAGCCCGACGATCTGCGGTGTCGCGCGCATGGCCACCCCGAACAGCAGGAAGTTCAGGCAGACGACCTGCACGACCTGGAAGGGCATGTCGTTGCCCGGCTGATGCGGGATCGCGAGCGCGATGAGCAGCGCCGAACCCGCCGAAATGGCCCAGCCCAGTGCCGGATTGATCCGCAGCAGCAGCACCGGGAAGGCGGCGAGCGCGGCGAACAGCGGCTGCACCGCCGCGGGCACCGCGTGGGTGAGATGCAGCGTCGGCCAGGCGACGGCGAAGAACACGATCGCGAGCAGCACGGTGAGCACATCGACCGTGAGGCGCGGGTCGAGCCGCTTCAGAAGCCAGGGCCTGCGCTGCTGTTCGGTCACCCGCCCAGTCTCCTCGCCCGCCGATCCCGGCGCGCTCGCGGCCTGTCGCACCTGCTCGACCGACTTCGCGGCGGCGGCCCTGGCCTGCTTCATCTGCCTGCCCGACGCCGACCGCGCCTGCTTCAGCCGCTTATCGAGCGCTTTGCGCGCCTGTTCCTGCTGCTTGTGCGCCTTGCGCTTGGCCCGCCCGCGCAGTGGTTTCGCCGTGCTCAGCGCCTGTTCGGCCTGCTCGATGTCCGCGGGCCGAACTCCCACCTCGGTGGAGGCATGCCTGTCCTGCTCGTCTCCCTGGTTTCGGGCACGCCTGATCAGCTTCATGCTTCGACAGTAGAAACCGCACAGTCGCATCGTCCTCATACCCACGGGTGAATTCCCGCCCAGTACCCCGGTGGCACACCCTCCCCTCGCTCACCCGGCGGCACGGCGGCCGAAACCGTTCTCCGGCGTGAGGTCGGCCGGTGCTGCTGATTCATAGCGTCACTAACCATGAGCACACCGACCGCGCCGCGCACAGAAACCGCCGTCAGCCCCCGGTCCGCGTCCACCGCGCTGCGCCGCTGCGCGGCGGCGACCGCGGTGGCGCTGACGACCATGGCGGCGACCGTCGTGCTCGCACCGCAGTCCTCGGCCGCGGCGGTGACCGCACCGATGCAGAACCTGCGGGCCAGCGCCGCGGTCACCGAGCTCACCGCGGGCGGTCCCGGCCTCGCCACCGATATCCCCGACGACTTCACCAGCACGTTCGGCTACCGGCCGACCCTCGTCGACGGTCTGCTGGCCAACCCGCAGGGCGACTGCTCCTCGCCGGTGCCGCTGCCCGCCGTCTTCAATACCGCGTGCAAGGCCCACGATCTCGGCTACGACCTGCTCCGCTATGCCGACCAGCGCGGCGAGCCACTCGGCCCGTGGGCCCGCCAGGCACTGGACACCACCCTGGCCACCCGCATGCACGAGGCCTGCGGCGCCTATGACGAACCGTTCGCCCGCGCGGGCTGCGACGCCATGGCCACCATCGCCAACACCGCCGTCGACCTGAACTCCCGCCGCCAGCACTACGGCGCCCCGGTGGTCGAAACCCTTTTCGGAGCGAAGGTTTCCGGCTCCACCCCGAACGGTCCCCTACTCGCCATCCTGGCCACCGGCCTCCTCGGCTTCGCGATGATCATCGCCACCCTCCGCCGAGCCCGCCCCCGCACCTCGACGAATTCCGCAGCAGCACTGGAGGTTCAGCCGTGACCCGGCCGACACACACCGCTCGCCCGACCAGGCCGATCACCGGCGACCACGAGCTACAGCGCCCGACAGCCACCGGCCGCCATCGGGAAAACCATCGAACGGCAGCAGGCGCCAACTCCGATCGCCGCAGCCACGCACCCGTCGGTGACCCAACGGGCCCGAGAGCAGAGCCATCGGCGGCGGTCGGCGCGACACCACAATTGGTCGAGACTCGCGCAGCCGCGCAAGGCACAACTATTGATTCGACGGCGGACGGCTCGCAACCCAGGATCCCGGCGGGCCAATCGGCGCGCATGTCGATGGGTGGCGCCAAGACAGCGACGTCGACCGAGAAAGTGGCGCGTATGTTGTCAGCGGTGGTGCGGCCGCGGGTCGGGACATCCGCGGGAATCGGGGTCGGGGTGTTGATGTCGTTGGCGCCCGGGCTGTTGCCTCGGACGCCCGGAGCGCAGGCGGTGGTTACCGGGTTGCTTGCGGCGATCACGTTGGGTGTCGCGGGGGTCGTGCGGTATCTGGTGCGGCGGTTCGGGATTGATGTGGATCGGGTGACGGCTCGGTGGCGGGTGCCGGTGCTCGTGGTGATGGCGGTGCTGATTGCCGGGGCTGCGGTGCGGGCGAGTTACTGGCAGAACGGGCTGCGGGCGGCGATGGGGACGGCGCCGATCGGGGCCGACTATTGGCTGCGATGCGGGTTCGGTGCCGTGGTGATCCTCGGGGTGCTCACCGGGGCGGTGCGCGGAATCCGGTGGGGGCTGCGCAAGTTGGGGTGGATGCGCGGTGCGGCGGTCGGGCTTGTCGCGGCCGCCGTTGTGTATCTCGTCGGCGTGCCGACGGTCGTGGACTGGCGGCGCGAAGCGTATGCGGCGGCCAACGCCACGATGGATCCCGCTCTGGTGCAACCCGTTTCGTACACCCGCTCGGGCAGTAGCGAATCGGCGGTCAGCTGGGTGTCGCTGGGGTCCGAGGGGCGGCGATTCGTCACCGGATCGCCCGCCGGACCGATCCGGGTCTACGTCGGGCTGGAGTCCGCACCGGATCTGGATTCCCGTGTCGCCCTTGCGCTTCGGGAGCTGGAACGCTCCGGTGGGTTCGACCGGTCGAATATCGTTGTCGCGGTGCCCACCGGGTCGGGCTGGATCGATGCCAATGCGGTGGCCGGGTTCTCCGAACGTTTCGGTGGCGACGCGGCACTGGTCGGGTTGCAATACTCCTACGCACCCAGCTGGGCAACCTTCCTGTTCGGCCGCGACGATGCCGTCGCCTCGGCGCGCGCGCTGTTCACCGCGCTGGAGAACCGGATTCGCACGATGGAGCGCAAACCGAAGCTCTATGTCTACGGCCAGAGCCTCGGCGCGCTCGGCGGCAGCGCCATCTTCGCCGACGACGCCGACCAGGCCCGCCGCACCTGCGCCGTCCTCTGGGCCGGACCGCCCGCGGGCGACGTCCACCGCGCGGGCGCGACCGTGCTGTCCAACAGCTCCGACCCGGTCGTCCACTGGTCCCCCGCTTTACTCTGGCGCGCACCGGATCTCAGCCACACCCGCACCGACGCGCCGATCCCCCGCTGGCTCCCGGTCGTCAGCTTCGTCCAAGCCACCGCCGATCTCCTCGCCGCCCTCGACGCCCCGCCCGGCCACGGTCACCGCTACGGCACGGACCAGGGCACCGCCCTCGGCACCTGCTGACAGGTGAGCGGCATAGCTCGGATGAGCGCTATGGGCCTCCGCCGATATCGTCGCGGCATGTTGCCCCGCCTTAGAACTTGTTCTAACTTTGCCGCCATGACCTTTGTCATCGACGCCAGTTTCGAGATCGACGTGCCCGCCGAGGTGGTGTGGCAGGTGATCACCGACCTCCCCCGATACGGCGAGTGGAACACCTTTTGCAGCGAATGCCGCAGCACGCTGGTGCCGGGTGAGCCGATCGACATGCTGGTACATCTCGGGTCGTCACCGCGCCGCCAGCGCGAGTGGATCCGCACGCATACCCCGGGCCAGGAGTTCAGCTACGCGATGAAGCCGGTGCCACTCGGCGCCCTGCGCAGCCTGCGCCGGCACCGAGTCACCCCGCTCGGCCCGAACCGCACCCGCTACGAATCCCACTTCGAAATCGCGGGCTGGCTCCAGCCGGTGGTCACCGGCCTGCTCGGCACCACCCTGCGCCGCGGCTTCGCCGCCATGACCACGGGCATCGAACAGCAAGCCACCCGCCTCCACACCCCCTGACCGAGCACCACCCCCGCCGCGCGGCGCAGGTGGAAGCGGTGTGAGCAGCGACACCTACGAGACGGACCGTCTCGTCTTGACTCACGATGCGCGCTTGGGCATAGTTTCCCTCAACGAGACGGATCGTCTCGCGACGAGAGGAGCAAGCAATGACCAGAACATGGTTCATCACCGGCGCCAACCGCGGACTCGGCCGGGCCTTCACGGAGGCCGCGCTCGCCCAGGGCGACCGCGTCGTCGCGACCGCTCGCAACCCCCGGTCCATGGCCGATCTCGACGGCGATCGACTCACCGTGCTGCCCTTGGATGTTCGCGACCGCGATCGCGTGATCGCCACCGTGAACCAGGCATTCGAGGTGGCCGGCTCGATCGACGTGATCGTCAACAATGCCGGGTACGGTCTGGTCGGGGCGCTCGAAGAGCTGACCGAGGCACAGATCCGCGACCAGATGGACACGAACTTCTATGGCGCACTGTGGGTATCGCAGGCCGCCGTGCCGCATCTGCGCAAGCAGGGCTCCGGGCACATCGTGCAGATCTCGACCGTCGGCGCGGTCGGCAGCCTGCCGCTGTTCAGCATGTACAACGCGAGCAAGTGGGCACTGGAGGGATTCAGCGCCTCGCTCGCGGATGAGCTGCGCCCCTTCGGCATCGCGGTCACCCTGGCACAGATGGGTGGCTTCGACACCGACTGGGCGAAGTCGAGCATGAAGTTCGCGACCGCCGATCCCGCCTACTCGGAGGTGCGCACGGGCATCCTCGGCATGCCGGACTACCCGGACGCCGCCATGCTCGCCGCGGCGGCCGAACAGTCCGGACCCGATGCCGACACGGCCGAATCAGACACGGCAGGGACCGAAGCCAACGCAGCAGGGGCCGAAACCGATGCGGCGGAGCCGGAATGGCGTGAGGCCGCTCCCGAGGTCGGCGCGGCGGCACTGATCGAGCTGGTGAACATGCCGAATCCCCCGCTGCGCAAGGTGATCGGACCCGGTGCACACCAGATGGTCGCGATGGCACTGGATCAGCGCCGCCAGGACTACCTGACGGACCCCGGGTTCGCCTGGCCCGCGTAAACGCGGGAACGCGAATGGCCGCACCGCCCGACGGCAGTGCGGCCATTCGGTGTATCAGGCGATCGGGCCGCGCGCGGTTTCGTAGGCGGCGGCGACGCGGTACAGGCGATCGTCGGCCAGCGCGGGCGCCATGATCTGGAAGCCGACGGGCATACCGTCGTCCTTGCTCAGCCCCGACGGCACCGACATGCCGGGGTGACCCGCCAGGTTGCTCGGCAGGGTGCACAGATCGGACAGGTACATGGCCAGCGGGTCGTCGACCTTCTCGCCGAGCTTCCACGGGGTGAACGGGCTCGTCGGCGAGACGAGCACGTCGACCTGCTCGTAGGCCTTGTCGAAGTCGCGCGCGATGAGCGTGCGCACCTTCAGCGCCTGACCGTAGTAGGCGTCGTAGTAACCCGCCGACAGCGCGTAGGTGCCGATCATGATGCGGCGCTTGACCTCGGGACCGAATCCGGCCGCGCGGGTGGCCGCCATCACCTGTTCGGCGCTGTGCCGACCGTCGTCGCCGACCCGAAGGCCGTAGCGCATCGCGTCGAAGCGCGCCAGGTTCGACGACACCTCACTGGGCATCACCAGGTAGTACGAGGCGAGCGCGTATTCGAAGTTCGGACAGGACACTTCGACCACCTCGGCGCCGAGCTTGGTCAGCACCTCGACCGCGTCGTCGAACGAGGAGATGACGCCCGGCTGGTAGCTGTCGGAGTGAAGTTCCTTCACCACACCGACTTTCACGCCGCGCAGATCACCCTTGGCGCCCTCGATGGCCGCGGCGACCACCGGCGGCACCGGCACGTTGCGCGAAGTGGAATCGCGCGGGTCGTAGCCGGCGATCACCTCGTGCAGCAGCGCGGTGTCGAGCACCGTGCGCCCGCACGGGCCGCCCTGGTCCAGCGAGGACGCGCACGCGATCAGGCCGTACCGCGACACCGTGCCGTAGGTCGGCTTGGTGCCGACCGTCGCGGTCACCGCGGCGGGCTGGCGGATGGAGCCGCCGGTATCGGTGCCGATGGCCAGCGGCGCCTGGTGAGAGGCGAGCGCGGCGGCCGAACCGCCGCCCGAACCACCCGGAATCCTGGTGGTATCCCACGGATTACGGGTCGGACCGTAGGCGGAGTTCTCGGTGGACGAGCCCATGGCGAACTCGTCCATATTGGTCTTGCCGAGGATCGGGATGCCCGCCGCGCGCAGCCGCGTGGTCAGCGTCGCGTCGTAGGGCGACATCCAGCCCTCGAGGATCTTCGACGCGCAGGTGGTCGGCATATCCGTGGTGGTGAAGACGTCCTTGAGCGCCAGCGGAACTCCCGCAAGCGGCGAGGCCGGTGCGGCGCCCGCGGTCAGCTCCGCGTCGACGGCGGCGGCCGCCGACAGCGCCTGATCGCCCGCGACGTGCAGGAACGCGTGGTAGTCACCATCGACGGCGGCGATCCGATCCAGGTGCGCCCGCGTCACCTCGACAGCGGACACCTCACGCCCGTGGATCTTGCCCGCCAGTTCGGCGGCCGAAAGCTGAGTCAGCTCATTCATTCGGCTTCTCCCAGGATCTGCGGAACCATGAACCGCTGCTCCTCGACCGCCGGTGCGCCGGAAAGCGCCTCGTCGGGAGTCAGGCACGGCACGACCACATCGGGCCTGGTCACATTGGTCGCCGGATTGGGCGAGGAGGTCGGCGGGACGTCCGCGGCGGCGACCTCGGAGATGGTCCGCACGTGGCTCAGGATCGAATCCAGCTGACCGGCGAACTGATCGAGTTCGGACTCGGACAGGTCGAGCCTGGACAGCCGGGCGAGGTGTGCAACCTCGTCGCGGGAGATGGCGGGCACCGCGGAACCCCTTTCGGCGTGGTTGAGCATGGTGAATCGGCCAGTGAACACCCTACCGACTGGCCACCGAGCCCCTGTCACCGCTGTCGGGACAGCAGTACGATACTCAGTGGCCAACTCCGCGACACTGTTTCGTCACCAGCGCGACACGCCACGTTGGCACGAAAGTGCCGAGTGGCGTAGATCACTGGCCGACCTTCGAGTCGATAACCGGCGTCGCGGGGTGTAAGTATTGCCAGACCCGGGTATTCGTTCGCCAGGCTCGGACGTCAAGGAAAGGAACGCACGTGTCATTCCTGCTCCGCGTGCAACTTCCGGATCGACCGGGAAGCCTCGGCGCACTCGCGCTGGCGCTCGGCTCGGTCGGCGCCGACATCCTCTCGCTGGATGTCGTCGAACGCGGCGCCGGTTTCGCCGTCGACGACCTTGTTGTCGAGGTACCGCCGAACGCACTGCCGGACACGCTGATCACCGCTGCCGAATCGCTCGGTGACGTGCACGTCGACTCGATCCGCCCCTACTCGGGCGTGCTCGACACCCATCGGGAACTCGAACTCATCGACCAGGTCGCGACCGCACGCGACGACCGGCTGCAAGTGCTGGTCGACGGCGCGCCCCGGGTGCTGCGGGTGGGCTGGAGCACCATCATCGATATGGGTCCGCAGGGCGCCTACCGCGTCGTCGGGAGCCCGAGCGCGCCTGAGACACAAGCGGGTTCGGCGCCGTGGATGCCGCTGGAGAAGCCGACCGTGCTCGATCCCGAGGCCGAGTGGGTCCCGCAGATCTGGCGCGATATGGACACCAAGCTGGCCGCGGCCCCGCTCGGCAACACCGGCAAGGTGCTGCTGCTCGGGCGGCCGGGCGGCCCCGATTTCCGTCCGTCGGAGGTCGCGCGCCTCGGCTATCTGGCCGGGATCGTCGCCACGGTGCTGGGCTGACGAAGAATCTGTGCTGACGGAGATCTGGGCTAGGAAAGCGCCAAGCGCAGCACCGTCAGCCATTCACCGGCGCCGGTCTGCCAATCCCGCTCCGGCACAGGGGCGAAACCGAAGCGGTCGTAGATGCGCCTGGCATCGGCCATGGCGGGCATGGTGGTAAGCACCACCGCGGCACAGGATTCGGCGATCGCCTGATCGATCACGGTGCGCACCAACGCCGTTCCCGCACCGAGGCCCCTGGCCTCCTTCGACACCGCGAGCATACGGAACTCCAATTCGCCGGGCCGTGCGATCTCCGCGTAGGGATTGCCCGCCGCGGCGACCGTCAGCGAGCCGACGATGCGGTCACCGTGCACCGCGACCAGGACCTCCGCCGCCGCCCCGCGATGAACGGTATCGGCGAGTTCAGCGACGTACATACTGTCGCGCTGGACGTAGCCCTCACCGACGTACACCTCGACCGTCAGCTCACCGACCGCGTCGTACTCGTCCGGCCGCGCGACGCGGATGATCAGCTCAGCATCCTGGACACCCATACCGGGCATCCTGCCATCCTTGGCCGAGTGCGCAGGTCAGGACCCTAGGCCGGGACGCGCGCCCGGCGCGGCGATCTGCCAGCGATCCGGATTGCCCGCCGGGTACACCACCGTGAGGTAGTCGCCGATGGACGGCCACGCGTTCACATCCCAGACGAACCGGCCGTACACGATCTGACCGGGCACACCGGGGCCGGTCAGATTCCCGGTGATGGTGACGTACTGCTCGCCGAGCGCGTCCGGGCGCGGGCTGACCCCGGTGAGGTACAGCGAGCCGGTCTCCGGCTGCCGCGGCGGCGCGCCGCCACCGCGGCCGCGGCGATAGAGCACGATCATCGCGACCAGCGCGGTAACCATGATCACGAGCATTCCGAATTCCAGCATGCCGCCCATGGTATTGCTCAGAGCGAGGCCAGCTCGCTCGCGCCGTGCTCGGTGCGCCGGATCTGCCATACCGCGGTGCGGGTCCGCTGCGAGCGGCCGTTGCCCCGATCGATGAGCCCCCGATTGCCGGTGGTGAAGATCAGCTGCGCGCCACGGGAATTGGTTTCCGGGTTCTGGAACAGCTGGATCAGCCGGTCGGTCGCCTCGGCGGGCAGGTGCGCGCCGATATCGTCGACGGCGAGCACCCGGCCCCCGTCGAGCGCGTCCAGCATGGTGGGCAGCAGACGCAGCACCGACAGCGTCGCGGTGGATTCGTCGGCGATATCGAAGGCGGCATCGATGCCGTCGTGCACCAGGCCGAGGCCGACACCGCGCCGCGCGACCATCCTCGTGTAGAGCGCGTCGCGCGCGGCCCGCAGGTTGGTCAGATCGCGCACGAGCATCACCTCGGTGATCCCGTTCTCGCGCAACAGCTTGTCCGCATGGCTCGGCGAGGACGTGCACAGCTCGGCCTGTTTCGCGGTCTCGGCGATATCGCCGTCCAGTTCGCGCAGATAGTCGGCGTAGAGCGGATCGTGTTCCGGGATCAGCAGATCCGTGATCCCGAGTTCGGCGGTGCGCAGCAGCGTCAACAGCCGTACGGCGTTCTCCGGTGAGCGGGAGATATGACCGCCGACGCGCCGCGCGACCGCGTCCGCGCCCGTCGGGCCGTGCTGCACCTCGAGCATCGACTCGAACCAGCGGTAGGCGGGCACCAGTGCCTCGGCGTACATCTGCCCGGCGAGGCTGAGCAGCAACGCATTCGGGCGCACCAGCGGGATCAGCGCGGTGATCCCGTACCTGGCGGGTTCGAACATCGGCCCGACCTTGAGCTGGTCCCCGGTGCGCTCGAAGATGATTCGCTTGCGCGAATGCGGATGGGTGTAGAGCCATTCGGCCGCCACATCGGCGTTGCCCAGGCGGAAACCATAGGTGAACGGGCAGCCCTCGGCGACGAACTCCGCGACGAATTCCGAAGGGCGGTCCGGGAATCCGAGGTGCGGGGCGCGCACCGGCCCGGCATACGGATCCCACCCGGTGACCGAATGCAGTACCGCGTCCCGCATCTGCCCGAGCGCATCGATCAGGTTCGTCTTGCCCGCCGCCGTCGCACCGTGAATCGCGGTCACCGGCACCGCCACCGGCCCGTTTCCCTTGCTCGACCGCAATTCCTGTCGCTCCGCGAGCGATCTGTGGTTGGTCACCTGAAAACTCCGCAACATCCCGCCATCCTGTCGGGTCACCGGCCATTACGCGACACCGAGGCGCCCGAGCGGTTCAGTGATAGCCGTTTCGCATGAGCCAGAGGCGTTCCACAACAACCGGACAAGTGTTCGCGTGGCGCGCTACCATGCTGGCGCTGCGGCTTGTGTTGAGCCGCTGTTGTCCGAAATCTCTAGAACGATTGGGTGAAAACGATGGAACTGCCGGTTCGTCGTCTCGTGGTCCGAAGCTCCGTCGTCGCCGCTCTCGCCGTGGGGGCGGTGGTCTGTGTCAGCCCCCAGGCGATGGCCGACGGCGAAAGCGGCGGCGCTTGCCCCGATGGGACCGCGCGGATCTTCTTCGGTAACAGCACCAACAGCTGCGTCACCGGCACCACGAGCCACAGCAACTTCATCTCGAAGGTGTGCTCGGTCGGCGACGTCGATGTCACCGTCACCGTGCAGTTGGCGCCGCTGGGGACGCGAGAACGCGAACCTGTCGTCACCGAGCTCTCCACCGGTCACTGCGCGCGGTTCGATCGGTTCGACCAGAAGTCGAGCACGGTCACCGTCAAACCGGCCTGAATCACCGTGGCCTGAGTAACAGGGCGCTGTCACCGAATTCGTGCCACAGGTAGCCGGTGTCCAGCGCCGCGCGGTACGCGGCATCGACGGTTTCCGCACCCGCCACCGCGACGAGCAGGTCGAGGTGTGAGGCGCCCGGTGCGTGCCAGCCGGTGATCAGGCCGTCGGCCACGCGGGCCGGACGGTCCGCGCCGAGCACGAGTTCGGTCCAGCCCACGGCCGAGTGCACTCGGCCGGTCGGGTCGGCGGCGGATTCGAGCGCCCTGGTCACCGTGGTGCCCACCGCGATCACCCGGCCGCCCGCGGCCCTGGTGTCGTTCACCAGTCGCGCGGTCGACGCGGGGACGGCGTAGCGCTCCGGGCTCGGTGGCTCACCCGTCTCCGGTGAGGAAACGCCCGTATGCAGGGTGATCGGTGCGATCGTCACGCCCGAGGTCACCAGGTCCAGCACCAGCCGCTGGGTGAACGGCCTTGCCGCGCTAGGCATTTCCGCACTGCCGGGGATGCGGCCGAAGACAGTCGTGTAGTAGTCCGCCGACCAGCGTTGCGGCACATAGGAATAGGTGATCGGACGACCGTGCACGGCGAGCAGCGCGCGCGGATCGGTGGCGATGTCCGCGATCCAGAGCCGGCGAGCGGGTGGCAGCCAGGGCTCGCGCAGTGTCGCCGTCCCACCGTCAGGAAGCTGGATCGTGGTGCCTCCCAACAGTTCCCGATCGGCGAACGGCACGCGATCGACGGAGCGGACCTCGACGATCCAGCGGCCGCCGTCGAGCCAGGTCGAGAAGTGCAGACCCACCGCGCGATCGTCGAGTAGCGCATCGACGGCCGCGGGTAAGGTCGCCGAATTGTTCACCACCACGAGATCACCGGCGCGCAGCTGGTCGGGCAGTTCCCGGAATACCGCGTGTGTCAGGCGATCTCCCGCGACGAGCAGGCGCACCCCGTCACGGGCCAGCCCACGCGCCTCGGGCGGTGCGGTGGCGTTCAGTCGCGCGGGCAGCTCGAAGGCGCGCCGCGGAATCAGCATCGTCACCGGCGCACCGCCCCCGTCGCGAAGTCGGCCGCGGTGTAGCGGCCCGGCTTCGGTCGCGACTCGACCAGCCGAAGCAGCGCGGGCACAACGGTTTCCGGCTCGGGACGATCGGAGATGTCGTCGCCGGGGAAGGCCGCCTGATGCATTTCGGTGCGCATATCGCCCGGATCGAACGCGTAGATCGGCACATCAGGATGCTCGGCGGCCAGTATCGCGGTGAGCTGATCGAGTGCCGCCTTGGACGAACCGTAGCCGCCCCATTCGGGATACGGCTCGACCGCGGCGTCGGAGCTGACGTTCACCGCCACTCCGTGACCGGCCCGCAGCAGCGGCAGCGTGAACTGCAGCACCGCGAGCGGGGCGACCACATTCGTCCGGTAGACCTGCTCGAGCTCACCGAGCGGATAGTCGGCGAGCTTGGGTAGCGGACTCGGTCCGAGCCTGCTCGCGTTGTTCACCACCAAGCCGAGTCCCGTTGCACCGGAGACGATCTCGGCCAGTTCCTCGCGATGCCCCGGATCGGTGATGTCGCCGGGCAGCGCGCGGAATCGCTCGCCGAGCTCCTCGTGCACCAGGTCGAGTCGGTCGGCACGGCGGGCGGTGCCGATCACCCGCCAGCCACGACCGATCAGGGTGCGGGTGAGCGCGAGGCCGAGCCCTGCGGAAGCACCGGTGATCAGGGCCGTCGAACGGTCAGTCATGACAAACCTCCTGGTAATCGCTACCAGTCGATCGTCATACCTGAAGCGCTGTTCGGGTCAAGGACCGTTCGCCGTCGGCGGACACTCCGTGCCGCACAACCGTTCCGCTACTCCTCGGCCGCGGCGTCCCCGGCGGCCGCCTCGGGGGTGACCGCCTCCGGTCCACCCTCGAGCAGCAACCGGAAGCCGTCCTCGTCGAGGATCGGCACGCCGAGCTCCTCCGCCTTCGCCGCCTTGGATCCAGGCGCCTCGCCGATCACCACGAACGCCGTCTTCTTCGAGACCGAGCTCGCCGCCTTACCGCCGCGCACCAGGATCGCCTCCTTGGCGCCGTCGCGGGTGAAGGTCTGCAGCGAGCCGGTCACCACGATCGACAGGCCCTGGAGATTGCGCTCGATGGATTCGTCGCGCTCGTCCTCCATCCGCACGCCCGCCGCGCGCCACTTGTCGACGATCGCCCGATGCCAGTCGACGGTGAACCATTCCGCGAGCGCGGCCGCGATGGTCGGCCCGACACCGTCCGCCGCGCCGAGCTCCTCGGCCGACGCGGCCTCGATCCGGTCCATACTGCCGAATTCGGCGGCGACCGCCCTGGCCGCGGTGGGCCCGACGTGCCGGATGGACAGGCCGACCAGCACCCGCCACAGCGGCCGATCCTTGGCGGTCTGCAGATTCTTCAGCAGCCGTTCGCCGTTCGCGGACAGGCTGCCGTCCATGTTGGCGTACAGCGAGGTGGTGAGCAGCCGCGCCTCGTCCAGGTCGAACAGATCGCCCTCATCGGTGATCGCGCCCGATTTGAACAGATCCATCGCGCCCTCGTAGCCGAGCGCCTCGATATCGAAGGCGCCGCGCCCCGCGATGTGGAAGACCCGCTCGCGCAGCTGCGCCGGGCAGAACCGCTGATTCGGGCAGCGGATGTCGGCGTCGTCCTCCTTCTGCGGCGCGAGCGTGGTGCCGCACTCGGGGCATTCGGTCGGCATCACGAATTCGCGTTCGGCGCCGGTGCGCGCGTCCACCACGGGACCGAGTACCTCGGGAATCACGTCACCCGCCTTGCGGATGGTGACGGTGTCGCCGATCAGCACGCCCTTGCGCTGCACCTCGGAGGCATTGTGCAGGGTGGCCCGCGCGACCGTCGACCCCGCGATGGAGACCGGCTCCATCACCGCGAACGGCGTGACGCGGCCGGTGCGCCCGACGTTCACCTCGATGCCGAGCAGCTTGGTCGTCGCCTCCTCCGGCGGGTACTTGTAGGCGATCGCCCAGCGCGGCGCGCGCGAGGTGGATCCGAGCCTGCGCTGCAGCGACATCTCGTCGACCTTGATCACCTGGCCGTCGATCTCGTGCTCAATGTCGTGGCGGTGCTCGCCCCAGTAGGCGACGCGCTCGATCACCGCGTCGATGCCGTGTACCCGCCTGGTGTGCTCGGACACCGGCAGTCCCCACGCCGCGAGCGCGCGGTAGGCCTCGTGCATCGACGCCGACGTGTAGCCCTCGATGCGGCCGAAGCCGTGACAGATCATCCGCAGCCTGCGCCGCGCGGTGACCGAGGGATCCTTCTGCCGCAGCGATCCGGCCGCGGTATTGCGCGGATTCGCGTACGGCGGTTTACCTTCCGCGACGATGGCGGCGTTGAGCGTCTCGAAATCCTCGAGCCGGAAGTACACCTCGCCGCGCACTTCCAGCACATCCGGAATGGGAAATTCGGCGCTCGGGGTGAGTTCGCCGGGGATGTCATCAATGGTGCGCGCGTTGAGCGTGACGTCCTCACCGGTGCGCCCGTCGCCGCGGGTGGCGCCGCGCACCAGCTTGCCCTTCTCGTAGACGAGGTTCAGCGCGACGCCGTCGATCTTCACCTCGCACAGGTAGTGCAGGTTCGACCCGGCCTCGGCCTCCACCCGGCTCGCCCAGGTGCGCAGCTCGTCGTAGTCGAAGACATTGTCCAGCGACAGCATCCGCTCGAGATGGTCGACCGCGGTGAAGTCGGTCGCGAACCCGCCGCCGACCAGCTGGGTCGGCGAATCCGGCGTCCGCAGATCCGGATGCGCCTCCTCCATCGCCTGCAACCGGCGCAGCAGCGCGTCGAACTCACCATCGGACACGATCGGCGCGTCGCGCACGTAGTAGCGGAACTGATGCTCGCGCACCTCGTCCGCCAACTGCTGCCACTGCACCCGCTGCTCCGCCGTCGCTTCGGAGGGAGCCGATCGGTCTTCCACGCTGTCACTCACAAAACGCACATTAGCCCAGCCCACCGACATCCCGACGGCACGTTCGCGCACGTCGCGAACTCGCATCCGGCGTCACCGTCGGATGGCATGCCCCGTTGGGGTAGCCAGCTCGAAGCCGGTCAGTCGAAGGTGAGGGATTCGGGTTCTTCGGCGAAGGCTCGTGCGGTTTCCACGGCGAGTTCCAAGGCGCGGCGGGACCATTTCGCCGAGGCGGTGGCGAGGCCGCAGGCAGGGGTCACGATGATGTGGGAGCGCAAGGTCTTTCGGGGGAAACCGAGGCGATCGATGAGGCGGACGCCGGGTTCGGCGATGTCGCGCCAGGTCGTGGGGGTGGATGGGGCTGTCGTGGGAATCAGGCCGAGTGCCAGGTGTTTTCCGGCGTCCAGGGATTCGCCGATGGCGTCGAGGTCGCGGGTGCCGATGGTCGCCACGTCGAAGCCGAGTGCGGCGGCGGCGCTGGTGCGCAGAAAGCGCAGTGCGGGGGGTTCGGCGCAGCTGTGGACCAGGACCGGAACGGATTGGGCGGTGATCACGGCGTCCAGGACGGCAAGCGCCTCGGGTTCGGGCATGGCGCGCACGGTGTTCAGGACGCTGACGCCGCGCAGCGAGCCGTCGAGTACCGCGGTGAGCGACGGCTCGTCCAGTTGCAGAACGACTTCCGCGCCGAGGCGCTTGCGCACCTCGGCCACGTGCTGGGCGAGACCCTCGGCCAGCGACTCCGAAAGATCGCGTACCGCACCGGGATCGGTGAGGACGCGGTGCCCGCCGGGCAGCTCCACCTGGGCGGCCAGTGTCAGCGGGCCCGCTGCCTGCACCTTGACCGTGCGGCCCGATTCCGCGTAACCGGCTGTCTCCCATGCCTCTTCGAGCGCGTCGAGATCGGTGCGCAGCAGATCACGAGCCCGCCGCGACACCGCGCCCGGCCGAGGGGCGAGCCGGTATCCGCGAGTGGTGGTGTCGAAACGCATGTCGACCAGCAACGCCGACACACGACCGACCATATCGGCCCCTGCTCCGCGACCCGGTAGCTCCACCAGGTGCGGCAGGTCACCGAGTTCACCGACGATGGTCGCCGCCGACTCCCGCGGGTCGGCACCGGGCCACGAGCCGACCCCCGTCGCGATGCCACCGCGCAGCCCCGCCGGACGGCGTTCCTCGACGGCATCTCCTGCGCCGGTTCCGGTTTCGCTCACCACGTCCTACTCATGCCGATGTCGTCCGCCGTACCGCTGATCGCGGACGGTTCATGCGCGCGCCGGGTTCGCACCGTACGCGACGGGCGTCGGCGATCCGTAGCCGCCGACAAGCGCTGCCCGGTTCGGCAGTGCGAACTACCGCACCGCGCTCGCGTCGGTCTCGCTGCCGAGCGCGCTGTTCTCGCGCCCGGTACCGGTGATGGTGCCACTGCCGATGACCTCGTCGCCCGTGGCGTCGGGCCGGTAGACCACCACGGCCTGCCCGCGCGCGACACCGGTGAGCGGTTCGCGCAGCCGGACGACGAGCCCGCCGTCGACCGCCTCGGCGATCGCGGGCGCGGTGCCGCCGTGCGCACGCACCTGCGCCACGCATTCGACCGGTCCCTCCGGCGCGCTGCCCGAGGTCCAGACGGCGCGCTCGGCCTCGACCATCCACACATGCAGATCCTCGGCCGAGCCGACCCGCACGGTCCCGGAATCGGGATCGATATCGGTGACGTAGCGCGGCTTGCCGTCGGCGGCCGGACCCGGCAGGCCGAGACCCTTGCGCTGACCGATGGTGAACCCGTGCACACCGTCGTGCTTCGCCAGTTCCTGGCCGTCGGCATCGACGACGGCGCCCGGCCGGATACCGATCTTGGCGCCGAGGAATGCCCTGGTGTCGCCGGACGGGATGAAGCAGATGTCGTGGCTGTCCGGCTTGTTCGCCACGGCGAGCCCGCGCTCGGCGGCCTCCTCGCGGATCCGCGGCTTCGGGGTGTCACCGACCGGGAACATGGCCCGCGACAACTGGTCCGCGGTGAGCACCGCGAGCACGTAGGACTGATCCTTGTCCGCGTCGACCGCGCGGCGCAGCACGCCGTCCGCCAGTCGCGCGTAATGCCCGGTGACCACGGCGTCGAAGCCGAGCGCCACCGCGCGATCGGCCAGCGCCGAGAACTTGATCTTCTCGTTGCAGCGCAGACACGGATTGGGCGTCTCGCCCGCCGCGTAGGCCGCGACGAAGTCGTCGATCACGTCTTCCTTGAAGCGGTCGGCGAAGTCCCAGACGTAGAACGGGATGCCGAGCACATCCGCGGCGCGCCTGGCATCGCCCGCGTCCTCCTTGGAGCAGCAGCCGCGCGATCCGGTCCGCAGGGTGCCGGGCGACGCCGACAGTGCCAGATGCACGCCGACCACCTCATGCCCCGCGTCGACGGCACGCGCCGCCGCCACCGCCGAATCGACACCACCGCTCATCGCGGCGAGAACTCGCATCAGACACCTCCCTTAGCACCGGCCATACCCGCGGCCCTGGCCCGCTCCACCACCTGGGGCAGCACACCGAGCAGCGCGGCGACGTCGGCGCGGGTCGACGTGTGCCCCAATGAGAATCGCAGTGATCCGCGCGCCTGCCACGGCTCGACGCCCATGGCGATCAGCACATGGCTCGGCGAGGCCACCCCGGCATTGCAGGCCGACCCGGTCGAGCATTCGATCCCGGCCGCGTCGAGCAGCATCAACAGCGAATCGCCTTCGCAGCCAGGGAAAGTGAAGTGGACGTTGCCGGCCAGCCGCCGGTCGCCGGCCGGGCCGTTGAGCACCGCATCCGGCACCGAATCGCGTACACCGTCGATCAGTTCATCCCGCAGCCGGGCCAATTCCACGGTGCGCGTGGACATTTCGACCGCAGTCTGATGCAGCGCGGTGGCCAGCCCGAGCGCGGCCGCGGTATCGGAGGTGCCGGAACGCAGATCGCGCTCGTGCCCGCCGCCGTGCAGCAGCGGTACGCACGGCACCTGCCTGCCGAGCAGCAACACGCCGATGCCGTGCGGCCCGCCGACCTTGTGCCCGGCGAAACTCGCGGCGGACAGCCCGCTGGCGGCGAAATCGATCGGCAGCTGCGCGGCGGCCTGGATCGCGTCGCTGTGCATCGGCACATCGAATTCCCTTGCCACGGCGGCAAGTTCGTTGATCGGCTGGATGGTGCCGACCTCGTTGTTGGCCCACATGATGGTGACAAGCGCGACCTCGTCGACATGGTCGGCCAGCGCGGCACGCAGCACCCGCGGCGAGACGACGCCCTCGGCGTCGACCGGCAGCCAGGTCACCTGTGCGCCCTCGTGCTGCTCCAGCCACTCCACCGCGTCGATGACCGCGTGATGTTCGATCGAACTGGCGATGATCCTGGTCCGGCGCGGCTCGGCGTCGCGGCGCGCCCAGTAGATCCCCTTGACCGCCAGATTGTCGCTCTCGGTCCCGCCGGAGGTGAAGATGACCTCCGATGGCCTCGCGCCCAGATCGGCGGCGATCGATTCGCGCGCCTCCTCCAGCGTCCTGCGCGCGACCCGCCCCGATCCGTGCAGCGAGGACGCGTTCCCCGCCTGCCACAGGGCAGCCGTCATCGCCTCGATGGCAGCGGGCAACATCGGTGTGGTCGCCGCATGATCGAGGTAGACCGTCTGGGGCACCGCACCGCTGACCGCACCCGAAAAAGCCGACTTCATGACCGCCAAAGCCTATCCCACCGCTGACCTGCGCATCTTTGGGGTCTCCCCCCTGGTTTCCACGATTCTGCTTACGACTCCCAACCCGCCGACCCCCTTCCGATATTCCCGCACCCCGAGGCGCGATCCCGAGGACCGCTCCGAAGCCGCCGACGATCCAGCCGAGCCCTGCCTCGATCCCCGACAGCTACCGCATCGAGCCATCGCCGGAACCGCTGTCGCGTTCCTCGGCTCCGGCCAGCTGAAATCCTGCCGTTGGTCATATTCCCAGGCCGCGCAGTCTGTTTCGTGGAAATGTCCCGGTTCTGTCGCAGCGCCGCCGTGATTCGGCCGGTTCAGCGCATCGGCAGGTCGACGGAGAACACCGTGCGTCCTGCGTCGCGCCGATAGGTCAGATCACCGCCGAGCAGCTGAGCGTTCTCCTTGGCGATGGCCAGGCCGAGCCCGGCTCCCCCGGTGCGCGTTCGTGATTCGGAGACCTTGTACATCCGCTCGAAGACCCGGTCGACATGTTCGGCCGGGATGCCGTCGCCGGCATCGCCGACCTCGATCCGCGCCGCGGCATCGGCACGCCGGACCGCGACGGAGACGGGCGGCCTGCCATGGCGCAGCGCGTTGCCGACCAGGTTCGACACGATGGCCTCGATGCGGCGCGGATCGCTGCCGACGAATCGCCGCGCGCCCGGCTCGACGACGACGGTCACCTGATCGGACCAGCCGCGCAGCCGCAGCGTGCGGTCGATCAGCTCGACCAGGTCGACGGTCTCGGACAACAGCACCGCACGGCCGCTGTCGCGCTGCGACATCTCCAGCAGGTCCTCCACCAACCGGGCCAGATCATCGATCCCGGCGCCGATGAGGCGCGCCGCCGTCCCGGCATCACCGTCGCGGTCCGCGAGCTCCTCGGCGAGTACCTCGGCGGCGGGTACCAGGGCCGCCAGCGGACTGCGCAGCTCGTGCGCGACATCGCTGACGAAGCGTCTGGCGCGTTCGTCCTGTTCGACCAGGCCGCGGATGGTTTCCCGCTGGCGCCGCACCATATCGTTGAATGTCGTTGTGACATCGCGAAGTTCGGCGATATCGGTGCTCGGCAGCAGGACGTCGCCGTCCGGGACGCGGCGGGCGGCGGCGGCGATGCGGCGGATCGGCCGAACGAGCGATGCGGTCAGCGCGAAGCCGAGCACCCCGCCGAGCGCGGCCGAACCGAGAACCGACAGCGCGATGATCCAGGCGAGTTGCCGCTGCTTCTCCGGTACCCCGGCCAGATTTCGCACGGCATAGACCGTGATGTGGCCGCCGGGCGCTGCCTGGCGGCCGGGCGCGGCGTAGCCGACGGCCACTCGCTGCCCCGGCAGGCGTTCGAAAAGGTAGAGCCCGGACGAGTGATCGAGCTTGCCGCGCAGTCCGGGCGAGATGTCATCGATGCGCGCATCACCCTGCCGGACGACGAGGCCGTCCACCGTGACGGTGTACTCCGCGGGCAGCTCGGCGAGATCGGTGGCATGCCCGCTCTCGAACAGGTCCCGAATGTTGCGATGGAATTCGGCGAATACCGCCTCCTGCGCGCTTTCGTACGCCCAGCTGCGCGCCTTCACGGCGAGCGCACCGCCGGTCGCGATGGCCGTCACGCAGGCGACCGAGATCGTCGCGGCGAGAATCCGGCCGCGCAGGCTGGCCAGCAGGATTCGGGGCGACCAGGTCACGGAATCGCCCGGAAGCGGTAACCGAAGCCGCGCACCGTCTCGATATGACTGTCGGCGCCGTCGCCGTCGATCTTGCCGCGCAGCCGCTGAACGGCATTGTCGACGAGCCGGGAATCGCCCAGAAAGTCCTGGTTCCAGGCTAATTCGAGTAGCTGCTCGCGGCTCAGCACCTGGCCGGAATGGTCGGACAGCGCGAAAAGCAGGCGCTTCTCCGTCGGGCTCAGGTTCAGCGCGACGCCGTCGCGCGTCACCTCCGCGGCGCGGCGGTCGACCCGGAGTCCGCTGCCGATTGTCGCGAGTGGATCGGGCACGACGACCGGAGCTGGCGCTTGCCTGCGCAGCACCGCCTTGATCCTGGCATCGAGCACCCGCGGGCTGACCGGTTTGACCACATAGTCGTCGGCTCCGGCTTCGAGTCCGGCAACGGTATCGATATCGTCGGATCGGGCGGTGAGCATGATGATCGGTATCGAGCTGTGCCTGCGAATGGTGCGGCACACGGCGAATCCATCATCGCCGGGGAGGCCGACGTCCAGGATGACGGCATCCGCGTCCGCCACCCGTTCCGGCAGATCGGCCGAGGCCTGCGGCATGTGGTCGACGCGGTACCCGAGACGCGCCAGCGACATACTCAGCGCCTCGACGATCTGCGGATCGTCCTCCACCAGCAGCAGGTTCACGTCAGCATCATCTCCCGTGTCTTCCGCGCGTCGCGGCGGCGATATTCCGTCGCCGCGGACAGCGATCGGGCTCGAACATCGCCGAAAACCAGCGCCGCGCCGATCATCGATATCGCCCCCGCGAGCAGCAGCGCACCGAGCACATCGCTCGGCCGATGCCACTGCAGGGCGACCACCGCGACGGATACGCAACCGACGCCGAACATCGCCGCGACACCGGTCCACCAGCGTGCCGCCCGCGGCACGGCCACCACGAATGCGCAGCCTATCGCAGCGAACGCGGCGGCAGTGTTCGACGGAAACGAGTTGATCCCGGCGCCGACCCCCAGCGAGGGCCGAACAAGTGCGCTCTTCAGCAGCACGGCGGAGGCGATCGTGCCGATCACCACGAGCCCGGCGTACCCGGCGTGGCGAAGCGAACGACGCCACCAGAGCACGAGCACCAGCATCGCACTGGCCACCGCGAGCACGGGAGTTTGAATCTCCGCGAGGATTCCCCGGTTCGGCACATCGTTGCCGAACCAGGACGACACCAGCCGCATCGAGCCGTCGTCGATCAACTGGCCTCGATAGGTGGACACACCAGCGTGGTAGGTCGCGACGGCAAGCAGCAAGAGCACCATCCCGCACATGAAGCGGGCCAAGGGACGAGTAGTCATACCGCCACTGTCGCCGCGCGAACTCGCACGGTCGTCACACCTTCGTCCCGGATGATCACCAGTTCTGTCGCAGGGCATCGGAAGGTTTCCCAAAACTGACACACCAGCACTTCAAACGATATATAACAGGTTCTCATCGGAGTCTCGGTGAGGAGCCACACAATGCGTGGATTCGCTTATGAAAATGCTGGAAGAAGCCAATATTGTGGCGCAATCCCCCGGCGCCGACTACTAGCTGCAACAGGTGTCATTATCGGGGGCGCAATGCTCTCGCGCCACCTACCGGCTCAGGCCGTGCCGATCAAACAACTCGCCGATGGCGACAAGGTCCCCGCCCTGGTCATCGGCAGCGGCTACGGCGGTGCGGTGGCGGCGCTGCGACTGGCGCAGGCCGGTATCGACGTGGCCGTCGTCGAAATGGGTATGTCCTGGTCCACGCCCGGATCGGACGGGAAGATCTTCTGCACCATGTTGAAACCGGACGGCCGGTCCTATTGGCTGCGCACCCGCACCGATCAGCCCATCAATCATTTCGCCGGCGGCGACTACAACAAAGACATCCAGAAGTACACCGGCGTACTGGATTCCGAACAGTTCAGCGGCATCAAGATTTACCAGGGCCGCGGTGTCGGCGGCGGTTCGCTGGTCAACGGCGGGATGGCGGTGACGCCCAAGCCGGAGAACTTCGCGAGCATCCTGCCGACGGTCGACGCGGGCGAAATGTATGCCACCTACTACCCTCGGGCCACTGCCGCGCTCGGCGTCAACCAGCTCGATCAGAGCTGGTTCGACGGAGCCGAGTGCTACAAGTACGCCCGAGTCGGGCGCAAGCACGCCGAACGTTCCGGATTCGCTTGGGCTTTCGTGCCCAACGTCTACGACTTCGAGTACATGAAGAAGGAACAGGCCAACCAGGCCACCCGCTCGGCGCTGGCCTCGGAGGTCATCTACGGCAACAACTACGGCAAGAGGTCGGTGGACAAGACCTACCTGGCCGAGGCCGTCGCCACCGGCAGAGTCGGCATCACAGCCATGCACAAGGTCACCGCGGTGGCGCCCGCCGCGGACGGCTACCGGGTGGAGATGAACCAGCTCGACACCGGCGGCAAGATCGTGGCGACCAAAGCCGTTGTGGCGCAACGTGTCTTCTTCGCCGCGGGGAGCGTGGGCACCAGCAAGCTACTGGTGGCCATGAAGGCGCAGGGCAAACTGCCCGACCTGCCGGACACCGTCGGCGCCAACTGGGGCAACAACGGCAATGTCATGGTCGCCCGCGCCAATCACGTGTGGGACGACACCGGCAGCCTGCAGTCCTGTATTCCGTGCCTCGGCATCGACAATTGGGCCGACACCGCCGGTCCGGTCTTCGCGGAGGTCTCGCCCATTCCGGCCGGGCTGGAGACCTTCATCAGCCTGTACCTGGCCATCACCAAGAATCCCAATCGCGGCAAGTTCAGCTTCAACTCCGGCACCGGCGCCGTGGACCTGAACTGGCAGACCGCATGGAACCAGCCGAGTATCGATGCGGCCAAGCGGGTCTTCGACAAGATCAACCGCAAGGAGGGCACCATTTACCGCACCGACCTGTTCGGGCTCTACAAGACCTGGGGCGACGACTTCGCCTACCACCCGCTCGGCGGTTGCGTACTCGATCAGTCGACCGACAACTTCGGGCGGCTCACCGCCTACAAGGGCCTGTACGTCATCGATGGGTCGCTGATTCCCGGCAGCACCACGGTGAATCCGTTCGTCACCATCACCGCGCTCGCCGAACGCAATATCGAGCGAATAGTTGCCGACGATCTGAGGTAGCCGGACCCGTTCCTAGGTCACCACTTCGCCTCGGGTGACCTCGTGGCGGTTGTCCCGGCCACGGAACGTCGGGCGCAGCCTTCTCCGTTGCGGGCGAACGACTTCCGGCGCGTCGGTGACAGCCGCCTCTGGGTCTTGAACTCGGGTGGTGCCCGCTTCGATCCACAGGCCGTGGCGCGACAATTCGGTGCCTCGGACGGCGCGCTCGCAGCGGCGGGCCAGCTCGCGGCGGTCGTCGCCCGGCTGTTCCAGTGGTTCGAGGACGATCTCGGCGACCATGCCGCGCGAGCGCAACACGCGCCCAGCGGAACTCGCGAAAGTATCGATACCGACGAAACCGGGGACCGTGCACTGGGTTTCGTGCCGGTCGAGGTAGCGCAGGCGGACCGGCTGCACCGGGGTCGCCGTGTCCACGGCGGCCTGGAACAGGGCGGGGCGCATCGTGCCGTAGGCGCGGCCGCACCAGGTGGTGCCCTCGGGGAATACCGCGATCCGATCCCCCGCCGCCAGGCGCGCGCCGAGTTGCGCTACCACGGTGGGCAATTCGCGCAAGCGCTCGCGGTCGATGGGGATGACCCGCATCAGCTTCGCCAGCCCGCCGAGCAGCGGCCAGTCCAGCATGTCCGCCCGCGCGACGAAGCCGAGCGGCTGCACGGCGGCGAGGGCGACGATATCGGTCCAGCCGATATGACCGGTGACCACCATGACGCCCTGTCCGGGCTCGCCGTAGCGCACGTCGGCGGTATCGACGGCCGCGGGCGTCCGATTGTCCACGATGCGCAGCCGAATGCCGAGGCAGTTCAACAGCGTTCGCGCATAGCCCCGCCGCAGGCGCTCGCGCGCGCCGGGCGGCGTGACCACGTTGACCACCGGAAAGCTGATGAGCAGTCCGACCACGCCGGCGACCCGGGCGAGCACCCGGCCGGTCCCGACCTCATCGATCCCTTCGATACAGCCGGGCCCACAGGGGCTCGACGGCATCCATGCGTGCGTGGCCTGGGCGGGCGGCGCGTCGAACACCACTGACCTCACCGTCCTCCGTCGAACGACGCGGCAGCGTCCTGTAATCGGTTCAGGTAGCGGGTGTTGATGGTGTCGAGGCCGAGCAGTGCGACGAAATCGGCGACCGCGAAATCGGGATCGTGCGCGGGCTCACCGCAGATCTCCGCGCCCAGTCGCAGGTACCCGCGCAACAGGGGCGGCAGCTTGGGCCGCGGCGGCGGTGTCATCTCGTCGAGCGTCTTGCCGTCGACGATCACCGGGTTGTACGGGTGCACACGGCGTTCCGGATCACAGCCGTGCCTGCCGAGCAGCATGTCCCGCACGCCGCGCACGTTCACACCGGCCGGGTCGGTAGGGCTGTCCCGCATGGGCACCGACACGCAGCCCATCACCCATTCGTAGCCGGTGAGCTGAATGTAGTGCAGGATGCCCGCCCACATCAGCGTCAGCACCGAGCCGTTGCGATGATCGGGCACCACGCACGCGCGGCCCATCTCGACGATCCGGTGGCCTTCCGGATCCAGTTGCGCCAGATCGAATTCCGTGGCGGTGTAGTAGCCGCCCGCGGCATTCACCTTGTCCGGCGGCAGCATTCGGTAGCAGCCGACGAAGTCCTCGGTCAGATCGTCGCGGACGAGCAGGTGGTCGCAGTGCTCGTCGAAGTGGTCGGCGTCGAGGCCGGTGCCGTTGTCGGGAATGTGGAAGCCGGGCTCGTTGGCGAAGACGCCGTAGCGCAGCCGCTGTGCCGCGGTGCGATGGTCGGCATCGGACGAGACAACGAGCGAATAGCGAGACCGCTCCACCCCGGAGTCCGTCGGTCGAGCCGGCGAGGTCAACACGGACGTGATCGGCCCACCCGTCGCCCGACCACCGCCCCTCATGGAATCGCTGAGCGATGCTGTCATACCTGTAATGAACCCAGCCCGACACTGCGCCGGAGCGACCTCGAAGTGTCGCCCCGATGCCGCTTAAGTGAACGAGACGACGATCACACCGACCGTTCACCGATCGGTCGCACCCCGTTCGCGCCAGCGCAGCCGCATCGCGCCTTTTGCCTGCTGACAAGGCATTTTCCGGCCGAAGACACGTCATGGCCCCGCGCAGCGAACCTGCGCGAGGCCTTGATATGCGGCAGCGATCAAGCGGCCTTGCGTTCGGATACGGCGGTCAGCGTCGGCGCGGCCTCGACCTCGTCGAATCCGGGACGGCCGGTGCCGATGAAGGCGACGAGCCAGGAGGCGACCGCCGCGAAGCGGTTGCGGAAGCCGACCAGGTACAGCAGGTGCACCGCGAGCCACATGGCCCAGGCGATCACGCCGCGGAAGGTGATGCGGTCGGTCAGCTTCACCACCGCGCTGAACCGGCTGATCACCGCCATGCTGCCCTTGTCCCAGTACTTGAACGGGGTGCCGGGCTGCTTCTTGCGGCGGATGATGTCGGCGGCGTGCCTGCCCTCCTGCATGGCGACCGGCGACTGGCCGGGGTAGCCGTTGAGCGAGGTCATATCGCCGATGGCGTAGATATCGGCGTGCCCGCCGACGGTCAGGTCCGGGTTGATGAGCAGGCGCCCGGCGCGATCGGTCTCGACTCCGGTGGCCTCGGCCAGGATCTCGGCGAATCCGCCCGCGGCGACACCCGCCGACCAGACCACGGTCTCGGCCGGAATCTGCTGCTGCACACCGTCTTTGTCCTTGACGGTGACCACACCGGTTTCGATGTCGGTCACGAAGGTGCCGAGCAGCACCTCGACGCCGCTGCGGGTCAACGACTTCTTCGCGTATTCCGAGAGCCCACCGCCGAACGGCGGAAGCACCTCACCGGCGCCCTCCACGAGGGTGACCGAAACCTCCTGGTGGAAGTGCCTTTTCGCGAGTTCCTTCAGCTGGCCCGCGACCTCGACGCCGGTCGCGCCCGCGCCGACCACCACGAAGCTGAGCAGCTTGCGCGCGGTCTCGGCGTCCGCCTCGGCAGCCTCGGCGAAGACCCGTTCGATCTGCGCCCGAAGCACTTTGGCGTCGTCGATGGTCTTGAGCGAGTAGGTCTTCTCGGCGAAATCGTCACGGCCGAAGTAGGACTGGCTTGCGCCGGTGGCGGCGATGAGCGAGCCGTAGCGGATCCGGCGCGGGCCGTCCTCGGTCTCGTAGGTCAGGACCGCCTTGTCGGCGTCCACGCCGACCACCTTGCCGAGGCGGACATCGGCTTCCTTGTGCCTGCGCAGCACCGACGCGATCGGCGGCGCGATCTCCCCCGATTCCAGCACACCGGTCGCAACCTGGTACAACAGCGGCTGGAAAAGATGTTCCGGCGTGCTGGAGATCAGCACGTAGTTGATCCCCGACTTGGCGAGCTGCTTCGCGGCAGCGAGCCCACCGAACCCCGATCCAACGATGACAACTTCCGCGGTTTCGATCCCCGCATCTGCGTACTGCATGACAGCCTCCTTCTCTCATTACGAACCGTAATTCGAAGGGCAGATATTTCACGAGCCAGGGCGCATAATTCAGAAGACTCTTATCTCGATCCGTCATGAATGCGAGGCGCTGTGGAACTTCGGCAGCTCACCTACTTCGTCGCGGTCTGCGAGGAGCTGAGCTTCAGCGGCGCGGCAGCCCGCTGTTTCATCTCGCAGTCGGCGATCAGCCACCAGATCTCCAGGTTGGAGCGCGACCTCGGCGTGCAGCTCTTCGAGCGTTCGACGCGCTCGGTCGTGCCGACCGACGCGACCACACGGCTACTTCCCCTTGCGAAACAGATGCTCAGCCTGGAGTCCGCGATCCGCGCGGCGGTGCGGATCACGGGGCCGCGCGTGCGCCTGACCGCGAACATGTCCTTCGCGACCCGCTCGCTGTCCGCGATCGCGAGTACCCGCGCGGCGCATCAGGGCGCGGAGATCGAGTTCGTCATCAAACCGTTCCGCCAGCGCATCGCCGCGGTGGCCGACGGCGACTGCGATCTCGCGCTGATCCGCGGCAGCGTCGACCAGCCCGGCCTGACCGTCGAGAAACTCTGGGTGGAGGACCTCGTCATCGCCACCTCGGCCGGGCATCCGCTGGCCACCCGTGACGTGGTGACGCTCACCGATCTCAGCAAGTACCCGCTGCTGCTGCCGCCGGAGCAGGAGCAGGTGTTGCTGCACACCATCATTCGATCGGCGTTCGCCGAGAAGCCGATGGGGCCGACCTACGGTCCGCCGATCCCGCCGGACCACACCGCGAGCATGGAGCTGATCAACCGCCCCGACGCGTGGACCGTCCTGTACGCCGACAGCTCCACCGAGGGCCTCGTCGTGCTGAAGCTGGCCGAACACCCGCTGCGCATCCCGGTGTCCGCGGTGCTGCGCAGCGATGTCCGCCGCTCCCCGATCCTCGCCACGCTGCTCGCCAGCCTGCATCGCGGCTGAGCAGCGCATGCCATTGCCGCTCAGCCGTTCTCGCGCCTGAGCGGCACAGCGGTCGGGGCTCAGCTGTTCTGGCATCCTGGCACGGGTATGCCGTTGCCACTCAGGCGTTTTCGCGGGCAAAGCTGCGCGCGCCGAGGTACATCAGCGCCAGCGCGACCAGCACGGTGAGCGTGGTGCCGAGGTAGACGTCCGAGGTCGCGAACTCGCCGCGGAACATCGCGCGGGCCGCATCGACGGTGTGCGAGAACGGATTCGCCTTCGCGATGTTCTGCAACCAGCTCGGCCCGACCGTCATCGGCAGCAGGATGCCGGACAGCAGCATCAGCGGTAGCGCGGCGCTGTTGAGCACCGAGGCGAGCACGTCCTCGGCGCGCGCCCACAGCCCGAGTGCGTAGGACGCCGCGGCCAGCCCTGCCGACATCACCGCGATCAGCAGCACCGAGGCCACCAAACCCAGTGCGTCGGGCCGCAATCCGAAGGCGAGCGCGGCGACACCGACCAGCACGAGCGCCTGTGCGACGAGCACGACCATGTCCTTGAGCACCCGGCCGAGCAGGAGCGCGCCCCGGCTTGCCGGGGTGACCCGCTGCCGTTCGACCACGCCGAAACGCAGTTCGGACACGATGGAGAAGCCCGAGTACAGCGCGCCGAACAGCCCGGTCTGGATGACCAGCGCGGGAGTGAGCACCTTCCACGGATCGGCGCCGGGCCCGAACGCCGACGCGACGCCCTTCACCAGCGGACCGAACAGCACCAGATACAGGATCGGCTGGGACAGACCGATGATCACCCACACCGGGTTGCGCACGTTGGACCGCAGCTGCGACCAGAAGATCAGGCCGGTATCGCGGAAGAACCTCATGATGCCCGCGCTCCTTCCCGCAGCGAGCGCCCCGTGATGGTCAGGAAGACATCGTCGAGGCTCGGTCGTTTGACGGTGAGCGCGCCCGGCGCGAGGCCGCGCTCGTCCAGCGCGCGCAGCAGCGGAACCACCGCTGCGTCACCGCGCTCGACGGTGAGGTGCACCAGGGTCATCCCGGTGTGCGTGTCGTCGACACCGTCGGCGGAGACCAGCGAACGCACCTCGAGCACCTCGCGGGCCACCTCGATCGCGAGATCGGCACTGGCGTCGTCGATTTCGAGGCTGACGACATCGCCGGAGATGCGCCGCTTGAGTTCGTCCGGCGAGCCGTCGGCGACGATGCCGCCGTGATCCATGACCAGCAGCCGGTCACACAGCGCGTCGGCCTCTTCCAGATAGTGGGTGGTGAGCACCACGGTGGTGCCGCGTTCGCGCAGCCGCCGGATGTGCTCCCACAGGTTGGCCCTGCTCTGCGGGTCGAGCCCGGTGGTCGGCTCGTCCAGGTAGATCAGTCGCGGCCCGTGCACCAGGCCGAGCGCGATGTCGACCCGCCGGCGCTGGCCGCCGGAGAGCTGACCGCATTTGCGTCCGCCGAGTCCGGCCAGGTCGAGCGCGACGAGCAGTTCCTCGGCATTGGCTCTGGCCTGCGCCTTGGACAAGCCGAAAAGCCTTGCCTGTAGCACCAATTCGTCGAGCACCAGTTCGTTCTCATTGGTCGTACCGCCCTGCGCGACATAGCCGATCCGCGCGCGCACGATGCGCGGTTCGGCACGCAGGTCGGCGCCCGCGATGGTCGCCTCGCCCGAGGTCGGCGCGATCAGGGTGCTCAACATCCGCAACGTCGTGGTCTTGCCCGCGCCGTTGGGGCCGAGCAGGCCGAGGATCTCGCCGTCGTGCACGTCGAAGTCGACACCGGTGACCGCCGCGACGGGACCGGTCTTGGTAGTGAATGTTCGCGCCAGCCCACGCACTTCGATCATCGGGGCGCCTGCGCGGTCGCGAACGGAGTCGATCGTTTCCACACCGCTTACGGTAGAAACGTCGACCTTAATAGTCAAGCTTTACTATTCAGGATTGATCAGATCGTCATCGAGCCGCCGTCGAGGCGCTGCCAGTCGGTCCACACATCCAGTTCGCCCTTTTCGATGCGCTCCAACGTCTTTCGCGTCCAGGTGAGATCGGCCCTGACGTGATCGGCGGTCAACCGGATCGCGTCGGCGACATGGTGCGGTTCGGACTCCGCCGGGTCACCACTGCCCGCGAGAATGCGCTCCTGCTCACGGTCATAGAAGACGAGTTCGGCCTCGAACTTCAGAATCCGCCCCCGCAACGCCGCGATCACTTCTTCGCGCGGCAGATGCGGCAGCAGTGCGATCGCCGCCGAGTAGGGGTTCTTCGGCTGCTCGGTCCACCAGATCGCCTCGCGCAGCATGTCGCCGAAGACCTTCTCCCCCTCCTTCGTCAGCCGATAGGTGGTCCGCTCCGGCCGCGCCCCCTCCTGCGTCACACCCTCCACCGCGACCAGCCCGTCGCGCTGCATGGTGTTCAGCGCGCCGTAGATCGAACCGGGTTTCACATTGGCCCAATCGTCCGCATGCCACGAAAGCAGTTCGCGCCGAACGTCGTAACCATGCACCGGTTGCAGCAGCCGCACCACCGCGAGCACCAGCATCCGAGTCGTAGGAACAGCCATATCCGCAGGTTATCCGAAAACACGATCGGCCCTGGGCAGCTGCCCAGGGCCGATCGTGATGAAGCGGAAGGGAATTAACCCTTGTGCGCCTTGACCGCTTCGGTCAGCTGCGGTGCGACGTTGAACAGGTCGCCGACGATGCCGTAGTCCGCGATCTCGAAGATCGGGGCTTCTTCGTCCTTGTTGACCGCGACGATGGTCTTCGAGGTCTGCATACCGGCGCGGTGCTGGATCGCACCGGAAATGCCGAGCGCGATGTACAGCTGCGGCGAGACCGTCTTACCGGTCTGGCCGACCTGGAACTGGCCCGGGTAGTAGCCCGAGTCGACCGCGGCACGCGAGGCGCCGACGGCCGCGCCGAGCGAATCGGCCAGCGCCTCGACGACCGCGAAGTTGTCGGCGGAACCGACACCGCGACCACCGGAGACGACGATCGCCGCCTCGGTGAGCTCCGGACGGTCACCGGCGACGACCGGCTCGCGGGAGACGACCTTGACGACGCCCTCTTCCTGCGCGGGCACCTCGACGGCGACCTTCTCGCCCGCACCGGCCTGCGGGGCGGCCTCGACGGCGCCGGGGCGCACCGAGATCACCGGCACGTCGCCGGTGGCCTTGGCGTCGACGGTGAACGCGCCACCGAAGATCGAGTGCACGACCGAGCCGTCCGCCTTGACGTCGATGACGTCGACGAGCAGGCCGGAGCCGATGCGCGCGGCGAGGCGGCCCGACACCTCCTTGCCCTCGGCGGTGGCGGCGACGATGACGGCGGCGGGCGCGACGGCCTCGACCAGGCCGGCCAGCACGTCGACCTTCGGGGTCACCAGGTAGTTCTCCACATCGTCGGACTCGGCGACGTAGATCTTCTCGGCGCCGGCCGCAGCGAGCGCGTCGGCCAGCTTCTCACCGGTGCCCGCGGTACCGAGCACGACGGCGGCCGGGGTGCCGAGGGCACGGGCGGCGGTGAGCAGTTCGGTGCTGACCTTCTTGATCGCACCGTCGGCGTGCTCGACGAGCACAAGTACTTCTGCCATTGTTCTTCTCTCCTACGAAGTCTCAGCCGAGGCGAATCAGATGATCTTCTGACCGATGAGGTACGCGGCGATCTTGGAGCCGCCGTCGCCCTCGTCCGCGATCTTCTCGCCCGCGGTGCGCGCGGGCTTCGGGGTGGCCGCGGTGACGGTGGTGCCCGAGTTCGCGACGCCGACGGTCGACGGGTCGATGCCGAGGTCGGCCAGCGTGAAGGTCTGCACTTCCTTCTTCTTCGCGGCCATGATGCCCTTGAAGGACGGGAAGCGCGGCTCGTTGATCTTCTCGGTCACCGAGACGATGGCGGGCAAGGTGGCCTCCAGCTTGAAGACGCCCTCGTCGGTCTCGCGCTCACCGGTGATCCGGTCGCCGTCGACGGTCAGCTTGCGCAGGTGCGTCAGCTGCGGGATGCCGAGGTACTCGGCGATGATCGCGGGCACCGCACCGGCGCGGCCGTCGGTCGCCTCGTTACCGGCGATGACCAGCTCGACGCCCTCGACCTGGCCGAGCGCACCGGCGAGCACCCACGCGGTCTGCACCGCGTCGGAGCCGTGGATGGCCGGATCGTTGATGTGGATGGCCTTGTCGGCGCCCATGGACAGCGCCTTGCGGATGGCCTCGGTGGCCCGGTCCGGACCGGCCGCCAGCACGGTGACCTCGCCGCCCTGGGCCTCCTTGATCAGCAGCGCCTCTTCGACGGCGCGCTCGTTGATCTCGTCGAGGACGGCGTCGGCGGCTTCGCGATCGAGGGTGTAGTCACCATCGGTCAGCTTGCGCTCGGACCAGGTGTCGGGAACCTGCTTGATGAGTACGACGATGTTCGGCATCGGTCTTCGTCGACCTCCTGTTCTAGGTACACGTGCGTGGTGGTCGTACGAGCTGGGCCGTACGTCCTTGTGAGTAGCTCAGGGCGTGACACTACCCTACGTTAAGTTACCCGTGGGTAACTTACTCGCTTCTCTCTCAGAACGATGCACTGGGCGATATCGTGCGCGCAAACAGGGCCAAGTAACGTCGGACGGATGAGCGAGGCTGTGATCCCTGCCGCGGACCCGAACCCCGGCGCCCTCGAACCGCTGCCGCTGACCGGCGAGAGGACCGTTCCCGGCATAGCCGAGGAGAATTACTGGTTCCGTCGGCACGAGATCGCCTATGCGCGCCTGCTCGAGCGCTGCGCCGGAAAAGTGGTGCTGGAGGCCGGATCCGGCGAAGGATACGGCGCCGACATGATCGCGGACGTGGCCGCCGAGGTCACCGGACTCGACTACGACGCGAGCGCGGTCGAGCACGTGCGCGCACGCTATCCGCGCGTCGAGATGATCCAGGGCAACCTCGCCGACCTGCCGCTGCCCGACGCCTCGGTCGACGTCGTGGTGAATTTCCAGGTGATCGAACATCTTTGGGATCAGGGCCAGTTCCTCCGCGAATGCCTGCGTGTGCTGCGGCCCGGCGGCGAGCTGCTGATCAGCACGCCGAACCGCATCACCTTCTCTCCTGGACGCGATACCCCGCTCAACCCGTTCCACACCCGCGAGCTCAACGCCGCCGAGCTGACCGAACTGCTGATCGAGGCGGGTTTCGAGGTCACGCTGATGACCGGCGTGCACCACGGCCCCGGCCTGAAAGCGTTGGACGCCAAGCACGGTGGCTCGTTCATCGACGCCCAGATCGAACGCGCGCTGGCCGGTGAGCCGTGGCCCGCCGCGCTGACCGCCGACGTCGCCGCCGTCACCATCGACGATTTCGCCATGACCACCGAGGACATCGACGCGAGCCTCGATCTCGTCGCCATCGCGGTGAAGCCTTGAGCAGACAATCCGTGCCGGGTCAGTTCACGCTGGTCCTGCATTCACACCTGCCCTGGCTGGCCCACCACGGCCGCTGGCCGGTCGGCGAGGAATGGCTATACCAATCATGGGCGGCGTCCTACCTGCCCGTCGCCGAGGTATTGAGCACCCTTGCCGCCGAAGGCCGTTCGCATCTGCTGAGCCTCGGCATCACCCCGGTGCTCGCGGCACAGCTCGACGATCCGCACTGCCTGGCGGGCATGCACCACTGGCTCGGCAACTGGCAGCTGCGCGCCGACGAGGCGGCCATGGCCGGCAATATCGCCCTCGGCAGGCACGAACATCGTTTGGCCACAGCGGCTTTGGCGGATTTCGAGGTCAACTGGCGGCACGGCGCCGCGCGGGTGTGGCGCCGGCTCATCGACGCCGAGGCGATCGAACTGCTCGGCGGCCCGCTGGCGCACCCGTTCCAGCCGCTGCTCGATCCGCGGCTGCGCGAATTCCAGCTGACCGAGGGCCTCGCCGACGCGCACCAGCGCTGGGGCCACACCCCGACCGGCATCTGGGCGCCCGAGTGCGGATATACACCGGGGATGGAAACCGGCTACGCCGCAGCGGGTGTGACCCATTTCATGGTCGACGGTCCCGCGCTGCGCGGCGACACCACCGCGGGACGGCCGGTGCGCGACTCCGACGTGGTCGCCTTCGGCCGGGATCTGCACGTGAGCTACCGGGTGTGGTCACCCAAATCCGGCTACCCGGGCCACGGCGCCTATCGTGATTTCCATCACTACGATCACGCGACCGGCCTCAAACCCGCCCGCGTCACCGGTAAAACGGTGGCCGGTCCGGACAAGGCGCCCTACGATCCCGAACTCGCGGCCGCCGCGGTGGCGCGCGATGTCGACGACTTCGTGCAGACCGTGCGCGAGCGCCTCATCAGCGAATCCGAGCGCATCGGGAAACCGGCG
Source organism: Nocardia sp. NPDC052566 (assembly GCF_044547285.1). Classification (NCBI taxonomy): domain Bacteria; kingdom Bacillati; phylum Actinomycetota; class Actinomycetes; order Mycobacteriales; family Nocardiaceae; genus Nocardia; species Nocardia sp. NPDC052566. Next base: position 208,473 of record NZ_JBIUAF010000007.1, on the reverse strand, counting down.
CTCGTCGTGGCGGCATTCGATACCGAATTGTTCGGGCACTGGTGGCACGAGGGCCCGCAGTGGCTGGCCCAGGTGTTGCGCCAACTGCCGGAGGCCGGTGTCACCGTCGGCACCCTCGCCGACGCGCGCGACCGCGGATTCGTCGGTGCGCCAGTGCAATTGACCGATTCGTCCTGGGGCTCCGGCAAGGACTGGCGGGTGTGGGCAGGCGATCAGGTCCAGGATCTGGTCGAGCTGAACGACGACATCGTGCGCCTGGCCCTCGATACGGTCGACAAGATGCGCGCCGCGCGTACCGGATCGCCCGCGCTGCGCGACCGGGTCGCCGATCAGTTGCTGCGCGAGGCGATCCTCACCGTGTCCAGCGACTGGGCGTTCATGGTCAGCAAGGACTCGGCCGCCGGATACGCACGCGACCGCGCGCACCAGCACGCGCATGCCGTGCGGGAGCTCGCGACCGCCGTCGGCGCGGGGCAGGTCGCGAAGGCGGACCAATTGGCGGCAGGATGGGGTGCGGCCGACGGACTCTTTCCTGGTTTGGACGCACGCCGGCTCGGCAACAAAGGACATGCATGAAAATCTTGATGGTGTCGTGGGAGTACCCACCGGTCGTGGTCGGTGGGCTCGGCAGGCACGTCCATCACCTGGCGACCGAGCTGGCCGCGGCGGGCAACGAGGTGGTCGTGCTGTCCAGGCGGCCCTCCGGCACCGACTCCTCGACCCATCCCACCCACTCCTATATCGCCGAGGGCGTGCTGGTGGTCGCGGTCGCGGAGGATCCGCCCTGCTTCGACTTCGGCGAGGACATGCTCGCCTGGACCCTGGCCATGGGGCACGCGATGGTGCGTGCCGGTGTCGCGCTCGGCAAACCGGGCATCGGTGACGGCTGGACCCCCGATGTGGTGCACGCGCACGACTGGCTCGTCGCGCATCCGGCCATCGCGCTGGCCGAGTACTACGACGTGCCGCTGGTCTCGACCATCCACGCCACCGAGGCGGGCAGGCACAGCGGCTGGGTGTCCGGCCGGGTCAACCGGCAGGTGCACTCGGTCGAATGGTGGCTGGCCAACGAATCCGACGCGCTGATCACCTGCTCGTCGTCCATGCAGGACGAGGTGGAGCGGCTCTACGGCGCCGAGCGCATCCCGATGACGGTGATCCGCAACGGCATCGACGTCGGCGCCTGGGCCTTCCGCCCGCGCGCACCGCGCACCGGCCCGCCGCGGCTGCTCTACATCGGCAGGCTCGAATACGAGAAGGGCGTCCAGGACGCGATCGCGGCGCTGCCGCGCATCCGCCGCGCCCACCCCGGCACCACACTGACCATCGCAGGTGTCGGTACCCAGTTCGAATGGCTGCGTGAACGGGCCAGGGTGCACCGGGTCGCGCGCGCGGTCACCTTCGCGGGCCAGCTCGGGCACGAGGAGCTACTCGGCTGGCTGCACGGCGCCGACGCCGTCGTGCTGCCGAGCCGCTACGAGCCGTTCGGCATCGTCGCGCTGGAGGCGGCCGCCGCGGGCGCACCGCTGATCACCTCCACCGCGGGCGGTCTCGGCGAGGCGGTCATCGACGGCGTCACCGGCGCCTCGTTCGAACCGGCCGATGTCGACGGCCTGGTCGAGGCGGTCCGCGCCACCCTCGACGATCCGGCCGCCGCCCAGGACCGCGCCTACGCGGCCCGCGAACGCCTCACCGCCGATTTCGCGTGGGATGTGGTGGCCGCCGAAACCGCTCTCGTCTACACCTCCGCCAAGCGTCGCGTCCGCAACCCCCTCGGCCGCCCCTCCATCATCGAACGCCCACTGCCCGAACGCGATCCGAAGTAGGCGCTAGCGCGGGCACCCACTGCCGCGCACGGATCCCACCGCTGCGCGGCGTTGAATTCGGTGCGCGTGACAGGACCGGCGCGCAGCAGATGGTGGCCGCCGAGCATCGTGAAACGTTCGCTGCCCGAATGGGATCCGCACCAGCCGGTCCGAGTCAGCGCGGTGCGGGCGCGATTACCGCGCTGACCAGTGTCCGGCCGTTGCGGACGACGGTCGTGAAGATCTGGCTGTAGTTGGCCCGGCGACCGTCGGGGTGCTGCTCGGAGATCGCCACCGAGTACCTGTTCGCGTCGATCCGGGCGATGACCACACAGTGCACCGTGCCGACCGGCACCTGGTCGATGCCTGATTGCACCCCGGCCGCCGCCGGAACCTGACCGTCCGGGTCCGCGACCTCGCGTACCTGCTCGCCGCTGCGCGAGACGTAATACGCGTACTCCATCGCCAGGATCGCCGACGGCCCGCTGGTCGTATCGCCCGGACCGTTGCCGACGACCCGGCCGCCCTCGATCAGCGACGGGCAATCGAGCGGGCTGCGCGGCGCCGCGACCGCGCCGGGCGTCGGCTCCAGGACCTTGTCATCGCTGGCCTGCACGACCGAATCGGCCTTGCCGGAGTTGACGGCGACGACACCTGCGGTGACCGCCGCGGCCAGCACCAGCGCCGATACCGCGACACCAGCCACGATCCTCCCCGTCCGCCGTGGCGCGACCGGAAACGGCTGCGCGGCACCGCGATTCACCTGCGTCGGCGCCAGGCGAGCCGGCGGCACGGGCGGCACGGAGTATGCGGACTGCGCAACTGGCACGGCATCGGCGGGCGGCACCGGGTACGTAGACGGCACGGCTGGCACAGCATTCGCACCGATGCTCGCCGCGAGGGCGGCGGCGAACGCGCCGCAGCTGGGGAATCGCCGGTCGGGCTTCTTGGCCATGGCGCGCGCGAGCACCGCATCGATCGCGGGCGGCATATCAGGGCGCACCGCGGTGAGTCGCGGCGCGGGCTGCCCGAGATGACCGGCCACCACCCGGCCGACCTCGGAGCCGGGGAACGGCGGCTGCCCGGCGAGCAGCGCGAAGAACGTGCACGCCAGCGAGTACTGGTCGGTGCCGTGATCGAGCGTGGCGCCGGTCAGCTGTTCGGGTGAGGCGAAGGCGACCGTCGCGGAGAATGTTCCGGTCGCGGTCAACTGCGTGTCCGCGTCGGCCCACCGCGCGATGCCGAAATCCGTGAGCAGCGCACGCTCGCCGAGACTGCCCTCCGGCGCGGCCAGCATGATGTTGGCCGGTTTCACATCCCGGTGCAGCACACCGCGACTGTGCGCGTAGTCCAGTGCCGCCGCGGTCTCGCCGACGATGCGTACCGCACGCTCGACCGTCGTCGCGCGCGCGTCCAGTGTCGACGCGTCGGTCCCACGGATATACGGCATCGAGAACCACAGATGGCCGCCGTCGGTGCCGCGGTCGTAGATGCCGACTATGCCAGGATGATTCAGCCGCGCGACGACATCGGCCTCGCGCTCGAACCGGCGTCGCACCTCGGGATCGGCGGAGGCGTCGCGATTGATCAGCTTCACCGCGACCAGCCGCGGCAACCGCGGATGCCGAGCCACATAGACGGTCCCCATCCCGCCCGCACCGAGCACACCGTCGATCACATACCCGGCGAACTCATCACCCTGACGAAGCTCGACCACCCTAACCCCTCCCCGTCGAACACCCACCAAACCCACGCAGCATAACGCGAGCGCGATTCGGCGAGCCCGGCTCAGTTCTCGGGTTTGAAGACGAACAGTTCGCCGATGCGGGTTGCGACGATCACCTCGCCGTTGGCGCCGATCGACGTGCCGGTGGTGCTGCCCTTGGCGCCCGGCAGCACGTCCGAGTCGTCGGTGGTGCCGGTCTTGGTGTCGAAGGTGATGAGGTTGAGGCCGTCGCCGATGGCCGCCGTGGTGTAGCCGATACCGCCCGCGGTCTGTACCGGGGTGCCGCGCAGGGCGAGATCCTTACGCTCCCACGCGGTTTCGACGCTGTCGCCCTTGTCGCGCAGCGCGAGCAGATAGCCGTCGTCGCCGGCCGGGATGATCAGGCCGTCGGACGAGACCGAAATCCCGCCGCGCGGGGCCCATTCCAGCGGCTGCGTCCATTTGGTGCTGCCGTCGGCGGTGTTCACCGCGATCAGTCGTTTGCTGTTGTCACCGAGGTAGAGGGTCTTGCCGTCGGCGGACAGGGCGGGGCTGGTCGCACTGCCGCCGGTCAGCATGTCCGCGCTCCACTGCTGTTCGAGCTTGGTGCCGCGATAGCGCATCGCGATCAGCGAGGCGGCCTGCTTACCCGGCTTCCACACGGTGAGGTAGAAACTGCCCGAATCCGGGTCGACCGCGGCGATATTCGCGACCGGGCACAGCGGCCCGCCGGTCGCGCAGTCGTCGAGACCGACGCCGGAGGCCGGGCGGGTCAGTTCGGGGTAGGCGAGGAAGTCGGGCTCACCGAGCAGCTGCGTGGTGGGGACGACGCGCTCGCCGGTCTGCCGCGACAGCACGTCGACCTGGCCGGTCTGGGTGATGGTCAACAGGTTTCCGTCGCCGGTGAACTGCACCGACACCGGCACACCGGCGACCGGCGTGCGCCAGCGCGGTTGCCCGAGGTAGTTGAAGGAGTTCACCGCGCCGTCGTCGCCGACATACACATTGGTCGCGCCGTCGACCACGGTCGGCGCGGCATAGGTGCTCGGTCCGAGATCGTTGCAGAATCGCTTACGGCCCGTGCGCATCTGGAACGAGGCGATGGCGCACCTCGGCGCGCGGGTGGAGATGAACATCTGCCCGTCGGCGCCGATCGTCACCGCCTCGGAGATCTGCCCGCCGAGCGGTCGCGACCAGCTCAGCGTGGTCTTGCGCGCACCGGCGACCGCGGTCGTTCCGCTGTTGCGGCCGTCATGGTGCGAGGCGGGCCAGCCCTTGCCAGGCCCGACGGTGATGTCGTCGACATCGGTGCCGCAACCGGATAGCACGAGCAGCCCGATCGCGGCCAGCGCTACGGTTGCCCGCCGCCGGGCGGGTCGCCGAACGGAACCACCCAGCACGCCGCCGCTTCGCACCCTGCTGCTCTCCTCCGTCGTCGGCCACGCTTCGGTCGGCCCCCTGTTTGCTCGGGTGTCCGCGTGGCGGGTTCGAGGCGCCGTCGCCGACGCAGGAGTCACTGTACGGGAGGGGCCGTGGCATGGGTGTGCGAGTCCCGCCGGTGTCGCCGCGGCGGTTACGCTCTTATCCGTCGCGGCCGAGGTGGGCGGCGACCCGAAAGACCACGACAGGAGACCGTCCGTGACGAGCATGTGGGGCGCACCGCTGCGCTCGCGGTGGCGCGGATCGCGCCGCAGGGATCCGCAGCAGGCGCGATTTCTGACGCCGTCGTCGCTGCGCTGGGTGCTCGCGAACCGCGCGTACACGCCCTGGTATCTGGTGCGCTACTACCGGCTGTTCAAGTTCAAGGCGGCCAATCCGCATATCGTGTTGCGCGGCATGGTCTTCCTCGGCCGCAATGTGGAGATCCACGCGACCCCCGAGCTGGGCCGGATGGAGATCGGCCGGTGGGTGCACATCGGTGACGGCAACGCCATCCGCTGCCACGAGGGTTCGCTGCGCATCGGCGACAAGGTGGTGTTCGGCAAGGACAACGTCGTCAACACCTACCTCGACATCGAGATCGGTGAGTCGACGCTGGTCGCGGACTGGTGCTACATCTGCGACTTCGACCACAAGATGGACGACATCACCATGCCGATCAAGGATCAGGGCATCGTGAAGAGCCCGGTCCGCATCGGTCCTGACACCTGGATCGCCGCCAAGGTGACCGTGCTGCGTGAGACCCGCGTAGGCCGTGGCTGTGTGCTCGGCGCGCACGCGGTGGTCAAGGGGGAGATCCCGGATTACAGCATTGCCGTCGGCGCGCCCGCCAAGGTGGTCAAGAACCGCAAGGCCGCCTGGGAGGCGGGCGCCGAGGATCGGGCGAAATACCTTGCCGCGCTGGAGGATATCCAGCGTAAGAAGAATGGTGCCGCGACCAAGGCTTAGCAGGGACGCACCGGGTGCGCCGGGATGTCGGCCGCACTCGGTACGGTCACCCCTATGAACAGGTACGCGGCGCTGTTGCGCGGGATCATGCCGAGCAACCCGAATATGACCGGTGCCAAGCTGCGCGGGGTGTTCGAGGGCCTCGGCTTCGAAGGCGTCGCGTCGGTGCTCGCCAGCGGCAATGTCGTGTTCCGCAGTACCGAGACCGATATCGCCGCGCTGGAGGACACGATTCAGCAGGCGCTCAACCGCGAGCTGGGCATTCCCGGCGGCACCATCGTGCGCGGTTACGACGAACTGCGCACCCTCTTGGACACCGACCCGTTCGACGGCCTGACCCACTGCCGCGAAACGTATCTCATCGCAACGTTTTTCAAGCACAAAGCACCCAAGGCCCTGCCGTCGGAAACCGACGACCCGACCACCCGGATCATCGGCTACGACAAACCCGCCCGCGCCTTCCTCGCCGTCATCGACAACAGCGACCCCAAAACGCCCGACTGGATGGTCTGGCTGGAGAAGCAGTACGGCAAGGACATCACCACCCGCACCTGGCTCACGGTCCAGAAGATCGTCAAGAAGATGGAAGCCTGATTACCATCGAAGGCTCTGCTGCCGCGGCGCGTCAACCTCGACGCCGCGCATTGATTGCGACAGAAATTGGTGCGCGGCGATGAGATCGGTGCGCGGCACGAGGGTCGCCCACGCTTGCCGCGGGCAAAGCGTGCTCGAGTCGGGCGCGACCGCCGCGACGCTGTAGTCCCGGATGCTGCGCACTGATCCCAGTCCGGCGCACGGAGTTCAGCGCCGCGCAGCGGTTGTGGCAAGAAATCGTGCGCGGCGGTGAGATCGGTGCGCGGGGCCGTGGATCATGTGGCGGAGGTGCGGTGCGGGGTGCAGAGGAACACCGCGGCGTTGCGGCCGATTCGGGTGATGACCAGCGTGTAGGGGTTGACGCCGCGGAGCTTCAGGCGTTTACGGAGCGCGTCGGGATCGATGTCCACGCCGCGGACCAGGATTTCGAGGGCGCCGCAGTCGCGGCGGGCCAGTTCCTGGCGCAGGGTTTTCTCACGGAGTTCGAGGCGGTCGATGATGCGGAAGCCGCGCATGCCGTCGGGGACGCGGTCGCCGGTGAGGTAGGCGATGTGCGGATCCAGTTGCCACAGGCCGTGTTTCGCGGCGTACTGGCGGACGAGACCGGCGCGGACCACCGCACCGTCGGGGTCGACGATCCACTCCCCCGGCGCTTGTTCCGGGATGTCGTCGGGATCGGCGTCGGTGAGGGTGAACGATGCACCCGCGGAGGTGAGAACCGACGCACGGCGGGTGACCGACGAATCGGCGAGTCCGGCCGACCACAGGCACGCCTCGCGCACCGCGCCGTCGAGCGACACCACCTCGATCTCACCGGACCAGTCCAGGCGGTCGAAATCCAAACCGGGAGCACACTTCACGACGAGATCGCGCCCGGGATACGCGGCAATCAGATCCGGCAGCGGCGGTTGCAACTTCGCCGGATCGTGCGTGCGCCGACCATCCGCCCGCCGCGCCGGATCAGCGATGACCACCGCGCCGGCACTCACCGGCACCAGCGCATCAGCCTTGGCCAGCACCACATTTCCTGCCGCGGACCGATGACCGCCGAAAGCCCGCACGATCGTCGGCTGCGCCGGATCGGCCGCGCCCGCATTCGCGCTGGAGCCGGAGTCACCCCGGGCGAACGCGGCCCCAGGTTGTGCGTCCGATACCGAATCAGCAAGGTGCCCAGTCGAATCCGGACCGGGTAGCGGCACCCAGTGCGGTGCCAGGTTATGGGCGGCCATCGACAACCGCACCTCGTCCAGGTCGCTGCCGACTACCGCTGGGCAGACCCTGGCCAGCTCGGCGAGTTCGGCGCCGATCGAGCAGGTGACGTCGTGCACCGCTCGCCCGGCCAACCGGGCGGCGCGCGCACGGGCGACCAGGGTCGGGGTCGCTTGCTGCAGTGCGTCGTCGGTGAACAGCCAGGCCGACGCGTCGAGAAGTTTGGCGCCCGCCTTGCGGCGCAGTTGGACCGTCTCGATGAGCGCCGCCGCCGAGTCGCCGGCCTCGCGACGCACCCGTGCCAGATCGCGCAGGTGCGTCGCCGGAGTCAGCTCCAGCCGATCCACCTCGGCGAGTGCGGCGGCGCCCGCCGCACTCGCGAGATAGGTGACGTCCTCGCGGCTGAAGCCGTAGCCCACTACTTCGCGGAACCGCCGGGCTTCACACCGGTGATCATGGCGTTGTAGAAGAACTGGCGCGGCACGACGCGGCGCATGACGTTCTCGTCCACCCAGCTCAGCCCGAGCCACGCGCGGTACATCGCCATCCGGTAGCCCATGGTCAGCTTGTCCGCGGGCACGGCGGCCTCGAAGGTGCGCACCGGCCAGCCCCACAGGGCGGCGGCGAATTCCTCGGTGGTCGCCTTCACGTCGACGGCGCCTGCCGAGCGCGCCATCGACTCCAGGTCCGCCGGATCGAAGGTGTGCAGGTCGACGACCGCCTCGAGCGCCGCGGCACGCGAGGACTCGTCCAGTTCCTCCTGCGGCCGCCGCCAGCCCGCCAGCGTCGGCAGCTTGGTGACGGTGGTGGTGGCCTTCCAGGTGATCCGGCCGAGCCAGCGGGCGTAGAAGTTGCCCACCGTGGTCGGCTCGCCCGCGAAGACGAAGCGCCCGCCCGGCTTGAGCACCCGCAGGCATTCCTTCAGCGCCAGTTCGACATCCGGGATGTGGTGCAGCACCGCGTGCCCGCAGACCAGATCGAAGGTGTCGTCCTCGTACGGAATGGTTTCGGCGTCGGCGACCCGGCCGTCCACGTCGAGCCCGAGGTTCTGCGCGTTGCGCAGCGCGACCTTCACCATGCCCGGCGAGAGGTCGGTGACCGAACCCGACTTCGCGACGCCGCCCTGCATCAGGTTCAGCAGGAAGAAGCCGGTGCCACAACCCAATTCGAGCGCGCGCTCATACGGCAGCGCCGCCGGGCCGACCGCGGCGTCGAACCGGCCGCGGGCGTAATCGATACAGCGCTCGTCGTAGGAGATGGACCATTTGTCGTCGTAGGTCTCGGCCTCCCAGTCGTGATAGAGCACCTGGGCGAGCTTCGTATCCTTGAGCGCTGCTTCGACCTCGGCCTCGGTGGCGTGCGGGTTCGGCGCGGGGTCATCGGGACGTACCGTCATGGTCGGCAAGCCTACATAAATCCCCAGATGAGGCCAGCAATCGGCCCGGTCATTGGCGATCTTTCCGGACCGTTGACCAACTGTGAACACGTTCCGATCAGGCGATCTACGCCCGGCGGCGAATCAGACCATTCGGTCGGTGTGCCGATCGCCGGGAATCAGCGGCCCGTGAAAGCGGCGGAACCGGGGCCGTCGGCCAGGTAGGAGCGCAGGCCGATGGCGCGGTCCTCGGTGGCGAACAGCTCGGCCCATTCGGACTTGGCACGCTCGTGGCCGTGCGGGCCCGCCTCGAAAACCGCCTTGGCCGCGGCGAGTGCCCGCGCCGGTCCGTCGGCGAACTGACGCGCCCACGCCATGGCGGCGGTGTAGACGTCGTCGGGGGCGACCACCTCGTCGACCAGGCCGAGCGCCTTCGCCTCGTCCGGTTCGACGAAACGACCGGTGTAGACGAGATCCTTCGCGGGACCAGGCCCGATCAGCAGCGCGAGCCGGCGGATGGCCGCGAGCGGGATCAGCCCCGCCTTGATCTGCGGCAGACCGAGTTTGACGTTGTCGCCGATGATGCGCCGATCCGCCGAGAGCGCGAGATCGAGTCCGCCGCCGAGGCAGTAGCCGCTGATCGCCGCGACCGTCGGCTGCGGCACCTTGGCCAGGCAGCCCAGGGCCGCCTGGAGATCGGCCGCCATCGCAGTAGCCTGCTCCTGGCCGAGCCCGGCCAGTTCGGCGAGATCGTCACCCGCGCAGAAGACCCGCTCGTCGCCGTAGACGACCAGTGCGGCCACGGTGCTGCTCCCGGCAACCTCGGCGGCCGCCTCCGCCACCTCCCTCACCACCTGCTGATTCAGCAGATTCAGCGGCGGGCGGTCGATCCGGAGCACGGCGACGCCGCGCGCATCGCCCTGTGGCATCTCTAGGGTCACGAATTCGGCCATGGACGCACGCTACCGCGCACCGGCGCACCCGCCACAAACGCACACCCCTCGACTCCCGCGCACCGAATCGCCTGCGATGACGTGTGCGGGAAATCAACGGGTGTGCGGGAACTCAGTTGCGTGCGGAGCCCTTGAGGCGGCTGTCGCTCGGCAGGTCGGCGAAGTAGCGCGCGCTGTCGGGGAAGGCGAGCACGTATCCGCCGTCCACCTCGGTGAGCTCGGGCATGATCGGGTCGATCGCCACCTCGGCGGCGAAAATGTCGGCGGTGGAGCCGAATCGATCGAGCACGTCCAGCTGCGACCAGGTCGGCGGCAGCAGGATGTCGGTGCCCGCGCGCCACCGATCCAGCGCGTCGGCCGGTGTGCGCCACTGCACCTCGGCCGCCTCGGAGGTCGCGCCGTCGGCCAGCTGCCCCTCGGGCAGCACCGCGACGAAGAACCGGGTGTCGTAGCGGCGCGGCTCCAGCTCGGGGGTGATCCAATTCGCCCACGGCCGAAGCAGATCCGCGCGCAACACCAGATTCGCCTCGGCGAGGAAGGCGGCCAGCGACACCTCGCGGCGCTCCAGGCGGCCGCGCGCGTCGTGATATCCGGCGGTGTCGGAGACGACGGTGCCCGGGGTCGGACCGGCCAGCAGCACGCCGCATTCCTCGAACGTCTCCCGCACGGCGGCGCACACCAGCGCCTTGGCGCGCGGTTCGGTGGTCGCGAAACGTTCGGCCCACCACGCGGGTTCGGGTCCGGCCCACTCGATCTCCGCGGTGCCGTCCGACGGATCGACACCGCCGCCGGGGAATACCGTCATGCCGGCGGCGAACGCCATCGCACCGACCCTGCGCTGCAGGAACACCTCGGGACCCGCGGCGCCGTCGCGCACGAGCATCACCGTCGACGCGTCCTTGGGCGACGGCACAGTTGTCTCACTCACACTCTGCACCTTGCCCTCGGCCGCTATACGCCGTCAAGCCCGGGGTCCGGACGACGAACTCAACCGCGGTGGCGCCCCGCCTTGGCGGAGCGGCGGGCGAAGTAGCGCCCGTCGACCTTGTCCAGCGTGATCGACTGGCGGAAGGCGCTGCTCAGGTTCTCCGAGGTGAGCACGTCGGTGAGCAGCCCCTGCGCGACCACCTCGCCCTCGTTGAGCAGCATGCCGTGGGTGAAGCCGGGCGGGATCTCCTCGACGTGATGGGTGACGAGCACCATCGCGGGCGCGTCCGGATCGGAGGCCAGATCGCCGAGGCGCTCCACCAGTTCCTCGCGGCCACCGAGATCGAGTCCGGCGGCCGGTTCGTCGAGCAGCAGCAATTCCGGGTCGGTCATCAGCGCACGGGCGATGAGCACCCGCTTGCGCTCCCCCTCGGAGAGGGTGCCGTAGGTGCGGTCGGAAAGATGTTCGGCGCCCAGGCTTTCCAGCATGTCGATGGCGCGGTCGGTATCCATATCGTCGTAACGCTCGCGCCAGCGGCCGAGTACGGCATAGCCCGCCGACACCACCAGATCGCTGACCTTCTCGTCGCGCGGTACCCGGCTGGCCACGGCCGCCGAGGACAATCCGATGCGCGGGCGTAGCTCGCTGATGTCGACCTTGCCGAGCACCTCACCGAGCAGATGGGCGATACCGGAGGTCGGATGCACTTCGGCGGCGGCGATGCGGAGCAGCGAGGTCTTCCCCGCGCCGTTGGGGCCGAGCACGACCCAGCGTTCGTCCAACTCGACCTGCCAACTGACCGGACCGACGAGGGTGTGGCCCGAACGCCGGATGGTGACGTCGGAGAAATCGATGAGCAGATCGGGATCGGGTTGCGACACGCGCTCCATCTTGGCCCACCCCGGTGGGGTGCCGCCAACGCGGGCGGGGTACGGCGAGCGTGTCGGGCCCCTCAATGGATGCGCGGCCCAGGACCCGCCAGGTATTCGTCGTCGTGCTGCAGGGAATCCGGCCGAGCGGGCTTGTGGCGCGGTGGATCCGGACGTTCTGGGTCATCGGGGCCCGACGAGCGGAACAGCCGCGCCACGATCAAAGCGATCGGAACTGAAGCCACCGCCCATACGGCGAGGATCACCAGCACTGTCGTCATGACCGTGGTCCTTCCCATCGAACGATTCCACCGTGGCGACGAGCCGAGCCGATGCGTCGGCCCAGATCCCAGCGACTTCGGTGGAGTTGCCCAAAGTCATACCCAATTACAAGCGCCGGACGCATGGTTGCGCAGATCTATCCCGGACAATGGCGGACATTGCGGTCACCACACCCGTTATCGCCCCCGCGGCCACCCCTGTTCACCAAGACTCGGCGGGTACCGCGATGACGGTCATCGAACCGGGCGCGACCTCGGTGAAACCGGCGTCGCGCACGGCGGCCGCACCGCCGCGCCCGACCAGCCCGGTCAGCGAATTCCACTGTCCGGCATCGGCTTCACGCACCGAACAGCCGAATCCACGCTGTGCCCAGTGCCAAGCCCGCTCGACCGGCAGCGCGGCGGCGAGCAGCATGCTCGCGTGCCCGACCTGGGCCGCCGACTTGCCGAGGGTCATCTCCAGGCTCGAATTCACCCACAGCACCGGCAGGTCCGGATCGGCCGGGCCCGGGTCGTCGTGTTCGAGGTCGGTGCCGCCGATCTGCAGCCGCCTGATGCGCGGATCGATAGCGCCGACCGGGCCCGGCACCAGCGCTCGCGCCTGCGCGCCATCGATCTCGACGGTGACGCCGTCCACCTCGTTCGCGGCCAGCCACTGCGCGTTGCGTGCCCGCCTGGCCACCTTGCGAATTCGGGAACGCTTCCAGGCCAGATACCGCGGCGCCCACTCGCCGTCCGGGCCGACGCGCTCGTCGAGGCATACCGCCACCGACGCGGCCGCCGACGCGGCCAGCAGTGCGCTGCGCCGCGGCGGATCCGCCTTGGGCAGGTGCAGCACCATCTGCATGGCCTGCACCATGGCCGGATCGTCGGGATCGCCCGCGCCGCTAGCGATCGCTTGCGGGTCGCTCGAAACAACACCGCCGTAACCGCGCGCAAGCTCCGCGTGCCGGACGCGGAATCCCTGGATATCCGATCGGTTGTCGGCCTGCTCGTCCCGGAGCCCGGCATCGCAGCGGCCGGAGGTCGCTTCGCGCCGGGCCGGAGCGGAGCGCCAGCGGAGTCGGAGGCAGCCGCATTCCGGGATACTCGACATCACTCCACCTTGATCGTCAGCGAAAACTTCTGTGCCGGTTCCATACCCTGCTCCCACGGCCGTGCGTAGTCGAGGTTCAGCCGGGTGATTCCGGCCGCATTGCCGACGAACGTCCACGTGGAGAAGCCACCGGAGCCCGGGGCGACCGGTACCTTCGGATCGGCGCGGAATTCGGGGTCACCCTCCTGCTTCAGCACGGTCGGGTCGAGATCGAGCACCGTCCACGAGTAGCCGGTCGACGGATTCGACGGCAGTGTCACCATCAGCTTCTGTCCCGCGAGCAGCTGGCGTTCCTGGCCGTTGTCGGCGTCGGTCACCGTCACCGACGTCTGGCCCGCGTTGGACGGGGACGCGTTCGACGCCGCCGCGCCGGAGCCGCCGTCGTCCTTACCGCATGCGGCGAGAGTCAATCCGAGTAGCAGCACAACCAGGGACCTACGCATACATCCTCCGATCGCTGAAATGACCATGATCAACTTCAGCGAGCGTACCGAGACGACCGCGCCATCCCGCTCAGCCGAGCGGCACGCGCCGCACGCCGCCGTCGCGGGCGTCGGCCGCCTCCACCTCGTCGCGGGTGACGCCGAGGATGAACAGCACCGCGTCCAGGTAGGGGTGCGACAGCGCCGCGTCGGCCACCTCGCGCAGGGCGGGCTTGGCGTTGAAGGCGACGCCGAGCCCGGCGGCATTGAGCATGTCGATGTCGTTGGCGCCGTCACCGACCGCGACGGTCTGCTCCATCGGCACACCCGCCTCCGCGGCGAAGGTGCGCAGCGCGGTGGCCTTGAACGCGCGGTCGACGATCTCGCCGACCACCCGGCCGGTGAGCTTGCCGTCCCTGATCTCCAGGGTGTTGGCCTTGACGAAGTCGAGTTCCAGTTCGTGTGCCAGCGGTTCGATGACCTGACGGAAACCGCCCGAGACCACACCGCACCGGAAACCGATCCGGCGCAACGTGCGAATGGTGGTGCGCGCGCCGGGCGTCAGCTCGATCCGCTCGGCGACCTGATCGATCACCGACGCGTCCAGCCCCGCCAGCGTGGCCACCCGCTGGCGCAACGATTCGGCGAAGTCGATCTCGCCGCGCATCGCGGCCTCGGTGACCTGGCGGACCTGCTCCTCCACCCCGGCGTGCGCGGCGAGCATCTCGATGACCTCGCCCTGGATCAGCGTCGAGTCGACGTCGAACACGATGAGCCGCTTGGCCCGCCGGGCCAGCCCGGCCCGCTCCACCGCGACGTCGACCTGTTCGGCGACCGCGACCTCGGCCAGCGCCGTGCGCAGCCGCGAGTCGGTGTCCGCGCCGGTATCGGTCGCGGTGACCAGCAGTTCCATGCCGGTGACCGGATAGTCGGCGATGCCGCGGATGGTGTCGATATTCGCGCCGAGCGCGGCGAGCTGCCGGGAGACCGAGCTGAACGCGCGCGCGGTGACCGGGCTGCCGAGGATCACCACGGCGTGCGTCGACATCGGCTGCCTGCCGATCTCCGCGTCCACCTCGACATCGACGTGCATGCCGACGGTGTTCATCGCCTCTTCGAGCTCGTCCTGCAGCGCCTCGGGATCGTTCGGGCAGCTGACGAGCACGCCGAGGGTCAGCCTGCCGCGGATGACCACCTGCTCGACATCGAGCAGGCTCACGTGATGACGCGACATGGCCGCGAGTAGCACGGACGTCACACCGGGCCGGTCGGGCCCGGTGACGGTGACGAGAACGGTGGTGTCGGCCACGATGATGTGCTCCAAATCGGGTTAGCCGTTCCTGTGCTGGACGCCGTTGTCGCTGACTGGGCCGTGCTGTCTGTCTCCACAAACGAGTGTGCACCCGCTGGTCACCAGCAGGTGCACACTCGTCAATCCTGAATGCTAGTTCGTTGCCAGATGCTACTTGGCGACCGCGGCACCCTCGTGCACGTCGGTGGCGTGCTTGCCCGAACCCCAGCCGACGTGCGCCTCGGCGCGCATCCGCTCGACCATGTGCGGGTAGTGCAGCTCGAATGCCGGACGCTCGGACCGGATGCGCGGCAGCTCGTAGAAGTTGTGCCGCGGCGGCGGGCAGGTGGTCGCCCACTCCAGCGAATTGCCGTAGCCCCACGGATCATCCACCGTGACCACTTCGCCGTAGCGGTAGCTCTTGAAGACGTTCCAGATGAACGGCAGCATCGACGCACCGAGGATGAACGCGCCGATCGTCGAGATGGTGTTCAGCGTCGAGAAGCCGTCGGACGGCAGGTAATCGGCGTAGCGGCGCGGCATGCCCTCGGCGCCGAGCCAGTGCTGGACGAGGAAGGTGGTGTGGAAGCCGACGAAGGTGGCCCAGAAGTGCCACTTGCCGAGGCGCTCGTCCATCATCCGGCCGGTGATCTTCGGGAACCAGAAGTAGATGCCGGCGAAGGTGGCGAACACGATGGTGCCGAAGAGCACGTAGTGGAAGTGCGCGACGACGAAGTACGAGTCGGTGACGTGGAAGTCCAGCGGCGGCGAGGCCAGGATGACGCCCGACAGACCGCCGAAGAGGAAGGTCACCAGGAAGCCGATCGACCACAGCATCGGTGTTTCGAAGGTGAGCTGGCCGCGCCACATGGTGCCGATCCAGTTGAAGAACTTCACACCGGTCGGGACCGCGATGAGGAAGGTCATGAACGAGAAGTACGGCAGCAGCACGGCGCCGGTGGCGTACATGTGGTGCGCCCACACCGCGATGGACAGCGCCGCGATACCGAGCGTCGCGTAGACCAGGGTGGTGTAACCGAAGATCGGCTTACGCGAGAAGACCGGGAAGATCTCGGACACGATGCCGAAGAACGGCAGCGCGATGATGTACACCTCGGGGTGGCCGAAGAACCAGAACAGGTGCTGGTAGAGCAGGATGCCGCCGGTGGCCGGATCGTAGATGTGGCCACCGAGGTGCCGGTCGTAGGCCAGACCGAACAGCGCCGCGGTGAGCAGCGGGAAGGCAAGCAGCACAAGCACACTGGTGACGGCGATGTTCCAGGTGAAGATCGGCATGCGGAACATGGTCATACCGGGCGCGCGCAGGCAGACGACGGTGGTGAGCATGTTGACGCCACCGAGGATGGTGCCGAGACCGGAGACGGCGAGACCGAGGATCCACAGGTCGGCGCCGACACCGGGCGAGTGCAGGATGTCGGTCAGCGGCACGTATGCCGTCCAGCCGAAGTCCGCCGCGCCGCCGGGGGTGATGAAGCCCGCGGTCGCCATGGTGCCGCCGAACAGGTACAGCCAGTAGCTGAACGCGTTCAGTCGCGGGAAGGCGACGTCGGGCGCGCCGATCTGCAGCGGCAGCACGATGTTGGCGAAGCCGAACACGATCGCGGTCGCGTAGAACAGCAGCATGATGGTGCCGTGCATGGTGAACAGCTGGTTGAACTGTTCGGGCGAGAGGAACTGCAGGCCGGGACGCGCCAGCTCGGCACGCATCAGCAGCGCCATCAGACCACCGACGAGGAAGAAGCTCATCGCGGTCACCAGGTACATGGTGCCCAGCACCTTGGGGTCGGTGGTGGTGACCATCTTGTAGAGATAAGAACCCTTCGGCCCGGTCCGCGCGGGATAGGGCCGAGTCGCTTCCAACTGCTGGACTGGCTGGGGCTCTACCGCAGTCACTGATCCTCCTGAAGGTGCCTTTAGGTCGCTCCGCAGGCTCCGCTGCTCGCAATCCGTCCCGTTACCGAGACAGACGACAGTTCGCTTGCGCTTCTGAGATCGTAAACCGTGCTGCCGCAGCAATCCGCACGGGTCCTACTCTGTGTCGTATTTCGTTGATCGAATGCCGACCAGGCTACCGCCGCGGCGATGAATTCGTCGCGCGCGCACCGTCTCTATGGGTGTCAGGTCCTACCACCACACGAGGAGCCACTCATGACCACACCGAAGCCCGGCGATCCGACCTGGGTAGATCTCTACTCCGCCGATCCCGATCGCGCCATCGCCTTCTACGGCGAGCTTTTCGGCTGGACCGCCGAACGCGCCGGCGAGGAGTTCGGCGGCTACATCACCTTCCGTAAGGACGGCAAGGCCGTCGCGGGCGGGATGGGCAGGATGGACGGTGACGACGGCCCCGATCAGTGGACCATCTACCTCGCCTCCGCCGACGCCGCGGCCACCGCCGACGCCGCCGCGGCGCACGGCGGCACCGTGGTGGTGCCCGCGATGGCGGTGGGTGAGGTCGGCACGATGGCGATACTCGCCGACAACGGCGGCGCGGGCATCGGTGTATGGCAGGCAGGCACTTCCGCGGGTTTCGAGGCCATCGGCATCGCCTCCGGCGGGCACTGGAGCGAGCACGCAGGCATCCCGACCTGGTTCGAACTGCACACCGGCGCCTACGACGCCGCGCTCGACTTCTACCGAGGGGTGTTCGGCTGGCAGGACCCGTTCGCCCTCGACGACGGCAGCGGATTCCGTTACACCACAATCCATGCCGAGACCCCGATGCTCGGCGGCGTGATGGACACCTCGGTGCTCATGCCTGGCACGCCCGCGAGCTGGACCGTGTACTTCGGCGCCGAGGATGTCGACAAGGCGACCGAGCAGGTCGCCGCGCTGGGCGGCGCCGTGCTGATGCCGCCGATGGACACTCCGTACGGCCGGGTTTCCGGTGTGGCCGACCCGACCGGCGCCCGGTTCAGCATCGGCGGCAACAAGATCTGACGCGCACCGTCACTCGTCGCGGTTCGGGTGGGGCGACCCGGTGCGGCGTGCGGCCCAAGGTACCCTCACCCGCATGCCGGTGAGCGCCCTCGTTCGCACCCGTTTCCGCACCAGCCCCGCCCGGACCAGCGCGGTCCCCCGACGGACCAGCGCGACACGGCGCAGGGGCGCCCTCGTCGTCGCGCTGTCCGCGCTGGTGCTCGTCGCGGGGTGCAGTCAAAAGGATCACGCCAGTTCGATCGTGCGCACCACCACCAATATCGCGGGCGCCGGGGTGATCGGGCTCGAGCGCGACACCGCCAAGGCCTGCGCGCTGCCGACCGCGCCCGATCCGTCCAACGGCGCCACCCGCACCGTGCACCATGTCGCGGGCTCCTCGGACGTGCCCGCGGATCCGCAGCGCATCGTGGTGCTCACCACCGCGGCACTGGACGCGGCGTGCTCGCTCGGCCTGTGGGAGCGGGTGGTCGGCGCGACGACGCTCACCGGGCCGAGCCCGCAGCCGTCCTACCTCGGCTACGGCATCGCGGTCATTCCCAGCGTCGGCCCGGCGGCGCAGCCAGACCTCGCCAAGATCGCCGAACTGCGCCCGGATGTGATCATCGGCGATGTGCCCACCGCCACCGCCGGTTTCGACGCGCTGCGGGCCATCGCGCCGACCGTCTTCGTCGGCAGGCCGGGCAACTGGCAGAACGAATTCAGCGCCATCGGCGCCGCGCTCGGCAGGCGCACCGCCGCGTCCGAGGCGCTGGAGCGCTACCGCACCGACGCGCGCGATATCGGAAACGCGGTGCTGGCCGGGCAGACTCAGGCCTCGGTCATCCGCTTCACCGGCGACGGCATCCAGGTCCAGGGCGGCGACAGCTTCGCGGGCCAGGTGCTCGCCGATATGGGTGTGCAGCGCCCGACCGCCCAGCGCGGCCCCACCTTCGACGTCACCACCGCGGCCATGCCGAGCAAGGTCGAGGGCGACCTGATCTACATCATGTTCGCGGGCGAACCCGGAAAGCAGTACGGCGAGAAGGTGATGCGCGGCGACACCTGGAAGGAGCTCGGCGCGGCCACCGACCGCAGGACCTTCGTCGTCGAGGACACCATCTGGCGCGGCAACGGCCTCACCGCCGCCCGCGCGGTACTCACCGACGTCCGCGACACCCTCAACGGATTCGTCACCGACTGACCTCATTCGCCGAGCGCAGTCGAATGGCCCTGCGACACGCCGCAATCAGGGGCCATATGACTGCGCTCGACGAACCTCGCTGACCTGGACGCGGCGTCAGTCGCCGCGCCCGGTCGGCCGTCGCACGATCAGCCAGGTGCCGCCGACGACGAGCAACGCGAAAACGACGAGTCCGCCACCGAGCAGCGCGACGATCCACAAGCGTTCGGCCAGACGGAGATTCCCGTTCAGCGAGACGTTCAGCGAGCCGACCGCGAACGCGATGACTGCCGCGAACACCGATACCAGTTCGATCGCGCGGATCGCGGTTCGCTGCATGGTGTCCGCGAGCGTGGCGAGTTCGCGTTCCTGACGTTGCGCGTGCTCCTGCTGTGCCGTCGCCTGCAGCGCCGCGATGCGCCCGTGCAGTATTGCTTCCTGCTTGGTCAGGTATTGCGCCTGCAGCAGCTCATGGCTCACCCGCCAGCCGGTGGCGGGCAGCAGCCGCAGCGCGTCATCGATACTTTCCAGCGCGGCGTCGTATTCTCCGCACATGTGCAGACCGGTGGCCAGCCGGTAGTGGAACAGCGTCCGGTCCGGGTACCGCGAAATCGCCTCTACCGCGCGCTCTTTCAACATCTCCCCCTGGCCGTCGAACGGCACGCTCACCGCGATCGCGTTCAGCGCGATGTCGACGGTCTCGCGGGTGCGCTGCGGCGAGTGCCACGCACGGTCGAACAGGCTCTTGGCGTGCTCCAGGGTGATCCGCCTGCTCCCGAACGCCGCGAACGCCTGCATCGCGACGAACAGCGGCTCTCGGCGATGCGCCGTCCCCGCGGCGTTCGACAGCGGCGAGGACTCGAGAAAACTGTTCAGCTCGTCGAAATGCCGGTTCGCCCGCAACTTCCCCGCGTGGTAGAGCGTCGCGAAATACGCTCGGCTGCACTCACTGTCGTCGTTGGCCACCACATCACCGGTGGCATCGGCGATCTCGCCCAGCGATTCGACCGAATCCCTGGTGATGAACGCATAACCGAGCGCCCACTTTTCGCGCACCTCGGCACGGGCACCGGCCGCGACATGCTCGCGCAGCCAGCCCGCACACTCGACCGCGGTCTGCAAGGTCGGCTCCGCGGTGAAGCGCAGGTTCCAATACCGGTCCGCACAAATGAGATAGGGATCGGTGGCGAAATCCGCTGAGCGGACCGCGAACTGGGGCTCCACCCGGCTTTCCACGTAGCGCTGCGCCAGCCGATCGCAATCCCGTTCCAGCTCACGCGAATTCGACGCGACCAACGCCGCGAGCGTCTCTTCGATCAGCGTGTGATCCATGCCTGCCCCTGCCTGCCGCCCCGCATCGAATGATCGAGATCACTACCTATCACAGGTGGACGGCCCACGTCACGGTGGCAGACTCACACCGTGCGAGTAGAGGTGATCACAGCGGTGCACGCACCGTATGCCCACCACCTGCCCGCCGCATGGCATTCGCTGCGCGACCAGACGCACACCGACTGGACCTGGCTGGTCCAGGTCGACGGGCCGAGATCGAGCGCGGTGCTCGCCGCGCTCACCTCCTGCGGCGCCACCGACGATCCGCGAACGCGGTTGGCGGTCAACGGAACCCGGGAGGGGCCGGCGATCGCCCGCAATGTCGCGCTCGGCCGGGCGACCGCGCCACTCATTCAGAATCTCGACGCGGACGACGAACTCGAACCCACCGCGCTCGCCGTACTCGCCGACGCACTCGATCACCATCCGACCGCGGGTTTCGCCGTCGGGCCCGCCCGGGATTTGATGAGTTCCGGTGAGCTGGTTGACTTTCCGCTGCCGTTCGCAGCCGGGTTGCTGCCGCGCGGCGTGCTCTTCGACGCATGGGACCGCGATGCCGATCGCCGCTTGCCCGTCCACCCCGCGGGCGTCATGTGGCGCCGGGATCTCCTGGTCGCTCTGGGCGGCTGGTCGGCGATGCACGGCATGGAGGACACCGCCCTTTTGATGTCCGCCGCGGCGCTGAGCCCCTGCGCGCTTGTCGGCACCGTCACCCTGCGTTACCGCAGGCACCGTCAGCAGCGCTCCACCCAAACCTCGTTCTTCGAGGGGGGGGGGATCAGATTTCGCTGATTCAGCAGCGGGTGGCCGCGCTTCGAGCCGGGCCTGGCTGGTTCGCCCTACCGTCCGAACGCTGATCTTCCTACCCACCTTGGGTGCGGTATTGCCCACCCTGAGAGTCGGGGCACCACCATTGGGGTAGCTGTTGGATTCCCCTCGCGAACGGGAGATTAAGAGGTGCGTAAGAAACCCCTCTTCCTACCGAATCTTTCGAGAGGACAGCACATGCACACGCTGAACGAATCGCTCGAGGCCACCATCCGGCTGCTCCCCCTCCCGAAGCCGGTCGCCGACGTCGATCCGAACGCCGTCGTGGTGTCCACCGCCGATTGCGAACTCACCTACGGCGAGCTGGACCGCTGGTCCAACCGCCTGGCCCGGCTGCTGCTCAGCCGCGGCGTCGGCCGCAACACCCGCGTCGCGCTGGCGATCGACACGCAGGTCGAGGCCGTGGTGACCGAGCGGGCCATCGTCAAGATCGGCGCCATCGCGATGCCGGTCGGCGCCGGTGAATCCTCGGCACTCGGCACCTTCGTCGGCGTCACCACCAAGGCGCGGCGCGCCGAGCTGAACGACGCGATCGACTGGCTCGTCCTGGACGAACGCTCCACCCTGCAGCGCTACCTCGCCGGCTCCGACGCACCGCTGACGGCCGACGACATGGCCATCGCCGCAGCCTGACAAGACATCCCACCCGCGCCGGCACTGCGCCGCCCCACCCCCCGAATAGGGAGCGCAGTGCCTGATTTGGCGCCGCTGGCGGGCCCTCCGTGGTTACGCAAGCTGCCGCCTCCGGGCCTGACGCCAGCGGCGCAGTGTCGGCAATACCGCGTCGGTGCGCATCGCGCCGGTTCAGAATGAACTTGCCGTGTGCTGTGCGGCGGCAAGTACTGCGGTCGGAACGTAGGACTCCTCATGCCTCAGCCATCCGTACCCGAAGGCGCCTTCGCCCTTTCGGCGGCTCAACGCGGAATCTGGTTCGCCCAGCACATCGCCGGCGACACCCCCATCTCGATCGCGCAATACGTCGAACTCGCCGGACCACTCGACGTGGACGCGCTCGCCGACGCCGCGCGCCGGGCGGGCCGCGAATTCGGCACCGGATACCTGCGCCTACTCGAGTTCGACGGCCACCCTTACCAATTCGTCGACACCACCCTCGACGACCAGCTGCGGATCGTCGATCTGCGCGGCGAACCGGATCCCGAGGCCGCCGCGCACGCGTGGATGCACGCGGAATACTCGGCGCCGCTGGAGCTCACCCGCGACCGGCTGGTCTACGTCGCCATGCTGCGGGTCGCCGACGAGCACTGGTTCTGGTACTCGCGCATCCACCACATCGTGCTCGACGGCATGGGCGCGCTGACCATGGTGCAGCGCACCGGCGAGCTCTACAACGCGGCGATCGATGGCCGCGAACCGCCCGCCGCCAAGGCCGAGGATCTGCGCAAGATCGTCGATGCCGATCTGGCCTACCGCAGTTCGGACCGCTTCGACGCCGACCGCGAGTACTGGCGCACCCATCTGAGCGGTATGGCCGATCCGGTCAGCCTGGCGGGCCGGGTCGCCGAGGTCGACGCGCATCCGAGCCGGGTGGCGGGCGCGCTGCCGCCGAAGACCGCGCGGTTGCTCGAGCAGGTCGCCGAGGCGGCCGGTTCCGGTGTCGCGCCGACCGTGGTCGCGGCGTTCGGCGCCTATCTGGCCGCCATGACCGGCACGCCGGAAGTAGTACTGAGCCTGCCGGTTTCGGCGCGCACCACGGCGACGCTGCGCCGCTCCGGCGGCATGATCGCCAATGTCGTGCCGCTGCGACTCACCCTCGATCCGACCACCACGGTCGGCGCGGTGATCCGGGCCGCGCAGGGCGAGCTCACCGGTGCGCTGCGGCGGCAGCGCTATCGCCAGGAGGACATCTTCCGCGATCTCGGCTGGACGATGGACGAGACGGCCTCGTTCGGACCATCGGTGAATCTGATGATGGTGGACACCAGGATTCAGCTCGGCCCGGTCACCGGGACACTGCACGTGCTCACCTCGGGGCTGATCGACGACCTGTTCGTCAACCTGTATCCCGGCGTCGGCGGCGAGAGCACCCATATCGACTTCCAGGCCAACGCGAATCTCTACGGCGATATCGAATTGGCCGCCCAGCACAGCCGTTTCCTGCTGTTCCTGCACAGCTTCCTGGCGGCGGGGCCCGATGCCGCGCTGTCCACGGTGCGGGTGCTGTCCGACGACGAGTGCGACGCACTGGCGCCGGTGCGCGGCGATGACGGTGTGCCGCCGCGCACGCTGCCCGAAATCCTCACGGCCGCGACCGCACTCGCCCCGTCGGCGGTAGCGCTGCGCGGCGGCGAGACCGCCATGACCTACCGCGAGCTCGACGAGCACACCAACCGGCTGGCCAGGGTGTTGATCGCGGCAGGCGCCGGACCCGAACGCGCCGTGGCGATGTCGATCCCGCGCTCGGTCGATTCGGTGCTGGCGATGCTCGCGGTCGCCAAGACCGGTGCGGCGTTCGTGCCGATCGATCCGA
Source organism: Nocardia sp. NPDC052566 (assembly GCF_044547285.1). Classification (NCBI taxonomy): domain Bacteria; kingdom Bacillati; phylum Actinomycetota; class Actinomycetes; order Mycobacteriales; family Nocardiaceae; genus Nocardia; species Nocardia sp. NPDC052566. The sequence goes on along the minus strand of NZ_JBIUAF010000007.1, from coordinate 184,789 downwards.
CCTACCCCGCCGACCGGATCGAGCACATGGCAGGCGACAGCGGTGTGGTGGCCGGAGTGACCATCGCGGCGGCGCGAAAGTCGTTGCCGGACCGGGTGGATTGGCTCGTCCTCGACGACGAGTCCACCACCGCGGCGGTGCGCGCGCAGTCACCGGCGGCGATCACCGACACCGACCGGCGCGAGCCGGTGCGCCTCGACCAGATCGCGTACGTCATCTACACCTCCGGCTCGACCGGGCTGCCCAAGGGCGTGCTCGTCACGCATCGTGGCCTGGCCGATCTGGTGGCGAGCTCGGGCGCCGGGTTCGGGGTCGGCGCCGATTCGGTGGTGGCGCATGCCGTGTCGCCGAGTTTCGACATCTCCGTCGAGGAGATCCTGGTGACCCTCGCGGCGGGCGCGACGCTCGTCGTCATACCGCCCTCGGCGTATGCGGGCGAGGAGCTGGCGGAGATTCTGCGCGCGCACCGGGTCACCCATCTCAATGTCACACCGGCCGTGGTCGGTTCGCTCGATCCGGTCACGCTGCCCGGCCTGCGCACCGTCGTGGTCGGCGGCGACGCGTGCCCGCCAGAGCTGGTCGCGAAGTGGTCCGGCCGCACGCTGCTGAACGGCTACGGCCCCACCGAAACCACCGTCACCGTCACGCTGTCCGGCCCGTTGACGCCGGACCGGCCGATCAGCATCGGCGGGCTGGTGTGCGGCGTCTCGGCGGTCGTGCTCGATCCATGGCTGCGCCCGGTACCGGTCGGCACCACGGGTGAGCTGTATCTCGCGGGCGCCCGGCTGGCCAGGGGTTACCACCGGCGCAACGGACTGACGGCGGGCCGGTTCGTGGCGAACCCGTACGCGACCGGCGAGCGCATGTACCGCACCGGCGATCTGGTCCGCTGGCGCATGCACGGTGGCCGGTTGAAGCTGGAATACCAGGGCCGCAGCGACTTCCAGGTCAAGGTGCGCGGATTCCGCATCGAGCTCGGCGAGATCGACGCCGCGCTGCAGCGCCATCCCGAGGTCGATTTCGCGCTCACCCTCGGCGCCGAGACGAACTCCGGTGCTACCGCGCTGGTTTCCTACGTGCTGCTGAAGCCGGGTGCCGACATCCATCCCGAGGCGCTCAAAGCCGCTGCGGGCGAAACGCTTCCGGCCTATATGGTGCCCGCGGTGGTAACAGTGCTGGACCGGATCCCGCTGACCCCGCTCGGCAAGGTGGACCGCAAAGCGCTGCCCGCACCGGATTTCGGTGCGCGCCCGGTTTCGGGACGCGCACCGTCCACCCCGCGTGAGGCGGTGCTCGCCGGGTTGTTCGCCGAGGTGCTCGGGCTGGATTCGGTCGGTGTCGACGACAGCTTCTTCGCGCTCGGCGGCGACAGCATCGTGTCGATTCAGCTGGTGTCGCGGGCGAAGGCCGCCGGAATCGGGTTCAGTGCGCGGGATGTGTTCGAGCGCAAGACCGTTGCCGCGCTGGCCGCGGTCGCCGCTACGGTCGAGACACAGGTGGTGCACGAATTGCCGGGCGGCGGTGTCGGTGAGATCGAGTTGACGCCGATCGTGCACGCGATGCTGGAGCACGGTGCTGCGTGGCGGCGATTCGGCCAGGCCGTACTGATCGATCTGCCCGCCGGTATCGACCGCGAGGGGCTCGGCGCCGCGGTGCAGGCGCTGCTCGACCACCACGATCTGTTGCGCTCCACGCTGCGCCATGGCGCCGACGGCTGGGAATGGACTGTCGGCGAGCGTGGTTCGGTGCTCGCGAAGGATCTCATCGACGTCGTCACGGGCGACGACCGCGCGGAGACCACGGAGCGCGAGCTCCAGCGCGCCGCCGATCTCCTCGATCCGGGCGCCGGTGTCGTCGCGCGCTTCGTCCTGATCGAGCGCGACGGCGCCACTCCCCTGCTGTGGCTGGTGCTGCATCATCTGGTGACCGACGGTGTCTCGTGGCGCATCCTGCTGCCCGATCTGGCCACCGCCGCACTGGGCGGCACCCTGGCCCCCGTCGGCACCTCGTTCCGCCGGTGGGCGCGCGGCCAGCGCGAGCACGCGGCTACACGCACCGCCGAAGTGACTGTCTGGCAGCACATCTCGACAACACCCGATCCGGCGATCGGTTCGGCCGCCTTCGACCCGGCCGTCGACATCGTCGCGACCATGGCGCAGTGCCGGACCGTCATCCCGGCCGAGATCGCCGATCCGGTGCTCACCATCGCACCCGACCGATTCCACTGCGGCGCCGACGATGTCCTGCTGACAGCGCTGACGATGGCGGTGGCGAAGTGGCGTCACCGCGGCCGCGCGCTGTTCACCCTCGAAGGACACGGGCGCGCGGAGACCGTGCTGCCCGGCGCCGATATCGCCCGCACCGTCGGCTGGTTCACCAGCGTGTACCCGGCGGCTATCGATCTGGCCGACATCGATCTCGACGACGCGTTCACCGGTGGCGCCGCGGCGGGCGCCGCGATCAAGAACACGAAGGAACAGCTGCGCGCGCTGCCGGACAAGGGCATCGGCTACGGCATGCTGCGCTATCTCACCGCCCAATCACTCACGGACGCACCGGTTCCGCAGATCAGCTTCAACTACCTCGGCCGCGCGACCACCGGCGGCGAGGCGGGGCCGTGGCTGCCACGGCGCTTCGCTGCCACGCAGGACGACGGCGCGCCGCTCGCGGCCGTCGTCGATATCAACGCGGTGCTCACCGATTCCGGGCTGGAGGTGACCTGGGCGTACGCCGGGCGGCTGCTCGACGACGACCAGGTCCGCGAACTCGCCGAGCTGTGGGCCGACGCGCTGCGGGCACTCGCCGCGCATGCCACCCGCTCCGGTGCGGGCGGGCGCACCCCGTCCGACTTCGACCTGGTGCGGGTGACCCAGCCGGACATCGACTCCTGGGAACGCGATTACCCGAATCTCACCGATGTGTGGCCGCTCTCGCCGCTGCAGTACGGCCTGCTCTTCCACGCGCTCTACGATTCCGACACCGCCGACGGCTACACCGTGCAATCGCTGCTCACCCTGGCGGGCACCGTCGACGGCGCCCGATTGCGCACCGCCGCACAGGCTTTGGTGCGCAGGCACGAGAACCTGCGGGTCGCCTTCGTCGAGACCGAGGACGGTCCGCGTCAGCTCGTCCTCGCCGACGCCGAGATCCGCTGGCTGGATGTCGATCTGACGTGGGTCCCCGAGGACGAGCGCGGGCGCGAACTGGATCGGGTGGTCGCACTCGACGCGCGAACCCGCTTCGAACTGGCCCGTCCGCCGCTGCTCCGTTTCACCCTGGTCCGGCTCGGGCCGGACACCTACCGGCTCATCATGACCAATCACCATCTGGTGCTCGATGGCTGGTCGACGCCGCTGCTGGTGCGCGAACTGCTGACGCTCTACGTGACCTCCGGCGACGCCACCGCGCTGCCGCCCGCCCATTCGTATCGGGAGTTCCTGGCCTGGCTCGGCGAACAGGACGACGCCGCCGCGACCGGCGCCTGGGCGCAATCGCTCGCGGGTATCGACACACCGACCAGGGCGGTGCCGACGCTGGCAGGCATCGAATCGACCGAGACCGGCATGATCTCGGCGGATCTGCCCGCCGAGCTGGTCGCCCGGCTCGACACCACCGCGCGCGAATCGGGCGCCACGGTGAACACGCTGGTGCAGGCGGGCTGGGCAATGCTGCTCGCGATGCTCACCGGCCGCACCGATGTGGTGTTCGGCGGCACCGTCTCCGGCAGGCCGCCGGAGCTGCCCGGCGTCGAGGAGATGGTCGGGCTGTTCATCAATACCCTGCCGGTGCGGGTGCGGCTCGATCCCGCGGAGAAGGTGGTCGATCTCGTCGCCCGCCTCCAGCAGGAGCAGGCGCGGCTGATGGACTATCAGCACGTCGGGCTCGCGGCCATCCATCAGGCCGTCGGCCTCGCCGAATTGTTCGACACGCTCACCGTTTTCGAGTCGTATCCGATCGATCGCGAGGCGCTGTCGCAGGCGCTGGACATCGCGGGGATGCGGGTGCTCGACGTCGAGGGCACCGACGCGACGCCATATCCGTTGAACCTCATGGTCATTCCGCTGCACGGTCCGGACGGGCACGACACGCTGCGCGTCACCGTGAAATTCATGGCCGATCAGCTCGATCCCGCCGCGGCGAAACCGCTGCTCGGCCGTTTCATCCGGCTGCTCACCCAGCTCGCGGACAACCCGCGCGCGCTCGTCTCGCACCTGCAGTACTGCGATGACACCGAACGCGCGCTGCTCCTGCCGGTGCGCGGGCCGGAGTCGGTGCCGATGCGGACACTGCCCGAAATCCTCAGTGCCGGTGCGCGTATCGATCCGGACGCCATCGCGGTGGTGGCGAGCGAGCTCACCATGTCCTACGGCGAACTCGACGCCTGGTCCAACCGCTTCGCGCGGGTGCTGCTGCGCCGAGGCGTCGGCCGCGAAGTGTTCGTCGTGCTCGCGCTCACCCGATCCCTGGAATCGGTCGTCGCCGTATGGGCGCTCGCCAAGACCGGCGCGGCCTTCGCACCACTGGATCCCAACTATCCGGTGGAGCGGATCGAGCACATGCTCACCGATTCCAAGGCGCCGATCGGGGTGACCGTCACCGCGTTCGGCGATACGATGCCCGGCACGGTCGACTGGCTGCTGCTCGATGATCTCAACACCATCCGCCGCGCCATGACCGTCTCCGACGCGCCGATCACCGATGCGGAGCGCGGCGGCCCGATCGATATCGATCAGACCGCCTACCTGATCTACACCTCGGGCTCCACCGGTAAACCGAAGGCCGTACTGCTCAGCCATCGCGGCATCGCGAATCTGACCACGGCGCAACGGGAAACGCTGGCGCTCGACGAAACCGCCAGCGCGCTGCAGGTCGCCTCGCCCAGCTTCGACGCCTCGGTCTTCGAGCTGCTGATGGCGCACAGCGCGGGCGGGCGGCTGGTGGTATCGCCGCCGGATGTCTTCGGCGGCACCGAATTGGAGCGGCTGCTGCGCGCCGAACGGATCACCCACGCGGTGATCACCCCGTCGGCGCTGGCCACCATGGAGCCCGCCGGGCTGGACGAGCTGCGGGTGCTCTCGGTGGCCGGTGAGGCGGCAACGCCCGAGCTGATCGAGCGGTGGTCGACCGGACGGCGCATGGTGAACCTGTACGGGCCCACCGAATTCAGCATCTGGGCGACCGGACCGGGTGAGCTGCTCGCCGGAGAGCCGATCACCCTCGGCGGGCCGATCCGCGGTGCGGCGAACATGGTGCTCGACACCTGGTTGCGGCCGGTGCCGATCGGAGTGGCCGGCGAGCTGTACCTGGCCGGTCCCGCGCTCGCGCGCGGCTACTTCAACCGATTCGAGCTGACCGCGGCCCGTTTCGTCGCCGACCCGTTCGGCGCGCCGGGCGAGCGGATGTACCGGACCGGTGACATGGTGCGCTGGGTACTCGGCCACGAGGGCGATCTCGAGCTGGAGTACCTGGGCCGCAGCGATTTCCAGGTCAAGATCCGCGGCCTGCGGATCGAGCTCGGCGAGATCGACGCCGTGCTCTCGCGCGACGAGCAGGTCGAATACGCGGTCACGATCGGGCGGTCGGGACCGGCAGGTGCGACCGTGCTCGTCTCCTATGTCCTGCCCGCCGCGGGCATTTCGCTGGATACCGAGCTGTTGCGGGTACGGGTCGCCGCCGAACTGCCCGGATATATGGTGCCGGGATATCTCGTCGTGCTCGACACCATCCCGCTCACCCCGGTCGGCAAGCTGGACCGCACCGCCCTTCCCGTGCTGGACTTCTCGGATACCAAGCGGCCCTATCTCGCGCCACGCACGCCGGTCGAGCAGGCCGTCGCCGAGGTATTCGGCGAGGTGCTCGGCAGCGAGCGGGTGAGCGTCGACGTGTCGTTCTTCGAACTGGGCGGCAACTCGCTCAGCGCGACCAAGGTAGTCGCACGGGTCAATTCGGCGCTCGGGTCGACCATCGCGCTGCGCGATCTGTTCGACGCGCCCACCGTCGCACAGCTGTCGGCACGCGTCGTCCCGGCCACCGGCGGCGCGCCGGGCCGCTTCGCACTCGCCCCACGGATCCGGCCCGATCGCGTCCCGCTCTCCCCCGCGCAGCAGCGCATGTGGGTGCTCAACCGGCTGGATCCCGCCTCACCCGCCTACAACATCGCGGTCGCCCTGCGGCTCACCGGCGACCTCGATGTCGCCGCCATGGCGCAGGCGCTGGCCGACGTCGTCGCCAGGCACGAAAGTCTGCGCACCATCTACCCGTCCGATGCGGAGGGGCCACGACAGGTGGTGATCGGCGCGGAGGCCGCCGTGCCGGCGGTGCGCGTCCTCGATACCGAAGACGGTGCGGCGCTGCGCGATCGGATCACCGCGCTGGCCGGTACCGGATTCGATATCGCCAAGGAGCCGCCGCTGCGGGTCGGGTTGTTCCGTCTCGAGCCGCGGGTGCACGTCGTCGTGCTCATCGTGCACCACATCAGTGCCGACGGCGCGTCGATGGCGCCGCTGGCGGCCGATCTCGTCGCCGCGTATTCCGAGCGGGCGGCGGGCGCCGACACCACCCGTGTCCCGCTGCCGGTGCAGTACGCCGATTTCGCGCTCTGGCATCGCGAAGTGCTCGGCGCGGAAACCGATCCGGTATCGCTGGCCGCCCGCCAGATCGGGTACTGGACCGATCGCCTCGCGGGCGCGCCGGACGTCATCGAGCTGCCCGCCGACCGGCCGCGCCCCGCGGTGCAGTCGATGCGCAGCGCCGATCTGGATTTCCGCATCGATGCCGAAACACACCGCGCGCTCGTGGAATTCGCGGCCGCACAGCAGGTCAGCCTGTTCATGGTGGTGCACGCCGCACTCGCCGTCGTGCTCGCGCGACTCGGCGGCACCGACGACGTGGTGATCGGCACCCCGATCGCCGGTCGCGGCGAACAGGCGCTCGACGAGCTCGTCGGCATGTTCGTCAATACGCTGGCGCTGCGCACTCCGGTCGATCCGGCGGTCTGCTTCGCCGAATTCCTCACCGCGGTACGGTCGGTGGATCTGGACGCCTTCGGCAATGCCGACGTGCCGTTCGAACGCCTTGTGCAGGTGCTGAACCCGAGCAGGTCCACCGCGCACCATCCGCTGTTCCAGGTGTCGCTGACGCTGCAGAACTTCGTCGAGCCGGTGCTGGAGCTGCCCGGATTGCGGTTCGAGGTCCAGGATTTCGAGCGCGGGACCGCGCAGTTCGACCTGACGCTCGACCTGCGCGAGCGCTTCGCCGAGGACGGACCGGCCGGGCTGGACGGCGTGCTGACCTATGCGACGGATCTGTTCGACAGCGCCACCGTCGCCTCGTTCGCCACGCGCTGGCGGCGGGTACTCGGCGCGGTACTCGCCGATCCGGCCATCCGGCTCGCCGATATCGACCTGATGGACGACACCGAGCGCGCCGAGCTGGTCCCGGTGCGCGGGCCGGAAACCACAGGCGGCACTACGCTTCCTGAGCTGCTCGCCGCGACGGCGGCGGCCCACTCGCGCCGCCCCGCGCTGGTGGTCGACGGAAATACCACCACCTACTGGGAGCTCGACGCGCACGCCAACCAGCTCGCGCGGCTGCTCATCGCGGCGGGCGCGGGCCCGGAAACCGTGGTGGCGCTCGGCCTTCCGCGCTCCGCCGAACTGCTCATCGGCATCTGGGCCGCGGCCAAGGTCGGCGCGGCATTCCTGCCCGTCGATCCGAAACATCCGGTGGAACGGATCGATCACATGCTCACCGATTCCGGTGCGCGCGTCGGCCTCACGCTCGCCGCGTACCGGCCCGCGCTGCCGGACAGCACCGACTGGCTGGTGCTCGACGATCTCGCCTTCGTCGAACGCTGGTGCGGTGCCCGCCGTACCGCGCTGCGCCCGCGCGAGCTGCCCGGCCCGATCCGGCCCGACAATCCGGCCTGGCTGATCTACACCTCCGGGTCGACCGGAACGCCGAAGGGCGTCTCCGTCTCGCATCGCGGCATCGCCGACCTCGTTGCGGCACAGCGGGAATCGCTCGGCCTCGATGAGCACGCCCGGGTATTGCAGGTGGCGTCGCCGAGTTTCGACGCGTCGGTGTTCGAAGCGCTGATGGCCTTCGGCGCCGGCGGCGCTTCGGTGGTCGCGCCGCCGGAGGTGTTCGGCGGTAGCGCGCTCGCGGAGCTGATCGCCGCCGAACAGGTCAGCCACATGGTGATCACGCCGTCGGCGCTGGCGACCATCGATCCGGCCGAGGTGTCGAGCGTGCGGGTGCTCGCGGTGGCCGGTGAGGCCGTCGGCGCGGAACTCGTCGAGAAGTGGGCCGCGGACCGCACCATGATCAACCTGTACGGCCCGACCGAATTCACCATCTGGGCAACAAGTTCCGCGCCGCTCGCGGTAGGGGGCCCGGTCACCATCGGCACGCCGGTGCGCGGCGCGGCCACGCTCGTGCTCGACGATCGGTTGCGGCCGGTGCCGGTCGGCGTCGCCGGTGAGCTGTACCTCGCCGGACCCGCGCTGGCGCGCGGCTATCACGCGCGGCCCGGTCTGAGCGCGGCCCGCTTCGTCGCCGACCCGTTCGGCGCACCGCGCGAGCGCCTGTACCGCACCGGGGATCTGGTGCGCTGGACCCGCGCGAGCACCGGACTCGAGCTGGAGTACCTCGGCCGCACCGACTTCCAGGTCAAGGTGCGCGGTCAGCGCATCGAACTCGGTGAGATCGATGCCGTCCTCGGCCGTATCGACGGCGTCGATTTCGCGGTCACCCTCGGTGTGCCCGGCCCCACCGGCGCGACGGCGCTGGCGGCGTATCTGGTGCGCACGCCGGGCACCGAGCTCGACATCGCGCGGGTGCGTGCCGTCGCCGCCGATACGCTGCCCGGCTACATGGTGCCGTCGGCGTTCGTCGTCCTCGACGCGATCCCGCTCACCGCGGTCGGCAAATTGGACCGAAAGGCGCTCCCCGCCCCGGAATTCAGCGCCGACCAGGCCGAATACCGTGCACCGGCCACCCAGACCGAGGAGACGCTCGCCGGAATCGTCGCCGAGCTGCTCGGGCTGGACAAGGTGGGCGCCGACGACTCCTTCTTCGCGCTCGGCGGTGACAGCATCCTGGCCATCCAGCTCGTCTCCCTCGCCAAACAGCGCGGCATCAACTGCACACCGCTGCAAGTCTTCGAACACCGCACCGTGACCGCGCTGGCCGCGGCCGCCGATGCCGCGGGCGCCGTGGTGACACTGGACGAGCTGCCCGGTGGCGGTGTCGGCGCCATGCCGCTGCCGCCGATCGTGCACTACATGCTCGAACGCGGCGGCGACTTCGGTCGTTTCGCGCAGACGGCGGTGCTGGAACTGCCGGTCGGCATCGGCAGGGACGGGATCGTCGCCACCCTCACGGCCGCCGTCGACCGGCACGACATGCTGCGCGCCCGACTCGTCACGGGCGAGGACGGCGCGCACCGGCTGCTGGTCGGTGCGCCCGGTTCCGTCGAGGTGGACGCGCTGGTGCATCGCATCGCATTCGACGCCGCCGCCGATTCCGTCGATCTGCGCGAATACGCGGTCACCGAGCTGGATGCCGCGACGAACCGGCTCGATCCGGCCAACGGCACAGTGCTGCAATTCATCTGGCTCGATCCGATCGGTGACGCCGGAACCCGTACCAGGGCAGGACGATTGATCGTGGTGGCGCACCACCTGGTGATCGACGGCGTGTCCTGGCGCATCCTGGTGCCGGATCTGATCGCCGCGTGGGCGCAGGTCTGCGCAGGCGCCACCCCGGTGCTTGCCGAGACGGGCACCTCGATGCGGCGGTGGTCGCATGCGCTGACCGACGAATCCCGCACGCGGCGCCGGGTTTCCGAGCTCGCCTACTGGCAGGGCGTAATCGCCGGACCCGATCCGCTGATCGGTGCGCGCGCGCTCGATCCGACCGTCGACCAGGCGCACACGCTGCGAATGATCGACCGCGAGCTGTCCGCCGAGGTGACCACCGCGGTGCTCACCACACTGCCCGCGCTCCTCCACGGCGGCGTGGACGACGCACTGCTCACCACCTTGGCCCTGGCCCTGGTGCGCTGGCGCGCGCGTCGCGACGTGGCCGAGCCGACGGCACTGCTGCGGCTGGAAGGCCATGGGCGGCAGGAGGACATCGTGCCCGGCGCGGATCTGACGCGCACCGTCGGCTGGTTCACCAGCCTCTACCCGGTGCGACTCGACCTCACCGGTATCGATGTCGACGACGCCGTCGCGGGCGGCCCCGCGATGGGCGCCGCACTGCGCACGGTGAAGCATCAGCTGCTCGCGGTGCCGGACAAAGGCATCGGCTTCGGCCTGGTGCGCTACCTCAATCCGGAGACGGCACAACAGCTTCCGCGCGCACTGCCCGGCCAGATCGGCTTCAACTACCTCGGCCGCTATTCGACCGGGGAGATCCCGGCCGGGCTCGAAGGCCTCGGCTGGCTGCCGACCGATGAGCTCGGTGATCTGCACGCCGTCGAAAACCGCGAGGTGCCACTGCAATCGGCGATCGACGTGAACGCCGTGGTGATCGGTGACCGGCTGCGCGCCAGCTTCGGGTTCCCCGCGCTGCTGCTCGGTCAGCACGAGGTGGCGGAGCTCGCGGATCTGTGGGTCGAAATGCTCCGCGCAGCAGCCGCATTCGCCGAGACACCGGCGGCGCGCCACGCAGCGGATGCCGAAGCCGCCGCTCAGTCCGCGCTGCACGCGCCCACCGCTGCCCTGCCCGGCGGGCTCGGACTCGACGTCCTGCTGCCGATCCGGCTCGGCGGCGCCGAACCCGCGCTGTTCTGTATTCACCCATCGTCCGGAATGGCGTGGACCTACTTGGGGTTCGCCGAATCCCTGCGGCCGGGCCGACCGATCTACGGGTTGCAGGCGCCGGATCTCAGCGGCGGATCCTCCGTGGCGTCGATCGAGGAATTCGCCGAGCGATATGTGCGGGAGATCCGCGCCGTACAGCCGTCCGGGCCGTATCACCTGCTCGGCTGGTCGTTCGGCGGACTGATCGCCCATGCGATGGCGGCCCAGCTCGAAGCGGCGGGCGACGAGGTGGGCGTCGTCGCACTGCTCGATGCCGACACCGCCGATATCGACGGCGACAGCGTCGAACGACTCACCGCGGGCGCCTTCGTCAACACCTTCGGGTCGGTCTTCGGCATCGACGACGTGCCCGCCGAAGCCACCGCGACCGAGGCGGCCGAGCTGATCAGGCGACGGCTGGGCGTCGCACTGGTCGACGCCGCGACGATCGAACGAATGGCGCAGTCCTACAACGCATCCGCGCACACGAGAACGGGCTACCAGCGCCCGGTCTACGGGGGTCCGGTGCTGTATTTCAGCGCGACCGTCGACACCTCCGACATCTTCGGCCCTGCGGGCTGGCGACCGTATGTCACCGGGGAGATCGTCAACCACGACATCGAGGTCCGCCACGACGACCTGACCGCACCACACGCACTGCCGATCGTCGCGCGCGTGCTCGACGAACATTTGGGAGGCCGAGGATGAATTCCGAACACGGAGTCGTCGTCGAGGGAATAGCGAAATCGTTCGGCGCCGTGAAGGCGTTGCGCGGTGTCGATTTCGTCGCCGAACCGGGCGAGGTGCTCGGCATACTCGGCCCCAACGGCGCCGGTAAGACGACCATGGTGAACATCCTGTCCACCCTCATCGCCCCGGACAGCGGGCGAGCACTGGTCGCCGGGCACGACGTCGTCGGCGATCCGGCCGCCGTGCGCCGCAGGATCATGCTGACCGGGCAATACGCCGCGCTCGACGACATGCTCAGCGGCTACGAGAATCTCGTCATGTTCGGCAGGCTGATGGGCTTGCGCAAACGCGCCGCCAAGGCACGCGCGGACGAACTGATCGGCGAATTCGACCTCGACGCCGCGGCAGGACGCCGCGTCGGCACCTACTCCGGCGGTATGCGGCGGCGCATCGATATCGCCTGCGGACTCGTCGTCCGTCCCGACGTGGTGTTCCTCGACGAACCGACCACCGGCCTCGATCCCCGCAGTAGGCAGGGTGTCTGGGATCTGGTGGCCAGCTTCAAGAAGGCCGATATCACCACGCTGCTCACCACGCAGTACCTGGAGGAGGCCGACGCGCTCAGCGATCGGATCATCGTGATCGATCACGGGCTCGTCATCGCGCATGGCACCGCCGACGAGCTGAAATCGCGCACCGGCGGCAGCTACTGCGAGGTGGTGCCCCTCGATCTCAAGGACCTGCCCGCCATCGCCACCGCACTCGGCACCCTGCTGCCGCAAGGGAATCGGGCAGCGCTGACCGCGGAGTCGGACCGGATCGCGATTCCCGCGCCCGACGGCGCCAAAACACTCGCCGAGGCGCTGCGCCGCCTCGACGGCGCCGGCATCGAACTGGTCGACATCGCCCTGCGCAGGCCCTCGCTCGACGACGTATTCCTGCAGCTGACCGGTCACCTGGCCTCCGCAGAAAGCACCGGCGCGGAGGCGATCTCGTGACCACGGCGACCTGGTTCACCGAGGCGCGCGCCACCCCGGTCCGCGCCCAGCAGTGGTGGGTGCTCACCACCCGGCTGATCGTGCCGTCCGTCAAGACCGGCGAGGTGCTCACCTCGATCCTCGCCCCCGTCGCCTTCACCGCGAGCTTCTACATTCCGCTGAAAACGGTGATGACGTTCGCGGGCACCGGATTCAGCAGCTACGCGCAGTTCATGATGCCGATCGTGATCCTGCAGGCCGCCGCGTTCACCGCCATCGGCGCCGCCTTCCGCGCCGCCACCGACTCCGTCGCCGGGCTCAACCGGCGCTTCGGCTCCATGCCCGTCGGCCCGCTGGTGCCGATGGCGGCGCGCATGTCCGGCAACATCTTCCGGATGCTGATCGCGCTGGCCACCGCGCTGGTGTGCGGGCACGTGATCGGTTTCCGCTTCCGCCTCGACGCCTGGCACACCCTCGGTTTCCTGCTGTTCGCCTTGCTCATCGGGATCGCGCTGACCATCGGCGCCGACGTGATCGGCACCGTGTCACGCAATCCGGAAACGACGACGCAGGCATTGGTGCTGCCGCCCTTGATCTTCGGCATGCTGTCCACGGGATTGGCTCCGGCACACCAGTTTCCGGGCTGGGTGCAGCCGTTCGTCCGCAATCAGCCGGTCTCCCAGTTCGCGATCGCCCTGCGCGCGCTGGCCGGTGACACCGTCGGCAACGCGGGCCAGGTCACCCTGTCGCTGATGGGCCCGCCACTGGCCTGGGCCATCGCCATTCTCGCCCTGTGCATTCCACTGTCCATCCGGCTCGCCACGAGGAGGGCGTCATGACCCTGCTGGCCGAACGCTCGGCGCACCCGTACGCCGTCTCCGAGAGCTCGCCCCTGTCGCTGGCCCGTCACACCCTGATCCAAACCCAGCGGCTGCTGATCCGCTGGACCCGCAATCCGGTCACCCTGCTGGAGACCCTGATCATCCCGTGCCTGCTGCTGATCATGCTGGAAACCGTTGTCGGCGGCCAGATCCGGAAGTTCACCGGCGGCAGCGCCCTCTACGGCTCGGTCCCCATGGTCACTATCGTCGGCGCGCTCACCGGCGCCATCGCCGGCGGCGTCCTGCTCGGCCGCGAACGCGACGCGGGCCTGCTCGCCCGCTTCTGGGTCCTGCCCGTCCACCGCGCCTCCGGCCTCATCGCCCGCATCCTCGCCGAAGGCTGCCGCATCGTCGCGGGCACCCTCGCCGTGGTAGCCGTAGGTCACCTCCTCGGCTTCCGCTTCCACCAGAACCCCCTGGCCACCCTCGCATTCCTGTTCGTCCCAATACTTTTCGGCCTGGCCTTCGCCACCATGGTCACCGCCATAGCCGTCTACACCGCCAAAGCCACCCTCATAGAAGCCATCACCATCCTCACCTCCCTGATGATGTTCTTCAGTACCGGCTTCGTCCCCCTCATCGCCTACCCCACCTGGATCCAACCGGTAGTCCGCAACCAACCCCTGTCGGTCGCCGTCGACGCCATGCGCGGTCTCGCCTTGGACGGCCCCATCGCCCGCCCGCTCACGCTGACCCTCATCTGGTCCGTCGCGACCATCGCCCTCTTCGCCATCCCCGCCACCCTCGGCTACCGCCGCGCCAGCCGCAGGTAGGCAGTCCCACAATCCCAGCCCCCGGTCCACGGCCCCCGCCCGCCTACGTCGGCGCCACCAAATAGTCTTGCCGGTTGAAACCGGCTTCCCCAGTCGAATTCATCTCGCCGCCAGTTGATTCCACCGTTGCCGCGGACCAATGATCGGTTATGTCCATAGTTCGTGCACTCCGAGCCGTGTTCGCCGTCGTGGTACCACTGCTGCTCATCGGGCTTACCACGCCCGCGCAGGCAGCGGACTGGCCGACCCCCGTCCGCGTCGTAAATCGCGTAACCACAAGCGAGCCGGTCGTCTTCATCACCCTCGACGACGGGTGGAATCACGACCCGGCCGCGCAGAACCTGTTGCTGGACCGTCGGGTGCCCGCCTCCCTGTTCCTGCTGCCAGGCGCATACTCCTACGACGCGGGCTACTTTCACACCTTGCTCGACCACGGCCCGGCTCGCGTCGAGAACCACACCGTCGACCACCCGAATCTGACCACGATGGACGCGGCCGGGCAGCGGGGTCAACTGTGTGCGGCGCGCGAGAAGGCCCTGGCCGAGTTCGGCCAGGAGCCACGCCTGGCCAGGCCGCCGTACGGCGCTTACAACGACACCACTCGGGTGGTCGCCCGAGCCTGTGGCGCAAAGGCTTTGGTGACCTGGACCTACGACTTCACCACCTGGTCCGGGGTGACGCCGCCGACGCCCGCGCTGAAATCCGGCGATATCGTGCTGCTGCATTTCAATGAAACGGTGGCCGTCGATTTGGCCCGCGCACTCGCCGCCGCCGATGCGGCCGGTCTGCGGCCCGCGCCGCTGCGGGACTACATCCCGGATTGAAACAGGGTGCTGGTCGCCGGTGTCCAGGCTTGCGGCAGCGAGGTTCTGGGCAGCCCCCGACCGGACAACTGGAGGACGACCCATCGTCCACTATGCCCGGAGACAGCGGCGCTGCGAGTCTATGGAGCGTGTTTCGACGTCGGAGTGGACGAGGGAGGGCTCGGTTCATGACAAGCAGTGAGAAGGCCTTGGGGCAGCGGCTATTCGAGTTGGAGTTGTGGCGGGATCATCGGACTCGGTGCGATACCGTGGCGATGGCGCAAATTCATGAGCAGCTGGCCGCGATTCACAGCAGGATTTCTGCCATTCAAGAGAGTATGGGGGACCGCGAGGCGGCGGGTTCGGGCGACGGAACCGATCTCGCTCAGGTTGTGCCGATCTATCGGAAACCCTTCGGCGACAATTGAGTTGGCCAGCGGTCTACCGCCTGGGTCACTGTCATTACACTGCCTGTGATCGCTGCCATTCCGTCGGAGCGTTCATGCCCCAGGGTGATACCGCGCATGCGCTGGCGATCGGCGTGAGTGCTCAGCTGGCCGTCGGTGTCGAGGTAGGACCGGATCTTCTCGCCCACCTGGATGACCTGTTCCGGGGTCACTTCCCGCGCCACTGTCGCCAGGATTTGTTCGGCGGCTTCGCATTCGGGGTTGTCCATACAGCCCGGGATCCGGTTGAGGACCTTGTGGATCACTCGTGCGTGCTCGACCGATACCGCGCCCTCGACCTGCGCGGCAGCGGTGGCGGGCATGCGGGGCTCGATCGGCTCACCACACATGGTGTGGAACGAGCCCAGCTGGGTGGTCGCGGCGACGCGGAAGGTCAAACGCGGGCCGGTTGGTGGTGGCGCCGCGGGCGTCCGCGAACCGCGCGTGCCCCTTCCCCCGGACGATCAGTTGAGCGCGACCCACCCAATCGACCCGGACCCCATGGTGATCAGCTTGCCCACCCCGCACAACTGACGCCGCGTACGTCGGCGGGAGCATGTTTCGCCACGGTGGCACATGGTCGCGACCGTAGCTGGCGCCTTGTTCCGGCAAGTCCCTTCGATGGCTCACAGTTGTTGCCGGGCAAGCTCATCGGCGAGGAGGCGGTAAGTCCGCTGATCGAAGGCGATCAGGCGGATGTGGCGGACGTTGGTCGGGGTGGTGCGGAGTGTGGTGACGGCTATGTGGGCGGCCCGGTCGGCGGGAAAGCCGTAGACGCCGGTGGAAATGGCTGGGAAGGCGAGGGTTTCGGCGCGGAGTTCGTCGGCTACCTCGAGGCAGCGGCGATAGCAGGAGGCCAGGGTTTCGGGTTCGGCGTGGTTGCCGCCCTCCCAGATCGGGCCGACGGTGTGGATGATGTGCTTGATGGGCGGGGTCAGATCAAAAGCCGGAGTCGCCTTCGCATCACCAGGGTCGCACGGTGCGAGCTCGGCACCGGCACGCGCCAGACGAGGTCCCGCGGCGCGGTGGATCGCGCCGTCCACGCCGCCGCCACCGAGCAGGGATTCGTTGGCCGCGTTGACAATCGCGTCGGTTTGCTCGCGGGTGATGTCGCCCGAAACCACTTCGATCGTCGGCGAGTGGGTGCTCATGTCTGGAGAGGGTACGAGCTTACTTCCGGGGACACGCCATAGTTCGGAGTCGAGGGGCCGCAAACGCAAGCAGCCCTTCCCACTGGAGCGGGAAGGGCTGCCTTGTTACAACCGGGCTCAGAACTCCCAGTCTGCGTCTTCGGTGTTGACGGCCTTGCCGATCACGTAGCTGGAACCCGAGCCGGAGAAGAAGTCGTGGTTCTCGTCGGCGTTCGGCGACAGCGCCGACAGGATGGCCGGGTTGACGTCGGTCTCGTCCTTCGGGAACAGGCCTTCGTAGCCGAGGTTCATCAGCGCCTTGTTGGCGTTGTAGCGGAGGAACTTCTTGACATCCTCGGTGAGGCCGACCTCGTCGTAGAGGTCCTGGGTGTATTCGACCTCGTTGTCGTAGAGCTCGAAGAGCAGCTCGAAGGTGTAGTTCTTCAGCTCGTCGCGCTCGGCCTGGGAGACCAGCTCCAGGCCCTTCTGGTACTTGTAGCCGATGTAGTAGCCGTGCACCGCCTCGTCACGGATGATCAGCCGGATCATGTCCGCGGTGTTGGTGAGCTTGGCCCGCGAGGACCAATGCATCGGCAGGTAGAAGCCGGAGTAGAACAGGAAGCTCTCCAGCAGCGTCGAGGCCACCTTGCGCTTGAGCGGATCGTCGCCGTTGTAGTACTCGAGCACGATCTCGGCCTTGCGCTGCAGGTTCCGATTCTCCTCGGACCAGCGGAACGCCTCGTCGATCTCCTTGGTGGAGCACAGCGTGGAGAAGATGGAGCTATAGCTCTTGGCGTGCACCGACTCCATGAACGCGATGTTGGTGAGCACCGCCTCCTCGTGCGGGGTCAGCGCGTCCGGGATCAGGCTCACCGCGCCGACCGTGCCCTGGATGGTGTCCAGCAGGGTGAGGCCGGTGAAGACCCGCATGGTCAGCTGCTTCTCATCGGCGGTGAGGGTGTTCCACGACGGAATGTCGTTGGACACCGGAACCTTCTCGGGCAGCCAGAAGTTGCCGGTCAGCCGATCCCAGACCTCGGCATCCTTCTCGTCGGGCACCCGATTCCAATTGATGGCCGACACCCGATCGATCAGTCTCATCCTGCCTCCACGCCCTTTCCCGAGCACGCTACCGTCACGGAATTACTCCCCTGGAACACTACTCCTAGTGGGTGACAAGTCCGTGCCGCACAACACCTTGTGTCGCGGCGGCGCCTATCACCACGGGCACGATACGCCGGGAGCACCGCCTGCGGCCCCTATTGTGCGGCACGCGCGCCCACGCGGGCACATCGGTCCGCGCCGACCCCTGCCGGTCGCCGGTCGTTTGCCCGCGATCGGCCGCGGCAACGGCGCGCCGCGTGCACCACGAACAGCGCACGCCCCAACCGATTTGCCGCCGTCCGGCGCGAAACGCGTTGTCGGACACGATTCGCGTGGAATCGGACGCCCGCCGGATTTTCGTCGCCGATGTCACACCCGATCCGTACGATCGGTGCCATCGTGCGACACACGTCTCCAGGGGGCCTCACCGGATGTCCGCACCAACCGATCCTGAAATGAACGATGCGCTCGGCCGATTGGCGCGAATCCCGAGTGGGCGCCGCAGCAAGTGGGTCGTGCTCGGCGTCTGGCTGATCGCGTTGCTCGCGCTCGGCGCGTTCGCCGGGAAACTGAGTGGCGCGCAGAAAAACGACAGTGTGACGTGGCTACCGGACAGCGCCGAATCCACCCAGGCCTACCGGCTGGCGGACAAGTTCGGCACCAGCGACGAGGTACCGGTGGTGCTGGTGTACGAGCGCACCAGCGGCATCACCGAGGCGGATCGGCGGGCCATCGGCGCCGATGCCGCGCGGATCAGGCAGGTCGAGCACGTGGTCACCGACAAGGTGCTCGGCCCGATCCCGTCCAGGGACGGCCAGGCCGTGGAGATCCTGGTGCCCATCAAGATCGGCACGGCGGGCTGGAACGAGCTGACGGACTACGTGCGCGGCGTCACCGACGCGACCACCGATCACCCCGACGGACTCGCGCTGTACGCCACCGGCCCGGCCGGATTCGCGGCGGAGTTCGGCAAGGCGTTCAAGGGAATCGAAGGCCTGCTGCTGTATGCCGCGGGCGCGATCGTGATCGTCATCCTGTTGATCACCTACGGGCCGATGCTGTGGACGCTGCCGCTGCTGACCGCGGTGGTAGCGCTGGCGATCTCGATGAGCGCGGTCTACGGCGCGACCAAGCTCGGGCTCACGGTCAACGCGCAGAGCCAAGGCATTCTCACCGTGCTGGTCTTCGGCGCGGGCACCGACTACGCGCTCTTGCTGGTGGCCCGCTACCGCGAGGAGTTGCGCCGCCACGCCGACAAGCACGAGGCGATGGCGGTCGCGCTGCACCGGGCCGGGCCCGCGGTGCTGGCCAGCGGCAGCACGGTGATCGTCGCGATGCTGGCTCTGCTTGTCGCGGAACTGAATTCGACCAAGGGCATCGGGCCGGTCTGCGCCATCGGCATCGCCATCGCGCTGGCCGCGATGCTCACCCTGCTGCCCGCGCTGCTGGTGATCGCGGGCCGGTGGATCTTCTGGCCGCGCCATCCCAGGCTCGGCACCGTCGACCAGACCGAATCCGGCGTCTGGGCGCGCGCGGGCCTGTTCATCTCGCGGCGTCCGCGCACGGTGTGGATCGTCACCGCGCTGCTGCTGTTCGGCCTGGCCTATGGTGTCGTCGGCCTGCGGGCCAACGGCATCGAGAACAAGAACGCCTTCGTCGGCGACTCCGCCGCGGTCACCGGAACCTCGGTGCTGGAACGGCATTTCGACGCGGGCACCGGGCAGCCGGTGGTGGTGATCGCGCCGTCCGCGCGCATCGCCGCGGTCGCCTCGGCCGTCGGCTCGACGAAGGGCATCACGGCCCCGACCGCGCCGGTGGTCAGGGGCGAATGGGCCTATCTGGAGGGCACCCTGTCGGACCCGCCGGACAGCCGCGCCGCCGACGCGACGATCGAGCGGGTGCGCGCCGCCGTGCACGCGGTGGCTCCCGACGCCAAGGTCGGCGGGCAGACCGCGGTGCTGCTCGACATCAAACATGCGGTGTCGCACGACAATCGGATCATCGTGCCGCTGGTGCTGGCCATCGTGATGATCATCCTGATGCTGCTGCTCCGCTCGCTGCTCGCGCCGGTGCTGCTCACCGCGACCGTGGTGCTGTCGTATTTCGCCGCACTCGGATTGAGCCGCTGGATCTTCGATCTGGCCGGATTCGTCGGCATCGACGCGGGACTTCCGCTGCTGTCCTTCGTCTTCCTGGTCGCACTCGGCATCGACTACAACATCTTCCTGATGTCGCGGGTGCACGAGGAGGCGAAGAAACACGGGACGCGCGCGGGCTCGATCATCGGGCTCGCCGCGACCGGCGGCGTGATCACCTCGGCGGGCCTGGTGCTCGCGGGCACCTTCGGGGTCTTCACCACGCTGCCCGTGGTGACCTTCGCCGAGATCGGCGTGGTGATCGCGGTCGGCGTGCTGCTCGATACCGTGGTGGTCCGCTCGATCCTGGTCACCTCGCTGACCCTGGACATCGGCGACCGCATCTGGTGGCCGAGCGCGCTGTCCCGGGGCTCCGCACGACCGGAACCGGAGGTCAGCCTGACCAAGTGACCCGCCAGGCAGCCCGCAGCCTGCGCCGATTTCGCGCACCCACCCGCTACGTTGTGGCCGTTCGGTTGTTACCACGCGTTTCGGAAGGAGTGTGTGTTCATGACCAGTCCCGGCCCGACCAGACAAGGCCCGGCGCTCAACGATATGACGATCTTCGCGGGCGTGCTGATCCTCATCACCGGGATACTGCACCTGCTGACGGCCATCGCCGCCATCGCGGGGCGCGATATCTTCGTGGTCACCGAGGACCAGGTGTTCCTCGTCGACGTCACCGCATGGGGATGGATCCACCTGGTGATCGCGATCCTCGTCGTGATCGCCGGCGTCGGCGTCGTCACCGGCAAGACCTGGGGCTACGTGATGGGCATCGTGATGGCCGCCATCAGCATCCTGGACAACTTCCTGTTCGCCCCGATCTACCCGTTCTGGGCCCTCGTCATGATCGCCATCGACATCCTGGTGATCTGGGCGCTGGCCCGCCAGCTCGCCGCCGAATAGCAACGGGCACAGCGGTGTTCGGCCCCACGGGACCGGATACCGCTGTGCGGGATCAGATGCCGAGGACCAGCTTGGCGGTGGTGAAGTAGATGACCAGCCCGGTGGCGTCGACCAGGGTGGTCACCATCGGGGCCGAGACGACCGCGGGATCGATGCGCAGCTTCTTGGCCAGCAGCGGCATGGTGCCGCCGATGGTGGCGGCCCAGCCGCAGATGATCACCAGTGTGATGCCGACGACGACGGCCACCTTGGTCTCGACGAAGAACGAGCCGATCACCACGCCCGCCGCGGCGAGCATGGCGCCGAGCACCAGCCCGACCCGGCATTCGCGCCAGATCACCTTGAACAGGTCGGAGACCCGCACCTCGCCGACGGCCAGCGCACGCACGCACGCGGTCGCCGCCTGCGCGCCCGCGTTGCCGCCCGCGCCGATGAGCAGCGGAATGAACAGCGCCAGATGCGCGGCCTGCTGCAGCGTCCCCTCGAAGAAGTCGGTGACGCTGACCGTGAGGGTCGCCGCGAACAGCAGAAGCAGCAGCCACAGCGCGCGATAGCGGGCGAGCTGAAAAACCTTGGCCGCCATGTAGTGCCCCTCCCACGGGGCCGAACCTGCTTGGCGCGCAACGTCTTCGCTGTCAGCCGCCTCGATGACCTCCACCGCGTCGTCGATGGTGAGCAGCCCGACGAGCCGGTCCTCGCTGTCCACCACCGGCAGGTTGATGTCGTTGGTGGAGCGCATGAGCCGCGCCGACTTCTCCGCCGAATCGGTGGCGCGCGCGAACGCGGGCTCGGTGACCACCAGCTCGGACACCATCGTCTCCGGCCCGCTCAGCACCAGCTCACGCAGTTCGACGACGCCGATCAGCCGCCTGCCCGCGTCGACGACGGGCAGCGTGTACACGGTTTCGGCATTGCCGCCCTTGGCCCGCACCGTGGCGAGCGCCTCGGCGACGGTGAGGTTGCGCGGCAGCGCGACGACCTCGGGGGTCATGTACTGGCCCGCCGAACCCTCCGGGTAGCCGAGCAGCGCGGCGGTCATCCGCCGTTCCCGCGGGCTCAGCCCGGCGAGCACCTTCTTGGCGACCTTGGCGGGCGCTTCACGCAGCATGCGCGCGCGATCGTCGGGATCCATACCCTCGACCAGGTCGCGGAAACTCTGATCGCGCAGCCCGGCCAGGATCTGCTGCTGGTCGACCGGTTCGAGTTCCTCGAACACGGCGAGCGCGCGATCCTTGTCGAGCAGCCGGAAGGCCATGCCCGCCTGGACGGCGTCCATCCTGGCGAGTTGATCGGCGATCATGTGCGGCTGGTGGTTGTCGAGCCAGTCGAGTGCGGCGTCGACATGGTGGCCGTCGCAGAAATCCTGGAGGGATTCCGACAGCGGACGTACTTCGGTGAGTTCGATCTGCGGCATGGGGGGTCCTCGGCACAGCGGGAGTGGCACAAGAAAACGTGTGATGCACACCGCGAGGCGCCGGCCAGGCATTCGCCGACAACCCAGGATTACGAGAACTACCTAGGCGAGCGGATGGGCGGCGCCGCGCGGCGTTCGACTGGGAGGTTCGCCGCGCATCGCAGCACCTCCTTCTGTGTCATCGCCACGGATCGTTCGCGTCCGCACCGTCTACCGAAATCGTTGATTGAACGCACAAGCGTCCCTGTGCAGGATACATGGCTCGGGCGGCCGATTCACCTCGCGAGGGTGACCGCGACGGCGGGCTCGACGTCGAGCCAGGTCGGCACGTGTTCGACCCAGTCCGGAATCGGGTCGGCCTGCACGCCGAACAGATAGCGGTGCGGCACCAGATCGCGCAGCGCCTCGTGCACCTCGATTCGGTCGTCGATCATGTGCGTGATGCCGAGTTCGGCGCAGTGCAGTGCCTTGTCCGCGCGTTCGCGGCAGAATCGCACGTTGCCACGCAGTAGCCCGGTCCGGTCGTAGAACTCGTGGTGGTCGAGCCACTGCAGCGTCCGCCGCTCGACCCGCGGCCCGCATTTGGAGATCACCCATGCGCGCCCTTCGAAGCGCTCGACCAGCCGGGGCAGTACCTCGAAAGCATTGGGGCTCGGCGGTGTTCGCAACGCCGCGTCGAGACCACCGGAGAGAAATACGGTGTCGGCGTCGCCGACCCGAAGGGCCGCCCCCTGAATCACCCGGCCGAAATCGATGCCGAGCCTAGGTTGTGTTTCTTCATTCATCGACCTCGAGCATGACCCGCTCCGGCCGCTCACGCCAGCTATTTCGATCTCGAAAAATTCAGCAACTCACTGGCTAACTTGCGAGTATCATGGGGCTGCATGCCGTGCCAGGTAGCCGGCCTCGCGGCCGGATCCGATCCCTACTCGATGATCAGGCGGTCCGGATGGTTGCACACCAACACCCGATGAGCACGCTGTTCGCGGCGCTCCAGCTCCCGCGTCACCCCGAGGGGGCGGCGGAGGACCGAGTCGGCGCCTACGCGCCCGACTCCGACCCCGACGACGATCTCTCCTACCTCGTGGTGACACCAGAACCGTTGCGCGGGAACACGATCCACATCGAACCCTGAGCCGACCGGCCGAAGTACCGGCGGATCGATAGCGCGCGATAATCCCCTCGCGCCATGGCCGATATCGCCCACGCAATCAGTAGCTGTGCGTTAGCCTTTGGCATGACCAAAGTACTGGCCTTCACCTCACCGGCTAAAGGGCATCTCTACCCGATCGCACCGGTCCTGGCTGAGCTGGTATCGCGCGGACACGACGTCACCGTGGTGACCCTGCCGGACAGCGACGAAGCGCTGAATCCCCTCGGCATCAAGGTGGTCGACCTGCCGCCCGCACTCGCGCACGACAACCTGAAGGATTGGAAATCCAAGTCGCGGATCGCGGCGCTGCGTGCCGCGCTGCGCACGCTCACCGCGCGCATTCCCGAGGAGATCGAAGCGGTGCGCGCCGCGATCCTCGCCGAGCGGCCCGAGGCGCTGCTCATCGATGTCACCACGCCCGGCGCCCAGATCTACGCGGCTGCCAGTGGTTTGCCGTGGGCCTCGTGGTCGCCGATCGTGCTCCCCATCCCCTCGCGTGCCGTGCCGCCGTTCGGCCCCGGGCTGTTTCCGAGGTCTGGCCCGCTCGGCCGACTACGCGACGGCTCGGTGCGATGGGTGTTGCACCGCATGTGGGACGAGGTGCTGCCGCAGCTCAACCACATGCGCCAGTACTACGGGCTCGAACCGCTCGCGCACACCGTCGACTACCTGCGGCAGGCGCCGCTGATGCTCAACTTCACCGCACCACCGTTCGACGATCCGCGCACCGACTGGCCCGCCTCGGTGCGGCAGATCGGGCCGGGACTGTGGGCGCCCTCGGCGCAACGCCCGGCCTGGCTCGACGCGATCGACAAACCGCTCGCCGTGGTCACCTGCTCGACCGACTTCCAGGACGACGGCAGGCTGGCCCAGGTCGCGATGGACGCGCTGGCGGGCAGCGGCCTGTTCACCGTGGTCACCTCCGGCGCCATCGAACCCGAATTCTTCGCCGCGCCACCGAATGCCCGCGTCGAATCGTTCCTGCCGCACCACCTGCTGCTCGATCGCGCGGCCGTGGTGGTCACCCACGGCGGCATGGGCGTCACCCAAAAGGCTTTGGCCGCGGGCATTCCGGTGTGCGTCGTACCGTTCGGGCGCGATCAGGCCGAGGTGGCGAGGCGGGTGGTGAGCAATGCGGCGGGCACCTGGGTGTCACGGAAACGGTTGAGTGTCGCGAGCCTGCGCGCGGGTATCGACGAGGCCATGACCTGCCGGGCGGGCGCGGCACGGGTCGCGGCCGGATTCGCCGCGGCGGGCGGCACCGAGCGCGGCGCGGACCTGCTGGAGCAGCACTACGCGCCCGCGGTGGCGGCCAGGCGCAGCAAGTCCGGATCCATTCCGATCTACACCCCGCCGAGCCGAACCCAGCCGGGCATTCGCCCCGCCGACAACGCGCCGGTCATCGAACCGGACCGTCCCGAACCGCTGGCCGGCCCGGCGCGTGCCGACCAGGCCCACGGCGGCGACAGCACCGATCGGGGACGCTGACCGAGTTCCGGCGCATCGAGCGCGGAACTGTTGCCGCACCGCCGAGAACCCGGAACAGTGGACGCTGGACAGGAATTGAGACAGACGAAGGAGAGTTCTGTGCGCTTCGGCATCTTCATCCCCCAGGGTTGGCGGCTCGACCTGGTCGGCATCGACCCCGCGGCGCAGTGGGGAGTGATGCGGGATCTCGCCCAGCGTGCCGACGCGGGGAGCACCTGGGATTCGCTGTGGGTGTACGACCATTTCCACACCGTCCCGGTGCCGAGCGAGGAGGCGACGCACGAGGCGTGGACGCTGATGTCGGCCTTCGCCGCGTCCACCTCGCGCATCCGGCTCGGGCAGATGTGTACCGCGATGAGCTATCGCAACCCGGCCTACCTGGCCAAGGTGGCGGCGACGGTGGACCTGATCTCGGACGGCCGCGTCGAGATGGGCATCGGCGGCGGCTGGTACGAACACGAATGGCGTGCCTACGGTTACGGCTTCCCCTCCGCGGGTGACCGGCTCGGCCGCCTCGACGAGGGCGTGCAGATCTTCCGCCAGGCCTGGGATACCGGCACCGCGACCCTCGACGGTAAGCACTACCAGGTCAACGGCGCGATCGTGCGGCCGCTTCCGTTGCAGGAGGGCGGGATTCCGCTGTGGATCGCCGGCGGCGGCGAGAAGGTGACGCTGCGGATCGCGGCGAAGTACGCGCAGTACACCAACTTCAGCGGTGATCCCGAAGGCTTCACCCACAAATCCGACATCCTGCGCGCCCACTGCGCCGACGTCGGCACCGATTTCGACGCGATCACCCGTTCGTCGAACTTCAACGTGGCCATCGGCGCGACGGAAGCCGAGGTGGAGGAACGCCTTCGCGCCCTGGAGGCCAGGCTGATCCCGTTCGTCGGCGCCGAGGGCGCCGCCAACTACATCAAGGATCTGTACCGCGGCACCGCCGCCGTCGGCACCCCCGAGCAGATCATCGAAAACCTCTCGAAGGTCCGCGATCTCGGCCTCGGCTACGCCATCTTCAACTTCGCCGAAGCCGCCTACGACACCTCGGGCATCGACCTCTTCGAACGCGAGGTGGCCCCGGCGCTGCGCTGAGCGTCCAGCAGGATCCGCGGCCGCCTACACCGGTGGCCGCGGCTCGGCGCTCTCCCCCAGCGAGCCCGCCGGGGCAATCCAGCGAGTCGGCTGACCGGTGATCTTGGCGATGGCATCGAAATCGCCGTCGTAGTGCAGCACCGTCAGCTTCGCGAGCTCCGCGGTCGCTGCCACCAGCAGATCCGCCAGTCCGGCACTGCGCAAACACCCCGTCCTCGCCAAGTCGTACTGGACTTCCCGTACCCGGTCCCAGACGTCCTCCGGCATGGGCGTCCACGGACAGATATCGGCGAGGTCATCCCGGTTCTGCTCGTAATCGTCCAAAGACCTTGCGGAGTAGAGGAATTCGGCTTCGGTGGCCGGACAGATGTGCACCAGTCCTGCCTGCAGGGTGGCCGCCCACACCGAGGCGACCGCCGGGTGCCCGACCCGGACCAGGGCGCTCGTATCGATGAGATACCGCTCTAGCGCCACGCCTCGGCCTTGCGTCCTGGCGCGATCACATCGTCGTATTCGCCGGCGCGTGATCGCGCCAACATCCGCTCCAGCGCGGCCGCTCGCCTACGTTGCGCGATGACTTCGTGCAATGCCGCGTTGACGGTGTCCTTCTTGGTGTCCGTCCCGAGCAGACTGCTCACCTTCGCGAGCGCGTCATCATCCACATCGATCATCGTGCGCGACATTCAACCCCTCCTCGATATGCCGATCAAGCCATCATCAAGCATACAAGCGCCAGCATTCGTATGCCTACAATGATTCATCGATACACCCCCATGAAAAAGGGGTCTCCGATTCGGAGACCCCTTTGCGGCGTCGCGCCTACAGCATGCAGCTGACGCAGCCCTCGACTTCGGTTCCCTCCAGGGCCATTTGGCGCAGGCGGATGTAGTAGAGGGTTTTGATGCCCTTGCGCCAGGCGTAGATCTGGGCGCGGTTGAGGTCGCGAGTGGTCGCGGTGTCCTTGAAGAAGAGGGTCAGCGACAGGCCCTGATCCACGTGCTGGGTGGCCGCGGCATAGGTGTCGATGATCTTCTCGTAGCCGATTTCGTAGGCGTCCTCGTAGAACTCGAGGTTGTCGTTGTCCATGTAGGGCGCCGGGTAGTAGACGCGCCCGATCTTGCCTTCCTTGCGGATCTCGATCTTCGACGCCACCGGGTGGATCGAGCTGGTGGAGTGGTTGATGTAGGAGATCGAACCGGTCGGCGGCACCGCCTGCAGGTTCTGGTTGTAGATGCCGTACTCCATGACCGAGGCCTTCAGCTCACGCCAATCGTCCTGGGTCGGGATGTGCACGCCCGAGTCGGCGAACAGCTGACGCACCCGGTCGGTCTTCGGCTCCCACACCTGCTCGGTGTACTTGTCGAAGTACTCACCGCTGGCGTACTTCGATTCCGGGAACCCGCCGAAGTAGGCGCCGCGCTCCTTGGCGATCAGGTTCGACGCCCGGATCGCATGGTAGACAACGGTGTAGAAGTAGATGTTGGTGAAGTCGATGCCCTCGTCGGAGCCGTAGCGCACGTGCTCACGGGCCAGGTACCCGTGCAGGTTCATCTGCCCGAGGCCGATCGCGTGGGACTGGTTGTTGCCCTGTTCGATCGAGGGCACCGAGTAGATGTGCGTCTGATCCGACACCGCGGTCAGCGCGCGAATGGCCACCTCGATGGTGCGCGCGAAGTCCGGCGAGTCCATCGTCTTGGCGATGTTCAGCGAACCGAGGTTGCACGAGATGTCCTTGCCCACCTTGGCGTAGGACAGATCGTCGTTGAACAGCGACGGCGTGGAGACCTGCAGGATCTCCGAGCACAGGTTCGAGTGGGTGATCTTGCCCGCGATCGGGTTGGCCCGGTTCACCGTGTCCTCGAACATGATGTAGGGGTAACCGGATTCGAACTGCAGCTCGGCGATGGTCTGGAAGAACTCGCGCGCCTTGATCTTCGACTTGCGGATCCGCTTGTCGTCGACCATCTCGTAGTACTTCTCGGTGACATCGATATCGGCGAACGGCTTGCCGTAGATGCGCTCCACGTCGTACGGCGAGAACAGGTACATGTCCTCGTTCTTCTTCGCCAGCTCGAAGGTGATGTCCGGGATGACGACGCCGAGCGAGAGCGTCTTGATGCGGATCTTCTCGTCCGCGTTCTCCCGCTTGGTGTCGAGGAACCGGTAGATGTCCGGGTGGTGCGCGTGCAGGTACACCGCGCCGGCGCCCTGACGCGCACCGAGCTGGTTGGCGTAGGAGAACGAGTCCTCCAGCAGCTTCATGATCGGGATGACACCCGAGCTCTGGTTCTCGATCTTCTTGATCGGCGCGCCGTGCTCGCGAATGTTGCTGAGCAGCAACGCGACTCCGCCGCCGCGCTTGGACAGCTGCAGCGCGGAGTTGATGGAGCGCCCGATGGACTCCATGTTGTCCTCGATGCGCAGCAGGAAGCAGGACACCGGCTCGCCGCGCTGCTTCTTGCCCGAGTTGAGGAAGGTCGGGGTGGCGGGCTGGAAGCGGCCGTCGATGATCTCGTCGACCAGCTTGCTCGCGAGCACCTCGTCACCGGCGGCCAGGGTGAGCGCGACCATACAGACCCGGTCCTCGAACCGCTCCAGGTAGCGCTTGCCGTCGAAGGTCTTCAGCGTGTACGAGGTGTAGTACTTGAACGCGCCGAGAAACGTGGGGAACCGGAACTTGTGCGCGTAGGCCTGCTGGAACAGCCGCTTGATGTATTCGCGGCTGTACTGCTCCAGAACCTCTGCCTCGTAATAGTTCTCCTTGACCAGATAATCCAGCTTCTCGTCCAGGTTGTGGAAGAAGACGGTGTTCTGGTTGACGTGCTGCAGGAAGTACTGGTGCGCGGCCTCGCGGTCCTTGTCGAACTGGATCTCGCCGTTCGGGCCGTACAGGTTCAGCATCGCGTTGAGGGCGTGGTAGTCGAGTACCTCGCCCGGCTGGACCGCGGGACGCTCTACGCGAGCTGTCTTGCCGGCCGGTGCTGTCGTTGTTGTTGCCAAAACAATCCCAATCCCTCTCGGACGCGCTCGACGTCCTCGGCGGTTCCCATGAGTTCGAAGCGATACAGGTACGGCACCCCGCATTTGCGCGAGATGACTTCCCCTGCAAAGCAATACGTATCGCCGAAGTTCGTGTTGCCCGCCGCGACGACACCGCGCAGCAGCGCGCGGTTGTGCGGATCGTTGAGGAACTTGGCGACCTGCCGAGGTACGAAATCCTTATCGGATCTCGTACCACCCAGAACGTGCCGACCGCCCCCGTAGGTGGGGACGATCAGCACGTAGGGTTCGTCGACGCGCAGCGAATCGGCGGTGTGCAATGGTATGCGAGTCGCGGGGAGGCCCAGCTTCTCGACGAAACGATGAGTGTTCTCCGAGGCACTCGAGAAGTAGACCAGTCCGTTGTCGGACATGGTTCGCTCCCTTCCCCATCGGATGAACCGGCAATAAAAGGAGGCGGTCAGGCCGCCACGGTCGCGAGCGACTTGATGCGGTCGGGCCGGAAGCCGGACCAGTGATCCTCACCGGCGACGACGACCGGAGCCTGCAGGTAGCCGAGCGCCATGACGTAGTCACGCGCCTCGTCGTTCTCGGAGATGTCGATGACCTCGTAATCCACCCCGGCCTTGTCGAGCGCCTTGTAGGTGGCATTGCACTGGACGCAAGCGGGCTTGGTGTACACGGTGATGGTCATTGATGTCCCTCTCTCCTATGCCTAGTCCACAGCCTGTGATCCGTATGCAGTGATGTTTCGATGCATGGTCCGACGTATGCTGCGCAAACTCCTGGATCGGGTCCTGAATCCCCTGCTCGAACCGGTTCTCACCTGGTCGCGCCGCGTGGGGTCTCGTGCCGTCCTCCAGTACCGAAGACACTACACCTAGTGGCCGACAGATTCATCCAACACGACATGTTGCGAGTCACATGGATGAAATTCCTACGCGGTAAGTACCTGGACGCTCGATACGCAACTCGACACAACAGTGGCCTAGATCACAATTTCGTACCGTAGCTGACACTCAGCAAACCTCAGGGGTACGACAAAAAGAGTCGCCCCGCTTCCACTCGGGAAGGGGGCGACCCACAGAACGGACGCACCGCACGATTCAGGCGCTCACGAGTTCGGGACTCGCCGCCTGCACCAGCTCACGCACCGTCGCGGCCAGCTGCGCAAGCGCCTCGGCATCCTCGCGCGGATGCGTCTCGGCGAAGCGCTGATCGAAGGTGCCGAAGTGCAGGTGCGCCGACTCGACGACCTTCGCGCCCGCGACACCGAGCGCCTTGACCGCGTCGCCATGCGCCCACTGCGCCGCGTTGGGGCTGATCGACCCGCTCACCACGGCCACCGGCCGGTCCTTCAGCGCGCCGACACCGTACGGGCGCGAGGCCCAGTCGATGCCGTTCTTCAGCACGGCGGGGAGCGTGCCGTTGTACTCCGGCGTCACCAGCAGCAGACCGTCCGACTCGGTGACGGCGTCGCGCAGCGCCTGAGCCGCGGCGGGCACCAGCCCCGGCGCGTCGATGTCCTGGTTGTAGAAGGGGATATCGCCGAGGCCCTCGAAGAGGGTGATCGTCACGCCCTCCGGCGCGGTCTGCACGGCCGCCTCGGCGAGCTTGCGGTTGAACGAATCGGCACGCAGGCTGCCGACGAGAGCGAGGATGCGGGTCTGAGTCATGGCTGCTCCTGG
Organism: Nocardia sp. NPDC052566; assembly: GCF_044547285.1. Classification (NCBI taxonomy): domain Bacteria; kingdom Bacillati; phylum Actinomycetota; class Actinomycetes; order Mycobacteriales; family Nocardiaceae; genus Nocardia; species Nocardia sp. NPDC052566. The sequence goes on along the minus strand of NZ_JBIUAF010000007.1, from coordinate 154,298 downwards.
TGTACTGAATGGGGTGTCCGAACTTTCATCACGACACAACCGGACCACGGTCCGATTACTTCCCCTGGAGAGCGTGTGAGCGCTGTGAGCTACACCACCCCACTGCCTGGCGGCGGCGAGGAGCCGATCCCCGAGCGATCCCTGCTGCCGCGCGGCCGAACGTCGATCGGCCCGCAGTTGATCGACGCGGACGAGCACACCGAACGCGCGGACGCGGCGCGCAACCGGCAGCTGCTGCTCGACGCCGCCCAGCAGCTGGTGCGCGAGCACGGCGTCGACGGGCTCACCATGGACGCACTGGCCAAACGCGCAGGCGTCGGCAAGGGCACGGTGTTCCGGCGCTTCGTCAACCGATCCGGCCTGCTGCACGCGCTGCTGAACCATTCGGAGATGCAGTTCCAGCAGGGCTTCATGTTCGGGCCGCCGCCGCTGGGTCCCGGCGCGCCGGTACTGGACCGGCTCATCGCCTTCGGGCGCATCCGGCTGCTCGATATCGAGATCGAGGGTGAGTTGTATCGGGCCGCCGAGCTCGGTGACGCGGCCGATCGATACGCGGGCAAGCCCTACGGCCTGCTCCGAGCGCACTTGGCGATGCTGCTGCGTGAGGCCCGATGTCCCGGCGAAATAACGCTGCTCGCCGACGGGCTGATGGGCATGCTCAGCGCCGCGCTGGTGATGCATCAGCTGCACGTGCTCGGCTATACCGCCGAGCAGATCGGCGACAACTGGGAAGCGTTCGTCCGGCGCGTTGTCAGCGCGTGAATCGTCAGTAAAGTGAACTGCCATGGGGAACCTGCGCGAACAGATCATCACCGAACTGGGTGTCCAGCCGAGCATCGAACCGAAGACCGAGGTACGGCGCCGGGTCGAGTTCCTCAAGGACTATCTGCGGGCCACTCCCGCAACGGGTTTCGTGCTCGGCATCAGCGGCGGGCAGGACAGCGCGCTGGCCGGGCGGCTGTGCCAGCTGGCCGCGGAGGAGCTGCGCGCGGACGGTACCGACGCCACCTTCGTCGCGGTGCGGCTGCCCTACGGCGTCCAGTCCGATGAGGCCGACGCGCGGATCGCGCTGAAGTTCGTCCAGCCCGACGAGTCGGTGGTGGTGAACGTGCGCCCCGGCGCCAATGCCGTCGCCGCCGAGGTGGCCACCGCGGCGAAGGTGGACAAACTGCGGGACTTCGTGCGCGGCAACATCAAGGCGCGCGAGCGCATGGTGATCCAGTACGCCATCGCGGGCCAGCGCAACCTGCTCGTGGTCGGCACCGACCACGCGGCCGAGGCGGTCACCGGATTCTTCACCAAGTACGGCGACGGCGGTGTCGACCTCACGCCGCTCACCGGGCTCACCAAGCGCCAGGGCGCGGCGCTGCTGCAGGAACTCGGCGCGCCGTCCAGCATCTGGTCCAAGGTGCCCACCGCCGATCTGGAAGACGACCGCCCCGCGCTCCCCGACGAGGAGGCACTCGGCCTGCGCTACACCGAGATCGACGACTACCTCGAGGGCAAGGACGTCACCGACGAGGTGGCGGCGAAGGTCGAGTCGATCTTCCGCAACACCAGGCACAAGCGCGCCGTCCCGGTTACCCCGCTCGACACATGGTGGCGCGCCGAGGGCTAACGCCCCTCGGGCTCGTCGATGAGCCTGCGGTGCAGTTCCTTGGTCATCTGGTGAATGGCCCTGGTCAGCTCGGTGTTGGTCTTCAGCTCCAGCTCCTGCTGGGTGAAATCGTGGTCGGCCTTGAGCTGCTGGAATTCGGCCTGCCGGTTCTGCCCGATCATCACGAAGGTGGACAGGAAGATCGCCTCCAGCGAGACGACCAGGGTCAGCGTCGGCCACGGGCTCGCTTCACCCCAGACCATCCAGACCGCGAACAGCACCGCGTGGATGTAGACGAACTGCATCGACCCGGCGAACTTGGTGATGAGATCGGCGACCCGAAGCTGAATACTGGCCGCCCGCTGCGCCCGCAACTTCAGCACGGCCGGATGCTGCAACACCTTCATCGGATCGGACATAGGCCGGTCGACTCCTCCGGTAGGTCGGCGAAACGCGGTGGCGCGCCGATGCTATCCGGTGGGCTGGGTGGTCGGCGTCATCCGCCCGCGAACGGCGGCAGGACATCGACCTGTTTGCTCAGCGGACTGGCGGGGTCGCGGGTGAGCTCGTCTCCGACGAGGTAGGCGCAGACCGAGAGCATCTTGTCCAGGCCCGGACCGTAGGTGGTGGACAGGGTGCTGCGCAGGTCGGCGACGGTGGCGCCGGCCGGGAGGTCGAATGTCTCCGAGGTCTTGCCGACCGCATCGGCGATCGCGGCGAAGTAACGGATCTCAACCACCGATGGCTCCCATCGTCCGTTCCGGCGGGACGAAACCTTCGGCATCGATACCGTGGCCTGCCCACTTGTTCCACATCGCGCCGCGCCAGATCGCGGCGAGCTCACCGTCGTCCGCGCCGGAGCGCAGCGCCTGGCGCAGATCGTATTCCTCGTCGCTGAACAGGCAGGAGCGCAGCATGCCGTCGGCGGTGAGCCTGGTCCGGTCGCAGGTGTCGCAGAACTTGCGGGTCACCGTCGCGATGATGCCGACGGTGCCCGGCCCCTCGTCGACGAGCCACTTCTCGGCGGGCGCCGACGGGTCGGCGCGGCCGGCGGGGGTGAGGGTGAATCGGGCGCTCAGCACATCCAGCAGATCGGCGGCGGTCACCATATTGGCGCGCGCCCACTCGTGATCGGCGTCGAGCGGCATCTCCTCGATGAACCGCAGCTCGCAGCCCTCGGCCAGGCACCATTGCAGCAGATCCGCGGCGCCGGGCAGGGTTTCGCGCATCAGCACCGCGTTCACCTTCACCGGGGCCAGGCCGACGGCATGCGCGGCACGGATGCCGGCGAGCACCGAATCGAGGCGGTCACGCCGGGTGAGCTTGGCGAAGCCCTGGCGGTCGACGGTATCGAGCGAGACGTTGACCCGGTGCAATCCGGCCGCGGCCAGGCCGCGGGCGCGATGCTCGAGGCCGACGCCGTTGGTGGTCATCGCGAGCGGCGTCTCGGGCACCCTGGCGTGACAGCCCGCGATGATCTGCTCCAGATCGCGGCGCAGCAGCGGTTCGCCGCCGGTGAATCGGACCTCGTGCACGCCGAGCTCGCGCACGGCCAGCTCGACCAGGCGCACGATCTCGTCCGTGGTGAGCAGCTCGTCGCGCGGAATCGGCGGCAGGCCCTCCTCGGGCATGCAGTAGGTACAGCGCAGCGAACACTTCTCGGTGATCGACACCCGCAGATCGCGGGCCGTCCGGCCGAACTTGTCCACCAGATACGGGGTGTCGGGGCGTCCGTCGAGCGAGGGCCGCCTGGACCGTAAGGCGGGGATCCCCATCTCGACCAGCGTCATTTGTCCATTATTACCTTGGTTCGCCGACCTGGGCCGCAGAAGGTTCGCCGGTCGCGGGCCCGCGAATTCGTAGGAACCTACGATCGACGGCCCTTCCACGGCGAACGCTAGGCTGGCCACCATGAATTCTCGGCGCGTCAGCGTCTCGGCCCGATCGGTCGACGAATACCGGGACAGCATCGAGCAGTTGCTGCGCCCGCTCGCGGCGCGCGCCCTCGAATCCGTCCCGGTGCCCGCCGCGCTGGGCAGGCAGCTGGCCGAGGATGTGCACGCGCCCATCGACCTGCCGGTGTTCCGCAATTCCGCGATGGACGGCTACGCGGTGCAGGCCGAGACCGTGGTGGTCGCCCCCGTGACGCTACCGCTCGCCGGGGTGGTCGCCGCGGGCGCGGCGGGCCAGGCGCCGCTGCCGCATGGCGCGGCCATGAAAGTGATGACGGGCGCGCCGATTCCGCCCGGCGCCGACTGCGTTGTTCCGGTGGAGGATGTCGAGACCGACGGCGCGAGCGTGACCGTGCAGCGCGGCCGCACGGCGGGCGAGTTCGTCCGTGAACCCGGCACCGATGTCCGCGCGGGTGAGCTGCTGGTGCCCGCGGGCACCTCGCTCGCGCCGCGGCATATCGCCGCGCTCGCCGCGGTCGGTGTCGCCGAGGTTCCGGTGTTCCTTCCGGTCCGCGCCGCCGTCATCACCACCGGCGACGAGCTCGTCCCCGCGGGCACCGCGTTGCGGCCCGGGCAGATCTACAACTCCAACGGCATTGCGCTAGCCGCGGCGCTGACCGCGAACGGCGTGCGGGTGGTCTCGGTACAGCACAGCACCGACGATCCGGCGCAGTTCCGCCGATTGCTCACCGCCGCAACGAGATCGGCCGATGTGGTGTTCACCTCGGGCGGGGTGTCCAAGGGCGATTTCGAGGTCGTCAAGGACGTATTGCAGCCGCTGGGCGGACAATTCGGCGCGGTCGCGGTGCAACCCGGTGGGCCGCAGGGGCTTACCGTCGTCGACGGTGTCCCGGTATTGAGTTTCCCTGGCAATCCGGTCAGCACCATGGTGTCGTTCGAGATCTTCGCCAGGCCGATCCTGCGCCATCTGGCCGGGCTGGCGCCCGCGCAGAGCTACCAGCTGCCGCTGCTCGATCCGATCCGCTCGCCCGAGGGCAAGCGGCAATTCCTGCGTGGCAGCATCCAGTGGTCGCAGGACCGGCATCCGGCGGCGGTCGCGGTGGTCTCCGGGCCCGGATCCCATTTGATCGCGGGCATGGCATGGGCGGACGTACTCATCGATGTACCAGCGGCGGACACCTCGCTGCCCGTCGGGACGATTGTGCGAGTGTGGTCGCTATGAACGAGTTGTCCCATGTCGACCGGGAGGGTCGCGCGCGCATGGTCGACGTGAGCGCCAAGGCCGACACCACCAGGATCGCCGTCGCCGCCGGGGAGCTGCAGACAACCGCCGAGGTGATCGCCCTGGTCAAGGCCGACGGCATGCCGAAGGCCGATGTGCTGTCCACCGCGCGGATCGCGGGCATCGCCGGGGCGAAGAAGACCTCCGAGCTGATCCCGCTGTGCCATCAGCTCGCGCTGTCCTCGGTGCAGGTCGAGTTCGGTTTCACCGAGACCGGCATCACCGTCGAGGCGACGGCGAAGACCAAGGGCCCCACCGGTGTCGAGATGGAGGCGCTCACCGCCGTCGCGGTGGCCGGGCTGACCCTGCACGACATGGTGAAGGCGGTCGACCCGGGCGCCACCATGAACGGGGTGCGGCTGCTCACCAAAGAGGGTGGGAAACACGGACAGTGGACGCGGCCCGAAACCGACTCGCGCGCAGGCGAATCCATCGCCGATCTGCCCGATACCGACCTGCCCGATACCGATGGCCGCACGGCGGTGGTACTGGTCGCCTCGACCGGGGCCGCCGCGGGCACCAGAACCGACACCACCGGCCCCGTCCTCGCGGAATGGCTCGGCGGACTCGGCTATTCGGTGCGCGGCCCCCTTGTCTACGCGGACGCGGAGATCGCGGCAGGCCTTGCCGACGCCCTGCGCCTTGCCCCCTCGCTGGTGATCAGCACCGGCGGCACCGGCGCCTCGCCCACCGATGCGACCCCCGAAGCGACGCTGGCGGTCCTCGACCGCGAACTGCCCGGCGTCGCCGAGGCGATCCGGCAGCGCGGCACCGCGAAGTTCCCGCTCGCGGCGCTGAGCCGCGGGGTGGCTGGACTGTCCGGCCGATCGGTGATCGTGAACCTGCCCGGCTCCCCCGGCGGTGTCAAGGACGGTATCGCGGTGCTCGAGCCGCTACTCGATCATCTGCTCGCGCAAGTAGCCGGAGGCGGCGACCATGACAACCAGTGAGATAGATCGGGACCTGGTGCGCCTGGCCAGGATCAGCGCCGAGGCGCTCGATCCGGCCGAGGCGGAAGACGCAGTGACCGGGCCGGAGCACGGCGCGGTGGTGGTTTTCACCGGCAAGGTCCGCAATCACGATGGCGGACAGGCGGTTTCCGCGCTGGAGTACTCCGCGCATCCCGACGCCGAGCGGTTCCTGCGCCGCTGCTGCGCCGAAATCTCCCGCGCGAGCGGCCTTCCGGTGGCCTCGGTGCACCGGATCGGCGAGCTCGCCATCGGCGATCTGGCGATCGTCGTCGCGGTGGCCGCACCGCACCGAGCCGAAGCATTCGCCGCCTGTGCGGAATTGGTGGACCGGATCAAGCACGAAGTGCCGATCTGGAAACGCCAGCTCTTCGCGGACGGGCTGTCGGAGTGGGTGAACGCCTGCGGTTGACGCCGGGCCCGAGATAGCCTTCCGCGCAGCGCAATCGGCGGTACGGCGAGGAGGAGGAAGCGTTGGGCACCGACCAGGTTCTGCTGCATCGATTCGTGATCTCCGAGCTGACGGCGGCCGGGCTGGACCGGGACCGCCTGATCAAGGAGACCGGTCTACCCGAATGGACGATGGCGGGCGCGGATCTGCACCTGCCGAGCCACACCTTCTCCCGGCTCTGGGAACTCGGCGCGCACGGCCTCGGCGACGCGAATGTCGCGCTGCGCGTGGCAAGCCGGTTCCGGCTCAGCAGCCTCGGCCTGTACGACTACCTGTTCTCCACCGCGCCGACCCTCGGCGCGGGATTGGCCACCTGCGGGCCGTATGTCACCGCGGTCACCACCAATCACCGCTTCGAGTTCACCGAGCAGGAACAGACGGCGACCATGTCGCTGGAGATGATCGACGGCGAAGGTCAGGGTCGTGACCTGACTCAGCTGTGGGGCATCACGGCCGTGCTCAGCCGGGCCCGGCGCGCCGTGCACGCACCGCTGGTGCCGACCCAGGTGTCCTTCCGCCAGCGCGCACCGCGCGACGTGCGTGCCTTCCACGAGATATTCGGCACCACCGCGATCGAATTCGAGGCCGCGACGGATGCGCTGACGCTGTCCGCCGCGGATATGGAACTGCCGCTGATCACCGCCGATCCGGTGCTCGCCGCGGTGCTGCGGCCGCTGGCCGCGGCACTGCCGCCACCGCCGCCGCTGGCCACGGCCTGGCCGGAGCGGGTGGCCGCCGCGCTGGCCGAGGCATTCGAACAAGGCGAGGTCTCACTGGACCGGGTGGCGCGCAGCCTGGCCACCAGCCCGCGCACGCTGCAGCGCAGGCTGACGGAGGCGGGCACCACCTGGCGGCGCGAGCTGGATCGGGCGCGCAGCGCCCGGCTCACCCAGGCCACCGCGACCGGTCCGCTCAGCCGAGCCAGACAGGCAGAGCTGCTCGGCTACGCCGATGTCGGCTCACTGCGCCGTGCGAGCAGACGCCGGTCGCTCATCATGCCGGGCTCCGATCAGTTCGATTGAGCCGTCGGTTCCCACCGTCACACCTTCAGATGGCACGACGCGATCCGCCAGAAGGTGGCGCGTTCGATCGCGCCGAAATCCCAGCCGTCGGCGATTTCCCTCGATGCCGCGACAATCGCCGCGACATCGAAATCGTCACGGGTCGCGGATCCCTTGGCCTCGAGCGCCGCGATCACGTATTCGGTCGCGCTCTCCCAGCTATCGGACATGGCACTCTCCAATCGGTCGCGATCCTGCGGGCACGTTGCCAGTCTTGCCGCCTGGGCGAATGCTCCGCTAGCGCCGAACGCGCCACTTCGCAGCCGTTCGCGCCAAGATCACGAATGTGGCGTGTAGCGCCAGATACCGAGCATCGCTCGGTCGTCCAAAGGGGCGTCGGCGGTGTGCACGGTGCCGCTCAACCGGTCGAGCGCGGCATCGGTATCCAGCCCGGCGCCGATGAGAACCAGGCTGCTGGTGCGTGATTCGCCGCGGCGCCAGTTGCCGGGCTCGAAGACGATATGCCGCCCGACCATGTGCAGCACGAACTTTCGCCGTTCGTCGGCGACGCCGAAGGCGGCGATGCCCTTGGCGCGGAACAACCCGGGCGGGGGATCCTCCAGGAACCCGATCAGCCTGCGCGGGTCGAGTTCCCTTTCGCTGGTGAAGGACACGCTGGTGTAGTCGTCGTGCAGATGCCGGTGCTCGTGCGCGCCGTCGTGATCGTGGTCGTGGTGATCATGGTCGTCGAGCAGTTCGTCGAAGCTCAATTGCATTGCGACAAGGGGCATCTCGCGCAGTGGCTCATCGAAGAGCAGGCCGGGGTCGAGCCTGCCGTGCGTGGTCGCGTACACCGGCACCTGCCCGATCAGCGCGCCGATCTCCGCGCGCAGCGCGGCAAGCCGCTCGGCGGGCACCCGGTCCGCTTTGTTCACCACCACCAGATCGGCCAGGCGCAGATGGGTGGCCAGCTCGGGATGACGTTCCCGGCTGGCCGGGAACAGCTCGGCGTCGACCACCTCGACCAGCCCGCCGTAGCGGATGCGCGGATTGTCGCTGCCGATCACCATCCTGATCAGGTTGCGCGGCTCGGCGAGGCCGCTGGCCTCGACCACGATGACATCGATGCCGGCGCGCGGCTGAGCCAGCCGGGTGAACAGGTCGTCCAGCTCGCTGACGTCCACCGCGCAGCAGACGCAGCCGTTGCCGAGCGACACCATGGCGTCGACCTGCCCGGCCACCAGCATCGAATCGATGTTGACGGCGCCGAAGTCGTTGACAACCACCCCGATCCGGGTGCCGCGATTGTTGCGGAGCAGATGGTTCAGCAGCGTCGTCTTCCCCGATCCGAGGAAACCGGCCACGATCACCACAGGAATCCGCTCCGCCATTCCGACCACCCTACCGAGGTGCGCGACGGCCCCGCGAACGCCGAACGCCACCTCGAGGTGAGGTGGCGTCCGGCGAACTGCCGAGTTACTTGGCGGGACTGAGCAACCCGCCCGCCAGCGTGTAGGCGAGGTTGAGCAGTGCCGAGGTGGCGACCGTGCTGTCCAGGCCGAGCGAACCGGCCAGCGGCATCAGCAGCTGCAGGATCGTGCCGACCAGGTTGGCCGTCGCGCCGGTGCCCGGCGCGGTGGGTGCGGGCTGGGTGCCCGGCGCGGTCTTCAGCTGCGGCGCGGCGGGCGACTGTGGCGCACCCGGCACGGTCGGCGCGGTCTGCGCCTGCGGTGCGGTCTGCGCCTGCGGCGCTGCCTGAACCTGCGGTGCCGCCGGAGCCGCCTGGATCTGCGGTGCGGCGGGCGCCGCGGCGGGGCGATCGGCGGCCGAGCCGGTCAGCGCGGGCGCACCGGCGGGCGTCGGCGAGCTCAGCAGGAAGCCGACCAGACCGGTGGTGATGGCGATCGCGTGCTTGAGCTGACCTTCTTTGCTCTCCAGCAGCGCCGCGTCGTCGGCATTGCCACCGTTGCCCATCTCGACGAACGCGAGCGGGACCGCGGTGAGCGCGGGACCGGCCACGTCCTTGCGGGTCTGCACACCCTCCTGCACACCGGCGTAGGTCGCGGGCTTGAAGCCGGCCTGCACATACGCGTCGCGCATCGCGGTCACCGCGGCACGGCCCGCGCCGGACTGGATCCGGTCGATGGCGGGGTCGAGGATGGGTAGTTCCGGCTGGATCACATGGAAGCCGCTGAACTGCGCGGGTGCGCTGTCGGCGTGGATGCTCACCGCGACCGCGGCGCCGGACTGGTTCGCGGCGTTCGCCCGGTCATCGATGCAGCCGCCCCAGCCGGTGTCGTCCTGGCGGCTCAGCACCACGCGCGCGCCGAGGCTCTCCAGCGAGGCGCGGACCAGCTGCGCGACATCCCAGTTGATGGTGTGCTCGGGCACGCCGTTGACGGTGGTCATGCCGGTGGTCTGGCAGTCCTTGGTGCCGCCGCGACCGTCGGAGACCTGTTTGGCCAGGCTCTCGGTGTGGCTCGCCCCCTGATGACCGGGATCGAGGAATACTGTCTTGCCCGCGAGCTTGGTGCCCATCTCCGGCGATATGGGCACGGCGAGCGCGGTGACCGGGACCAGCCCGGCCATGACTACCACTACCGCGGCCGTGACGGCGGTGCAGATTCCGGCCTTGATGATGCTTTTCATGTGCGGTCGGCGCCCCTGGAACGGAGCACCCCTCCCTTCCCACTAGTCACATCAAACCCAGTGGTTCACTCTCGCAACATGCGTCACACAGAGCAAGGCTCGTTATCGAAATGTTATCAATGTGGATCAGGCGACAACCGATTTCGCGGGGACATGGGTAACTCGCCGGGTACGCCCGGAACCCGATCGGCCCCCAACCGCAGGCCCGCGACGCGAGTCCACCACCTCCTCACGACCGGCGGAGGTCGCGGAGTGGCGGGGAAGCAGCTGGCGCAGGGAGCGGAGCGCGTAGTGCACTCGCGTCTTCACCGTGCCGACCGGGACGCCGAAGTCGTCGGCAACCTCCTGATAGGCGCGGTCGCGCAGGATCACCTCGACCACCGCCTCGCGCTGCGCGGCGGGCAATACCGACAGCAGCTCGGCCACCAGTAGGCCGTCGACGAGCCCGTCGGAGAAGTCGGGCTGGGCGTAGCGGATATCGCCGAGTTCCTCGATCGCGTCCCAGCCGCTGTCGCCGGGCCTTGCGGCGCGGGCACGCGCGAGATCGATCATGACGTTGCGCTGGATCGCCAGCAGCCAGGTGCGCACCGAGCCCTTGCGCTCGTCGAACTGCGCGCACGCGCGCCACGCGCGCAACAGCGTCTCCTGCACCACATGTTCGGCGAGCCCGGTGTCGCTCAGCGAGCGCATGGCCCGCCAATGCAGCAGTGCCCGATCCTCTTTCAGGACGGTGGACAGACCGGCGTCGGTACACAGTCTCGCGCAGCGGGCGCCACAGGCGGCCGATCCGGATACAGCGGCCTTCGGCGTGGGCCGAACACACTTCATGCCTCGGATATCGCGGGCGATGCGCCGAGTGACAACAGCACACACGATCAATGCGGCGACGTACTGTGCACGTGACCCAAATCTCCCCGTTCCGCCGAATTGACCGGTTGGTTCTGGTAGATCCCAGGTCAGCCGCTACGAGGCGGCGGATGACGATACGAGGAGAACATCACCATGCGTGCAGGCCCACTCATGGTCGCGGGCGCGACAGCGGCCGCGGTAACCCTGCTCGGCGCGGGCGTCGCCGCCGCCGAGCCCGCCACCACCATGCCGGACGACGGCCTCTATCTCGTCGGCGTCGATATCTTCCCCGGCATCTGGGAGGCGCCTGGCCCACAGGATCCCGCGCACGGTTGCGACTGGCGCAGGCTGTGGAAGGTGGAGGGCGACAACACCGATATGAACTACATCATCGGCAACAACTACACCCGCCTGAGCCCGGTCCGGGTGGAGATCAAGGCGAAGGACGTGGCATTCAAGACGGTGAACTGCGGCGCCTGGCATCTCGTGCCGCCACCACCGCGCACCGGCTCGTTCGGCGGCTGACTCGCCAGTAAGGTCGCCCCATGACGAGGAACAGGATTCTGATCACCGGGGCGAGCGCCGGACTCGGCGCGGCCATGGCGCGCGACTTCGCGGCCAAGGGCCGCGACCTGGCGCTGTGCGCCCGGCGGTTGGACGCGCTCGAGGCACTGCGCACCGAGCTCACCGCCGCGCATCCGGGGATCACCGTCGCGGTGCGCGCGCTCGACGTCGACGACCACAAGGCCGTGCCGGAGGTGTTCGACGAGCTACGCGACGAGCTCGGCGGCGTCGACCGGGTGATCGTCAACGCGGGTATCGGCAAGGGCGCGGTCATCGGCAGCGGCCGGGCCGACGCCAATCTGGCCACCGCGACAACGAATTTCGTGAGCGCGCTGGCGCAGACCGAGGCCGCGATGGCGATCTTCCGCGCCCAGAATTCCGGGCATCTGGTGCTGGTGTCCTCGATGAGCGCCGTACGCGGGCTGCCGGGAAAGAAGGCCGCCTATTCGGCGAGCAAGGCCGGGCTCGCCGCGCTCGGCGAGGCGCTGACGGTGGAATTGGCGACATCGCCGATCGCGGTCACCACGCTGTTGCCCGGATTCATCGCCACCGATATGGCCGCGAAGGCGGGCGATGCGCGCATGGTCGCGCCGCTGGACAAGGGCGTCGCCGCGATGGTGGACGCGATCGAGCGGGAGAAGGCCCGCGCGTGCGTGCCCGGCTGGCCGTGGCGGCTGATCGACCTGGTACTTCCCCATCTGCCCGCGGCACTCGTCAGCCGCATGGGGTGAGTTCGGCCTCGGCACCGGGCCACGACCGAGTGAAAAGTCGTGGCCCACGCCACTTTCGAGTGCTGATAATTTGCTGAAATGTCCGAGTTTATGATTTGTTAACGCGCTTCACTTCTTATTGACATTTCCTTTGCGGGCTATGTTACTCATCTGTAATAAACCACAGCGAACCTTCAGGAAGGTTCGTATCGATGAGCCGCGCCGGCTCGAGCCCCTCGGGCCCGAAGGTGCTCCTGCTGATGAGGAAGTTCGAAGTACATGCAGATCAAGAAGTTCGCCGCTGCGTCCATGCTGGTCATCGCGGCCGTCGGCATCTCGAGCGGGACCGCGTACGCCCAGCCCGCGCCCGCCCCTGCCCCGGGGACGACGATCCAGACCGACATTCTGCCCGGCATCCACTACACCGCGAATGTCGTCGACAATTCGGTGGTACTCAAGACCGATGCCGGATCGCTGACCACTCAGGGCACCCAGTTCCAGGTGCTCGATAATGCCGGAAACATGGTTGCCGGAGTGCCGCTGACCTACCTCAAAGACGGTATGGAATGGCCGATCGCGGCCCAGATCGACGGCAACACCGCGACTTTCACGCCCAGCACCGATCCGGCGACGGCCCACCCGGCCACCATGCTGAAGCCGGTCGACGCCAAGACCATCGGCTCGGTCGACTTCAACACCGCCCTCGGCCTCGCGGCCACCCAGTTCGGCCTGGCCACCGCCATCGGCACCCTGGTCGGCACCATCGTCGGCGCGGTGCTCGGCTGTGTCGCCGGTGCGATCGTCGGCATGCCCGCGCTGTTCCTCGGCGGCCCGATCGGCATGTGTATCGCGGGCGCCTCGGCCGGTATCGCGCTCGGCGCGGCCGCGGGCATGGTGATCGTCGGCGTGCCGGTCGGCATCGCCAGCGCGATCCAGTTCTTCAGCACGGTCTACGGCTCGTAGCGCCACGACCCCGAGGCCAGGCGCGTGATCCGTCACGCGCCTGGCCTCGGCCCCATCAGCGGCGCAGGTCCGCGAGGTAGGCGTTGTACGCGGCCAGTTCCGCGTCGCCGCTGCGGTTCTCGCGCTCCCTGCTCGCCGCCGAACGCTCCTCGTCGCGCCGCCACCGGATGGCGAAGACCACCACGATGACGAACGCGATCGGCTCACCGTAGGACCAGGCCAGCGCGCCGGCCAGCTGCTGATCCGCCATGGGATCGACGCCCCACCCGGCGGGCGGATGGGCGAACCGCTCGATCATCGGCGAGGTCGCCATCATGATGATCACGCCGAAGAACGCGTGCAGCGGCATCTCCAGGAACAGGTCGAAGAACCGGCCGATATTGGTCTGGCGCACCGGAAGTGGGCCGGTGGACAGCACCGGGACGATGAACAGGATGCCGGAGGCGAGGAAGAACAGCTCGAGCCCGAGATGGCCGATCGTCGACGCGCCGACCACGTCGACGATCGAGGTGAGGTACACGCCGTAGTAGCTGAACAGGAACAGCGAGATGGTCACCGGATGGCTCAGCAGAATGCGCGCCGGGCGGCCGCGCAGCGCGCCGAGTGCGAGCCGCAGCACCCATCGGCCGAGCCCGTGATGCGGGACCGCGCGCAGCAGCAACACCCCCGGAGAGCCCAGCACCAGCAGCGGCGGGATCGCGATGGACAGGGTCAGGTGCTGAAACATCCACGCGCTGAACAGGGTGTAGCCGTAGCCCTCGATGGCGAGGCCGGTGACGACGAGCAGCAGCGCGCAACCACCGAGGAAGCAGGCACTACGCCACCACGGCCACGGTCGGCCGATCCCGCGCAGTCGGCGCAGGCCGAGTCCGTAGGCCAGCGCGGCGAGTATCGCGAGCGCGGGCAGCAGCGGGATCGGTTGCGGATACCAGGCCAGCATCGCGCCCAGCGAGGGCGGCGCGGTCGGGATATGCGCCACTCCGGCCAATATCATTGCGTCACACCTGGATTCGACCTATCCGAGGCCTCGGGAGCGGGATCGACGCCGACCCAGCGCGGCACGCATTCGCACATAAGCATCCGACCATACGTGAAGTACGTAGCTGGTGCGTAGATAGGCAACGGGATCGTGAGCCAGGCCACAGCGCGACGGTGCCGTCGAAAACCCGCCGGAGCCCGTGCGGCCGCGCTGCTGAACTGGGCTTCGTGTCCACGGTTCGCACTACTCCCCCACCTACTCCCACCACTCCCCGGCCACTGACGGGCTGGCTCGCGGCGCTTTCGGTGACCGTCGCGATCTTCTCGATCGTCACCACCGAGATCATGCCGATCGGGCTGCTCACCTCGATCGCGGGCGATTTCGCCATCTCCGAGGGGCGGGCCGGGCTGATGATGACGATGCCCGGCCTGGTCGCCGCGATCGCGGCACCGGTGGTCACCCTCGCGACGGCGCGCACAGATCGGCGAAAGATGCTGTGCCTGTTCATATTTCTGCTCGTCCTCGCCAACGCGCTTGTCGCCGTCGCGCCGCAGTACTGGGTGGTGCTGGTGTCGCGGGTGCTGATCGGTGTCACCGTCGGCGGCTTCTGGTCGATCGCGGCCGGGCTGGCCGAGCGCCTCGTCGGCGCGGCGGCGGCCGGGCGGGCGAATGCGGTGATCTTCTCCTCGGTGCCGCTCGGCTCGGTGATCGGCGTGCCCGCGGGCACCTTCCTCGGTGAGATCGCGGGCTGGCGGGCGACCTTCGTGGTCGTCGGCGCGCTGTCGGCCGTGGTGCTGGTGCTGCTGCTGGTCTTCCTGCCGCCGCTGCCCGCGGGGCGGACGACCAGAGTGGCGGTATTGCGCGCCCTCCTGCGCGGGATCAATACGCGGTTCGCGCTGGCGATGACCTTCCTGATCGTGCTCGCGCACTTCGGCGCCTACACCTACGTGACGCCGTTCCTGGAGCAGGTCACCGGCGTCGGGCCGGGAGCGATCACGGTGCTGTTGCTGGTCTACGGCGTCGCGGGCGTCCTCGGCAACTTCCTCGGCGGCGGCGCCATCACCCGGTGGCCGCGCGGCGCGTTCGCGGCGGCCGCGGCCATGATCGCCGGATCGGTGCTGGTGCTGCCCGTCCTCGGCCGAGGGGAATGCGGAGCGCTGGCGATGCTTGTCGTCTGGGGTGTCGGCTACGGCGCGGTGCCGGTGTCCACGCAGACCTGGTTCGCGAAGGCGGCGCCCGAGGCGCCGGAGGCGGCGGCGGTGCTGTTCACCGCGTCGTTCCAGGCGACTCTCTCGCTCGGCGCGCTGACCGGTGGCGTCGTCGTCGACCACGGCTCGCCGTCCACGGTGCTGCTCGCCGCGGGAGCGATCGCGACACTGGTGATCCTCGCCGCCGCCGCGCATCGGGCATGCGGACTGCGCTGGCCGGATCGAATCGCATTACCGCGGAAGTAATCGCCTGACCGCGGGCGGTCGGGCAAGATGCGATCATGATCGACGAAGCGGGCACGAAGCTGTTCCACCAGTCCATGCCGTTCACCGAGAAGCTCGATGTCGAGGTGCTCGAACACGGACCGGACGTGGTGCGAAGCAGAATCGCCTGGCACGAATCGCTGTGCACGCTCGGCGGGGTCATGCACGGCGGAGTGCTCATGTCGCTTGCGGATTCGACCGCCGCCGTCTGCGCGTTCCTCAATCTGCCCGAGGGCAAACACGGGACGACGACGGTCGAATCGAAGACCAACTTCCTCAGGGCGGTGCGGTCCGGATACGCGACGGCGACGGCGCGGCCACTGCACGCGGGACGGACGTTCATCGTTGTGGAAACCGAAATACACGACGACGCAGGCAAACTCGTCGCCAAGGTGACGCAAACCCAAGCGGTGCTGTAGTTCTCACAGCCGTCCTCCGTTTCACGGCGCGACATGTCTTGCGTCAGCAGTGCTGTTGGGAGTTGGAGGAGGCGTGCCTTCGGATCGTCCTGGTCACTCACTTCACCAAGGTGAACTGCACGACGTCCAAATGCCCGCTGCGGAAGTAGGACGCGCAGCCGGTGAGGTACTTGATATACCGCTCGTACACCTGCGTCGAGGTGAGCCGCACCGCCTCCGCCCGATGCTCGGCCAGCGCCTGCGCCCACAGGTCGAGGGTGCGCGCGTAATGCGGGCGCAGCGCCTGCATCCGTTCGGTACCGAACCCGGCGCGACCGGCCGAGCGGGTGACCTCCGCGGGCTGCGGAAGCTGCCCGCCCGGGAAGATCTCCCGCTTCATGAAGATGTGGAACAGCGCGGCGTCGCGGGTCACGGGAATATTCATCCGCCGCAGGTCGTTCAACGTATGGCCGATGATCGTGTGCAGCAACATCCGCCCGTCCTGGGGCAGTATCCGATAGCACCGGTCGAAGAACTCCGAGTAGCGATCGCGCCGGAAATGTTCGAAGGCGCCGATGCTCACCACCCGGTCGACCCGGCCCTCGAACTCCTCCCAGCCCTGGAGCCTGACCTCCGCACCGGTCAGGCCGAGCCGATCGATCGCGGCGGCCACATGCTCGTACTGGTTGCGGCTCAACGTGAGTCCGAGCACCTGCGCGCCATAGCGCTGGGCGGCGCGCACCATCGTCGCGCCCCAACCACACCCGATATCCAGCAGGCGCATACCCGGCTGTAGATCCAGTTTGCCGAGCGCGAGGTCGATCTTGGCCAGCTGCGCCTGCTCCAGGGTGAGATCGTCGCGTTCGAAATAGGCGCAGCTGTAGGTCATCGACGGGTCGAGGAACAGCCGGTAGAAGTCGTCGGAGACGTCGTAATGCGACTGCACGTCCCGGTAGAAGGGCTGGAGGTCGGCCATGGCGAAACTCCTGTACTCGCGGGGTACACACAGGTACGGACGACCACGCCGGGCGGTTCATGCTTGCGCAACCCACAGCGAGGCCGTACTCTCGGCCATGTCCGGCTAGTGGACGCAGGTAATTCCTCCCACCGGCCATTCATCCCTCCCGTTTCCGCACGACCATCCGCATCTGTAGTGGATTCGTCACCGGAACCGGATCGGGATTCCTCCCCGCGGCGCGTCGGATCGCGCCGCATGTCACGGCAGTTCGCCGAATCAATCACCCGCACGCACTCCACACCCATTCACCCGAAGGAAACACCATGACTACCAACGAATCTCCCAACAAGACACCCGAAGCGACACGGCAGGTCCGTTCCGTATCGGGCGTCCTCGACACCTCCGAAGGGCGCGGCGCGACACTGCGGGTCGACGGCTACCTGCCGAGCCCCGACGACGTCTATGTCTCGCCCCGCCTGATCCGCGAATTCGGTTTGCGCCGTGGCGACTACCTCACCGGCACCGCGCAGGACGCGGCGGGCGACAAGCGGGATCCACTGATCACCATCGAGGCTGTCAACGGCCAGGACCCGGACCGCGCGGTGCATCGCCCGCACTTCGCCGACCTCACCCCCGTCTATCCCGACGAGCGGCTGCGGCTCGAAACCGAACCGCACGCGCTCACCACCCGGGTCACCGATCTGGTGATGCCGATCGGCAAGGGCCAGCGCGCCCTCGTCGTCGCGCCACCCAAGGCGGGTAAAACCTCTGTGTTACAAGCGATCTCGTATGGCATCGCGAAGAATCACCCGGAATGCGAGCTGATGCTCGTGCTCGTCGGTGAGCGGCCCGAAGAGGTCACCGATCTGTCCCGCGCCGTGCCCGCCGACGTCGCGGCCGCCACCTTCGACCAGACGCCGCGCGAGCACATCGCGCTCGCCGAACTGGCCATCGAACGCGCCAAGCGCCTGGTCGAACAGGGCCGCGACGTCGTGGTCCTGCTCGATTCGCTGACCAGGCTCGCCCGCGCCTACAACCTGGCCGCTCCCGCGTCCGGCCGCGTCCTCTCCGGTGGCGTCGACGCCACCGCGCTGGCACCGCCCAAGAAATTCCTCGGCGCCGCCCGCAATATCGAGAACGGCGGCTCGCTCACCATCATCGCCACCGCACTGGTGGAGACCGGCTCCATGGCCGACACGGTGATCTTCGAGGAGTACAAGGGCACCGGCAACGCCGAACTCAAACTCGACCGCGCCACCGCAGGCCGGCGCGTCTTCCCCGCCGTCGACCTCGCCCAGTCCAGCACCCGCAAAGACGAGCTACTGCTCACCCCCGACGAGCTCGCCGCCACCCATCTCCTGCGCCGCACCCTCGCGGGCGTCGACCAGCAACGCGCCATCGACGTCCTCCTCGACGGCCTGCGCAAGAACAAGACCAACGCCGCCTTCCTCGCCCAACTGACCCATTAAGCCGACCTTAAGCGTCTCCCTAGCCCTCCCCCGCATATTGGGTACAAGCCCGATCGGGCCTGTACCAGGAGGGGGGTACAGGGCCGATCGGGCAAACGTATGGATCACGCCAGGTCACGGGCCCGCGGCCAGACGTCGGCAAGTGCGAGCAGCTGCCGCAGTTCGGTATCGAAATCGTTTGCGTTCAGCGGGATTCGGTGCCGATCATGGGCAACGGCGAGTGGGATACCCGCGCGGCGAGCCGGTATCGCACGTGCGAGCCGCATGGCGTAATCCTCACTGTTCCCACCGGATTCGGTCCGGGTTGTGACGGGCGCCGCCGACAGGTAGGGCCCGAGATGTAGCAGCGCATCACGGATCTCGACGATCATGCGCAGTAAACGCGCATCGGTGCCGGTCGTCGGGTCATCTGGTCGATGCAGCACGATCTCGGGCACGGCCGCCGTCAAGTCGCGCCACAGTGGACGCAGTCGACGACAGGTCCGGCCTGCCCGATTCAGATTCGTTCGCTCGAGCAGCACGACAACCACGGGTACGGCGAAGACTGTCGCGGAAAGAGCGACGCACAAGGTCAGTACCCATTCGATCCGCACCAGGTGCGGGCCGAGGATCGGCACCGAGCGGCCCACGATCACCTCGAACACAGTGCTGACCAGTATCATCGCGACGGCCCCATTGGCGACGATCAGTCCGCCACAGAGGAATTTCAGCCGGGTCGAGATCGAATCGACCCGCAGTTCGCGGATCCACATCCGAGCGAGCAGCGAGCCGTTCACTGCCACCGGAAGCCCGAACGCGAGACCGACGACGATACCTGGCACATCGAGACGAAGATCCGCCGATGCGCCGTCGCTGCCTGCCGTCATCCCGGCGAGCAGCAGGGCGACCATCGCCGCCGCGGCAATGCGGTGGCAGAAACGCAGTCGCGCAACCATTTCCGCATCGCCACCCGCCTGCCAGTACCAGGCGATCAGGTAGAAATGCATGGTCGCCATCACGATGCAGCCCAACGCGAGTTGATGCATCGGGCTGGTAACGCTCAGTACCGCCGTGCACCGGTAACACAGCAGTGCCGCGAGGCCCCAGAACCCGAGCCGGTTGATCAAGAGGTCGAAGGTCGAGCCGGCGATGAGCAACAATCGGCTCGCCAGGATGACGACGAGGTAGCCGATCACCGACCACGCGATCGGACCGGGAATCGGCAATATCGGCAACGCATTGTCCTTATCCGAAACTCATACCTGGCTGGAGAGTACCGGCTCGGCCGATCCCGCAACGAATCGCGCGCAGCCAATCTGCAAATCATGGGCAAATATCCGAAAGCCCTGCGGCGGACCGGGTTACGGTACGCCGCAGGGCAACGTCGGGCCGCTCAGCCGAGAACGACCAGCGCGCACGCGGCGAGAAAGACGAGTTGCACCACGGTGCGCAGCGGCAGCGGCATCGTCTTGACGCCGGTGCCCGCGCGGTAGGCGCGCACGTTTGCCGGGAACATCACCAGCAGCAGGACGAACAGGCACGCCGCGGCGACCCGGGGGAACGGCGGGATGAGCAACCCCGCCGCGCCCGCCAGTTCCAGCACGCCGGTGAGCGTGACCATCGCCGCGGCGTTGGGCAGTTGCGGTGGAACCATGGCGATGAGCGCGCCGCGCTTCGGCTGGGTGAAGTGCGCGCTGGCGGTGAGCGCGAACATCGCGGCGAGCCCGAGCGCCGTGGCATGCGGCCACGAGTCGAGCCACGCGATGTCGCCGAGCCAGCCGACGAGGCGGGTGAGTCCGGTTACGACGGCGAGTACGAGCAGCGGGGCCATCGGATTCTCCTGAGGGTCGATCAATCTTGACAGTGGCTAGATTACGTCCGATCTCGCAAACTTGTCAATGGCTAGATTGCGGGCCATGATCGAGGCATGGCGAAGACCGGTTATCACCACGGCGATCTGCGGGCCACCATCCTGGCGGCGGCGGCCGAGCAGATCGCGACGGACGGCGTCGACGCCGTCTCACTGCGCGGGCTGGCCCGCCACGCGGGCGTCTCCCATGCCGCACCCGCCCACCACTTCGGCGACAAGAGCGGGCTGCTGACCGCACTCGCCATCGAGGGCTTCGAACGGCTCGCCGCCGAACTGGCGGCGGCGGGACCCGACTTCCGCGAGGTGGCGGTCGCCTACGTCCGGTTCGCGCTGCGCAGCCCCGGCCACTTCGACGTGATGTTCCGGCGCGATCTGCTGCACGCCGACGACGAGCGCCTCGCCGCCGCGCGCACCGCGGCGGGCGCCGCGCTGCGGTCGGGCGCTGCCGAGGAGCAGCCCGATCAGGCGCCGCGCCGGCAGCACGCCACCCAGCTGGCCGCGTGGTCGCTGGTGCACGGCTTCGCCGCGCTGTGGCGCGAAGGGGCACTGGAGAATTCGCCGCTCAACGAGGCCGGGGATCCGGAAGCGCTGGCGCGCGGAATGATCGCCACGGTCCGGTTCGATTGACCTATCCGAGTACGGATTCCACGCGGCGGCGGTCCTCGTCGGTCACCGGGCGCTGGATCACCAGCAGCAGATCGGGATCCTCGACCAGGCGGGACTGGTAGAGCTCCAGGCTGATCAAGCCCGCCTCGGGATGCTCGACCCCGATGACGGCGGGCCGGAAGTCCTGCACCGGATACTCCGACCACCACCGGCGGAATTCGTCGCTCACCGCGGACAGGCCACCGACGATGGCCTGCAACCGCGGATCATCGGGGCGACGGCCGACCACCGCGCGGAACTGGCTGAGCACCGCGCGGGCGGCGGGCTCCCAGCGCTGCATCATGGCGCGGTTGCGCGCATCGGTGAACACCCACCACAGCAGGTTCCTGCGCTCGGCGGCGAAGCCGTCCGGATCGGTGCGTATCCGGCGGAAGGCCTCGTTCCACACCACGAAGTCGAACCAACTGTCGTGCACCACCGCGATATTCGGCGACATCGCGTCGACGAGCCGCTGCAGCCGCAGCGTCGATTGGAGCAGCGGATGGTCCACGATCGGATCCGGCAGACCGGCCAGCCTGCGCAGATGCCGGTGCTGCACGGCATCGAGCCGCAGCGCCCGCGCCAGCGCGTCGACCACCTGCGGGCTCGCGGTGATCTTGCGGCCCTGCTCCAGCCAGGTGTACCAGGTCATGCTCACACCGGCGAGCTCGGCGACCTCCTCGCGGCGCAGCCCGGGGGTGCGCCGGCGGCCCGGCACCAGATCCGCGGGCAGGCCGACGTCGGCGGGATGCAGCCGCGACCGGTGCGCACGCAGGAAGGCAGCGAGTTCGGCGCGATGCGTATCAGTCATGAAATCCCTTGTGAATAGCAGTATCGGTACCAGGACCGGGCCGCTACCCGTCTCTAACGTCGTTCTCACGAGATGACCGCGCACACGGTCACCACTACTGAGGAGCATGACATGACTGGCGGCACAGGACCGGTTCTGGTGATCGGCGCGACCGGGCAGCAGGGCACCGCAACCTCCCGGCAACTACTCGAACGTGGTTGGCAGGTACGCGCTTTCGTTCGCGATCCGGAATCCGCCGCCGCACTGGCACTGCGCGACGCCGGCGCCGAACTCGTCGCCGGCGACCTCGACGACCACGCCTCGCTGCGGGCGGCGATGGACGGCGCCCACGGCGTATTCCTGATGCTGACGATGATGACCGGGGTGCACATCACCGACGCGGGCATCGAAGCCGAAAAGCGCCGCGGCGCAGCCGTTGCCGAGCTCGCGAAGGAATCCGGCATCGCGCACCTGGTGTACACGTCGCTGAAAGGTGCGGGCGAGGACACCGGTGTGCCGTACTACGCCGCGAAGAAATTCATCGAGGCGCGGATCGCCGAACTCGAACTGCCCGCCACGGTGCTGCGTCCGACCTTCTTCATGGACAACTTCAACTCGTTCAACCGGCCCGTCGTGGTCGACGGCGAGCTGGTGCTGAATCTCGCTGTGCGGCCTGATATTCCGATGTCGCTCATCTCGGTCGCCGATATCGGCGCCTTCGCGGCCATCGCCTTCGATCGGCCGGACGAGTTCCTCGGCAGGACGGTGGCGCTGGCGGGCGACCGGCTCACCCCGCCCCAGATCGCCGAAACACTCGGCAGGGTGGCCGATCTGCCCGCCCGCAGCAACGAGGTGCCCAACGAACAGGTCGCCGCCTTCGACGAGAACGTCGGCAAGATGTTCGCCTACTTCAACGGGGGCACCGATACAGCGGTCGATACCGCGGCGCTGCGGGTGCACCACCCCGATCTGCTTTCGCTCGAATCCTGGTTGCGCGCTACGAGTTGGAAGCCGTGAGGCCGCTGACCGTCCGCGACCGCAGCGCCGCACCGGCGCACGCGGTCGCGACCAGGAGCAGGGACAGCCAGGCGAACCAGTCACCCAGCCGGGTGTAGAGGGTTCCGCTCGCCGTGACGGGGACGACGGCGAGCACCGACCTGGTCACCGTGATATCGGTGCGCGCCGAGCCGGCGATCCGGCCGCGCGCATCGCTGGCGACGATTTCACCCAGCTGCGGCGAACGGGCGATGCCGACACCGCTTTCGATGCCGCGCATGATCGCCATCCGGCTGTGCAGCCAGTAGTCGTCGACGAAATCCAGCGCGGGCACCAGTAGCAGGGTGGCGCCGCGACGCTGGTTGTCGCGGACCAGGCCGGGGCGGTCGAGATCGAAACATACTGCCAGCGCCCATGGTTCACCGGGAATCCGCCGATAGGCCGTGCCCGGCGTGAACTCGTCCTCCAGGCCCGGGATCAGGAAGTGCTTGGCGTAGCGCACGCCGGAGGGGTAGTCGATCGCGGCGTTGCTGACGACACCGCCGCTGGTGAGCGCCACCCCCGCGACCACATGGACATTGCGGCGCGTTGCGACCTCGGTGAGCGGCGCCGACAGCAGCGGCAGCGTGGATTCGTCGGCACGCCAGGACTTTTCGGGGAGCACCACCGCCCGCGCGCCCTGGTCGGCGAGCCGCTCCACCTCGGCAACGACGCGGGTCACCATATCGCGGCCTTCGGGCGAACCGACCGGGACGTAGTCCTCGGGCTGTGCGACCGCGACGAGCCCTACCCGCACGCTGTCCTTCTCCTCCGGCATCGCCAGGCGCCAGCCGCCGAAGGCCGCGACCGCGAGCAGTACCACGGCGGTCGCACTGCCCGACCGGATCCGTTGTGCCCGTGTCACATTCGGCGCGGTGATCACGGCGACCGCGGCGGGGACGAGCAGGACGAGGAAGGTGATCCCCCACGGCCCGGTCAGCGCGGCCGACTGGATCAGCAGCGATACATCCGACTGGGTATAGGCGACGCTCCACCACGCGCCGAACGGACCGCCCACCGAGAGCAGGTATTCCACTGCCACCCAGCCCGCGGGCAGTGCGAGCACCGCGAGGCCGGGGCGGCCGCGCCGGAGCAGCGCGCGCGTCAGCGCGACGAGCCCGCCGTAGGCCACCGCGGCGCCGCCGATCATCAGCACGCCGACCAGCGGCGGCAGTTGGATGGTTTCGCGGTAGTACGACCACATCTGGAGATCGCCGAGCAGCCACGACAGCGCTCCCGCGCCGAAGGCGATGCTCGCCGATGTGCGAAAGGCGATGGCCAGCACCGGCAATGGCGCCAGCACGGCAAGTCCGGCGAGTGGATGCAGCCCGGTGCCGAAGTGCCACAGCACCGCCGACACCAGGATCGCCGCCGCGACGATCAGGTAACGCTTCATGTAACTGATGGTCGCCGCGCACCGGGTCCGGCCGCATCGCCGACGCGGGCGAACCTCCCCTCCCCCGCACGAGCGATTCGTCAGGTGCGGCCTGGAACGACCAGGCCTCCCTCGTAGGCGAAGACGACGGCCTGAACCCGATCGCGCACACCGAGTTTGGCGAGCACCGAGCTGATGTGGGTTTTCACGGTGTGCTCGCTGACGACGAGCGCGGCCGCGATTTCCGCGTTGGACAGGCCGCGGGCCAGGTGGCGCAGCGTCTCGCTTTCGCGATCGGTCAACGCCGCCAGCTGTTTCGCCAATTCGGGACGCGGCTGCCCGCGCTTGGTCAGGTCCTCGATCAAGCGCCGCGTCACCGTCGGCGCGAGCAGCGCCTCGCCCGCGGCGACCACCCGGACCGCCTCGACCAGCTGTTCGCGCCGGACGTCCTTGAGCATGAATCCGCTCGCACCGGCCAGCAGCGCGTCGTACACGTACTCGTCGAGTTCGAACATGGTCAGCACCAGCACTTTCGCATCGGTTTCCGAGCGGATGCGCCGGGTGGCGGCGATGCCGTCGAGGCGCGGCATGCGCACGTCCATCACCACCACGTCGGGCGCGGACGCGTTCGCCTGCGCGACGGCGGCCAGCCCGTCGGCGGCCTCGCCGACCACGGTGATATCCGGCTCGGCGTCCAGGATCATGCCGAATCCGGTACGGAACAGTTCCTGGTCGTCGACGACGAGAACACGCATGCTCAACTCCCCTGTGCGATGGGTAATTCGGCGGCGACCGTGAATCCGGCCGCCGCGCTCCGGCCTTGGTGCAGCGTGCCGCCGCAGCCGATGACGCGTTCGCGCATGCCGAGCAGCCCGTGCCCGCCGGATGCGCCCGCGGTAGCGCCGATTCCGTTGTCGCTGACGCGCACGGTGAGCCGATCGTCGGACCAGCCGAGCGCCACCGTGACCTCGGTCGCCCGCGCGTGTTTGCCGGTATTGGCCAGCGCCTCCTGCACCACGCGGTACGCGGTGACCCCGACATCGTCGGAAACCGGTCTACGCCAACCGGATTCGTCGATGACGGCGTTGAGCCCGGTGCGCCGCGACAGCGCGACCAGATCGGCGATCGCCTCGATGCCCGGTTGATGTCGCGGATCACCGTTCTCACCCCGCAGTGCGCCGAGACTGCGGCGCAGCTGATCGACGGCGGCGCGGCCCGCGTCGGCGATCTCGGCGAAGGTGGCATCGGCCCGTGCCGGATCCCGATGGGTGAACAGCGGGCCCATCTCGGCCTGTACGATCATCACGCCCACCGAATGCGTGACGATGTCGTGCATATCGCGCGCGATGCGCAACCGCTCCCGGTCGACCGCGGCAACCCGTTCCTCGTCGAGCCTGCGTGCGCGTTCCTCGAGCATCTCGATCCGCGCCCTGCGCGCACGCACGCCGGTGCCGAGCGCCCACGCGGTGACAAACGACATCGCCGCGTAGCCATAGGAATCCGGGCTCTCGTTCGGGACGATCAGCGAGATCAGCACGCCGGCACTCGCCGCGATCAGCGCGCCGCGGCGGCGCATCGGCGGGCTGTAGGCGGCAATCGTGTACGCGCACACGATGGTTCCGTACGGCAGCGCGGGCAGCGCGTGCAGCATGGCGAGCACGGTGATCGCCGGTCCGACCACCCACAGCACCAGCACCGGCGCGCGGCGGCGCCACCACACCGGCACGGAGGCGAGCAGCGACAGCGCGAGCACCCACCACGGTCGGCCCGCGAACATGACGGGCCCCGCCGATGCCGCCGTGACCGCACCGGTCAGTACGACATCGACCAGGCGCGGCGGGAAGCCCTCCAGCCGATCGAGCACCCGCCGGGCGATATCGTCGACGGCCCGCGCCGCCCGGCCCGCTTCCCCACGAAGATCCATAGTGAGGCCAAGTTTCTCCCCCTGTCGAGCAAACCCGCCTCACCCTCCAGGGGGATACGCACCTCACTCGGCAGAGCCACGCACGCCTAGCTATTCGGCATCGCGGTATTCAGCATCGCGCCGATCGCGGTCGTGACCTCACGCGCCAATGCGGCGTCGACCGGTGCGTGATGGCTCAGCATTCGGTACCACATGGCCCCGAAGGCGAAATCCACGACGAGGTCGAGCGGCACCGTCGCGGTGAGGTCGCCCGCGTCGACGCCGTCCTGCAGTAGCGCCCGCAATACCGCGCGTCGCGGACCGATCACGGTGTCCTGCAGTCGTTTCGACAACTCGGGATCGCGCTGCGCGTCCGCCATCAGTCCGACGAGCGCCTGCCCGGTCACCTTGCGCGCCAGTTCGAATGTGGTGCGCAGCAGCAGTTCCACCGCGCCGAGCACATCGGCCGACGCCGGTGGCGCGAGTTCGGCCCGATGCTCGTTGCCGACGTCGATCAGCGCCTCCAACAGCACCGACGCCTTGTCCGGCCACCAGCGGTACACGGTCTGCCTGCCGACACCGGCGGTATCGGCGATCGACTTGATGGTCAGGTCCTGATATCCGTCGCGCGCACAGAGCTCGAGCGCGGCGCGCAGGATCGCGCGCCTCGCGTCCTCGCTGCGCGGTCGTCCCCGGGGTGCTGTCATGCGGATCACTTTACAAGACACTGTGCCTCGAATATATTAACGAGGCACAGTGGTTCGAAATTATGGAGGAAGTCATGAGCAACCGTGTCGTCATCGTCGGGGGCACCTCGGGCATCGGCCTGGCCACCGCACGCAGGCTCGCGGCACACGGCGCGGAGGTTGTCATCGCGGGCCGTGATCAGCAGCGACTGGCGAGCGCGCTGGCGGAACTCGGGCCGGGCGTCACCGGCCGCGCCGTGGACGCACGCGACGAAAGCGACCTGGCCCGCCTGTTCTCCGAGGTGGGCGAGGTCGACCATGTCGTGGTCACCGTGACCGGCCCGTCCGGTACCACGCCGTTCCGCGAGATCGCCCTCGAACAGCTGAGCACCCACGTCTCCGGCAAGCTGCTGCCGCACGTCGCCACCATTCAGGCGGCGCTGCCGCACCTGGCGCCGGGCGGCTCGATCACCCTCGTGTCGTCGGCGTCCGCGGGCGGCTCGATTCCGGCAACGGCGGCGCTCGCCGCGGTGAATGCCGGTGTGGAGGCGCTGGTTCCGGTGCTCGCGGTCGAGTTGGCGCCGGTGCGGGTGAACGCCGTCGCGCCGGGCGTCATCGATACCGAGTGGTGGAACTTCCTGCCCGATGACGCACGCGCGGAGGTGTTCTCGTCGCTGGCTGCGGCGACCCCCGTCGGCCGGATCGGCACCGCCGACGATATCGCGCAGGCCATCGAATTCCTGGCGGGCAACGGCTTCACCACCGGCATCGTGGTGCGGGTCGACGGCGGCGCGCGCTTGGGTGCGCCCAAGTAGCGGGCGCACCGCGGATCACAGCGGCGTGACGTAGGCGCCCGCGATACCGCCGTCGACCATGAACTGCGAGGCGGTGATGAACGAGGCGTCGTCGCTGGCGAGGAAGGCCACGGCGGCGGCGATCTCCTCGGGTTCGGCGAAGCGGCCGACCGGCACGTGCACCAGGCGGCGGGCCGCGCGCTCGGGATCCTTGGCGAACAGCTCCTGCAGCAGCGGGGTGTTCACCGGGCCGGGGCACAGCGCGTTGACCCGAATCCCCTGGCGCGCGAACTGAACTCCCAGTTCCCTGCTCATCGACAGCACCCCGCCCTTGGAGGCGGTGTAGGAGATCTGCGAGGTCGCCGCGCCCATCACCGCGACGAACGAGGCGGTGTTGATCACCGAGCCCTTACCGCGCTCGAGCATGTGCTCGATGGCGTACTTGCTGCACAGATAGACCGAGGTGAGGTTGACCTCCTGCACCCGCCGCCACGCGTCGAGGCCGGTGGTGAGGATCGAATCATCGTCCGGCGGCGAGATTCCCGCGTTGTTGAAGGCGATGTCCAGGCCGCCGTAGGTGTCGACGGCGGTCTGGAACATCGCACGCACCTGCGCCTCGTCGGTGACGTCGACCTGTGCGTACAGTCCGCCGACCTCGGCGGCCGCCTTCTCGCCCGAGGTCGGGTCGATATCGGCGACAACGACTTTCGCGCCCTCGGCGGCGAAGCGGCGGACCGTGGCGAGGCCGATGCCACTACCACCGCCGGTGACCACGGCGACACGACCCTCTAAGCGCTGCACAGCATCTCCTGTTCGGTTGATCGGTGTTCTATTGGGTGGCGATGAAGACGTTCTTGGTCTCGGTGAACGCCAGCGCCGCGTCGGGACCGAGTTCCCGGCCGAGCCCGGACTGCTTGTATCCGCCGAATGGCGTCCAATACCGCACGGAGGAATGCGAATTCACCGACAGGTTGCCCGCCTCAACCCCGCGCGACACCCGCAGCGCGCGGCCGACGTCATTGGTCCAGATGGAGCCGGACAGGCCGTACTCGGTGTCGTTGGCGATCCTGATCGCGTCGGCTTCGTCCTCGAACGGCAGCACCGCGACGACCGGGCCGAAGATCTCCTCGGTGAGCACCCGATCGGCGGGCCCCTCCGGCAGCACAACCGTTGGCGGATACCAGAATCCGGGTCCGTCGGGCAGCGTGCCGGTGAACGCCACCTTCGACGGCGCCACATATCCGGCGACGCGCTCGCGGTGCGCGGCCGAGATCAGCGGGCCCATCTCGGTGGCCTCGTCGGTGGGGTCGCCGACCTTCACACCGCGCACGGCGGGCTCCAGCATTTCCAGAAATCGATCGAATACGCTGCGCTGCACCAGGATCCGGGACCGCGCACAGCAGTCCTGGCCCGCATTGTCGAACACGCCGTACGGCGCGGTGGCGGCCGCGCGCTCCAGATCGGCGTCGGCGAACACGATATTCGCGCTCTTACCGCCCAGTTCCAGGGTCACCCGCTTCACCTGCTCGGCGCAGCCCGCCATGATCTGCTTGCCCACCTCGGTGGAGCCGGTGAACACCACCTTGCGCACGGCGAGATGGGTGACGAAGCGCTGGCCGACCACCGAGCCCTTACCAGGCAGCACCTGGAAGACGTTGTCGGGCAGGCCCGCTTCGCGCGCGAGCTCGCCGAGGCGGATCGCGGTGAGCGGGGTCAGCTCGGCCGGTTTGAGCACCACCGCGTTGCCCGCGGCGAGCGCGGGCGCGAAACCCCATGCCGCGATGGGCATCGGGAAGTTCCACGGCACGATGACGCCGACGACGCCGAGCGGCTCGTGGAAGGTGATGTCCACACCGCCCGCGACCGGAATCTGGTTGCCGAGCAGGCGTTCCGGCATGCCGGCGGCGAAATGCAGTACGTCGCGGGCGTTGCCCGCCTCCCAGCGGGCATTGCCGATGGTGTGCCCGGCATTGGCGACCTCGAGCCCGGCGAGATGGTCCAGATCGGCATCGACCGCGTCGGCGAATCGGCGCAGCAGTCGCGCGCGGTCACCCGGCGCGACCTCGCGCCATGTCCGCGCGGCCGCCTGCGCGCGCTCGACGGCCGCATCGGTATCCGCCGCACTCGTCGAATCGACCGACGCCACAACCTGTTCGGTCGCCGGGTTGATCACCTGGCTGGTCGTCACCTGTTCCCACTCCTTCGTTCGTCGCGATACGCGGCGGCGGCCTCGACGAGGGCGCGCATCAAGCGGATATCGGACGCGTCCGCCTCGGGATGCCACTGCACCCCGACCAGGAACGGGCCGCCGCGCGTCTCCGCCGCCTCGATGGTGTCGTCCGCCGCGCGCGCGGTGACGACCAATTCCCCGGCCAGCTCGCCGATCGCCTGGTGGTGATGGCAGTTCGCCTTCACCTCGGGTCCGACTATCCCGGCCACCCGACTGCCCGGCGTGGTGTGCACGTGGGTCACCGTGAAGCAGTTCGCGCCGCCCGAATGCTCCTCGTGCCCGACCACATCGGGCAGATGCTGCACGAGTGTGCCACCGAGCGCGACGTTCACCACCTGCAACCCGCGGCACACCGCCAGCATCGGCAGCTCGACCGCGCGGGCCAGCGCGAACAGCGTGAACTCGGATTCGTCGCGATCCGGCCGGACGGCGCCGAGGGACGGGTCGGGCGTCGCGTGATAGCGGCCGGGATCGACGTCGGCGCCACCGGTCAGCACCAGCCCGTCGAGCCGGGCGACCAGTTCCGGCCGCGCCACCCCGCCGGGCGGCAGCAGTACCGGGATGCCGCCGGCCTGCTCCACCATGTGCACGTAAGGGTGTGGCAGCACGGCACATTCGGTATCCCACGAGCCGAATCTGGCGTACTCCAGATAGGTCGGCAGCCCGATGACGGGCCGTACTGCCTGCTCGGAAACTGACTGCTCAGAGTCGTTCGAAACCACGGATTCGCTCCCAATCGGTGACTGCGGTGTCGAAGGCGTCCAGTTCTACCTGCGCCGCATTGCGGTAGTGCTCCACCACATCATCACCGAAGGCGGCGCGCGCCACCTTGCTGTCACCGAACAACTGCGCGGCCTCGCGCAAAGTGCGCGGCACCCGCGGCCTGCTCGACCGGTAGGCGTTGCCGTGGAATCCCGGCTCCAGCGGCAGCAGGTGCTCGATCCCGTGCAGTCCCGCCGCGATCGAAGCGGCGACCGCCAGATAGGGATTCACGTCGCCGCCGGGCACCCGGTTCTCCATCCGCAGCGAGGGACCGTGCCCGACCACCCGCAGCGCGCAGGTGCGGTTGTCACGGCCCCAGGCCAGTGCGGTCGGCGCGAAGCTGCCCGGCACGAATCGCTTGTAGGAGTTGATATTCGGCGCGAGCAGATAGGTGAACTCGCGCAGGCAGTCCAGCTGGCCCGCGACGAAGTGGCGCATCAGCTCCGAGGTGCCCTCCGGGCCGCCGCCCGCGAACACCGGCTGACCGTCCTTGTCGCGCAGGCTGATATGGATATGGCACGAGTTGCCCTCGCGCTCATTGTATTTGGCCATGAAGGTGAGGCTGCGCCCCTCCTGCGCCGCGATCTCCTTGGCGCCGGTCTTGTAGATGCTGTGGTTGTCACAGGTCACCAGCGCCTCGTCGAAGCGGAACGCGATCTCATGCTGGCCGGGGTTGCATTCGCCCTTCGCCGACTCGACATACATTCCCGCGGCGTCCATCTCGGTGCGGATGCGGCGCAGCAGCGGCTCGATCCGCGCGGTGCCGAGCATGGAGTAGTCGACGTTGTACTGGTTGGCGGGCGTCAGCTGCCGGTAGCCGCCGTTCCACGCGGCCTCGTAACTGTCGTCGAACACCAGGAATTCGAGTTCGGTGCCCACATAGGCGTGCAATCCACGCTCGGCCAACCGGTCGAGCTGCGCGCGCAGCACCTGGCGCGGCGACGGCGCTACCGGCGCGCCCGCGGGCTGCACCTGCTCCACATCGCAGAGTACGAGCGCGGTTCCCGGCCACCACGGCACCAGCCGCAGCGTGCTCAGGTCGGGGCGCAGCACCACATCGCCGTAGCCGGTGTCCCACGACGACATCGCGTAGCCGTCGACGGTGTTCATCTCCACGTCGACGGCGAGCAGGTAGTCGCACGCCTCGGTCGCGTGCGCCACCACCTCGTCCAGGAAATACCGTGCGGCACAACGTTTCCCCTGTAACCGCCCCTGCATATCGGTCATCGCGACCAGCACCGTGTCGATCGCCCCCGACTCGACCCGCTCCCGCAACTCCGCCAGGCTCAGCATCCCCGTACGCATCAACGACACCTCTCTCGGCACCAACCGTGCTCACGCTAGAGCAAAAGAGAGCGTCGTGTGCGCTGACTCACAAAGCGTGTTGCCTACGGAATGACGTGCCAGGCCTGGAGCAGGTAGGTGACGTTGGCGGCGATACCGGTCACCACATTGGCGAGGTTGAGGGCGGCCGAACCGAAATCGAGCAGCGGCATATCGAGTTCCTTCGTGTTGATCTGGATGCGAACCGCATCCAAGGTAATGACCGAAGGTAACGATCACCGGCGAGTCATAGCGGGGTGCAACCAGTATCCGAGGGGTGGTCGGCGGCGAGATGCGTTGATCGGCAAATGGTTAGCCTCATGCCGAGCCCTTCGGCTTGCGAAGCCCGCTGTGAGGGACTTCACCGACTTCGTGTCAGCCAGGCCACCGTGGCCACCCAGGACCGCGCGGCCCCCGGCGCTCCCGCTTGGCCATGTGCGTTGGCGGTGCCCCTGTGCCGCGGCAGTGCCCGACCGCCGGAATGCCGACGAAAGCGAGGGCGGGCAGCTGCGTGACGGCGGCGAACGCGGTCACGGACGGCCCGTCATCAGGCGCTCCCGAGAACATCGTTCTCTTCTGCGCGCGCCGTGCGCGTAGTCGAACATTGTGCGCACTTTCTCAGCGCCCTCTCATCGGACTCGTGGCGTCAGCTCAGACCGCCCCTGTTGACTCGTTCACGGCTGCCCCGCCCGGCACCTCCTCCGCCGGGCGGTAGGCAGCGCCAAACTTATTGGCCCACAACCTCATCCAGTGCCGTCTGGCGATCGGCCGAGCCGTCCGCGAAATCCGGCCGCGCGCAGCGGCGCTCCGACCGGCCGGTCGACTGCCCGGGCGGCGCGATCGCCGGTGGCGCGCAGGGGTCACCAGACTCGGTAAGGCACGGTCACGGCATAGCCATTGGTGCGATCCGCGAGCACGGTCAACTGAAGCTGCCAGGCACCGGCCAGTGGTATCCGGACGGTATCGGCGGTGAAGTAGTTCGGGCCGAGTTCGATCGGATCGACGCGGCGGAACGGGATGTCGATGGGGCCGAGCTCGCCGTCGGCGCGGGTGAGCCGTCCGGTCAGTCCTGCGGCGCCGACAGGTTCGCCGTTCGAATCCCGCAGGCGCACGGTGACCCGCTGCGTACCCGCGTGCGCGCCATCGACCGTGATGTTCGCGCGCAGTGGACCGGCGTCGGCGGTCAGCGTGACGGCCGGGTCGTAGGTATCGCGGGCCGGTGCGACACCGGCGAGGATCGCGGTGGCCACCAAGACGCCGATCTGCACGGCCAATTCGACGTGCAACGCGGCACTCACACGCCGGGCGAGCAGCGCGGCACCGCAGGCGGCCAGGATCAGCGCCAGCTTCAGCAGGAGCAGTCGGCCCCACGAGGTCGTCCAGAGCGCGTCGAGCGGCGCGACCGACCGCCAGCTCTGATACCCGCCGGTGAGCGCGAGCACCGCGATCGCGCCGACCGCGACCTTGCCGAATCCGGCGAGCAGCCGCACCCGATCGGGCCGTCGCCACACCAGTACGGCAAGGACGAGACCGGCCACCCAGACCGACATCGCCACCAGGTGCAGCGTTGTCGAGACCAGGGCGGCGACACGATCCGTCCCCGCCATGGCGTGTCCGGCGGCGGCGGTCGCCAGCACGACGACGATATCCGCGGCGACAACAGCTTTCGGCCACCGTCCGGCGCAGGCGATCACCGTGGCGGCGACGACGCGGATCAGCGCGGCCGCGCCGACCGTCGAGGTGGCCGCCTGCCACCACACCTGCGGATCGGCCAACCCGGCGGCACCGGCAAGGCGCACCGGCGTCGCCGCGAGGACGAACAGCGACGTCAGCCCGACCGTCGTGGCCCCAACCCTGGTCAGCTGCACCACTGCTCGGGTGCGCAGCCCCGGGCGCCATACCGCCCACGCCACCGCGGGCACCCCGACCGCGAGCACGATGCCGAGATACCCCAGCGCGGCGAGCAACCGAACCACGGTATCGGCGGCAGCGATCAACGGATCGCGCGGTGCTTGCGCGAGCAGCAGATCCGGCGGCACCCCGACCCCGAACACACTCGACCCGCCCACCGTGTGCCCATCCGCCGAAAGCACCGTCCAGCTCAGCAGATACGTCCCCTGGGGCAGTCCGGGCTCGAGCCCGACAACAACGGTGTGCCCACCATCCGCCGCCCGCACCTCCCCGGTATCGACCCGCTTTCCCTCCCGATCGGCAACGGTCACCCCGCTCCCCGCCGCCGTCACCGTCTCATCGAACGTCACCGAAATCCGCTCGGGCGCCCGCTCGACCGCAGCCCCATAGGCCGGATCGGTAGCCACCATGCTCGCATGCGCCGCCGCGGGCCCCGCCGAAACCACCCCCACCGCAAGAAACGCGAACACCCCGAACAGCACCCGAACCGTCATGCCCAGCACCCGATCGCCGCACCAGCCGAGTCCACCGCCAGCCCCGGAACCACACCTAGCCATCGGTGCCGCGCAACCAATCGCACGCCGCGCACCGGATAGCACCGAATTCGCAGCGCGGCGCCACAATCGGCGCGCGAATTCACTCTCGGCGCTCGCAGCGGTCGCGGCACCCGGTCGAGCCGTCGGCAGCCGCACATCACTCCCGTACCCCAGTGCCGCGCAACCATGTTCACGCCGCGCACCAAATAGCGCGATATCTACAGCGCGGCGGCGCAATCGGTGCGCGGCAGCATGATCCGCGCACACCGAGCATGCGGCACTCTCTCGGATCATCGGCAGCCGCATGTCGCGCCCAAGGGGCCGTGCCGCGCAGTCGTTCGGACGCCGCGCACCGAATACTGCGATATCGGCGGCGCGGGACGGCAATCGGTGCGCGGCAGCGTGATCGGCGCTCGAGTAGGTCGCCCCGGTCGGGTCACACGTCGCGCCCTGCCATCGGCGCGGCGTAGTCGATCGGGCGCAGCGCACTGAATCACGCGATGACTGCGGTACGGGGCACGATCGGTGCGCGTGGGGTGGCTACGCTCCGCACCCACTCGAAATCCGTGTCGTGGTGCGGGGTGTTCACCGGTTTCGGGCCGCGCGGACAAGCGGGAGGGCGGCCAGTGCGGCTGCGGCGAGGGCGACTATCAGGGCGATTCCGCCGAGCCAGGATCCGGTGTTCGAAGCATCCTTGTGTGAATCAGCCTGTGCCGCAGGTGTTTCCGTGTGCGATGGGTCGGTCTTGGTTGCGGCGTCGTGTGTGTCGTGGCCCTTGGCGGCGGTGAGTTGGACTACCGGGGCCGGCTTGTCCGGTTTGGTACCGTCGACGCCGCGTTCGATCCAGGAGACCACGGTGCCGTCGCTGTAGGTTTGGATGGCGGGCAGCGTCAGCGTGCGGACGTCGGGCAGGGGGCCGAGGAGAAGTTTGAATTCGGCGAATTCGCCTGGGGCGATGGAGATTCCCTCGCGGGCGGTGAAGGTCACCGAGGAGACGTAGTCGGCGACCTTGCCGCCGTGGCCGTTGTCGATCGGGGCGGGGAGGGTGGTTTTGCGTGCGCTGATGTCCCAGCCGGGGGTGCTCGCGCCGCGGACCACGGCCAGTGGATGGTCCTGGGGCAGGGTGATTTCCAGGCGGGTGGTTCCCGCCTTCTCGGATTCGGTGGGCACGCGCAGGGTGACCACCGAATAGCCGCCCGGCGCCGCATCGGGGGCCGTCGCGGTGACGTGGGCCGAGGCGATGCCTGGTGCGGCGAGCGTCAGCCCGATCGTCGCGGCGGCCATCAGTCCAACTCGTTTCACTACAGACCTTCCTACTTCGAATTCGTTGCGGCGGCGATGATTCGCGCGCCGTCGAGCACGGCGACCGCGCGCCCTTCGTATGCCACCAGTACCGGGCCCGGCCGATCGGCGATGCGTTCGGCCGCGCGGCGCACCGGCTCGGTGCTGCCGACTACCGGCAGCGGCGCGTCGGCGTATTCGGTGACGACGGCGTCATCGGGTGCGCCGGCCAGCGAGGCCGCCGTGACGACGCCGAGGATCTCCACCACCACGGCCGGTCCGGACGCGCTGCGCTGCAACAACACCGGCAGCACCGGCGCGACTTCGAGCAACTCCCGTGCCGCGGCGACGGTGGCTCCCGAGGCGATGGTGCGCAGGGTCGATCCGGCGACCTCGTCGAACAGCGCGCCGATGGTCGGCTCGTTCGCCGGTCCGTACAGCGGGAAACCGAAACGGCCGAGCCAATCGTCGTCGAAGTACTTCGACAGGTACGACCGCCCGGAATCCGGTGCGAGCACCACGACGACATCCTCCGGGCCGAGCGTGCGCGCGATCCGCAGCGCGGCGGCGACCGCGGTCCCCGACGATCCGCCGAGCAGCAGGCCTTCCTCCCGGGCGAGACGGCCGAGCACGGTGAGCGATTCGACGTCGGAGATCCGCTCGATCCGGTCGACGATCTCGGGGTGGTAGGAGTCCGGCCACTCGTCGGTCTCGGTCTCCGGATGCAGGTAGTGCCCGACCGATTCGACGTACCAGGCGCGGCCGTCACCGCCGCCGTAGACCGAGGTCGCCGGATCGGCGCCGATCACGCGCACCGCACCGCCGGAGATCTCCTTCAGATATTCGCCGGTACCGGTGATGGTGCCGCCGGTACCGACTCCGGCGACGAAATGGGTGATCCGCCCGCCGGTTTGCGCCCAGAGCTCGGGCCCCGTTGTCCGCCGATGCGCCTCGGGATTGGCCGGATTGTCGTACTGGCCGGCGAACCACGCGCCGGGGATCTCGGCCGCCAATCGCAGTGCGACACTGCGCAGATGCTCGGGATGCCCCGCTGGCCGTCCGCCCGGTGTCACATGCACCTCGACGCCGTGCGCACGCAGCAGCGCGATCTTCTCGCGGCTCGACTTGTCCGGCACCACGACGATCGTCCGATAGCCGCGCGCCGCGGCGATGGCCGCCAAGCCGATCCCGGTATTACCCGAGGTCGCCTCGACCACGGTGCCACCCGGCCGCAGCTCCCCCG
Source organism: Nocardia sp. NPDC052566 (assembly GCF_044547285.1). Taxonomy (NCBI): domain Bacteria; kingdom Bacillati; phylum Actinomycetota; class Actinomycetes; order Mycobacteriales; family Nocardiaceae; genus Nocardia; species Nocardia sp. NPDC052566. Next base: position 117,712 of record NZ_JBIUAF010000007.1, on the reverse strand, counting down.
CGTCCTCGGCGGCGAGGATCATCGCGCGGGCGGCCCGATCCTTCACGCTGCCACCGGGATTCAGGTATTCGAGCTTGACGTAGACGGTGGCCGCACTGCCGTCGACGATCCGATTCAACCGGACCAGCGGCGTATTGCCGATCGCCTCGACGATCGAGTCGTACACGCCGTCACTCATACTGTGTCCTTCCCGCACGAGCGGGGGCCCTGCGTGGTTACGCAAGCTGCCGCCTCCGGGCCTGACCCGCTCATGCGACGGCCCGCCCCTGCTCGCCGAGCAGCGCCAGGATCGCCCTGCGCAGCCGCAGGTATTCGGGATGATCGTGATCGCGCGGGCGCGGCGCGTCGATCCGCAAGTCCTGCAACACCTTTCCGGGCCGCGGGGAGAACACCACCACGCGGTCGGCCAGCCGCAGCGCCTCGTCGACGTCGTGGGTGACCAGCACCGCGGTGAATCCGTCCCGCTGCCACAGCCGCGCGATCTCCGTCTGCAGCGTGGCCCTGGTGAGCGCGTCGAGCTTGCCGAGCGGCTCGTCGAGCAGGAACAGCCGAGGCCGGTTGACCAGCGCCCTGGCCAGCGCGACGCGCTGCGCCATACCGCCGGACAGCTGCGCCGGATACGCGTCGTGGAATTCCGCTAGCCCGACCAGTTCCAGCGCTCGCGCCACCCGGTCCCGGTCGGCGGCCAGCGTGCCCCTTGCCTGCGGGCCGAGCGCGACGTTCTGCGCGACGGTGCGCCACGGGAACAGCGTCGGATCCTGGAACATCAACGCGCGGTGCGGATCCGGCCCGATGACGGGCGCGCCGTCGACGGAAAGCGCACCGCGCGAGGGCCGGTCGAGCCCGGCGAGCATCCGCAGCAGCGTCGACTTACCGCAGCCCGACGGTCCGAGCAGCGCGACGAATTCGCCCGCCTCGATCCGCAGCGACACGTTGGTGAGCACGCGCAGGCGCCCCAATTCCTGTGCGCGCGTCGGTGTCGGCGCCGGTCTGCCGAGCAGCAGGTCGCCGAGACCGCGCTTGCGTGGACCCGCGACCGCGAATTGATGGGATACCGCGTCGATCTCGATCGCGCTGCCCCGAATCTCCGTGCTCACCAGCGCACCAAATCCTTCTCCCAGGCCAGCACCCGATTGCGGACACGGAACAGCACCACCATCAGGGTGCGGCAGACCACGATCATGATCACGATCGCCGCGTACATCCTCGGGTAGGCCGCCCAGCCCTTGGTCCACTGGATGTACCAGCCGAGACCGTCTTTCACCCCGAGCAGCTCCGCCACCGCCAGCGCCGCGAGCGAGGCGCCGAGGCCCATGAAGATGCCGGTGAAGATGCTCGGCAGCGCACCGGGCACCGCGACCCGCCAGATCAGGAACTGCTTGGACGCGCCGAGTGTCTGTGCGACATCGAAATATCCGCGGGCCACCCCGGCGATGCCGACCCTGGTCAGCGCCGCCACCGGGAACCACACCCCGAACGCGACCATGAAGATGCTGCCGCTGTAGGTGGTCGGAAACAGCACGAGCACCACGGGCAGCCAGGTCGCGGCGGGCACCGGCCCGACGGTCTGCAGCACCGGATTGCCCCAGTACGACGCGAGTTTCGACCAGCCGAGCGCAATGCCGGTGCCGAGACCCGCGACCGCGCCGATGGCGAATCCGGTGAGCAGCAACAGCAGCGAATGCCAGGTGCTCGACGCGAGAATGCCCGCGTCGCTGTAGAACACGAGCAGCATCTGCTGCGGCGAGGCGAAGTGCGGCGGTGGCAGCCAGCCGGTCTTCGCGGTGCTGTACTCCCAGAACAGGAACCAGACCGCGGACGCGGCGAGCCAGGGCGTCCAGTGCCGGAGCCGCAGCGTCGCTTCCCGATTCCGGTAGGCGTACAGCGCCCAGGCGGCCAGTGCCACGGTCAGCGCGGAGAACACCACCCCGATCGCGAGCGGCGCGGCGACCTGCAATTCGTCCGGTACGAGCAGCGTCACCGCGGCGGTGAGCGCCCACAGCGCCCATGCCGCGACGAAGCCGAGCGTCGGTGGATAGCGCCGAACCGGCGCGGCGGCGGGGGTCTCCCGCACCGAGGGCCGGATCGGCTCGGTATCAACGGTTGTCGTCACGCGCTCACCAGTTCAGGCCGAGGTCCACATAGACCTTGTCGGCCAGCGCCTGCGGATCGGTCTTGCGGTCGAGGTAGCCGGTCTTGGCGAATTTCGCGATGCCAGGGGTGATTTCGCCCTTGAGCTTGGCCGCCGACGGGTTGTATCCATAGGTCTTCAGAATCGATTCGATGACATCGCGCTCCGCGGCGACATACTTCTTGTCGACCTCGATGGCCGCCGTCTGCGCGATGTTCGCGCCGGCCCAGCGACTCCCCTCCGCCCAGGCCGTGACCAGTTTCCGCGCGGTTTCGGGATCCTCGCGCAGCAGTGTGCCGTTGATGGCGGTCGCGCAGCAGTACAGCTGCCGGTTGGCGCCGTGACTGTTGTTGGTCAGCTCGCGCGCCTTGCCCTTCAGCGTCGGCAGCAGCGCGGTGGGGTCGCTCGCCGCGATCGCGACGATCTCACCGCGGGCGAGCGCATCGGGCAGCTGATCGCCGTCGAACACCCGCCAGTCGACATCCTCGGCCGGGTTGAGACCGGCGTCGAGCAGGTCGAGGGAGAAGAACGACATCGCCGAGTTGCCGATCGCGCCGACCCCGATCGGCTTGTTACGCAGGTCGGCAACGGATTTGATCGGGCTGTCGGTCGGCACAACGATGCGCAGGCAGCCCTCGTGCAGGCCCGCGGCCAGTTTGGCGTCGATGCCCTGCTCGATCGGCTTCAGCCAGGAGAAGAAGATGCCGGGCGCCGCGTCGAGCTTGCCAGCGCCGACCGCGTCCTTGATCGCCGCGCCACCGGTCTTGATGATCTCGACATTCAGCCCGTACTTCTCGAAGATCTTCTGCTCGTACGCGACATACAGCGGCGCCTCGCAGACATCGCCGCCGTACCCGATCTTCAACGCGCGGCTGACATTTCCCGCACCCGGGGTCCGCCGGACGGTGAGCCAGGCGGCCAATCCGCCACCGGCAACCACGGCGGCGGCGACGCCGGCCCCGGCGAACAGCTTGCGCCGCGACAGCGCGGGCGCCTCCGGTTCGACCGGCGCCTCGAGATCATCGGTCTCGTCCGGATCCACGGGATCGGGTTCGGGGACAGCCGAACTCGACTTGAGTGGTTCGTTGTCGCTTGCCATCGATGGAATGCCTCTCTTGTACCGCTCGGTCACAGGAACGGTCCGGCGCAGGCCGGATCGCACTGTGGTCGGCGTCAAGATTCGCAGGACGAATTCCGCGGCGACAGGGTTCGCGTCACCGCGAACACAACTCCACCGACGCCTAGAGGCCGACCGCGGTGCGCGGCCGGCCTCTCGGTACTGCTCAGTGCTACTGCCCTGTACGCACTGCTTCGGCACTCACTGCTTCGGGGCAAGCACGATCTTGGCACTGCGGCCCCGGCTTTCGCTCGCGGCGGCGGCCTCGGCGGCGGATTCCAGCCCGAAGGTGGCCTCGACGTCGAGACGCAGCGCGCCCCGTGCCGCGAGCCCGACCAGCTCACCGATCAGCCTGCGCAGCTCGTCCTTGCCCGTGTTCTCGGCACGCTTGGCGCCCCAGAAACCCTTGACGACGGCCTGTTTGAAGATCAGGTCGCCAGGGTTGATGGTGAGTGGCTGCCCGGACAGCGCGCCGAACGAGATCAGCTCACCGTTCGGTGCGAGCAGCGACAGCAGATCACCCGCGCCGCGCCCGCTCACCTGATCCACGGCGCGAATGATCGGTGCGCCGGAGGTGAGTTCGGCCGCGCGGTCGAACCAGTCGGCGGTCTCGGTGTCGACGACCTCGTCGAAGCCCTGCGCCAGTAGCGCTTTCACCGACGCCGGTCCGCGAACCAGATTCAGCACGTTGACCCCGCGCTGCCGGGCGAGCACGTTCACCAGACGGCCGACCGCGCCGTTGGCGGCGTTGATCGCGATCCAGTCGCCCTCCGATACACGCAGATCCTCCAGCAGCATGAGCGCGCTGAGCGGCATGGACAGCAACTGCGCCGCGGTGTCATCGGAGATCGAATCCGGCAGCGGCACCACCTGTGCCGCCTTCGCGAGGAAGTACTCGGCCCACGCCGCGTTGATACCGGAAACGCTGACCCGCTGTCCGACAGCGATATCCGTCACGCCGGGACCGACGGCGTCGATCCGGCCGACCGCCTCGGTGCCCGGAATCGCGGGCAGCGGCGGCTTGTAGCCGTACACGCCGCGCACGATCGCCAGATCGTGATTGTGAATCGGTGCCAGGATCAGCGCGATACGCACCTCACCGGGACCCGGTTCCGGCGTCGGGCGCTCCGCGACCGCGAGCACCTCGGTGGGCTCGCCGAACCGTTCGATGACTACCGCGCGCACGGTTCAGTCCTCCGCGAGGACGAGGTCGACGTCGATATTGCCGCGGGTGGCGTTGGAGTACGGGCACACCTGGTGCGCCTTGTCCACCAGCGCCCGCGCCTCGTCGGCGGCCACGTGCGGCAGCGAGATCTCGAGCGTGACGGCGAGCTGGAAGCCGCCCGCGTCGTTCTGGCCGAGGCTGACCTTCGAGCCGACGGCGGAATCGTCGACGTTCGCCTTGGCCGCCTTGCCGACCAGGCGCAGCGCCGAATGGAAGCAGGCCGCATAGCCCGCGGCGAACAGCTGCTCCGGGTTGGTGCCTTCGCCGCTGCCGCCCATCTCCTTGGGCGAGGCCAGCGTCACGTCGAGCTTGCCGTCGGTGGCGCGGGCGTTGCCGTTGCGGCCGTCGCCGGTGGAGAGCGCTTCGGCGGTGTAGAGGACCTTCATATCTACTTCCTTTCGATCGGGTGGGACGTGAGCGATTCGGTCATGCGCCGGAGGATGTCGCGCAGCGTCGCCGCGTCGTCCGCCGAGAGGCCGGTGGCCTCGACCATGCACCCGGGGATGCCGCGTGCCTCGGCCCGCAGCGCACGTCCGCGGTCGGTGAGCTGGATATCGACGCGGCGTTCGTCGGCGGCCGAGCGGTTGCGCTCGATCAATCCGGCCGCCGCCAGCCGCTTGAGCAGCGGCGACAGCGTCCCGGAATCGAGCGCGAGCGCGGCACAGAGATCACCGACGCTGCGGTCGTCGCGTTCCCACAGCGCCAGCATGACCAGGTATTGCGGGTAGGTCAGCCCGAGGCGTTCCAGCAGCGGGCGGTAGACCGCCGTCATCGCCCTGGACGCCGCGTACAGCGGAAAGCACAGCTGCTCGTCGAGGGTGAGATGATCGGTCACACTCAATACAATAACGGACAACTATATTGTGCACAATCTTGTTGGGAATGCTTCGCGCCACACCCGTACGTCGTGAAATCAACAGAGCGCGAAATCAGCCGCGCGTCGACCCGTCCGCCACCGCGTCGACCTGAGCGTCGACGAGCTCGGGTTCGGGTTTCGCGGGCCCGCCGGACCTGGTGATCGCCACGCCGCTCAGGCACAGCAGGCCGCCGACCACGGCCAGCGGGGTCGGCACCTCGTCGAGCGCGAGCCAGGCCATCAGCACGACCAGCGCCGGAACCACATAGGTCGTCACGCCCATCTTTCCCGCGGTCGTGCGGGCCAGCGCGTAGGCCCACGTCGTGAAGGCCAGCGCGGTCGGGAAGACGCCCAGGTACACCACGCTCAGCGTCGAGGACACCGGCGCCTCGGCGACCTGGCCGATGAGCTGACCCGAGAACGGCAGGCAGGCGACCGTGCCGATGACACAGCCGCAGGTCGTCACCTGCAACGCGGACGCGTGCGCCAGCGCCGGTTTCTGCGCCACCACCGAGATCGCCCAGGTCGCCGCCGCGATCAGGCAGAGCACGACGCCGAGCACCGCCGCGTTGCCGCCGCCGGAGTTCGACAGACCAACCACGATCGCGCCGCTGAACGACACCGCGATGCCCGCCATCAGCCGGGCCGGAAACCCTTCGCGCAGAAACCATCCGCCGAGCACCGCGATCAGCACCGGTCCGATGTTGATCACCATCGCCGCGGTGCCCGCGTCGACGTGCTGCTCGCCCCAGTTCAAGGCAACCATGTAGACGCCGAACCACAGGACGCCGGAGACCAGGATGCCCGGCCACGCGGCGCGCGGCGGCAGCCCCTCCCGCTTGACGAGCAGGATCGCGACCAGCGCGATCGCACCGGTCAGCAATCGCCCGAGCGCCAGCGCTCCCGGCGAGAAGTCTTGTCCCGCGGCACGAATGAACACGAACGCCGAGGCCCACAGCACGACCGAAATGACCGCCGCGACCACGGCTAGTCGATCGCCGGACCGAATACCTTCCACCATTCACCGCACGCTAGAGCACGGCCGCCGCGAAGTCAGGCGGATTTCGGCCACGCCCCACGAGCTGAGGCCCCAACAAGTTGGGGCATACCGGACAGTAACCGCGGTCGGCGGTTCCCCGATGTGCCAACTGTATTCGTCGGGAGTGGATCAGAGGGTGCGTCATAGCGTGAAAAGCATTGCGGTGGTAGCGATCACAATAGCCTTAATGGTGACCGGGATAGCCATGGCGGGTGCGGGACACGCGGATACGGGCGCACTGAAGCAGTGCGAGGTGAGCAGCGGGCGCAGCCCGCAGACGGCGGCGCCGGAGGAGGTGGGGCTCGATCCCGTCGCATTGCGCGCGGCGGCCACCTTCGCGGCCGATCCGACCCGGTTCACGCTCCAGATATTCCGCAACAACTGCCTGGTGGCGACCGGGCAGAACAACGACTCGGCGGGCGGTATCCCGTGGAACCTATGGAGCAGCACCAAGAGTGTGGTCGCCATGGTCACCGGCATCGCCTCCGACGAGGGGCGCCTCGACGTCGACGAACCGATCGGCAGACATCTGCCCGCCGGGGTCGGCGACGCGGCGCATCGTGCGATCACCTTGCGCAGCTTGCTCAACGAGACGGCGGGCATGCAGGTCGCCATCGTGTCCGAGGGCATCACCGGCCTGGCTCAGCTCGACTCGAACGTGGTCGCACAGGCGCTGGCGACACCGATCGATCAGCAGCAGGGCATCGAATGGCGCTACAGCCAGCGCGGTGTCGACCTGATCGCGTACATCGTACAGCAGGCGGTCGGCGAGGACTTCCAGGCGTACGCGCAGCGAAAGTTGTTCGATCCGTTGGGCATCAAGCGCTCCGACTACTTCTGGGGACGCGATCGCAGCGGCAACACCTACGGGTACGCACACCTGCTGATGCCGCCCAAGAATTTCGCGAAGCTCGGCCTGCTCATCGCCGATCATGGTGCGTGGCAAGGCAATCAGATCATCTCGACCCGATACCTGGAGATGGCGACGACACCGGCGCCCGCCAACCCGTGCTACGGCTTCCTCTTCGTGGTGAACGGGCCGGGATGCGAGAGCATCTTCCCCGGCCTGCCGTCGGACGCGGTGATGATGTCGGGGATGATGCGCCAGGACAACTTCATCGTGCCGAGTCTCGGCCTGCTGGTCAGCTGGACCGGAATCACCGTTCCCGGTGGCGCGGTGAGCTTTCCGCACGATGTGCTCAGCGCCGTCGGCGCCTCCTTCCGCGTACCGCGGCTCGACCCGGCGCCACCGCATGTACAGGGCCCGGACACCACGCTGACCGACCCGATGATGATCAACCCGACGGCCACGCTCGCCGCGCTCGGCCTTGGCCCCTCGGTCTACCCCGGCTGTACTCCGCTGTCCTGCTTGGGCAGGCCGATGTCGGCGCCCTTCGCGAATTGGCCGCCCGGCTGCTTCATTCTGGGCTGCGCCGGCCCCGATCCGGCCACCCCCGGCATCCGTTAATCCCCCTTGCCTATTGCCCCCGTGAATCATGGCTTCCCGGCCATGACACGCTGCCTAAACTGCACTGATAAGAACGGGAAAATCCGACATATGCGACCACGAACCGCCCCTGTGTCGGCATAACCGGCGGGTAGCCGGAAATAGCGCAAGGCAGGCGACAGATGAGGGTTGGGGTCACTGGCGGGTCGGGATTCATCGGCTCGTACGTTTGCGAAGAACTCGCCCGACGAGGTCACGAGCCGGTGATCTTCGACCACCGCCGCCGCGCGGGCACCCCGCCCTACGAGATCATGCTCGGCGATATCCGCGACGCGACGGCCATGACCGAACTCGCCGCGCATTGCGAGGGCATCATCCATCTCGCCGCGGTACTCGGGACCCAGGAAACGATCAGCAGGCCGCAGCCCGCCGCGGAGACCAATCTCAGTGGCGGACTGAACTTCCTGGAGGCGGTGGCGCAATATGATCTGCCCGGCGTCTACATCTGCGTCGGCAATCACTGGATGAACAACAGCTATTCGATATCCAAGACCGCCGTCGAACGGTTCGTGCACATGTTCAACGCGTATCGCGGCACCAAGGTCGCCAATGTGCGCGTGGTCAACGCCTACGGTCCGCGCCAGACCGCGGCGGCGCCGTTCGGCGCGGGCAAGGTGCGCAAGTTCACCCCCGCGGTGATCTGCCGCGCCCTGTCGGGCTGGCCCGTCGAACTCTACGGCGGCGGCGTGCAGCAGTCGGACATGGTGTGGGTGGGCGACGTTGCGCGCGCACTGGTTTCGGCGCTGGAGACGGCCGAGCGCGGCACGGTGCCCGACGAGGTGGTCGAGGTCGGGCCCGCGACGTCGCAGACGATCAGGTCGGTCGCCGAACTGATCATCGACCAGTGCGTCGAGCTCGGCTATCCCCGCGTCCCGATCGTGAGCCTGCCGATGCGCCCCGGTGAGGAGCCGGGCGCCACGGTGCGCGCCGATCCGTCGACGCTCACCGCCGTCGGCATCGATCCGGAATCGCTGCTGCCGCTGGCCGAAGGCATGCGGCGCACGATCGAGTGGTTCATCGAGACCAGCGGCGAGCACTGGAGCCCGCAGACCGTATCCGTCTCCCTATGTTGAGCCTCACCGTTGTCGTGCCGTGCCTCGACGAGGAGGACAACGTCGACGCGGCCTACCACGCCATCACCGGCGAACTCGGCGGGCACGATCTGGAGATCGTCTTCGTCGACGACGGCAGCACCGACGCGACGCTCGCGCTCGTGCAGCAACTGGCCGCCAACGACCACCGGGTGCACTATCTTTCGTTCGCCCGCCGGTTCGGCTTCGAGGCCGCGTTCGCCGCGGGTTACAAGTACGCGTCGAAGGCGTGGGTCCTGCACATCGACGCGGATCTGCAGAGCCATCCCGCCGAGGCGCACCGGCTCATCGCCGCGGCCGCCGAACGAGTCGACGCGGTATTCGGCGTGCGTGACCAGCGGGCCGATCCGTGGTCGCGCCGTTGGGGTTCGGCGGTTTCCGGCTGGATCGCGCGACGACTGCTCGGTATCGAACTGCCGCAGGGCGCCACCTCGTTTCGGCTGGTGCGCACCGGAATCGCCCGTCGTGTCGTCGAATTGCGGCGTCCGGCACCGTATTTCCTGGCCACCCTGCCCAGGATCACCGACCGCTACGTCACGGTGCGCACCGCGCACCGGGCCCGCCGAGCCGGTACCTCCAAGTTCACCGTCGCCCGGCTGGCCGGGCACGCGCTCGACCTGTACGTCGGGCATTCGACGGCGCCGGCCACCGGCGCGACGATCCTGCTGTGCGCGGGCATGCTCGCCGCGTGCGCGGCACTCGTGCTGTTCGGCGTCATCGGGTCGGCCGCCGCGCTGGCGGTGCTGCTGTTCGCGTACCTGGTCACGCTGCCGAGCGTGGCTCTGCTGCTGCGCTATTCGGCGATGGCCGCCGGTCGCGGCGGACCGGCGCTGTACTACGTCCGCGAATCCGACCTGGCCATCGACGAATCCGATCGGCTGCACCTCGGGCACAACCGGATCGGCGGCGGTGCACGGTGATCGGCACGCTGGTGATCCTCGGCGGCGCGGACGGCGCGGTGTCCACCTATCGCCGGGCACGCGAACTCGGTTACCGCACCATCTGTGTCGACCGCCGCCAGGACGCGGTGGCCAGACCGCTCGCCGACGCGTTCGTGCACGCCAGCATTCGCGATCCGGAGCGCATCGCCGCCGAACTCGCTGCCCGCCAAGACAGTTCACCGGAGACGCGGATCGTCGGGGTGCTGTCACCGGCCAGTGACACCGGTCTATCCGCGCAGCGCGCGCTTGCCATGCGGTGGCGACTACCCGATCCGCCGCCGCTACCGGTGGTGACGGCATCGCAGGACAAATCCGCTTTTCGCGCCGCCTGCGATCGGCTCGGCTTCACCGGATACGGCTACGTCGCAGGCCGTCCCGATCCGGAGTTGTCGACGCGGGCGACCGCCCTGCGCTTTCCGGTGCTGGTGAAACCGCTCGACGCGCAGAGCAGCCGCGGCATCCGGATCTGTGTCACCGCCGCCGAGGTCGCGCTCGCGGCGCGCGGCGCGGCGCACTACGCCAACGACGGAGGGGTGATCGTGGAGGAATTGCTCAGCGGGCGGCACTACAGCGCGGAGGCGTTCGTGGATCGGGGACGGATCGCCTTCGTCGGGGTCAGCGCGCGAACACTCACGGCGGCACCGTATTTCGTGACCACCACGCACCGCGTGCCCGCCGATCTCGACCAGGGCCCGCATCGCGAACTGCGCGCGATGCTCGACGCGGTCGTCGCCGAACTCGGCTACGCGCGTGGGCCGTTGACCATCGATCTGCTCATCGATCCGGACGGCCGGATACATCTGATCGAGATGGGCGCCAGGGTCGGCGGCAACGGCCTCGGCGAGCTGGTCGAGCACGCCTACGGCGTCGACACCGTCGCGGCCGCCATCGCCGCCGCCACCGGCGAACCGGCCGCGGTTACCCCCACCCGGTCGCGCGCCGCGATATCCGAGGTCCTCTACGCCGAACGCGCGGGCGTGCTCACCGGGGTGCACGGGCTCGACGCCGCCGCCGAGGTGCCGGAACTGGTGCAGCTGACCCTGTTCACCGGCGCCGGGCAGCCGGTGCGGCCGTATCACACCGCGGCGAACAAACTCGGCCACTTCGTCGTCGTCGCCGACCGTCCGGATCAGGCCGCCGCTGCCGCCGAGACGGTCCGCGCGACAGTGCGATTCGACCTCACCGGTGCGGCATGAACCCCGCCGTGCGCACCGCGATACTCGCCACGCTCGCGGTGGTCTCGGCGGGCATCGTCTGGCAGGTGTCCGGGCGCGAGCACGACGTCGACAACCTCTGGACGCTGCTTGCCTCGCTCGTCCCCTTCGTCTTCGCGACCGAGACCATCGCGAGCCTGCGGCCGCAGTGGTTCTGGCGCGGCAGGCTGCCCGAACTGGCCGCGCTCGGCGCGTTCGCCGTGGTGTTCTGCTTCCTGGTGCCGAAGATCTTCGCCGCCGCGATGGACAACGACCTCGAACGGCACTACGCCTGGATGCGGCTGCTCGTCCCGCTGCTGATCCTTTCGCTCGCGCTCATGCTCCGGCTCGGCGGCGCACCGCCCGCGACGGCGCGCCGGGTCAGCTACGCGGGCATCCTCGTGATGCTGTCCGGCATCGAGGATCTGGCGTTCCAGCTGCTGCGCGGCGACCCGATCGCCGAGCGGTGGGACTGGGCCGATCACATCACCGTCTTCCTCGGCCATATCGCCGGCCGGACCGAGGCGCTGGTGTTCATCGCCGTCCACCTGCTGATCGCCGCGGCGATCATCGCGGCGCCCGACCGGCTGTGGCATCGCCTCGGCGCGGGCCTGCGCCGGCGCGCACCCGCGCGGCGCCGCTGATGGTGGCTGCCGCCAGCGCGCCGATGACCGTGCCCAGGGCAGGCACGGTCCTGTCGCTGCTCGCGGGGCGCGGGACATTCCGGATCGCCTATCACGCGACGGCCCTTGCGCTGCTGGCGATCTGGGGCACGGAGCGGTTCGCCGTCTACGCCGGCGCCGTCGGTGCGACGGCATGGCTGGCGCTACTGAGTTCGGGGCCGGAGAAGACAGTACTGAAGCTGGTGCCGCGGCTGCCGCGCCTCGCGGGGGCGGTGGTGCGCACCGCGCTGCTGACCGCGAGCGTGCCGGTGCTGCTCGCCGCGGCGGGCACCGCCGCCATGGCCGGTTCGCCCGCGGTGATCTATCCGCTCGCCGCGCTGTGGAGCGCCGGGCTCGGGCTGCTCGGGGTGGCGGTCGCGGTACACCGCGCTACCGGCAGGCCCCTCAGGGACAGCCAGGGGTTCCTGTTGCTCGCGGTCCTGCTGCCCGCGGCGGCGACCGCCGTTGCGTCGTCCGGGTTCTCGCCGGTGGGCGCGGTACTCGCCGCCGCGGTGAGCACACTGGTCGTCGCGGCCTTGTCGATGCGCGGCATCACCGTCGCGGCGGCGCCGCGCACGCCCACCGCCGCGATCGTGCGGTCCGAACTGCTGCTCGGCCTGTACGAGCCGCTCGGTGCGGCGGGCGTCGGCGTGCTCTATGTGGCGCTCGCGGTGAGCGGTCGGCGCGACGGCAGCGCGACGCTCTATCTCGCGCTGCTGGTGTCGAGCGTCATCGGCGCGGGCACGCTGTACCTACTACGCGTCTACCAGCCCGCGTCGTCGGTGCGCCTGCGCGGCGCCGGCGCGCGCACCGGCCGCGCGCTCACGCGCAGGCTGCTGCTCGCCGTATCGATCGCCGGGCTCACCGGCTGCGCGATCGCCGCCGCCCTGTTCCGCAACGGTCCAGCGGTCTCGGGCATCGCGGTTCTCGTGCTGCTGCTCGCCTTCGAGATCCCGCTGCACGCGGCGGTGAGCCTGGCGCTGTTCGTCATGGAGAACACCGGCGACCGTGAACTGATCCTCGCGGCCACCGCCGCCGCAACGCAATTCGCCGCGGTCGCGGTGCTCGCCGCGCTGCTGGTGCCCGCACACGGTCCGCCCGCGGCGCTTTTCGCGCTCGTCGCCTCCTACACCGTGCTCGCGGCATCGACCCTGCCCCGCCTGAGGAGGCGCGCATGAGTTTGCAGACCGAGGTCCTCGATCCGCGCCGCGATCCGGAACCGCCGTGGTGGCAACCACTTCGCGATTCGGCCGGACTCCGCGCGACCTGGGCGTGGGAGACATTGGCCGCCGCGGGGCCGCGGCTCGGCATCGCCGCGGTGCACGACGGCGCCGATCTCGTCGCCATGGCGACGGCGCGATGGCGCCTCGGTGTCGTCCATGTCATCGCGCCGGGCAGTACCGGTCAGCCCGGCTGGTGGGTCGCCGACTCGGCAAGGCAGACCGAACTTTTCGGCGCGCTCGGCCGCGGGCTGCTCGCCCGGTTCCGGTACGCGACGCTCGGCACCCTGTGGCGCGAACTCGACGGCGAGCAGGCCGACGCCTTCACGGGTATCCGGTTGACCCGCGCGGTGCATCCGCTCGCGGTCATGCCGATCGAATGGCCGAACGAGGCGGGCTGGCTGCGCACGCTGACCGCGAATCGGCGAAAGAGCCTGCGCAAGGGCGCACGAGCGCTGGCGCGCGACACCGGCCTCGTCGCGGCGAGCGGACCGGCGAACGAGCTCGACGCCGATCAGCTGATCGGCCTGATCCGCAGGACCGAAGCGAAGTACAACGGCCCTGGGCGCACGCCGCGCATGTCCGACGCGTGGCTGCGCACGCTGCTGGCCGATCCCGAAGTGCGCGCGGTGTACTACCGCGACACCGAGCGAAACCTGGTGGCGGCGTTCACCATCCTCGATCATCCGAGCTGGCCGCTCGCGCACTACTGGGGCGCGCTGCCCGCCACCGAGGGCGGCCGCAAGCACCTGTACTTCGACGGCTTCCGCCGCACCGTCGGGTGGGCGATCGCCGCCGAGAAGCACGGGCTCGTCTGGGGCAAGGGGCTCGACGACGTCAAGGCGCGGCTCGGCTGTCGGCTACTGCCCCGCTACGCCGTCGCGGTGCCGCCGCGATGAGTAGCTGCGATGGTGCCGGAGTGATCGGAATGTGATGGGCGCACACCGTGTTCTCCATATTCTGATCGTGTGAGCACGTCGTTTCCGGAACCGGCACGCGCCGTACGAGACCCACTATCAGCAAGGAGGAGTTCCATGCGTCCGCCGATCGGACGGTATCTCCGGGAGCGCCGCACCGCGGCCGGGCTGACCGTTGCCGAACTGGCCACCAAGGCCGGTGGCGTATCGCCGACGCTCGTAGCGGATTTCGAGGAGGGCGCGCGCCTGCCGGCACCGGATACACTGCACGCGCTGTTCGACGCGCTGTGCGTACCGTTCGCCTACCGCGATCACATCGTCGCGCTCACCAGGCAGAGCCTGTTCATCACCGCGCTCGGCGACGGACCGCAGGTGCCGCAGTCCACGGATCTCGCCTTCCTGGACAACCTTCCGTTCCCCGCCTGGTATCAGAGCGTCCCCTCGTTCGACCTGGTCGCCGCGAACTATGCCTACCGCAGAACATTTCGCGGGCTCGAGCCCGGCGGCAACATACTCCAGTGGACGATGCTCGATCCACGCGCGAAAGACATACTCGGCCAGTGGGATCGCGAGGCGCACCTGATGGTCAACGCCTTCCGGATCATGTCACCGGGGCTGGTCCCGGCCGAACGCTGGGAGGACATCGTGCGCGCGTGCCGTAAGGCGCCCGAGTGGGAGCGGATGTGGAACACCGAGATTCCGCCCGCCGAGGTGGATCGCCCGCCCGCGCTGATCCTCGACCCACTGCGCAAGGGGTTCCGCACCATGTCGATGTCCGTGCTGACCTTCGAATTCCCTTACCGGCCCTGGTGGATGTACACGCTGCAGCCGACGAAATGACCGATCAGGTCAGGTTGCCGTCGTAGCAGAGGCCAACGGTGCGCCAGGTCGGGGCGGGACGCTCGGCGTCGTTGTCGAAGCTCCAGTGCGAGATCGGCGCCGCGGCCTTCCAAAACAGCGCGCCGCGGCCATCGGACATGACCTGGTAGACGTCCTCGGTGCCCTCGATCAGCTGACTGCCGACGCAGTAGTCGTTGTACGCGGTGCCCGGCTGGCGCGCACCGGCGCTGAAGCGGCCGGCGGGAGCGGCGTACGAACCCGGATTCGGCACGGTACTCGGCTGTTTCACCGCGGCGCCGCGGAACCAGTACGGCGCACCGCGATCGTCGGTACCGCAGCGGAAGTTCCAGCCGCCCGCGGTGACCGTCGCCCCCTGGGCGTGGGTGGCGCCCGCCCAGAGGCAGCCCGCGACGGTGCCCGCGCCCGCCGCACCGGCGCCGACGGCGATACCACTCCCGAGCAGCGCGGTAATCGCAAGCAGGGTCAGTGCTTTCGTGTGTTTCGGTCGTAGCATCAGCCACACCAGCTCGCCTGCGGACGGCATACGGTCCAACCGTCGCCGTCGGGGCGCGGCACCCTGGCCCAGGTCGCGGCGCCCGCGCCGCCGCCGAGCCCGGTGTCGGCGGCCTGACGCTGGTTCTGGTCGCGGAAGTAGTCGCGCTGGGCGTCCTGATGCTGCGCTTCCAGCCGCGGATCGTTCTCGCTGTGGTGGAAGCCGAAGGGATCGATGCTGTGCATGCCGGTCTGATCGCGGTCGCCGTCGCTGGTCGAGTATCCGGAGCTGGTCGAGCTGCCGGAGCGCGCCGACGGCTCGGCCGTGGCGACTCCGGCCTCGGCCAGTGCGCCCGCGGTGAGCGCGCCGACGATCAGCGCGAAGGTCCTGGTTTTCGTCCGTACATGTTGTGTCATGGGCGTCATTGCCTCTCTATCTACTGAGTTACATAGTAGATGATCTGACATAAGCCCTACGCTTCCAGTCGGGAATTGCCAGGAAAATATCAGCTAGCGAGGGTTTATAGCGCCAGCTGATAACACTCGCGGCGGCAGTGACCGCCGCCACAATCCGCATTCAGATAGTAAGAACCCTGTCACGTCAGCTCCGTCCAGCCGTCCCACGGCCGCGGCCCTTCGTCGCCGCGAATACACGCCAGCCTGCGCAGCGCCTGGCGCTGATAGCCGGGATGCGTCGCGGCCGCGCACACGGCGAGCGTGGTCATCCGGAACTCCCGGATATCGCGCAGTAGATAGAAGCCGTCCCAGCGCATGACGTCGCGGCCGTAGCCGCGACAGAACTCGGCGTACTGCGCGGCACTGATCCGGGCGAGCGACCAGCACTCGATCGCCGCATGCACCAGATCCCACTCCGGCGGCCCGAACGACATCTGCTCCAGATCGAGCAGGATCGCCGTGCCGTCCTCGGTGACGACGACGCTCCCGCAGCGCGGCGCGCCGTGCACGACCGACCACGGCAACCCGGCGGGCAGCGCCGTCCAGCGACCGCACAGCTCCGCCAAATGCCCACGGAGCCAGTCACGATCGGCCGCACACACCGAATCGGCGGCATCGATGCTCTCCGCGAGCCGGACCAGCGGGGTGAGCGTGCCGAGCGCGAACCCGGTCGGCGGCGGCACCCGATGCAGCCGGGCCAGCGCCACGGCCACCTCGGCGGGCGTGGCGGGCCGATGCGGCGGCGGCTCGCGCCAGAAGGTCACCGCACGACCGTCGACGGTGATCGGCTGGCGCACCTCGGGCACCACCCGCGCCGCATCGACGCCGGCCGATTCCAGCCACCTGGCGACCTCGACCGCATGACGCGCCGCACGCTGCTGTCCCGGCCTGCCGACCCTGGCCAGCACGCCGCCGGGTAGGCGATAGTCGCCGTGACCGTCGCGGATCGGTTGCGCGCCTGTTGCTTCGACACCCGCGGTCGAGCAGGCCGCACGCATTACCGGCCAGCTGCCATTGTTCATCGGCTGCACAGTCATTCGGCACCGCCAAAGCGAATTAGCCACGAAACAATAAAGTTTCATGGTAGCCAACCGAGTGCGGCAATCGCACCGATAAGCTTTCCCGCGCGACCATCTCGGGTCGATCGGAGGCTGCACGCATACTGGTCGACCGGTTCGGACAGCCGATCGACGGATCGGAGTCTTTCGGCTCTTTTCCGTCGTCGATGTCCCTGCGAGAGTGGTGCGCCTGGAAGAACGGAACTGACAAGGAAGTCGGAACATGACGTACCTGTTATGGATCTTCCTGCCCTACAGCGCCTTTCTCTCATTCGTCCTCGGCCACGTGTGGCGATTCCGCCATGACCGATTCCGCGCCGACCCCTACGTGGACGAGGCGCAGCGGCTCGGGCTGATGCTGTTCCGGGCGGGCGTCGGGCTGGTACTCACCACGCGCATCGTCGAAATATTCACCACGGGACCGCATACCAAACCGGAGGGCGCGCCCCACGTCGCGCTGTCCGTCGCCCAGATGATCGCGCTACCGCTCGCGACGATCGGCGCCGGGCTGCTGCTCATCCCGCCGCTGATCGCGGCGGGCCCGCGCCCGGCGGTGACCCCGGTCGACCGCCTGACGCTGCCGGTACTGCTCGCCTGCCTGGCCACGGCCGTCATCATCGAATTCGATCCGAACTCCACCGATATCCACTACCGCACCGCCGAGACGCTGTTCACCTGGTTCCGCTCCCTGCTCGTGCTGCATCCGAACAAGGAGGCCATGCGGGACGCGCCGTTCATCTATCAGGCCCGCGCGCTGATCCTGCTGCTACTCATCGGAATCTGGCCCTACACCCGCCTGGCAGGCACCTTCGCGGTGCCCGCGCTGCGGCTGCTTCGCCGCTCCCTGATGCCGCGGGCGGCCCGCCCCCGCCTGCTCCCCTCGGCGTGACCAGCGCCTGGCCCGTACCGGTTTCGTTGATCAGCTCCTGAAACATACTGCCGGACAGTACGATCAAGGGTTACCCGAGTCTGACGATGGCGATACCGACGGTCCCGCTTCGCACCTGACGGCAGGCACTTCGGCGTCATCCGATGCCTCGCCTTGTCGAGAGGCTGGAAACGTCATGAGCAGCAAGCAATTACGCAACTGGACAGCTCGATCCGCAGCACTCGCCGCCATCGCCGCGGCGGGCGTGGCGATGGCGGCGCCCGCACCGGCGGCGCCACTATGGCCGGGCGGCCCGGACATTCCCGGTCTGCCCGCCATCATCCCGCCGCCACCGCCGCCACCCGCACCGATCGCGCCGTGTTCGGCGAAAGCGCGGTTCTGCCTACGCCTGTCCACCAATGAGGGCTGGCTGATGGAAGACGGCAAGGCGACTTATGGCCCCACCCCGATCTCGCACGGCAGGCCCGGTTACGAAACACCGCCCGGCAATTTCCGCGTCGCGTTCAAACGCGAAGACCACTGGAGCACACTGCACAACGTCCCGATGAAATGGGCCGTCTTCTTCAACGGCGATATCGCCACCCACATCGGCCCCATCGAGGAACAATCCCACGGCTGTATCAGGATGACCCCCGAGGGCGCCGAGCGGACCTTCCACCACCTGTCCCCCGGCGACGTGGTGGAAGTCGTCGTCTGATCGGCGAATTCCGATCAGCGCGGCCGGACTTCGGCACCGCGCCGATAGCTGGAACGTGCCCGGTCGTGCGCCGTGCGCAGTAGGTCGCGAAGCACCTCGCCGGTGCGTGGCCCCGGATTCACCACGGCAAGCCAGCCCGCGCCGCCGTAGACGGGATGCGCGATAACGGCGTCGGCGGTGCCCGCATCCACCTCGTCGGCCGCCTGCTCGCGCGGCGCGCGGCCGAGCCGTTCGACGAACGCCTCCTTGCCCGCGGCGATGTTCACGCGGAAGGTGTCCGGCCGGTCCAGGCGTGAGCTCCGGTCGTCGGGATAGTCCTTCGTCACGATGGTGGCGAAGGGTTGCCGCGTGGTCGGGACGACACCGTCGGGTGCGTAGTAGAAGAACGCGTCGCCCCAGCTGATCTCCGGCGAGCCGTCACCGGGCGCCGGGCGCAAGGTGAGCACGCCGTCGAGTCCCGCGATCAAGTCGATGATTTCCTCTATCGTCATAGATTCCAGCGTCTCATTCAAGTGCTTGTGTGGACTTGAGCCGGATCTACCAGGAGATCTTCGTGAAAAACCTCAAGTCGCGGGTGAAGCGCACGGTGGATATCGCACGCGCCGCCGGGTACTCCGTGCAGCAGGTGCGCAACCTGGAACGCGACGGTGTACTGCCCCCGGCGACCCGCACCGCCACCGGCCACCGGAGCTATGGCGAGATCCACCTGCACTCGGCGCTCGCCTACCGGGCGCTCGCCGCGGGCACCGGCCCCACCGAGGCCAAGCGGATCCTGCGTACTGTCCACACCGGCGCGATCGACGAAGCACTCGCCATGCTCGACGCGGTACACGCCCGCCTGCACACCGAACGCGTCGAACTCCGGCACGCCCAACGGGCCGCCGACGCCATCTCCGCCGAGCCGATCGAGGCCGTGCACAGCGCCGATGCGATGACCATCGCCGAACTCGCCGAGGCGCTCGGCGTCCGGCCGTCGACCCTGCGGCACTGGGATATCGAAGGACTCGTCCGCCCCGAACGCACCGCCCAGGGAGCGCGCCGCTACACACCGACCCAGGTCCGCGACGTCCGCATCGTCCATCAACTCCGCAAAGCGGGATATCGAATCGAGCATTTGCGCACGGTAATTCCGCAGTTGCGGCACGCGGACGGCGCCGGGGACCTCCACTCCGCACTGGCGGCCCGCGACGCGAACATCACCGCCCGCGCCGGCGCACTACTCGACGGCGCCGCGGCACTCAGCGCCGTGGTCGGCGCGGCCGACGCCCGATCACCTGATCCGAGTCTCCTCGGCCGAACCCGAGCCGTCGCTATCCGCGCAGCGTGATCTGCACCCGGTTGTCGTGGAAGACCGCGCCGCCGCCGAAGTCCGAGTCGCGTTCGGCGATGGTGATATTGGCGGTGGCGCCGTTGTTGTGCTTGGCCCAGCGGCCCTTGGGGGTGGCGGCGACGCCGGGGCGGACGCGGTCGGACACCTCGGCGAAGGCCTCGAAGCTGCCGCGCGCGTTGGATACGAGGATCGGCGCCCCATCGGCGATGCCGCGGGCGGCGGCGTCCTCGGGGTGGATGGCGATCTTGGATTCCCCTGCGCGGCGGCGCAATTCGGGGTTGGCACCGAAGGTGCTGTTCAGGAAGTAGTGCGAGGCGGCCGAAATCAGCACCAGGCCGTCGCCGGGATCGGCGGGCGGGGTGTAGGTAGGCAGCGGATCGTGGCCATCCGCGGCGGCGCGCGCCGAGACGAATTCCAGTTTGCCCGCGGGCACCGGCCCCGGCTCGACCTTGAGGAACCCCTCGGCCCGCAGGCGGTCGATGTCGTGGCCCTTCAGCAGCTGCCTGGCCAGTTCCTCGTCCGAGTCGTACAGCGCGGGCTCGGTCAACCCCATGCGCTGGGCGAGCCGGCGGAAAGTCTCTGTGGTGGACAGGCATTCACCGGGTGGCGCGACCGCGGGTTCGTTCCACACCAGATACAGATGGCCGTAGCCCGCGATCACGTCGAGGTGTTCGGGCTGCATGGTGGCGGGTAGCACGATATCGGCGTAGTCGACGGTATCGGTCGGGAAGTGTTCCAGCACAACGGTGAACAGGTCTTCCCTGGACAGGCCCTCGATCACCTTCGACTGGTCCGGATTCGAGCCGACCGGGTTGGCCGCGATCACGAACAGCGCATGCACCGGCGGATCGTCGGTGGTCAGCAGCGCCTCGCCCATTCTGGTCATGGACAGCGTGCGCACCGGATGCGGCAGCAGATCCATCCGCTGCAACTCGGCATCATCGAGCCGGTAGTGCCCGCTGGTCGAATAGTGCAGTCCACCACCGGGAATCGCCCAGTCGCCGGTGACGCCGGGCAGGCAGGCGAGCACGCGCAACGCCATTCCCCCGCCCGCGTGCCGCTGCATGCCCTGCGACGCGCGAATGGCGGTCGGCCTGGTGGTGGCGATCCGCTCACCCAGCGCGACGATCTGCTCGACCGGCAGCCCGGTGATCCCGGCCACCCGCTCCGGGGTGAATTCCGCGATCCGGTCCCGGAATTCGGGCCAGCCGACGGTCTGCTCGGCGATGAACTCGGTGTCCTCCGCACCGAGGCCGACGATGACGTTGAGCAGCCCCATCGCGAGCGCGGCGTCGGTGCCGGGCAGCGGCGCGAGATGTTCGTCACAGCGCTCGGCGGTGCGACTGCGCACCGGATCGATGGCCACCGTGTACGCGCCGCTGTCCTGGATGAACTTCCACAGGTGATGTCCGGAGGTCAGCGGATTGGTACCCCACAGGATGATCAGCTTCGACTTGGCGAAATCCTCCGGATCCATCCCGCCCGCGGTGCCGAGCGTGTAGCGCAGCCCCGTGGTGCCCGCGATGGAGCAGATCGTCACCTCGTGCAGGCTGGCCCCGAGCGAGTTGAACAGCCGCCGCCCGGCATAGCCCTCCTGCCCCTGGATGTATCCGAGGCTGCCGGTGCCGTGGAACGGCCAGATCGCCTCACCGCCGTGTTCGGCGATGACACCGGTGAGCCGCTCGGCGATCTCGTCGAGCGCCTCGTCCCAGCTGATCCGCTCGAATTTCCCCTCGCCCTTGCGCCCGACCCTGCGCATCGGATAGCGGATCCGATCCGGTGAGTCGAGCTGTTCGAGATACCTGTTCACCTTCACGCACAGTGCGCCCCTGGTGACCGGATGCTCCTTGTTGCCGCGCAACTGCACGGCGGCGCCGTCGCTCACGGTCACTACCCACGAGCAGGCGTCGGGGCAGTCGAGTGGGCACGCGCCGAGAACCTTCATGATCACGATCCTAGAACCGGGATTCACCCGGCGTGTTCGGCCTGCGACATGCAGGACACGGTTGCCGCCCGGTATGAGGTTAGGCGATGCTTATATGTGACCGACTTGTTCTGTGGCGCTGACGGCTCCAGCACAGGCGCAGCCGAAGTGCCTGCCCGAAGGGAGGCGGTCATGACCACGAAGAGCAACGCGCGTGATCCGTTCGATTGGACTCGGTTGCCTGCCCGTAATGCGATGTGGTGGCTCGTGATCGGCGTGGTGGCGATGCTGTGGTGGGCGGCATTGTTCCCGATGGTCTCGGTGCCGCTCGCCATCGCGGTAACGGTCGGTGTGCTCGTCGGCTGGCTGTGGGGCGCCGTGATCGTGGGGGTTCTCCTTGCGACGCTGACGCTCTGGCGCGCGGTACTGCCGAAGATGTTCGACCGATGGGTATCTCGGCGCGCGCGGACCAGGTTCCTGCCCTGGTGGCGCTACAGCCGCCGCTGGGCCCGGCTGCTCGGCGCCTGCCACCTGATCATCACCATCGACGGCGACGCCGAGGTGCCGCGGCGGCTGAACGTGGAGATCGGGCGCGCGGCGGATCGGGTGCAGGTGCGCATGCTGGCCGGGCAGTGCCCCGCCGATTGGGAGAACCGCACCACCTACCTGGCGCGCGCGTTCGGCGCGCAGGAGTGCCACGCCACCATCATCGGCCCCGCCGTCGTGGAATTGACCTTCCTGCAGACGGATTCGCGCGCCGAGCCGAACCCCCTGCCCGCCACGGAGGTCGGGCACCGGCTGCGGCAAGGGGCCGTCTGACCTGCTTCGCCTACTGCACCGCCGCCAGATGGGCGGCGATGAGCTTCAGCACGTCCGGCGATCGGACGATGCCGAAATGATCCGCGCCGTCGATCAACTCGACGCTGGATCCCGGCCAGCTCGCATGGATCACCTCGGCATTGTCCGGCGTCACGTAATCGTCCTTCGCGCCGTGGACGATCAGGCCGGGCACATCGATCTCCGCGGCGACCTCCGACGGCGAGAACTCCGACCACACCTGTGCGCCGAGCCGGTGCTCGATCTCCGCGCGCAGCTCTTCGAGCTGACCGTCGGCCATCGGATAGAAATCGGCCATCTTGTCGACGATGAACCGCATGGACGCGGGCGCCGAGATCGCGACGAACGCCCGCGCGCGCAAGCCGTGATGCCACGCGCCCACCGACCACATGGCGCCGAGTGAATGCCCGACCACCGCGCGCAGCTCGGGGAACTGGGCGGCGATCGCGCGAATCACCTCGCGCACCTCGATCGGATCGGTGGACGTGCCGAGCGCCTCGCCGTGCGCGGGCGCGTCGAAAAGCACCACCTGATAGTTCGATTCGAGCAGGCTGTCGGCGATCGCCGCCATACTGCCGAGGTTGCTGCGGATACCGTGCACGAGCAGTACCGTCGGGCCGCTACCGCTCTGGTAGTACTTGAAGAACTTCCCGCCGACCTCGACGGTGTGCGATTGGCATCGGTTCAGGAAATCCTTGGTGGCCGGATCATGGGGAAGTTTGGCGATCCGGAACCACTCCTGTACGAGATAGCTCGTTTCGACGGTACGGCTCATACTGCGGGTCCTTCGCTGTACAGCGCGTCGAGCATCGCCTTGGCGTGGCTCGGGAGCACGAACTCCCCATCCTTCTCGATCTGCTCGTACACGCGCTCGACGCGCTCGTAATGGTCATCGAGGTTCTGGTCCAAAAGGTGGTACTCGGACTTGTTATACACACCGAACTGGAGATCTGTCATCAGTCCGAACGGATTGATGTTCTCGTTGTGCCTGCTGCCGAACACCAGCCGCAGGAACTCGTCGATGTTCTCGTAACCCAGTGTGGCGAGCAGGAATTCGAGCGAGGCGCGCTTGCGCCTGATCTGGTAGTTCCGCTCGTCCGGATCGACGATGAAGTCGAGGCCGCCGGTCATGCCCGGCGGGTAGTGCACCTTGTTGAAGCAGCGGAAGTCGATGGTCAGCCGGTCCTTCGGCGAACTCGGCAGCGTACCGTCGCCGTGCGCGCGGTAGTTGTCGAACACCAGCGCGTCACCGACCCTGGAGTCGCAGTAGTAGCCGGGTGACGGTGTCTCGGCGTAGCGCTTGGACCAGTACTTCGCCATCAGGAAGTCGCGCACGGTCGGCAGGTCGATCTCGGACAGCTTGCCCTCGAGGAACAGGTACAGCGCCTTGTCGACCGCGGCCTTCTCCGCGGCGTCCAGGCCGTATTCGAGCATCTTCTCGTAGACGAACTGCAGGTTCGGCGCCTCGACCTCGGCCTCTTCGAAGATCACGAAGGGCTGCCGGTCCAGCGGCGTCGGGGTCAGCGCGGTGTGGAAGCTGCGGTACTCGGTCGGGAATCCGAGCTGCTTCTTCACCAGCGACGGGATCTGCAGCGCGATACCGCTTGCCGCGTGCGTGCCATAGGACCGCTTGTTCGCGGTGACCACGAAGGCGTTCACCACCGCCGTCTCCACCTCGGGGAAGTGGTCGTAGACGATGTCCTGGTTCAGGTCGTAGAAGCGCTTGGCCGAGGGGATGAACAGCACGCAGTTCTCGAACATGGTCGACAACGGGAAGTAGTTGCCGATCGATGCTTCCGCGAAACTCTCCTGAATGACTGCCTGACACCGCAATTGGCGCGCCAGATGGTCCGCGAGGTCGTCGTCGAGGTTCATCCGCTGCACCACCGTCGGCGTGGTCTCGGGATAGAAGCAGCTCGGGTTGAGCGCGCGGTTCGGCGGCAGCCGCAGTGCCACGTCGGCGGCGCTCACCGGATACTTGTCCAGCACGGGCATGAGCTTGTCGGCGTGCGCGCCCGCGGAGGAGTGCAGGAAGGTACCGGACTGCTGGTAGGTGCCCGTCACCGCCGGTTCGGCGGCCGGGGTCAATGTGTCGCTCATTGCGCTCTACTCTCCTGAAATTCCAACGAGGATCGAGGGATTCGCCGATTCGATGCGGTCGACGTAGTTCCGGACGAACTGCTCGTCGACCGCGGGCGATGGATACTGGTCGGCGCCGAAGACGTGCTCGCCGAGCGGCAGGCCCTCGAGCATGGCTGCCACGCTCTCGGCACTGAGGTCGTCGACGACCGCGGCGATGCGGGCGAGCGGACTCGTCGGGTTCGCGTGGGCGTAATCCAGTGCGCGACTGCGCCATTCGTCGAACGGCAGTAGCTCGGTGCCGCCGCCGACCGCGCCGATCAGCGCGAAGAAGCTGTCGAAGCTCGGCGCACGGAAGTTGACGAAGTCGTAGTCGTAGCCGATGCGCGCCGGATCGTTCTTCAGCACCTCGACGACGGTCGCGGCCAGGTAGTCGACCGGAAGCACGGCCGAAAGGCCGACTCCCAGTGCGGGGAAGCTGCCCATGGCGAGGCCGCCGACGATCAGGTTGTGCAGGAAGTCGCCGCGGTCGAGCCGGAAGTGGCCGGTGGCCGCCGAGGCGCCGACGAACGGCAGCCGGTAGACCGACGCCTTGGCGCCGCGCCAGCGAGCCGCCGCGACCATCCGCTCCGCCATGTACTTGGAGGTGAGGTAGCCGTACTCCCTGTCGTCCTCGGTGACCTCGTAGCCCAGGTACTTGGGCAGCGTGGCGAAGGTGGACATGAGGTGCACCGTCTTGCCGCGACCGCGGGAGGCGAGGCGCAGAACTTCGTGCGCGCCGACCACATTGGGGCCGATGTAATCCTCCAGCGGCCGCATCCAGTCCACCAGCGCACCGGAGTGGCAGATGGCGTCGACCCGGTCGGCCAGCTGGTCGAACAGCTCCTCGTCCAGCCCGAACAGCGGCTGGGTCAGATCACCGACCACCGGATTCAGCAGCGGCTCGTACTCCGGCTGCCACAGGCCGTAGCCCGCGAGCGCCGTGACCAGCCGCTGCATGGCCGCACCCGCGTTCTCGGCACGCACCAGGCTGTAGGTGACGATGCCGGAGGCGAGCAGCTCGTGCAGCAGGAACGCGCCGACGAAGCCGGTGGCGCCGGTGACGAGGACCGTCTTCGGCGTGGCCGCCGCCGTTGCCGCGTTGTCGAAACGCAGGCCGGGATCGAGGAAACCCTTCCTGACCGTCGTCATGTTCAACGCGGCGGCGCCGGTGGCCTCGGCGATGTCCGCGGTGGCCGCCGTCTGCTCCGTGGGCACGCCCGCGCCCGCTTCGAGCAGCTTCGCCAGCAGGAACTGCCCGAGCGCCTTCAGGTTCGGATG
Organism: Nocardia sp. NPDC052566; assembly: GCF_044547285.1. Classification (NCBI taxonomy): domain Bacteria; kingdom Bacillati; phylum Actinomycetota; class Actinomycetes; order Mycobacteriales; family Nocardiaceae; genus Nocardia; species Nocardia sp. NPDC052566. Next base: position 91,891 of record NZ_JBIUAF010000007.1, on the reverse strand, counting down.
ATCGAAGGCGATCTTGGCCGGCAGGGCGAGGCCGGTCAGGTCCGCCAGCTGGTTGCGCATCAGCACCGCGGTCAGCGAGTCGATGCCGATGTCCTGCAACGGCAGATCGACGTCGACGTCGTCCGGCGAGGCGAAACCGAGCGTCTTCGCGACCTCCTCGCGGACCGTGCCGAGCACCAGGGCGGCGTGCTCCTCGGGCGCGGCCTCGCCGAGCAGTTTGCGCAGATCCGCTCCGCCACCGCGGGTTCGGCCGCCGCCACCGCTCAGCAGCGAGCGCAGCAGCGGCGGGATGCCGCCCCGTTCCTCGTAGTAGCGCTGCAGCCGCGTCAGATCGAAGGCGGCGGCCACCGTCAGCGGGCGGCCCGCCCGCGCCGTCAGCTCGAACAGCTCGAGCGCCTCCTCCGGTGCGAGCCGGTCGAGGCCGAGCTGGGCGAAGCGCACGCGATCGGTGTCGCTGAGCCCGGCGGCCATGCCATCGCCCTCCCACGGACCCCAGGCCACCGAGGTGGCGGCGAGTCCCTTGGCACGCCGCAGGTGGGCGAGCGCGTCGAGGAAGGCGTTGGCGGCCGCGTAGTTCCCCTGCCCCGGCGCGCCCATGACGCTGGCGATGGAGGAGAACATCATGAACAGGTCGAGCTCCATGTCCTGGGTCAGCTGGTGCAGATGCCACGCACCGTCCAGCTTGGGCAGGAAGACGCCGTCGATCCGTTCGGGCGTCATGGCCGACAGCGCGCCGTCGTCCAGTACGCCCGCCGCATGGACAACACCGCGCAGCGGCCGGTCCACATCGAACAGGGTCATGACCGATTCGACGCTGGCGCGATCCGCCGAATCACCGGCGATCACAGTGGCTTTCGCGCCGAGCCCGGCGAGCTCGTCGATGAACGCCGCCGCGCCGGGCGTTTCCATGCCGCGCCGGGAGGTCAGCACCAGATCGCGCACGCCGTGCGCGCTCGCCAGCCAGGTGGCCACCCGGCGGCCGAGATCGCCGAGACCACCGGTGATCAGGACCGCGCCGTCGGAGCGCAGGAACTGCCGCTGCTCGGCCGGGACCAGCACCACCTTGCCGATATGGCGCGCCTGCGCCATGAAGCGCAGTGCGTCGGAGGTGTTGGTCATCGGGAAGGTGCGCAGCGGCAGCGGCGCGAGCTTACCCGCGGTGAACAGGTCGGCCAGTGCGACCAGCATCGCGTGGATGCGGTCCGGCCCCGCCTCGGGCAGGTTGTAGACGGTGTAGGTGACGCCGGGATGGCTCGCGTCGATCGCGGACTGCTCCCGCACATCGATCTTGCCCATCTCCAGGAACCGGCCGCCGTCGCCGAGCATGCCGAGGCTCGCGTCGATGAATTCGGTGGCCAGCGAGTTCAGCACGATATCGAACTTCTTGCCGGACAGCGTCTTTCCGAACCGCTCGACGAAGCCGAGATCGCGAGACGAGGCGAGATGATCGTCGGCCAGGCCGAGCTCGCGCAGCGCCTGCCACTTCGGCTCGCTCGCGGTGCCGTAGACGTCGGCGCCGTGCAGCCTGGCCAGTTGCACCGCCGCCATGCCGACACCGCCCGCCGCGGAGTGGATCAGCACCCGCTCGCCCGGTCGCAGCGCACCGAGTTCGTGCAGGCCGAGCCAGGCCGTCAGGAAGGTCATCGGGACGGTGGCGGCCTCCTCGAAGGTGAGGTTGTCCGGCATCCGCACCACTTGCCGTGCGTCCATGACGATTTCGGAGGCGAAGGAGCCGCGGGCGAGACCGAGGACCGGATCGCCGACCCGCAGATCCTTGACCGCGCTGCCGACCTCGGTGACGACACCGGCGAATTCCAGGCCGAACGCCGGGATCTCCACCATGCCGAGCGCGTTGAGCACGTCGAGGAAGTTCACCCCCGCGGCCTTCACCTCGGCCCGAATCTCACCGCTGGCCACCGACTTTCGCGGCATGGACTTGACGTTCAACGGTTCGTCCAAGCGGCCCTTGGCGGCGATCTCCAGCTGCCAGCCGCCCTCGGCCGGAATCTGCAGGTCCGCGGCCGCGGCGACGCGCCGCAGCTGGGGCACGAGTACCTGCCCGTAGCGCAGCGCGCATTCCGGCTCGGCACCGAGCATCAATGCCGGTGCGAGGCTCGCACGGACCGCTTCCTCGGTGCCGAGATCGATCAGGCGCAGGCTCAATTCCGGATGTTCGTTTCGCGCCGTGCGCATCAGGCCCCACAGCGGTCCGGCGCCGAGCCCGGAGACCATGTCGTCGGCGGCCGTGCCCACCGCGTTGCGGGTGAGCCACACCAGCGGCGGCGCGAAGCCGGATTCGGCCGCGGCCTGCAACTGAGCCAGGGCCTTCGCGGTGAACTCGTGCGCCTGAGCGATCGGGTCAGCGCCCGAATCCCACAGACAGAGCAGACCATCCAGCTCGTCAGCGTCTTCGAGCGTCCTGACCTTGATCACCTGGATACCGGCGCGGGACAGTGTGGTCCGCACCTCCCGAGCCCACGCGACGTCACCGGCCGGGGTCAGCAGACCCCACGAGCCGCCGAATTCGACGCCGTCGATATCGGCGGGCCGCCAGTCGACATCGAACTGGAAGCGGTCGACCCCGGCCTGCGCCAGCCGCCGCAGCACCGCCCGGTCGACTCGCCTGGCGTGCAGCCGATGCATCCTGCCGACGTTGACGCCCGCGCCGTCGTAGATATCGAGCGAGGCCCAGAACTCGCCGTCGCCGAGCTCGAATTCGGCTACCCTGACCCAGATTTCGGACAGGCCGCGCTCGCGCAGGGCGAGGCGTTCGACCTCGAAGGGCACCATCAGATCGTCGCCGGTCTTGTGCTGCAGGCGCTGGGTCAGCAGCAGCGAGTGCATGGCCGAATCCAGCAGCGCGGGATGCAGGCCGTAGCCCGCGGCCGCGGACTGCGCGCCCTCCGGCAGCGCCGCCCTGGCCCACACCTCACCGCCGACATGCCATGCCTCGGCGATGCCCCGGAAGGTCGGGCCGTAGCCGTAGCCGAGCGCGTCCAGATCGCCGTACAGAGCCGCCGCGTCGATACGCTCGGCGCCGCGCGGCGGCAGCGCCACGGTGGGACCGGAATCATGCTGCGCGGCAACGATATTGCCGTCGGCATGCAGCTGCCACTCACCGTCGCCGCCGTCCGGCGAGCTGTAGACCCGCACCGGGCGCGCGCCGCCGGTGGCGGCGCCGACCGTGACCTGAAGGCGCACCGGCACACCGGGGGTCAGCACCAGCGGCGCGAGCAGGACGACGTCCGCGACGTCCCAGTCCCCCGCCTCGGTGGCATCGCCCGCGGCGCGCATGGCTTCGAAGAACGCCGTGCCCGGCATGAGCACGGCGCCCATCACCCTGTGCTCCTGCACCCAGACCGGTTCGTCCGCCGCGACAACGGTGGTGTACAGCGACATCTCGGTACCCGCGATGCGCACGCCGCCGCCGAGCAGCGCGTGGTCGGTGTCGTCGAGACCGGCGCCGATCTCGCGCACCGGCGGCGGCTCGAACCAGAAGCGCTCACGCTGGAATGCGTAGGTGGGCAGCGCGACCCGCTCGCCGCCGAACGGCGCGAAGTAACCGCGCCAATCCAGCGGCACATCCAGCACGTGCAGTTCGGCGAGGCTGCGCTGCACGACCGAGGCGCCGTCCTTGCCCGCGACGAGCGAGGGTACCCAGGCGATGGCCTTCTCGTCGGCCAGACAGGCCGCGCCCATACCGGACAGCACCGGTTGCGGGCCGAGCTCCAGGTAGACGTTCACGCCGTTCTGATGCAGCGTCTTGATGCCGTCGGCGAAGCGAACGGCCCTGCGCGCCTGACGGATCCAGTAGTCGGGCCGCTCCAGCTCGCCCGGCTTCGCCAGCTCGCCGGTCAGGCTGCTGACGATGGTCACCCGTGGCGCGTTGAACTGCACGGTCTCGGCCACGGCCTGGAATGCCGCGAGCATGCCGTCCATGTGGTGCGAGTGGAAGGCGTGGGACACCGTGAGCCGCTTGGCTTTGCGGCCCTGCTCGGCGAAATACGCCGCCGCGCGCTCGACACCGTCGGCATCGCCGGAGACGACGGTCTGCGCCGGGGTGTTCAGGCCCGCGATATCGATCTTGCCGGTGAGCCCCAAAGCCTCTATGGCCGTGGCCACTTCGACCGCGTCGGCCTCCAGCGACGCCATCGCGCCGCCGCTCGGCAGCGCCTGCATCAACCGGCCGCGCGCCGCGACCAGCCTGCACGCGTCGGACAGGTCGAATATCCCGGCGACGTGGGCGGCCGCGATTTCGCCGATGCTGTGGCCGAGCAACAGCTCCGGCCGCACACCCCAGCTCTCCCACAGCCGCCACAGCGCCACCTCGAGCGCGAACAGCGCGGACTGGGTGAAATCGGTGCGATGCAGCAGTGCGGCGTCCGCGCTGTCCGCCTCGGCCCACATCACCTCCAGCAGTGGCTTTTTCAGGTCGGTGAACTGAGCGGCGATCTCGGTCAGCGCCTCGCGGAAGACCGGATACACCTCGGCGACGTCCTTGCCCATGCCGGGCAGCTGGCTGCCCTGGCCGGTGAACAGCAGTGCCGCCCGCGGTTCTTCGGCGTGCTCGCCGGTGCGCGCCGCGCCCACCGGCGATTCGCCGGTGCGGGCGAAGGAGGCGAGCTTGTCGAGCAGTTCGGACTTGTCCTTGACCAAAAGCACCAGCCGCCTGCGGAATTGGCTGCGGGTGGTGGCCAGCGAGCGGGCGACGTCGCCGATGCGGTCGTGGATGTTCATGCCCATGTGCCGGTGCAGCGCCTCGGCCTGCTGGCGCAGCGCGGTATCGGTGTAGCCGGACACCAGCACCGGCACCGCGGGCGGCAGCGGCGCCGACGGCTCGGCCGCGACGACGCGCTTGGGCGGTTCCTCGACGATGACGTGGGCGTTGGTGCCGCCGATGCCGAACGAGCTGACCCCGGCCCTGCGCGGCCTCCCGTTCGGGAGCCACGGCCGTTCCTCCTGTACCAGCGCCATTTTCGCGCCGTGCCAATCCACCGCCGGTGTCGGCTCGGTGACATGCAGTGTCCTGGGCAGCATGTCGTGCTGCATTGCCAGGACGACCTTCATCACGCCTGCCAGACCGGCGGCCGCCTGAGTGTGGCCCAGGTTGGACTTGGCCGAGCCGACCCACAGCGGGTGCTCGTCGGTGTGGCTGCCGCCGAACACGTCGGCCAGCGCCGTGCCCTCGATCGGGTCGCCGAGTTTGGTGCCGGTACCGTGCGCCTCCAGGTAATCGATATCGCCCGGCTGCAGGCCCGAATTCGCCAGTGCCGAGCGGATCACGCGCTGCTGGGCCGGACCGCTCGGCGTGGTCAGGCTCGCGGCGTGACCGTCGTGGTTGACGGCGGTGCCGCGCAGCACCGCCAGGATCGGATCGCCGTCGCGCTGCGCGTCGGACAGTCGCTTGAGCACCACCGCGGCGGAACCCTCGCTCCAGCCGGTGCCCTCGGTATCGGCGGAGAACGACCGGCAGCGGCCGTCCGGCGACATACCGCGCAGGCGGCTGAACTCCACGTGCAGCTCCGGCGTGAGCATGACGCTCACACCCGCCGACACCGCGAGGTCACATTCGCCCTGGCGCAACGCATTACAGGCCAGGTGGGTGGTCACCAGCGACGAGGAGCATGCCGTGTCCAGCGTCAGCGTCGGTCCCTCGAGGCCGAACACATAGGACACCCGGCCGGACATGGTGCCGCCCGCGGAGCCGGGGCCGACATAGCCGTCCAGATCGGTCAGGCCACCGGCCATGGTCAGGCCGTATTCGTGATAGGCCGAGCTCTTGCCGACGCCGATGAACGCGCCGGTCTGGCTGCCGCGCAGCCGCTCCATGGTGTAGCCCGCGCGCTCGAACGCCTCCCAGCAGGTCTCGAGCACCATGCGCTGCATCGGGTCCAGCGAGCGCGCCTCGCGGGGGGCGACGCCGAAGAAGGGCGCGTCGAACAGGTCGATCGGGGTGACGAAACCGCCTGAGCGGCAATACGATTTGCCGCGCGCCTCCGGATCGGCGTCGTACAGCGCATCGGCGTCCCAGCGGTCCTTCGGCACCTCGACGATGCCGTCGCCGCCGCGCTCGAGCAGATCCCAGTACTGCTCGGGCGTATTCACGTCGCCGGGCAGCCTGCACGCCATGGCGATGATGGCGATGTCCTCGTCGTTGGCGGCGCGCCGGTGCGCGGTGACGAGCTCACCGCCGGACTTCTCGGCGCCGGCCAGATCGGCGGCGAGCGCCTTGATGGTGAAGTGCTCGAACAGCTTCGCCGAGGACACCGGCCTGCCGAGCAGCCGCTCCAGCTCCGTCTGCACGCGCACGGCGCGCAGCGAATCGCCGCCGATCTCGAAGAAGTTCTGGTTGATGCCGATGCGATCGTGGCCGAGCACATCGGACCAGATGGCGAGGATATCCTGCTCCAGCTCGGTGGCGGGTTTGGCCGTCACCTCGATGCCCGCCACCGGATCCGGCAGCATCCTGCGGTCGATCTTGCCGTTGGGCGTCAGCGGGAACTCGTCGAGTTCGACGAAGAAGGCGGGCACCATGTAGGCCGGGAGTCGCTCGGCCAGCCACGGGCGCAGCGCCCGGCCGAGCGCGACCCTGGCCGGTTCACCGACGACCGGGTCGTTCGCGTAGTGCGCCAGCGCGGCGCGGTCCATCGCCGCGGCGGGGCGCAGGCGCAGGTCCGGATGCGCGCCCGCACGCCAGAACACGGCGTCGATACACCACTTGTCGCCGGAACGGCTGGGCAGCAACGCCATATCCAGATCGGCCGCGGCGGCGATGCCGACGAGATCCTGCGGGTCGATCCACGCCGCGGCGGGTTCGGACCGCCCCACTCGGCCGTGCACTTCGCGCAACCTGCCGTTGGGAATGTCGTTCAGCCGCACCACCGTATCGCCGGTCGCGGCGAGCAGCTCGCGCAGCGCGGCCGCCTCGAGTCCGTCGGCGCGCCAATTCCGTTCGGTGACCGGGGTTTCGCTGTGCGCCGGCTCGCCGATGTGCAGCGTGACGTCGAAGCGGTAGCGGGTCATCTCGTTGACGTAGCGCCCGTCGCGCAGGGTGACATCGACGCGGGTGATCCGGGGGAACAGGCTCGGCAGGTCGGCGAAGTACTCCGGGGAGATCACCAATTCGCGATCGGCGCGCATGGCGTGCGCGACGCGGGTGGCCAGTTCGTCGGGCGAGATCTTGCCGCCCGCACGGAAGTTCACCACATCGGCGTGGAACACCGCCAGCAGCGACAGATCACGCAGATCCCCGAGGTAGACGCGGCCCTTGTCGATCGCCTTCGTCGCCCATTCGAGCACCGTGGTCAGATAGTCGATGGATGGGAAGTACTGGGCCACCGAGTTGACGATGACGGTGTCGAAGGCGCCGTCGGCCACCTCGGGCAGCGCGTGCGCCGGGCGATGCTCGCAGGTGACATGCGGCAGCGACGCCAGGTGGCGGCGAGTGATCCGCACGGCCTGTTCCGAGGCGTCGACGGCATGATAGGCGCTGGTGTGCGGCGCGATGCCGAACAGCATCAGGCCACTGCCGGAACCGATTTCGAACACCCGCTCCGGCGAGTACGACAGGATCCGGCGGACCGAGCTCATCTGCCAGTCGCGCATCTCACTGTTCGAGAACGGCTGGCCGTCATAGCTGTTGTGCCAGCCCGCCAGGTTGAATGTGGCGTCCTCGGCCTCGGTCTCGTAGGCGCGGTCCCATGCGCCCGCCCATTCGGTGAGCGCGGCGCTGTCGGCCCGGCCCGCGGCGGCCCGCGCCGAATCGCGCACGGCGTAGGCGACCAGCTGCTCGTTGCGGCCGATCACCACGGCGCGCGAGACGTCCGCGTGACCGGTGATGGCCGATTCGATATCGCCGAGCTCGATCCGGTAGCCGCGCAGCTTGACCTGGTCGTCGTCACGGCCGAGCACACTGAGCTGCCCAGGCTCGACGAACCTCGCCAGATCGCCTGTGCGGTACAGGGTTCCGTCGCCGAACGGGTTGTCCACGAACCGGGCGCGGGTGTGCTCGGTGTCGTTGTGGTAGCCGCGCGCGACACCGGCGCCGCCGATGTACAGCTCGCCGGGGAAGCCGACCGGCACCGGCGACAGATCCGCGCCGAGCACATAGAGCTGGGTGTTGGCGATCGGGCCGCCGATGCGGACATCGTCGCCCGCGCGCACCTGCCAGACGCTCGACCACACGGTGGTTTCGGTGGGGCCGTACATGTTCCAGACCGCGTCACCGCAGTCGAGCAGGCGATCGGCCAGCCTGCGCGGCAGCGCCTCGCCACCGCACAGGATCTTCGCCAGGCGCGGTGCGCCGCGCCAGCCCGAATCGAGCAGCAGCTGCCAGGTGGCGGGCGTGCCCTGCATCATGGTGATCGCGTGGCGCTTCATCAAGCCGAGCAGCGCACTGGCGTCGATGGTTTCGTGTGCCTGGGCGATGACCGTGGTCGCGCCGGAGAGCAACGGGAGGAACAGCTCGAGCACCGCGATATCGAAGGAGACGGTGGTGACCGCGAGCAACCGATCCGCCTCGCCACATCCGGGCCGCTGCCGCATCGAGGACAGGAAGTTGCACAGCGCGCCGTGGGTGATCTCGACGCCCTTGGGCCTGCCGGTCGAACCGGAGGTGTAGATGACGTAGGCGAGATCCTCCGCCGCCACCTCGATATCGAGTGCCCCGGCGCCGGATGCGCGCGCGTCGTCGACGCTCAGGCACCGGGATGCCCACGCCGACAGGCTTTCCGGCGTGCTCGCCGGGGTGAGCACCAGCTTCGGTTCGGCGTCCTCGATCATCTGGCGGATGCGCTGCGCCGGGAAGTTCGGATCGATCGGCACATAGGCCGCACCGGTTTTCAGCACCGCGAGCAGCACGACGACGAGGTCGATCGAGCGGTCGAGTGCGACGCCGACCAGATCGCCACGGCCGACGCCCCGCGCGACCAGGGTGTTGGCGACCCGATTGGCGTCGGCGTCGAGTTCGGCGTAGGTCAGTGCGGTGTCGGCACAGATCAGGGCGATGCTGCCGGCGTGCTCCTCGGCGGCGCGTTCGTAGAGCCGGTGCAGGCGCTGGCCCAGCAGGCCGTCGTCGTCGGTGGCGTTGAACTCCTCGATCAGCATGCGGCGTTCGCTCGCCGGGAGGATATCCGCGACGGCCAGCGGTTCGTTCGCGAGCGCGGGTAACCGGTCGCACCAGTCGCCGAACTGCTCGGCCAGCCGCACGACATCGCGGCGGGCGACACGCGTCGCGTCGTAGCGGAACTCGACGGTCCCGTCGTCTCCGGCGATCAGTTCCAGCGCGGGGCGGCCGGCTTCGTCACCGAACGGCGCGGCGGCCGTGGAAATCAGTACGTCGGGCAGCATGTCGCCGCTGTGCCACAGCTTGCGCAGCGCCTCGTCGCGCCCGAAGATGTCGCGGCGCAGCCACGCCTTCCGCTGGCCGACGGAGTACTCGTCGCCGATCGCCCGCAGGTTCTGCGCGACCGACTCCTGCGCGTCGACGCGCACCCGCAGCGGCAGCCACGCGGCGAACAGGTCGCGATAGTCCGTGTCGAGGCCCGCGCGCGGCGCGGCCACGGCGAGATGGATATCCGTCTCGCCGGTGGCCCGGCCCAGGAAGGTGCACCAGGCGCCCGCGAGGTCGCCGATCGGCACGGCGCGTACGGTGACCGGGCCGGCGTCCGGGTCGTCACCGGCGAGCGGCGCGGTGTAGCCGAGGCGATACGGCCTGCCATCGGTCAGGCGCTCGCGCCAGTAGGCGCCCGCCTTCGACGCGGCGGTGCCCGCCGCGGTGATCCGGGCCGCGACGTCGTCGTCGGGAGTGGTCAGGATCGTGCCCGGCGACACGACGCACTCACCCGCGGACAGCGCGTCGCCCGTCGCTGTGCTCAGGCGGGTCAGGTGCACAGTGCCGGAGGCGGTGGCGACCCGCAGGCCCGACGCGTCGTCACAGGCGAGCACCTCGCCGGGCACCCCGTCGGTGGCGGCGCCGGCCCTGGCCTCGCGGACGGCGACGAAGCGATCGCCGATCCGCACCTTGGGCCAGACCAGCGGGCCGGTGAACGGGCCGTAGTCCGCGGCGCGGACCATGGCGACGACGTCCTCGGCGGTACGCCGCCAGTCGATGAGGCCCTCGGCGGGGAACTGGGTATGCCTGGAGAAGTAGCGGCGTGCCGAAAGGTCTTGGGGTGTCGCCGTTTCGCGGCCTTCGACGAGTTCGTCGATCAGGTCGGCCAGACTGGTGACGGCCGCTTCGTCGCATTTCAGCCCGAGCGAGAGCGCGGTCTCGTCGGCGGCCACCGGCACCGGGACGCGCGCGAGCACATCGCCGCCGTCGACCAGCTCACCGATCCGGTGCCAGGTGATGGCGTAGTCGCGCACCCGATCGGCGATGGCCCAGGACGGCGCGTACAGGCCGGAGTATTCGGGCAGCGGACCGTAGTGATAGTTGATGCTCATCCGCCGCGCACAGCTCAGCAACGCGTCGGGAACGATCGCGTAGTTGCCGATGCTGAAGAGCAGATCGCAATCCCACCGCGGCGCGAGTTCGACGGCCTCGTCGAGTTCATAACTCGGAATGCCCGCCTTTATCGCCCATGCGCGTGCCGTAGCGTCCCCCGCCACTACTGCCCGGATTCTCTGCCCCTTCGCGAGGAGCACTTCGCCGCAGCGAGCGAGTACGCTACCGGCACCGATCAAGATCGAATCTGAAGCAGTCATCGAAACTCTTCCACGAGATTACTTTTAGTTATGGAGCAGGCGCTTCACGCGCCGGTGGCGGTCCGCGCGCCGGCGGGACGGCTGAACCGCGGGCTGATCAATACGCTCACCACGAGGGCGCAAATGATGTTCAACGCCATTGCGGCCACGAATACGTGATGAAAAGCCGAAAGGCTGCCCGGCGTCGCGCTCGACACCATGATGGCGGCGAATCCCGCGACACCGACGGCGCCGCCGACCTGGCGCACCGATACCGTCATGCCGAGCCCGCCCGCGAATTTCAGCGGGGCGAGCGCGCCGGCCGCGAGCGTGGACAGGCAGGTGAAACCGAGGCCGAGGCCACCGCCGCCGAGAATGGCGGCAGGCAACCAGCCGCCCAGGAAATTCGAGGTGGATCCGAATAGATTCGAGGCCCAGATCGCATTGCTGGCCGCGAACAGCAGGCAGGCGAGAATCGCGATCTTCCCATGCATTGCCGGACTGGTCAGCCGCCCTGCGGCCAGTGAGCCGATCATGGAGGCGACGGCGCCGACGCACAGTGCCGCGGCCGTTTCCAGGATTGTCCAGTGCCATATTGTCGTGGCGAACAACGGCGCTGCCAGGTTCCACGCAAACATATTCGCGCTGAGCATCGCGAGCGCAACGTTGGCGATTGTATAGGCGGGGCTACGCCAGAGCGCGATATCGATCGCCGGAGCCTCGTGCGCGCGGGAACGCAGCACGGTGAACCCGATGAGCGCGAGCCCGGCGGCGCCGAGCCCGATGGTCCGGATATCCAGCCAACCCCACTTGTCACCCTCGGTCAGCGCGCTGACGATGCCCGCGATACCGAGGCCGAGCGCGATGCTGCCGATGGCATCGGGCAGCCGGCTACCCGAGCCCTTGACATGCCCCGGCAGCACCGCCAAACCGCCGGCCAGCAGGGCCGCGCCGATGGGCAGGTTGATGAAAAACACCCACCGCCAGTCGAGTACGCGCAGCAGCACACCGCCGACCGCGGGCCCGATGACGGCCGAGAAGCCCGAGGCCGCGGACCAGGTGGCGACCGCGCGCGGTATGCGCTCGCGTGGCGTGGTGGACAGGATCAGGCCGAGCGCGGCGGGGATCATCCCGCCCGCCGCCACACCCTGGAGGAATCGGCCCGCGATGAGCCATCCGATGGACGGCGCGACGCCGCAGACGAGCGACGCGATCGTGAACAGTGCGAGCGACCAGAGGAGAACGGGCCGCCTGCCGACGCTGTCGGCGATCCGGCCCGCGGGCGCGAGCAGCGCGGCGAACATGACCGCGTAGCCGCTGACGATCCATGTCAGCGTATTGATCGAGGTGTTCTCGAAATCGGCGAGAATATCGGGGAAAGCAATATTGACAACGGTGAAGTCCAGGAACGCCATGAAGGTGATACCGCTGCACATCGCCAGCACGCGGGCCGGATCGACGGCACCGGCGGCGCGCTTGTGCGCTAGATCAGAATCGGTCATCTGATCTTCTCCGACATTGGAGAACTAATCTTCAAAACCATCTCACTTCTGCACACTCGAACAACGTCCGGTCCGATTCACGAACATGACGCTATAAGTATCTGGTTTTAAGTCTTTATACCCTCCCCCTAAAGACTATTGCCAGCGTAAGTGATCCGACGCCTTTTCGCAAGGGTCGCGTCAGCCGTCGATCATTGTTCATTAAGTTCGGTTGCCATCGCGTAGCGCCGCGCCGAATATTTTCCTTCGGAATCGTTCTATCTCCGGCATTCCGGCCACGGGAGAGTATCCGGGCAGTAGCTGGAGCGGTCGACCGCGAGTGAACAATGAACCGGGCTCAGACAGTTCTTTCACCCCCGCGTATATAGCTCGCTATTCTGAAATATAGCCAGAATTTCTGACAACCCCCCATTCGGGGGTAGTTTTCAGATTTCCGACCGGTCGGTTTTGTAATCGGATGCGCACGGCGAATTCGTACTAGTAACGTTGACCCTGTTTTTCGCACGGAGCCGTGCACCATTCCGCACCATGCACTGCGCACGCCCAGGGCGCACACCGCGCCTGCTATAGAGGAGTGATTCATGAACGAGGCCGTCGTCGTCGGATACGCACGCATTCCGATCGGCAAGTTCGGCGGGGGGCTTTCGTCCTTCGCCGCGACCGAACTCGGATCGAAGGCCATTGCCGCCGCGCTCGAGCGCGCCCAGCTACCAGGCGATCAGGTCGACTACACGGTCATGGGACACGTGCTGCAGGCGGGCGCGGGCCAGATCACCGCGCGCCAGGCCGCTTTCGGCGCGGGCATCCCGCTGGACGTCCCCGCCGAGACCATGAACAAGGTGTGCCTGTCCGGCACCTCGGCCATCCAGCGCGCGGCATCGCTGATCGCGCTCGGCGAGTTCGACATCGTGGCCGCCGGCGGCATGGAGTCGATGTCCAACACACCCTATGTACTCGACAAGGCACGCTTCGGCTATCGCGCGGGTGACGGCGTACTGAAGGACACCATGCAGTTCGACGGGCTCACCTGCCCGTTCGACAAGAAGCTGATGGGCCTGGCCACCGAGGAGTACCAGGCGATTTCACATGCCTACAGCAGGCAGCGGCTGGACGAGTGGTCGGCCCGCTCGCACGAACGTGCCGCCGCCGCGTGGAAGAGTGGCGCGTTCGCCGACGAGGTCGCCCCCGTCGAAGTGCCGCGGCGCAAGGGCGATCCGGTCGTCTTCGATCAGGACGAGGGCATCCGCCCCGACACCACCGTCGAGAAGCTGGCCGCGCTGCGCCCGACGTTCACCCCCGACGGCACCATCACCGCGGGCAGTGCCTCACAGACCTCGGACGGCGCCGCCGCGCTTGTCCTGATGTCGCGCGCCAAGGCGGCGGATCTCGGCCTGCCGGTGCTGGCCACCATCAAGGCGTGGGGCGCCACCGCGGGCCCGCTGTCGCTGCTTCCCCAGCCTGCCAACGCGATTCGCAAGGCCGCGGCCAAACTCGGACTCGACCCGGCGGGCTTCGACCTGTACGAGCTGAACGAGGCGTTCGCGTCGGTGCCGATGGCCGCCGTCGACGATCTCGGCATCTCCGAGGACATCGTCAACGTCAACGGCGGCGCCATCGCTGTCGGACATCCGCTGGGGTGCACCGGCGCTCGCATCACCGTCACGCTCATCAGCGAGCTGCGCCGCCGCGGCGGCGGCATGGGCGCGGCCGCGCTGTGCGGCGGTGGCGGCCAGGGCGATGCCCTGATCGTCGAAGTGGCGTAACGCCTTTCCGTCGCGAGCCCGAGCGGCCGTCGAATCGGGGCGTCGATCCGGCGCCCCGGCTCGACCGCCGGACAACACCCGGCGTGCATTCGTTCTCATATCATCGCAACGCCACTGCGGCGTAATTGCGTTCGCGGACACCACCATTGCTCCGATGTCGACGCGGCAGCCTGCGATAATGCCATTCGCAGCGATGTCCTGTATTGATCGGCCCCCATTCGCGCCGTAGCGTTCCGCACCTGGAAATCGGTCAGCACGCGAACGGTAATCCGTTGTGTCACAGGTCACATCAACCATTCCGCGTGCCGCGATGAATCCAGGAACCCACCGCCGTCTTCCCTCATGACGGCGCACACGCCGACGGTCGCCGACTCGCACGAATGGAAGGCAGCAGATCAATGGAAACCATCACGACTCCCGCCGGCATACAGCTCGCATTCGACCGCCACGTGGGCGGTGACACCGCGACGGTGATTCTGATCGGCGGCGCCTTCAGCTTCCGCAAATTCCCGAAGCTGGTGCAATTGGCCGATCGACTTGCCGACGAATACGGCCTCACCGTCATCAATTACGACCGGCGCGGTCGTGGCGACAGCACCGACTCCCCCGGCGTATACGACGTCGAGAACGAAATCGACGATCTCGCGGCGCTTGTCGACGCCGCGGGCGGTTCGGCCGCGCTGTTCGGCTGGTCCGCCGGAGCCGGACTCGCATTACGCGCCGCGAACTCCGGGCGGATTCCCGGTATCACCCGCGTGGTCGCCTTCGAGCCGCCGTTCATCGTCGACCGCGAGAACTTCGTGCCACCAGCCGATGTGGCGCCCCGGCTGCACGACATGATCGCCGCGGGCAACCGCGGCAAGATCGTGCCGTTCTACATGACCAAGGCCATGGGCATGCCGCGCGCCTTCGCCGAGATCATGCGGTTCACGCCGATGTGGCAGGGCCTGCGGTCCACCGCGTTCGCCACCGCGCACGATTGGGCCATCATGGGTGAGTTCATGCGCGGGGTGCCGCTGCGCGCCAAGGACTGGGCCGGTGTCACCGTGCCGACCCTGGTGATCGCGGGTGAAAAGAGCGGCGCGCTGTTGCGCACCGGTGCGAAAGCCATCGCCGGGTTACTGCCCGACGCCAGGCATGTGGAACTGGCGAAGCTGAGCCACAACCCGAATCTCGACATCATCACGCCGCCCGCGGGCGAATTCCTCACCGGTACCGCGGAATACGCGCAATGGGCGCCCCTGCACCCCTGATCGTCGCGCCATATCCGCACCTGCTCGAAAATAGAAGTGGATCAATGAAAACCATGAAGAAGGCCGCGTTCACCCTTGCCGCGGTTACCCTTTCCATGCTTCTGGCAACCGCATGCACCACCGGCGAGACAACGGACACGAATACCGCGGCGGCGAAATCCACCGCGGCCGTCCTCGACACGGCGAGCGCCGACGGCAAAGGCTTCTACGCACCGGTCAACGGTCAGCGGCTCTACTACGAAATCCACGGCGCGGGGCGACCACTCGTGCTGATCCACGGCGGTTTGAGCACCGGCGAAGCCAACTTCGCCGCGCTACTGCCCGAATTGGCGAAAACCAGGAAGGTCGTCGCCGTCGACCTTCAGGGGCACGGCCACACCCCGGATATCGATCGGCCCCTGCGCTACGAGGGGTTGGCGGACGATATCGCGGCGCTGATCACCCACCTCGGCCTCGGCAAAGCCGACGTGCTCGGCTACTCCCTCGGCGGCGGCGTCGCACTCCAACTCGCCGCACGCACACCGGATCTGGTGAACAAGATGATCGTCGCCTCGGCGACCTACCGCAGCGATGGCTGGGTTCCCGAAACACGGGCGGGCATGGCCGCCATGGATCCCGACGCCATGTTCGGCTCCCCCATCCACGACGTCTACGCCCGCACCGCGCCCAACCCGGGCGACTGGCGCGCACTGGTCACCAAGACCAGGCGGCTGCTCACCGAGAACTACGACTGGACAGCGCAAATGGCCACGGTGTCCACACCGGCCCTGTTCCTCACCGCCGAGAACGACGCGCTGTACCGCGAGCACATCCGCGACCTAACCGCGCTGCTCGGCAGCAAGACGCCGAGCGGCTCGCGCTCGCGCCTCGAAGTCGTGCCTGGCACAACGCATTACGACATCACGTACCGCGCCGACCTGCTGCTGCCCCTGATCACCCCGTTCCTCGACAGCCCCGCGACCGCCAAATGACCTGAGCACCACCGACGAAGGCCCGGTCGCCTGCACCGGGCCTTCGTCAGCGGTCGAAGTGTGCCTTGATGCCTGCCAGATTGGCGCGCATATTGGTCTCCCATTCCGCGAGGCGGCCCGCGACGATCCTGGCCTCCTTGTCCGGCATCGCGGCGATCGCGATGCTCAGCCCGGACGGGCCGGGACCCATGCGGGCCCACTGGCGGACGATCACCCCGTCACGCGCGGGATCGATCTCGAAACCCCAGGTCGCGCCGACGGCCTCCGGGCCGCGCACGGCCCATACCCAGCGCCGCTCGGGTTCGACCTCGACCACTTCGCATTCGGTCTCCCATGCGCCCATCGCCGCGTGCCGATTACGGCCGCGGAACCGCGCGCCCACCGCGACCCGGTCCGCGCCGTCGAGCCACGCCACCTCCTCGACCTCGGTGGAGAAGCGCGGCGGCAGGCCGATATCGGTGACAAGCGCCCACGCCTGCGCCGGTGTACACGAAATCTTTTCGGTCACTTCCACTGTCGGGCAATCCCGATAACGCATGCGGTACCTGTCCGTCGGGGCACGACGACGTGCCGATCAGCCACTAAAGTATGGCAGGGACCATAGAGCCGGTAGGGCATAAGGAGCAACAGCATGCGCGTAGGCGTCGTCATCGAACCGCGGTTGCCCGGCGCGACGGAATTCGCGATCGCGGCCGAGCGGATCGGCGTGAGCTCGCTGTGGGTCCCCGAAGTGTGGGGCTACGACGCGCTCACCGGACTCGCCTACCTCGCGGCCAGAACATCCACCATCGGGCTCGGCACCTTCGTCGCCCAATTGGGTTCGCGCACACCGGCTCTGCTCGCCACCTCGGCGTTGAGCCTACAGGAACTGTCCGGCGGCCGGTTCACCCTCGGCGTCGGCGTCTCCGGTCCGCGGGTGATGGAGGGCTGGCACGGTGTGCGTTTCCGCCGCCCCGTGCGGACCACCAGGGAGACCATCGAGATCATCCGGACGGTGAGCCGGGGCGAGCGGCTGGAGCACGAGGGCGAGATCTATCCACTTCCGTTGCCGCACAGCGAAGGTCGTGCCCTGCGGCCGATGGTCCGTCCCGATCATGTGCCCGTCTACGTCGCGGCGATGGGCCCGGCGAATCTGCGCCTCACCGGCGAGCTCGCCGACGGATGGCTCGGCAACGCGTTCATCCCCGAGGCCGCCGAGGTCTTTCTCGGCCCGATCCGCGCGGGCGCCGAGAGCGCGGGCCGCACGCTGGCCGAGATCGATCTGGTCGCGCCCGTCGCGGTCGAGTTCGCCGACGATGAGGTGGGCGCCGCCGCCTCGATCCGCAAACACGCGAGCGGCTATGCGTTCACCATCGGATCAATGGGCGCGTCGGGACGCAATTTCTACAACGAGGCGTTCGCCCGCCTCGGATTCGGCGAGGCGGTCGCCGAGGTCGCGCGATTATGGCAGTCGGGAAACCACGATCAGGCGCGGCTCGAGGTGCCGCTGGAACTCGGCAGCCACACGAATCTGGTCGGCACACCCGACATGATCGCCGAGCGTGTCGAGCATTATCGCTCGGCTGGAATATCGACGCTGCTCGCCAAAGTGGAGGGCGCCTACGACGACCAGATCGTCGCACTCGAGCGACTGATGCGAATCGTGAAGTAGACGCCCTCCGCTCGGATCGATGCAGCTAGGCGGCGCTGGCGCTGATGCCGATTCCGACAACCTTGACGATCTCGGCCACGACGCCGACGATCGCGGTGAGCAATTCGAACACGATGGAACTCCTGTCATCCGGATACTACAACGGACGCTCAGAATCATCCGATGACTTATCGGGAATATGAACACACGGCGACCGGTAACGATCAGATATCGAGCGCGCCACAAAAAGCGGTCTCGATCGGGAGTTATAGCCGGTCGACCATTTTGTGCAGCCTCTCACTCTCCAGTGCGAATTCGCCCGTAGCGGACATTGTTCGCATTGCGATTATTCGCCGCATTTCTTGAATTCGATACATAAAGTCGCGTTCACGCACGACTCCACCGCGCGAGCCGGCAGAGGCGGGCCCCCGCCCGAGCATGGCCCGCCGAGGCGGCGCAAATGGCACCACTGTTCCGTTAGTCGGATCCCTCTGCTACGCTCCTCAACATCAGTAACGGGACTACAGACCCGTTAAGAACGAGAGGGACCGCGATGAGGAAGAAGTCGATGAGCCGTCTGTTGGCACCCGCAGTGGTGATGGTCGTCGCGGCGGCGCTGTCGGCGTGCGGTACGGACAACGATGGCGCGGCATCGAGCGCAGCCGAGCAGGCCTGGTCGGCGGCCTGGTCCGCGTCGGCACAGCGGCCCGCGGCGGGGTTCGGACCGAACTGGTCCGAGCAGGGGTTCTCCGGCGAATCGGTCCGCCAGATCGTGCGGGTCACCAATGGTGGCGACAAGGCGCGAATCCGGTTGTCCAACCGGTTCGGCGCCGGACCGCTCGAGGTCGACGGGGCGACAATCGCCGTGCACCTCGCGGAGGCGGCGACCGAGCCGGAGTCGCTGCGGCCGTTGACATTCGGTGGTGCGAAGCGTGTCGTCATCCCGCCGGGTGCCGAGATGTCGAGCGACGCGGCGGAATTGCGGGTGGCACCGCTCGAATCAGTTGCCGTCACGCTCTATTTCGCGGGAACCACCGGCCCGGCCACCTTCCACTCGCAGGCATGGACCGATACCTACCGCGCCGCCGGCGATCACGCGGCGGATACCGGCGCCGCGGCGTTCACCGAGCGCACGAATTCCTGGTACTACCTGACCGATGTCGAGGTCTCCGGCGGTAAGGCCCGCCGGGATACCGTTGTCTCCCTTGGTGATTCGATCACCGACGGATTCGGCTCGACCACCGGGGCCAACCAGCGCTACACGGACGCGCTCGCCGATCGACTGGCCGCCTCCGGTAAGCAGCGGGCGGTGCTGAACCAGGGCATCGGCGGCAATCTGGTGGTCAACGATTCCGCCTGGTACGGCGAACGCGCCGCCACCCGGTTCGACCGCGACGTGCTCGCCAAGCCCGGCGTCCGCAGTGTGATCATCCTCGAAGGCGTCAACGACATCGGCTTCAGCGAAACCGACAAGCCCACCTACAAGCCGAGCGCCGACGTCTCCGCCGAGCAGATCATCGCCGGCTACCGCACCCTGATCAAGCAGGCCCACGCCCGCGGCATCAAAGCCATCGGCGCCACCCTGCTCCCCTTCGGCGACTCGGACCACTACTCCGCCCGCGCCGCCGCCAAGCGCCACACCATCAACACCTGGATCCGCACCTCCGGCGAATACGACGCCGTCGTCGACTTCGACCGAGCCCTGGCCGACCCGACCAACCCCGAAAAGATCGCCACCCCCTACGACAGCGGCGACCACCTCCACCCCAACGACCACGGCTACCGCGCCATGGCCGCCACCATCGACCTCGAAAAGCTCTGACCCCGATCACCAAGTCAGGCCCGGTATCTCACCGGGCCTGACTTGCCGGTTCAGCCACCACCTCCGAGCTAGGCGGGTTTGCTGAACTCTTCGATGAGCACGGGGTATTGCTCTGCGCCGTGACCTGCGGCGATCGCGCGGGTGGCGATGGCCTTGATCAGTTTCGGGAGTTCGGCGTTGGTGCCTGCTGTTTCGCTCTCCTCGATCAGGTGGTCCATCGCGTGGACGTCGTTCTGCAAGGTGGATATCTCCGCCGGGAAGGAGTTGGTGTCGACCTGCTGGGCGAAGCCGGGGAGCCACTCGGCTACGCCCGTGGCGATCTGCTGTGCGAACGGCGCGTAGGTGGCGGCGTCGATACCTGCGGTTCTGAGCAGGGCGGTGCCGTGCAGCCAGGCGTTGAGGATGCTCCACATCATGGTCAGGCCCGCGACGTCGTAGAGGGACGCGAGGCCGTGGTCGGGGCCGAGATAGGTGACGGTGCCGAGTGATTCGAGGGCCGAGGAGTACGCGTCGAAGTCCGCCTGCGGTCCGCTGTGCAGGACAACGGCTTCGGGGGTGCCGATCGCCGACGGGATGGCCATGATGGCGCCGTCGAGGTAGCGGGCGCCGCGCTGCTCGGCCCATCCGGCGGCCGCCCTGGCCTGGGTCGAGCTGCCCGAGGTCAGGTTGAGCAGCATCGCACCGCTGAGCTCGCTCGCGCCGAGCAGCTCGTACATGGCCTGGTAGTCGGTGACGCAGACGATCGTCAGCGCACCCGCCGCGAGCGCGTCGTCGATCGACGACGCGCGCCGCGCCCCCTCGGCCACGAGCCTGTCGGCCTTCGCGGCCGTCCGGTTCCACACGGTGGTGGGATGCCCGGCCTTGAGGAACGCACCGGCGAGCGCCTGGCCCATATGTCCGAGTCCGAGGACTGTCACGGGTGTTTCGGTGTTGGTCATGGCACCATCGTCAACGTTGATACCGGTGTGAAGGTCAAGTGAGGTTTTCGATGCTGATCGGGGAACTGAGTCGTCGGGCGGGCGTCAACGCCCATCAACTGCGCTACTACGAGGCACAGGGCCTGCTGGAGCCGGAGCGCGGCGCGAACGGCTACCGCGAGTACGACGAGACCGCCGTGCTGCGGGTGAAGCAGATCCGGCATCTGCTCGGTGCCGGTCTGTCCTCCGAGGACATCGCATACCTGTTGCCCTGCGCGGTCGGCGAGGCGCCCGTGCTGCCCGGCTGTCCCGAATTGCTTGCCGCGATGCGGTCGCGGTTGCAGCGGCTGGACCAGCAGATGGCAGTGCTCGCGCACTCCCGCAACGCGCTCGCCGACTACATCGACGCCGCCGAGCGAACGGGCAGCGAGACCTACCCGCCGTTCGACGACCTGGTGCCCGCCTGAATCACCGTGCGCGCTGCACGCGCGCCTCGTCCCACACCGGCGTTTCGCTCTCGTAGACGACACCGTCGGAGCCGAAGACCAGGAATCGGTCGAATCCCTTTGCGAACCAACGATCGTGGGTGACGGTGACGACCGTGCCGGCGAACTCGGCGATGGCCTGTTCGAGTGCGTCGGCGGAGTGCAGGTCGAGGTTGTCGGTCGGCTCGTCGAGCAGCAGCATCGTGACGCCCGACAGCTCGAGCAGCAGGATCTGCAAGCGGGCCTGCTGTCCGCCGGACAGATCGTCGTAGCGCTGCTCGGCGGCGCCCGCGAGCCCGTAGCGGTCGAGCACCCGGCTCGCCGCCTCGCGCCCCATGCCGTCGCGGTGCTCATTGCCCAGATGCAGAATCTCCAGCAGTGTGTTGCCGGAAAGGTCTGGGCGGGAATGGGTTTGGGCGAAATAGCCGGGCCGCACCCTGGCGCCGAGCGCCGCGCCGCCGGTATGCCGCACCGGGGCGAGATCGAGCGCCTGGATCGGGCGGTGCTCGATCTCCGGATCGGTCCCGCCCGCGGCGAGCAGCCGCAGGAAGTGCGACTTACCCGAGCCGTTGGAGCCGAGCACGGCGACCCGATCGCCGTACCAGATCTCGGCGTCGAACGGCCGCATCAAACCGGTGAGCTCCAGCTCGGTGCACACCAGCGCGCGTTTGCCGGTGCGCCCGCCGCGCAGCCGCACGGAAACGTTCTGCCGCAACGGAATCGCCTGCGGCGGGCCGGCTTCCTCGAATTTGGCCAGCCTGGTCTGCGAGGCGTGATAGCGCGACGCGACACCGTCGTTGAACTTCGCCTTCTCGCGCAGCCGCAACACCAGCGCGCGCAGCTTGGCATGCTCCTCGTCCCAGCGCTTGCGCAGCTCGTCCAGGCGCGCGTTGCGATCCTCGCGTGCCTGGTGATAGCTCGCGAATCCGCCGCCGTGCACCCACGACATCGCGCCGCTCGCCCCGGGTTCGAGGGTGAGAATCCTGGTGGCCGCGTTCGCGATCAGCTCACGATCGTGGCTGATGAACAGCACCGATTTGGGCGAGGCCGCGATGGTGCGTTCCAGCCACTGCTTGCCGGGCACATCCAGATAGTTGTCCGGCTCGTCGAGCAGCAATACCTCATCCGGACCGGCGAACAGGGCCTCGAGGACGAGGCGCTTCTGCTCGCCGCCGCTCATCGTCTGCACCGCACGCCATTTGGCCCGATCGAAGCCGATGCCGAGCGCGGTCGTGGTGACGGTATCCCAGAACGCCTCGATCTCGTAGCCGCCGATATCGCCCCAGTCCGACAGCGCGTGCGCGTAGGCGAGCTGGGTGCGCTCCTCGTCCTGTTCGATCAGCGCGTTCTCGGCGGCGTCGAGCGCCGCGGCAGCCTGCCGGATCGCGGGCGAGGCGACCGAGAGCAGCAGGTCGCGCACGGTCGATTCGTCGCGGACCTGCCCGATGAACTGCCGCATCACGCCGAGCGATCCCGACCGGGTCACCGCGCCGTCGTCGGCGGTGATGTCGCCGGCGATGATCCGGATGAGGGTGGTTTTGCCGGTGCCGTTCGGGCCGACCAGCGCGGCCTTCACCCCCTCACCGATGCGGAAGGAGACCCCGTTGAGCAGCTGTCGCCCATCGGGGAGAAAGTAATCGACGTCGGTGACCTCTATGTGCGCCATTTGCGTCCAGACAACAGCAGCGCACCGCCGCGCCGCAACTCGGTTTTCGCCGCTCAGCCCTCCGTGGCCTGGCGGGCACGGAATGCCGCTGTCTTCGAACGGTTTTGGCATGCCGTACTGCAGAACCGCCTGGTGCCGTTGCGGGAGGTGTCCAGGTAGACGCGGTCGCAGTTGGCCGCCGAGCAGACACCGATCCGGTCGGCGTGCGCACTGCTGAGCACGAAGGCGAGGCCGACCGCGACCGCCGCGGCGATCCCGGAGACGCGCGAGGCATCCGGGGAGTGGAAATGCAGCCGCCACGGCTGATCGTCGCGCCGGATCAGCTCGGGCCGCGCGTGGTATTCGGTGATCATCGCGTTGATTCGCGCGGCGGCATCGTCGGTGTCACCCGCGGCGACCGCGCCGAAGATCTGCCGGATCTGGTCGGCGGCGCGGGCCAGGTCCCGCGCTTCTTCCAGCCGGACGGGATAGCCGTATGCCGCGAAGATCACGCTGTCCAGCCGCTGACGCAATTCCTCGGTGTCGGCCGCGGGCGGATACGGCTTGCCTCGGCGCTCCCCGGGCACCGCGACGTTCACGAGCGCGACGCCGTCGTCGACCACACCCAATGTGTGACTGCCTAAAAGCACTTGATCAGTCACCACCCTTTCGCTACTCTCGTTACTGTCGTTGATAATTATGACAGTAACAGGAGCCGTTCATGTCGCTCACCCTCACCACCGCCCACACCTGGATCGAGCGCTGGGATCGCCAGCAGGAGGGCTACCTGCCGGATCGGGAACTCATGTTCGCGGTCATCGCGGACGCGGTGACCGCGCAGACCGATCACCCCGCGCCCCTCGTCCTCGACGTGGCCTGCGGCCCCGGTTCGCTCGGCGCCCGCATCCGCGATCGGCTGCCGTCGGCCCGTGTCATCGGGATCGACACCGATCCGGTGCTGCTCGAATTGGCCCGCGCGGCATATGGATTCGAACTCGTCGACCACAATCTCGGCGATCCGGCATGGTTCAGCGCACTACCCGGCGAACCGGTCGACGCGATCGTCAGCACCACCGCGCTGCACTGGCTCCCGGCCGACCAGCTTGCCGCCTTCTATACACAGGCCGCGACACTGCTCCGCCCCGGCGGCATCCTGCTCAACGGCGACGACATGGCAACGCACACAGTCGATATCGACTACCTCGACCAGGCCGTCGGCACCGGTCAGATCGAACGCGAAGGCGTCGGCGACCGCGAGAACTGGGCCGACTTCTGGACCGCCATCACCGCCGAACCCGAACTGTCCACCGCCGTCGCCGAACGCGACCGCCGCCGCTGGGATCACCCCGAAAACAACAACGTCACCTACGAACAACACCGGACCCTGCTGCGAGAAGCAGGCTTCCACAGCTCAGGCACCATCTGGCAATACGGCCGCCGCCGCATCCTCGCCGCCGTGAAGTAGCCGCCACCGATGGGCAGCGTCTGACCCGAGCGACCAGTATGAACAAAAGGGGGAATTTGCAGTCCGGTATGGGCGAATTGTTCTAGCCTTCCGGATCGATAGTGATGTTCGATTGAGTGGAGATCCTCATGGCTACGACGCCGGGTGCGGATGAGATCGAGAAGCCGCAGCCGGAGGCCGAGGAGGAGGGGCGGATCGCACGGATCGCGCTGTGGTTCACGGCGTTCACCGAGCGGTGGTTGCCCGACGCCTTCGGGTTCGTGCTCATCGGCACCTTCCTGATCGCGGCGCTCGGGCTCTCCACCGGGGTGCCGATCGTCGGCCTGCCGAAAGACGCCACGGCCTCCAGCGGATTCGGCCTGGTCGACGCCTGGGGTAAGGGATTCTGGAGCCTGATCCAGTTCACCTTGCAGATGGCGATGATCATCATCGGCGGTTACGCGGTCGCGGTGTCACCACCGGTGGCCCGGCTGATCGCCAGACTGGCGCGGGTGCCGAGCACACCGCGGACGGCGATCGCGTTCACCGCCGCGATCTCGATGATCACCTCGTACCTGAACTGGGCGTTCAGCCTGATCTTCACCGCGATCCTGGCCAGGGAGATCGCCAGGGTCTTGCGCGGCGTCGACTATCGAGCGATCGGCGCCATGGCCTTCCTCGGACTGGGAACCGTATGGGCCCAGGGCCTTTCGGGTTCGGCCGCGCTCCAGGTGGCCAGCGCGGGATCGAGCCCCAAGGCCGTGCAGGACGTGATCAAGGCCGGGCGCGGCAGCGGCATCATTCCACTGACCGACACCATCTTCCTGTGGCAGGGCATGCTGGCCACCCTGATCGTCTTCCTCGTCGCGGTCGGTGTCGCCTGGCTCATCGCGCCCACCGGCGCCGCCGCGAAATCCGCAGCGGATCTCGGCGTCGACCTGAAACCCCTGATCCGCGAGGATGATACCGCCGCGAGCACCGGCCCGCGCCGCCCCGGCGACTGGCTCGAGCACAGCCCCGTCTTCAGCATCCTGCTGGCCCTGTTCGGCCTGTGGTACCTGATCCGCTACTTCCAGCACGCCCAGTCCGGCGCGCTCAACGCACTCGACCTGAACACGATCAACCTCATCTTGATCCTGCTCGCACTGCTGCTGCATTGGCGCCCGGCGAATCTCGTGACGGCGGTGCGCGACGCCGCACCCGCCGCCTCGGGTGTCCTGCTGCAATTCCCGCTCTACGGCGGCATTTTCGGCATGATCGCCTACACCGGCCTGTCCAAGACCATCGCAGGCTGGCTGGTCAACCTCTCCAACGACTTCTTCTACCCCGCCGTAATCGGCGTCTACTCCTGCGTACTCGGCATCTTCGTCCCGAGTGGCGGCAGCAAATGGGTTATCGAGGCGCCCTACGTCCTCGACGCCGCCAACCAGCTACAGGTCAACCAGGGCTGGATGGTCGTCGTCTACGACCTCGGCGAAGCAAGCGCGAACCTGTTGCAGCCCTTCTGGATGCTGCCGACCCTGGCCATCCTCGGCCTCAAGGCCCGCCACATCATGGGCTACACCTTCGTGATGTTCCTGGCCTGCTTCCCCGCGGTCCTCATCCTCGTCACCCTCCTCGCCCGCACCCTCCCCTTCCCCTGATCGGGCGTCAGCGCGCTGCGTCGACCACCCCCGATCCGGTTGCGGCCGAGACATCACCGAGTTGGTCGAGCAGGGCGGTGGTGGGGAGGATGGCGCCGGAGCGGCGGGCGGTGTAGTTGAGGGCCATCAGGTGTTCTTCGCGGGTGAAGTCGGCGGTGGCGTCGAGGGCGAGGAAGGGGTGGATATCGCTCATGAAGGCCTCGGCGGCGCTGAGCATGCAGCCCATGTGGGCGTAGACGCCGGTGACGATCAGGTGGTCGCGGTTGTAGAAGGAGAGCAGATCGCGCAGGTCGGTGCGCTGGAAGGCGGAGTAGCGCCACTTGGTGACCTGGATGTCGCGCGGGTCGGGCCGGAGCTCGGCGACGACCTCGGTATCGGGGCCGACGGCCATGCCCGCACCCCAGAAATCGGCGAGGATGCCGCGCCGCGACGGATGCTGGCTACCGGGTTGCATGGTGTAGATGACCGGAATACCCAAGTCGTGGCAGCGATTTCGCAACAGCGCGATATTGGCGATCAAGGTGCGCGCCGGTTCCCGATCGGCCTGGTAGGCGGCGAGGAAATAGCGCTGCATGTCGTGGATGAGCAGCGCGGCACGGCCTGGGTCGAGTTCCCAGGACACCTGATTGGGGGCGACCTCGTCGAGGGTCGGCATCGCATAGGGCGCGATCGGGGGGATGGGCATGGCTGATCCTCCGGTTCGTCGTGTGCGTGTGGTGTGGTCGGCCGCGGTCAGGCGACGGGGACGGTGCGGTCGCCGATGCCGAGCGGACCGAGAATGCGCTGGAATTTCCCGGTGGTTTCGGCCAATTCGGCCGCCGGATCCGAATCGGCGACGATGCCGCCGCCCGCGTGCGCGAGCAGCCGCATACCGTCGGCGGCCAGTTCGGCGCAGCGGATACTCACCATCCATTCGCCGTTGCCCTCGGCATCGCACCAGCCCACCGCGCCGGCATAGAAGCCACGATCCCCCTCCAGCTCGGCGATCAGGCGCGCGGCCGCGGCGGTGGGCGTACCGCAGATCGCGGGCGTTGGATGCAGTGCGGCGGCGAGTTCCAGCGCGGAGGGCCCGTCGAGCGGCACCGTCGCGGTGATCGGCGTTCCGAGGTGCCACATTTCGGCGGTGCCGGTGAGTTCCGGCGCGTCGGGGGTGCGCACGGTGGCGCACCTGTCGCGCAGCACACCGTCGACCTGATCGACCACATACCGGTGCTCGTCCCGATCCTTGGCCGAGCCGAGCAGCTCGCGCGCGGCCGCGCGATCCGCCTCGTCCTCGGCGATCCGCCGGGCCGACCCCGCCAGCGGATGGCTGAGCACCCGCGTGCCGTCGCGCCGGACCAGGATCTCGGGGCTGCAGCCGACGAGATGTCTACCGCGATAGGAAGATCCAGCGGCGGACAGATCGACGAGGAACCCGTTGCCGACCGAATCGGTCGACACCAGCAGCTCGAGCAGCGCGCCCGCCGCTACCGGGCTCGCCGCGCGCGCCCGAATCGCCCTGGCCAGCACGACCTTCCGAATCGGATGACTCGGATTCTCCAGCAGCCGGACGGCCGCGGCGACCCGCCGCAGATGCGCGTCCTGGCTCGGCACAGCCGACTCGAACTCGAAGCGCGGCAGCGCCTTCGGCGCCGTAGGCCGATAGCGCCCCGCCGTCACCGTGAACGATTCGGGCGCCCACAGCGCCGCGGGCGCACCGGGCGCGAAGGGCAGTGCGCCGACGATGTAGCGCACCTGCCCGGTGCGCAGCGCGGTCACCGCGGCGGCCGCGGAGCGGAACACCGGCCCAGCGCCTTTCGCGAGCACCGTCCGATCGGGACGGGCCAGCACGAAGGCGGCGTCGGATATGTCAGCGGAAATGATGATCATCCTTTCGGGTCACATGTCGAGCGTCGCGCCACCATCGACCCGCAGGTCGTGCATGGTGATGTGGCGGGCGTCGCCGGAGAGCAGGAAGCGGACCGATGCGGCGACATCGGCGGGAGCGGCGATGCGCCCCAGGGGAATTCCGAGGCGGTAGGCCTCGGGATCACCGCCGAGCAGGCTTGCCGTCGCGGCCTCGTCGAGCGGCCCGGCCCCGTACATGCCGCGCAGCATGGCGGTATCGGTGGAGCCGGGCGACACCAGGTTCACCCGCACACCGTGCGGGGCGACCTGCAGGGCGAGTGCGCGGGTGTACGCGGTCGCGGCGGCCTTCGCCGCACAGTAGGCGGCCATGCCGACGCGCGGCGTACTCGCCGCGTTGGAGGATACGACCACGATCGAGCCTCGGCCCGCGGCAACCATATCGCGGGCGGCTCGCTGCGTGACGTGCATCGTGCCGGTGGCGTTTACGGCCAGGCAGTGCTCCCATTCCTGCGCCGTGATATCCAGCGCCGCACCGGGATTCATCACACCGGCGGCATGCGCGAGCGCGTCGGCGGGACCGTATTCGGCGACGAGCTCGTCGAAGGCGTCGGCCACCGCGCGCGCATCGGTCACATCCACCTCGGTGGCGTGCACGGATCCGCCTGTGCGGAGCGCGATTTCGCGCGCCACCCGATGCACCTCCGGGTCGCGGTCCCACAGGGCGACGGCCCGTGCGTCCGGTACCAATGCCTCGGCCACCGCAGCACCGATTCCCGATGCCGCTCCCGTGACCACGACCACCCGCTCCTCCGAATCGATCATGAACATAAGGTTAGCCTAACCTGATAAAAATGTGATGCGTTCATATTTCCGCTGTGACTTCCGACGAAAGAGGTGGCTGCACCCATGCCCTCGACCGCGCTCCACGGCTTCACCCCGTGGCCGACCGCAGACGCACGCCGGTACCGAGATGAAAACTGCTGGACTGGAGAGACATTCGGAGACGTACTGACCGCCCGGGCGACCACGTCCCCCGACGCGATCGCCGTGGTCGACGACGCGCACCGCTGGACCTACGCCGAACTCGACCACCGCTCGCGCGCGCTGGCCACCGGCCTGGCCCGCCTCGGCCTCCGCCGCCACGACCGCGTGCTGGTCCAGCTGCCCAACCGCGCCGAATTCGTCGAGGTGATCTTCGCGCTGTTCCGCCTCGGCGCGCTGCCGGTGTTCTGCCTGCCCGCACATCGGCAGGCGGAGCTGGTGCCCATCGCCACCGCGAGCGCGGCGACGGCGATGATCACCTGCGGCGTCCATCAGCGGTTCGACTATGCGGCGCTGGCGGATTCGATCGGCCAGCAGGTCGATACCCTGCGCCATCTCCTGGTACTCACCGATGACGCCGACGCACCGCTGCCCGCCGGCGCGCACGACCTCGCCGAATTCCGTGACGAGCCGGGCGATCTGCCCGTGCTCGCCGCGAGCGACGTCGCCTTCCTGCAGCTGTCCGGCGGCAGCACCGGGATACCGAAGCTCATTCCGCGCACCCACGACGACTACCTCTACAGCGTGCGGCGCAGCGCCGAGATCTGCGAACTCGGCGGCGACACCGTCTATCTGGCGACTTTGCCGGTGGCACACAACTTTCCGATGAGCTCGCCCGGCATCCTCGGCGCGCTGTGGGCGGGCGGCACGGTGGCCATGACGCCGGATCCCACACCGGCGACGGCCTTCCTGGCGATCGAACGGTTCGGCGTCACCATCACCGGCCTGGTGCCACCGCTGGCCCGGCTGTGGGTGGAGCGGGCCGAGGCCGGGGATATCCCCGACCTGTCCAGCCTGCGCGTGCTCCAGGTCGGCGGCGCCCGCTGTCAGGAGGAACTGGCCCGGCGCATCGGCCCGGCGCTCGGTGCGCGCCTGCAGCAGGTCTTCGGCATGGCCGAAGGACTGGTCTGCTACACGCGATTGACCGATCCGCTCGACGTCGTCATCGCCACCCAGGGCCGCCCGATGTCGGAGTACGACCGGGTCAAGGTGGTCGACGACAACGACGTCGAGGTGGCGCCCGGCACCGACGGCAACCTGATCACCCAGGGCCCGTACACGATTCGCGGCTACTACGACAATCCGGCGGCCAATGCCCGCAGCTTCACCGCCGACGGCTGGTATCGCACCGGCGATATGGTGTGCCTGCGGCCCGACGGCAACCTGGTGGTGCGTGGCCGGGCCGGTGACTGGGTGAACCGCGGCGGGGAGAAGGTCTCGGCCGAGGAACTCGAGGCCCATCTGCTCGAACATCCGGCCGTGCGTGACGCGGTGATCGTCGGCATGCCGGATCCGGTACTGGGGCAACGCATCTGCGCCTTCGTGCAACCCGTCGACGGGGAAGCCCTGCCGACGCTGCTCACGGTCCGCACGTTCGTCCGCGAGCGCGGCGTCGCGGCGTGGAAGATGCCGGATGCCGTGGTGGTGGTCGATCAATTCCCCGAGACCGGGGTCGGCAAGACCAGCCGCAAAGACCTGCGCCGGCTCCTTGCAGACGGGGCGCACCAGTATTGACGGACAGAGTGGCGCGACCGCTCGGGAGACCGACGCGGCCGCGCCACCGGTCACGACAGGACGGCGAGCCAGGAGCCGAGCACCGGGTCGGCGGCCAGCGTCGGGAAGTCGATCTGGTCGTGGCCCGCCGCGCGCCACTTCTCCACCAGTGACATGATGCGCACCGAATCCAGTCCGGCGTCGAGCAGGTTGGTCTCGGCCGACAGCTCGTCCGGGCGCACCCCGAGCACCGCTGCCACGTCGTCGATCACGTTCGTCATTGCTCCGTCATTCCTCTCGGTCGAAATCGGCGATGCCGCGCTTCCAGTACCCGGCGATCAGTGAGTCCTTCGGGCCGACACCGAGTTCGGCGCGCACCCACCGCCGCAGTGGGCGCAGGCAACCGGCCTCGGCCGCCATCCAGACGTAAACCCGTTGCCCTTCCGGCACTTCCACGGTCCGCACGGCCTTCTCCAGCGCATCGCCGTCACCCGGCGCCGCGGCGCCGCGATGCACCCACCGCACCTCGATGCCCGGCGGCGCGTCCAGCGCGATCTCCTCGGCCGCGCCGACAACCTCGATGAAGGCCCATCCCGACGCCGCACGCGGCAGCCACTCGAGCCAGCGGGCGATCGCGGGCAGCGCGGTGATGTCGCCCGCGAACAGATACTTGTCATAGGTCCGTGGAACAACCACGCCCCCTGGCGGACCCGCGATATGGATCCTGGTGCCGGGAGCGGCGGCCAGCGCCCACTCCGAGGCCAGGCCACCGGAGTGGATCGCGAAATCGATATCCAGTTCACAGTCCTCGGCGCTGTGCCGACGCACGGTGTACTCGCGCGACACCGGCCGCGGGCTGCCCCACTCCAGCGACAGTCCGTCCCTGCGCGGCAACCGCAGCACGCCCTCGTCGTCCGGGAAGACCAGGCGCACATGCTCATCCGGCACGTAGCTGTGGAATCCGGCGAGCTCCGGCCCGCCGAAGGTCAGCCGGAGGAGCCCGGCGCCGAGTGTCTCCTTCCGGACGACCGCCACCTCGCACAGCCCGATCGGATAGCCGACCTTCGCACCGTTGGCGCCGGCCAGCACCTCGGCGATGCGGTCGGCATAATCGGCTCGATCCGTCACATCTGTTCCTTTCCGTTCAGCGGTCCGGCGATGGCCATCGTCAACCCGCCGAGCACAAGCACCGATACCCCGTAGACCACGAGTGCGGTTCCGGGCGTGAACAATTGGCCGACCACACCGGCCACCATCGATCCGACCGCGGTTCCGGTCACCGACTGCACCATCAGCAGCCCCGACATCCGACCGCGCATGTCCTCCGGCGCGTGCTGCTGCAGCAGCGTGTAGCGCAGCACCATGTTCACCGCCCTGGCCAGCCCGAAACCGGCCAGACCGAGGAAGACCCACGCGGCGTGCGGTGAGATACCTGCCACGATCACCCCGAAGGGCATGAGCACCAGCGAGATCAGCAGCGCGCGACCCGCACGCTTCGTCCGGCCCATCCAGCCGCTGGTCAGCGACCCGATCACGGCGCCGGCGCCGGGTGCGGCATACAGCAGCCCGAGGGTGGCGGGCCCTGCCCCCAGCTCGACATCGGCGAACGCGGGCAGCAACACCAGCGGGCCGCTCACCAGCATCGCGATCAACCCGACGAGCAGGACGAGGCGAATGGTGCCGTGCCGCACCGCGAACCGGATACCGGTGGACAGCTCGCGCAGCGGATGACCGACGGCGCGGGCGGGCGGCGGCGCGGGTCCGATCGCCGTGATCAGTCCGACGGTCGCGACCGTCGCCCCCGCGGCGAGGAAGAAGGCAAGGGCGACACCGGTTTCGCCGATGAGCAGCCCGGCCAGCGCCGGGGTGATCATGGTGCCGAGATCGGAGGTGAGCGCGGTCAGCGCGCCCGCGGCGGCCACCTTGTCCCGGCCGACGAGCAGCGGAACCAGCGCCATCAGCGCCGTTCCGCTGATACCGCCCGCAAGACCGTCGACGGCAGCGGCGGCATAGATCACCGGCAGCAGCGGATTCGCCAGCAGCGCATTGCATCCGAGCGCGAGAAACCCTAAACCCGCTGCGGTGCGCGACCATTGGATCACCGTGCGCCGGTCGTACCGATCGGCGATCACCCCGCCCGCCAAGCTCCCGGTGAACAGCGCGAGCGCCGTCACCGTGGTGACGCCCGCGACATGCAGCGTCGATCCGGTGAGCCGATAGATCTGCACCGGCAGCGCCACCATGAGCAGCCCGATGCCGAGCACCGACACCAGCCGCGCCGCGAACGCGCAGCGGAACGGACGGCTGGCCCGCAGTGGCGAGATATCGATGAGCAGACCGGCGCCTGCTGTCACTTGTAGCGCTCCGCGATCAGGTCGAGCGTGCTCATCACACCGCGGTAGTCGGGACGGTAGCTCGTGCCGGGGAGCTCGAAGACCTTGCCCGCCTTGAAGGCAGGCAGCTGCTGATACATCGGGTCCTCGGCGAGCTGTGCCGCGCTGCGGCCGCCGTCGGCCGGGAGCACGAACAGCACCGGTGCGTCGACGACCTTGGTCAGCAACTCCGGGCTGAACCCGAACCAGTCGGCGGCCTCGGGGCGAGAAGGATTGCCCGCCTTGGCCAGCACCTGGTTGTCGACGCTGAAACCGACCTCGGTGAGCAGCGACGGCAACGTCGCGGACGGCAGGATCAGCGTCGGCCTGTTGTCCTTGCGGGACTGGATGAACGCGGCATCGCCCTGCGGCACTTTGATGGTGGACTTGACCTTCGCCAGCTTGTCCCGGTACGCGCCGAGCAGCCCATCCACCCGGTCGGTCCGGCCGACCGCGGTGGCGACCAGGCGCAACTGTTCCCGCCAGTCGGTGGCGCTCGATGGCACGAGCACGGTCGGCGCGATCGCGGTCAGCTGGTCATAGGCATTGATGGACAGCTGCGCGGTGTACCCCTGTCCGCCACCGATGATCAGATCGGGATGCTGGCCAGCGATGAACTCGAGGTTGACGCTCTCGCCGATCGGCAACGCCTTGGTGCCTTGCTTTTTCGCGTCCTCGGCCCACGCGGGCGGGAACTCGCCGGTGCGGTTGCTGACGCCGAGCACGCGCGGATCCGCGGCCGCGACCGGCGCGCCGAGATCGTAGAGGTACCCGGCCAATGTGCCGGTGAGGACGACGATGCGCTGAGGATCCGCGGGGACGGTGATGGCTCCACGCTCGGTCTGCACCTGCCGCGTCCCGGATTTCGCCGCGTCGTCCGAGGCGGAACTACAGCCGGCTACCGCGACCACGGCGAGGATCAGCAGGGCGACGGCGGCGCGCAGGCGTGCCGTCGTTCGGTGCGACGTCATGGGTGGGGTGATCTCTCTTTCTCGTTGTGGGACAGGCTCAGTCACGGATCGCCGGGTCGACGTCGAGCAGCGCGGCCACCTCGGTCCAGCCGGTCGCGGACACGATGTCGAAGTGCGAGTACGGAAGTCGGCGCACCACGAGCCGGGCGCCATCGGCGCGCCAGCCCGCGAGCTGCGCGTCGGTCCATCCCGGCTCGGTGCCGGGATCGGCGGCGTACAACGCCATCGGCCCGTCGTAGTGCGGCGCCGTGGACGCGGTGACCAATCCGAGCAGCTCGGTCGCCGCCGTACGCACGAGCGCCGCGAGTTCCGGTGCGTCGTCGGGCAGTTCGGGCAGCAGCCGGTCGAGCGCGGCCGGATCGGCCAGTGCCCGGCCTGCCTGCTCGGCGAGGTTGCGCAGCGGATGGGAATCGATCAGTCCGAGAAAGGCGATCGACTCGCCCTCGGCCACGAGCGCCGCCGCGAGCGCGTGCACGATATTGCCGCCGAGGGAGTAGCCGAGCAGGCGATACGGACCGCGGGGCTGAATGCCACGAATCGTCGCGAGGTAGTGCCGGGCCAGCTCGTCGATGGTCCGCGCCCGAGAATCGGTGCCGCTCAACGTCGGTAGCTGCAGACCGTAGATCGGACGATCCGCGCGCAACAACCGCGCCAGCGGCCCGAACTGCCATGCCGTGCCACCCACCGGATGGACACAGAACAGCGGCTCGGCCGATCCGGTCGGCCGCAGCGCCAGCAGATGGTCGAGGCGGCTGCCGAGCATGGCCAGGCCGCCGGTGGATTCGGCCGCCGACGGCGCGGCGATCCGCGCCGCGAGCGCGCGCGGGGTCGGCGCCGCGAAGATGTCGTCGAGTACTACCGCCGCCCCCGCGCGGCGCAGCCTGCCGACCAGGCGCACCGCGCTGAGCGAGTGACCGCCCGCGGCGAAGAAGTCCTCGTCCGTACCGATTTCGGCGATCGAGAGCACCGCGGCCATGGCGGCACGGATGTCGTCGACAGCGCCGAGCTCGGCCGGTGCGGCGACCGGTGCGAGCACCCGCTGGTCGGCGGGCGCGGGCAGCGCCTTGCGATCGATCTTCTCGCTGACGGTGCGCGGGATCTCGTCGAGCACGACGAACACGGCCGGAATCATGTAGGCGGGCAACGCCGTAACGAGCGCCGCGCGCACCGCGGCCGGATCGAGCGCGACACCCGATTTGCCGATGAGGTACCCGACCAGACGCTGATCCCCCGGCGTGTCCTCGCGCAGCAGCACCACCGCCTGGGCAACGCCCGCGCAGGCCAGCAGCGCCGATTCGATATCGCCGAGTTCGATCCGCTGGCCGCGCAGCTTGATCTGGGTGTCGGCGCGGCCGACGTACTCGAGTTCGCCGTGCGGACTCCACTTCACCAGATCGCCGGTGCGGTACATGCGCTCGCCGCCGCCCGCCGGATCGGCGACGAACGCGCCTGCGGTCAGCTCGGGCCTGGCCAGATAGCCGCGGGCCAGCTGCACACCGGTCAGGTAGAGATCGCCGATGGCGCCGCTCGGTACCGGCCGCAGCCGCTCGTCGAGCACCCGGACCCCGGCGCGGCGTGCGGGGCGTCCGATCGGCACCGAGGCGATATCGGCATCCGTGGCCTCGTGGTAGGTGATGCACACCGCCGCTTCGGTCGGGCCGTACAGGTTGGTGACCTTGGTGCCGGTGAGCTCGCGCATGCGGTGCGCGGTGGCGGGCGGCAGCGCCTCACCGCCGGTGAATACGGTGCGCAGCGACGTACATCCGGCCAGATCGCCCTCCTCGGCGAGCACGGTGAGCATGGAGGTGGTCATCTGCAGGGCGGTCACCCGCTCGTCGCGGATCAGCTCGGCCTGGTAGTAGGGGTCGCGGTGGCCGTCCGGTCTGGTCAGCACGATCCGCGCGCCGACATGCAGCGGCAGGAACAGCTCGAGCAGCGAGGCGTCGAAGATCGGCGGCGTCCGATACAGCACCGTGTCGCCTGGACCGAACCGGTGCTCGCGCTGCAGCCATTCGAAGGTGTTCACGATCGCCTCGTGCGCGACGCTCACCCCCTTCGGGACGCCGGTGGAGCCGGAGGTGAACAGCAGGTAGGCGGTGTTGGCCGACCGCAGCGGCGCGAGCCGTTCGGTATCGGCGACGGCGTCGTCGGCGAATTCGCTGGTGTCGAGCTCGTCGAGCGCGACGCACGGCGCCTGCCCGGTACCGAACCCGTCCGGGGCGGTGGTCAATACCAGTGCCGGAGCGGCGATTTCGAGTACCGCCTCGATCCGCCTGCGCGGTTGTTCCGGATCCACCGGCAGGTAGACCCCACCCGATCGGACGATGGCGTGCGCCGCGATCACCGAGTCGATGCCGCGACACATGGCGACCGCGACCACCGTCTCCGGGCCGATGCCGCGCGAGATCAGGTAGCGCGCAAGGCGGTTCGCCCTGGCGTGGAATTCGCCGTAGCTGATCGTCGCATCGCCCGCCCTGAGCGCGGGGAAGTCGGCGCCGATCGGTGCCGTCGACGCCCAGGTGGCGAGCGTGTCACCGTGTGTGTCGCAACGCCTGGTCGTTTCGGTCACCACCGCGACGGTGGCGGCGGGATCCGCGGCCACCGCGGTGAGCACCGCGGCGAGCCGGTCCGCCAGCCACGCGGCCGAGGATTCGGCCACCGCGGCCGGATCGTGGTGCAGCATCAGGTCGAACCGCTCGCCGGGCAGCGCGGTGATCGTCACCGGATAGTGCGTGCGGCTGTGCACCGCCACGTCGGCGACCCGCAGGTCGTACGACTCGGGCTGGCGCACACCGGATTTCGGGAAGTTCTCGAAGACGACGAGGCTGTCGAACAGCGTGCCGAGGCCGACCGCGCGCTCGACCGTCGCCAACCCCAGATAGCCCTGCGCCTGCATGTCGAGCGAGGTCCGCTGGAACTCCGCCAGCTGATCGAGCAGCGGCCGCCGGACATTGAGCCGCAACCGGACCGGCACCGTATTGCTGAACAGGCCGACCGTGGTCTCGACGTCAGGCAGCTCCGTGGGGCGGCCCGAGACCACCGTGCCGAACACCACGTCGGTGCGGCCGAGATGGTCGGCGAGGACCATCGCCCACGCGCCGTGCAACAGCGTGTTCATGGTCAGGCCGCGCGCGCGGCCGAGACCCTCCAGCGCCGCGACCGTGCTGTCCGGCAACGGAACTCGCAGCCCGAGCGTCGGTGCCCGCCGCCCGGTCACGCCGACAAGCGACGGTGCGGGCAGACCGGCGAGGTACCCGCGCCACCGCTCGACGTCGGCCGCGGTGTCGCGGGCGCCGAGCCAGGCCAGATAGTCGCCGTAATAGCCGGGGACAGGCAGCTTTTCGTCGTCGCCGTGATAGAGGGCGAGCGTCTCGCGCAGCATGATCGGGATGGACCAGCCGTCGGCGAGCAGGTGATGAGCGGTGAGGATCAGCCGATGCCTGGCGCCGGTCAGGTGGAGCAGCAGGACGCGCAGCAGCGGTGGACGGCCGATGTCGAACGGTTCGGCGCCGGCACGCCGCACCAGCTCGGCGGCCTCGCGTTCGGCTTCCTCGACGGGCAGGCCACGCAAATCCACTACGCGCCAAGCCAGTTGGGGCGTCCGGGGCACGACCTGAACCGGCTGATCGAACTCCTCGTAGCAGAATGCCGCACTCAGGTTCGGGTGACGCGCGGCCATCCGCTCGAACGCGACGGCGAGCCGATCCGGATCGGCCGCGCCGGCCAGCTCGAACGACGCCGTCATGGTGTAGACGTCGGCGGCGCCGTCGCGCAGCGCGTGGAACAGCAGCCCCTCTTGCAGCGGGGACAGCGCGAACACGTCGGCGATCGGGCCGTAGCGCGCCGTCAGCTCGTCGAGTTGCCGCTGCGGCACCGTCATCGAGGTCCGGCGCACCGGCGTCCGCTCGGCGTGCGCGGCGGAACCCGCTGCCGCTGCGGCGAGTT
This sequence comes from Nocardia sp. NPDC052566, assembly GCF_044547285.1. Lineage (NCBI taxonomy): Bacteria > Bacillati > Actinomycetota > Actinomycetes > Mycobacteriales > Nocardiaceae > Nocardia > Nocardia sp. NPDC052566. Next base: position 54,462 of record NZ_JBIUAF010000007.1, on the reverse strand, counting down.
CGCCGAATCCACGCCGGGTCAGCAGCTCCTGTGGCGCCAGCCGCAGCCCGCGCTCGCGCAGCCTGCTGCTGACGCTGATCGCGGTGATGCTGTCACCGCCGACACCGAAGAAGTCGTCGTCGACGCTCACCCTCTCGCGGCCGAGCGCCGCGGCCACCACCTCGCACACCGCGTGTTCGGCGGCGGTGGACGGCGCCCGCCCGCCCCCGTCCGACGGCGGCGCAGGCAATGCGGCGCGGTCCAGTTTGCCGTTGACGGTGTGCGGCAGCGCATCGAGCACGACGAGGCGGGACGGCACCATGTGGTCGGGCACCAGATCGGCCAGCAGGGAACGCAATTCGACGGCCTCCGGCACGGTGTCCCCGGCGGGCACCACATATCCCACCAGCGTCGGCCGCCCGGCGATCTCGCGGATATCCGCCGCCGCGGCCCGCACCGGCGCCAATTCGCCGAGCGCGGCGGCCACCTCGCCCAGTTCCACCCGGTGCCCGCGGATCTTCACCTGATTGTCGGCACGGCCGAGATATTCGTAGCCGCGGCCCGGAATCCAGCGCGCCCGATCACCGGTGCGGTACATGCGCGCACCCGGCGGCCCGAACGGGTCGGGCACGAACCGCTCCGCCGTCGCATCGGGCCGACCCAGGTAGCCGCGGGCGAGCTGCGCGCCCGCGAGATACAGCTCGCCGGCCTGATCGTCGGCGACAATCTGTAAGCCGTTGTCGAGCAGGTACATTCGCGTGCCCGGCAGTGGTGTGCCGATGGCAGGGCGGGTGCCGCGAACCGGCGCGCCGAGCGCGTCGACGGTGGCCTCGGTCGGTCCGTACAGGTTGACCGCGGGAATACCGGCGCGCTGAATCCGCTGCCACAGGCCTGGCGGGCACGCATCGCCGCCCAGGACGAGCAGTGCGAGCTCCGTCAGGCCGTGCTCGAGCAGTGCGGTGACGAAAGCCGGTGTGCCGTCGGCGACGTCGATCCGGTCGCGGGCGAACGCGGCAACCAGCGCGGCCGGATCGCGGCGAATCTCGCTGTCGTACACGTGAATACGGTGGCCGTCGAGCAGCCACAGCAGCGGGTCGAGCGCGGCGTCGAAGGCGAAGGAGGTCGTATGCGCCACGCGCAGCCGGCGATCGCCCACCCGTGCCGCCGTCTCGGCGTACATGCCGACACGGTGCGCGGCCAGCAGTCGCGCCAAGGCGCCATGGTCGACCAGAACGCCTTTGGGGCGGCCGGTCGAGCCAGAGGTGTAGATCAGGTACGCGCCGTGGCTCCGCTGGAGGTCCACGTGCGGCGGCGTGTCGTACCGCGCCAGCTCGTCACGGAACTCCAGGGTGTCGATGGCCAGCGCACCCAGGTCCGTCGCGAGCCCCTGCGCGCTGAGCACCAATTCCGGTGCGGCGTCGTCGATCGTCGCCCGTAGCCGCGGCACCGGGTGTTCCGGATCCAGCGGGAGACAGATGCCACCGGCGCGCCAGACCGCGAACATCGCCGTCACGAACTCCGCGCCGCGTGGCAGCGCGACGCCGACGATCGCGTCCGGTCCGATGCCGCGTGCACGCAGGTAGCAAGCGAGACGATGCACTTGATCACCGAATTCCGCTGCCGTCCAGTGTTTCCCGCTCACGGTGAGCACCGTCTCCGCGGGGCGCTCGGCGATCAAACGGTCGAGCGCATGCGGTATCAGCTCGAGCGAGTCCGGCGCCACCGGCCCACGGCGATCGGCAAGCAGCGTCTCCCGCCGCTCTCGCTCGATCAGTTCGAGCGCGCCGACCGGCGGCTTGTCCGCACCGGTGAACGCCTCGATCACCCGCACCAGGCCGCCGATCCGCCGCTGCACCGCGGCCGAATCATTGGTTCGCGCATCGGATTCGAAGCCGAGCAGCACCGTGCCGTCGGCGAGCGGCGTCACGGTGAGCCCGAGATCCTCGGGCGGCCCACCGGCCACATTGCGCAGTACACCGCGTGCGCCGTCGAAATCCAGCGAGAAGTCGAACACCTTCAGGTTGATGCCGACCCCGTGCAGCAGTTCGCCCGCACCGAGTCCGTGGAAGTCCCTGGCCAGGTCGTCACCGCTGTAGCGCTGATGGGCCCGGATCTCGCACAGCGCGGCGGCGACCCGCGGCCCCAGTTCGCCGAGCCGATCGTCCGCGCGCACGGTCAACCGGAGCGGCAGTACGTTCACCGCCATCGCCGGTGTGGTCAGCGCGGCCCGGCCGACCCGGCCCATCAGCAGCATCGACACCACCACATCGGAGGTGCCGAGCTGCCGGTTCAAGAAGGCGGCGTAGCAGGCGACGAGCACATCGGCCCAGGTGATGCCGTGCCGGTCGGCGCATTCGCGCAGCGAGGTGAGCACCTCGGCGGGCAGCACCGCCTCGGCGCGGATGGTCCGTTCCACCTGGCCACCGAGCTGCCTGCCGCGGCCGTCGAGTTCGGGCCACGGCGTGAGCTGCTCGCGCCAGAAGCGCCGGTCCCGCTCGAACTGCTCGCCAGCGCGATACTCGCGCTCCTCGGCGACGAGCGCGGCGATGGTGCCGAAAGTCGCTGCGGGCGCGTCGATTCCGCGGCGCAGCGCGGTGTAGTGCGCGGCGACCCGGCGCGACAGCAGCGCCGCGCTGTATCCGTCGACGATGAGGTGGTGATACAGCTGCACGCACCACACCTGACAGTCGGTGAGCCGGATCAGTGTGTAGTTGTACAGCTGGCGGTCCACCATGCCGCGGCAGTGCTCGGCGGCGCGCTGCCGCTCCAGCGCCACGGCCTCGTGCGCGAGCGCCAGCGGTTCCGCGGCCGCGCGCAGGTCGATCTCCGGCCGCAGCTCCGCTGCCACATCGATGACGAATTGCCTTGGGCCCTGCGGGGTTTCCCGGAAGCGCAGGCGCATGTTCTCGGCCTCGGCCACGGTGCGCCGGATCGCCTCGGCGAGCAGCTCGACATCGATAGGTGCGTCACCCGCGATCTCCAGCACCTCACCGACCAGGTAGCGCCCGGATTCGGGATCGAAACGCTGCGCGTTCCAGATGCCGAGCTGCGGCCCGGTCAGCCGCAAACCGGCAGCACCGGCCGTCGCATCGTCCCGCTCCACCCGGTAACTCCCTTCACCAACGACATCGCCTGCAAATGGCACGTTAGGAAGGTTAGCCTAACTTAACTAACAATGGGTGAGCTTCGTCCGCATTGTGCCGTTCAGCTCACTCGGGCCGCCTGCTCGGCAAGCGGAATGACCAGCGGCGCAGCGGTTTCCGGATCGTCGATGACGCGGCAGCCGAGCGTGAAGACCTCGCGCACGAGTTCGGCGGTGACGATCTGTTTCGGCGGCCCCGCCGCGATCACCGCGCCGTCCTTCATCGCGATGAGATGGTCGGCGTAGCGCGCCGCCTGGTTCAGGTCGTGCAGCACCGCGACGATCGTGCGGCCGGATTCCCGGTTCAGCGCACGGCACAGGTCGAGCACCTGGATCTGGTGGGCGATGTCGAGATAGGTGGTCGGCTCGTCGAGCAGGATGATGGGCGTCTCCTGCGCGAGCACCATCGCGATCCAAACCCGTTGGCGCTGACCGCCGGACAGCTCGTCGACCGAGCGCGCGGACAAGTCGGTGACGCCGGTGGCGGCCATCGCCGCGGCCACCGCGTCCGCGTCGGCCCGTGACCACTGCCGCAGCAGCGATTGGTGCGGATACCTGCCGCGGGCCACCAGATCGGCGACCCTGATGCCGTCCGGCGCGGTGGAAGTCTGTGGCAGCAGCCCGATCCGGCGCGCCACCTCCTTCGCCGGATAGGCGGTGATCGCCTTGCCGTCGAGCAGCACCGACCCGGACTCGGGCGCGAGCAAGCGGGCCAGCGCGCGCAGCAGCGTGGATTTACCGCACGCGTTCGGGCCGATGATCACCGTGAAGGTGCCGTCCGGAACATCGACCGACAATTCGTCGCTGATCGTGCGCCCCCGGTAGCCGAGCCGGACCCGGTCCGCCCGCAGCCGTGCCTGTGTCGCGTCGTGCATCCTCTAACTCCTTCTGGCCTCGGCCACCAGCAGATACGCCAGGTACAGACCGCCGATCGACACGGTGACCACACCGACCGGCAGCGCGGTCGGCGCGAACGCGCGCTGGGCGACCCAGTCGCAGGTCACCAGCAGCAGCGCACCCATGGCGGCGGCGGGGGCGAGCGCGGTCGACGGCGTGCGGGCCAATCGGCGGCCCAATTGCGGTGCGGCCAAAGCGACGAACGCGATCGGGCCGGTGATCGCGGTGGCCACCGCGGTGAGCGCGACGCTGAGCACGATCAGCTGCAGCCGCGCCCGGCCCACCCGAATGCCGAAGGCGCGCGCCAGATCATCGCCGAGTTCGAGGACCCGCAGCCGCCCTGCGGCCGGAATCAGGACGAGGGTGAGCCCGCCGAGGATGACCAGCGCGGGCCCGACCTGCGGCCAGGACAACCCGTTCAGTGAACCCGCGCCCCACGCGGCCGCCGACATCGCCGCGGGCAGATCGGCGCGCAGGATCAACCAGGCGTTCACCGAGGCGAGCATGGCGCTCACGCCGATGCCGACGATGATCAGGCGCAGGCCGGTCACGCTGTGCCGGAACGCGAGCGATTGGATGGCGAGTGCCGCGCCGAGCCCGCCGATCAGCGCACCGGCCGCGGTCTGCGGCTGGCCGCCGCCGAAGGTCAGGATGACGATCAGCGCACCGGTGTACGCGCCGGTGTTGAAGCCGACGATATCGGGGCTGCCCAGCGGATTCCGGGTCACCGACTGCAGGATCGCGCCGCTGACACCGAGCGCGGCGCCGAGCGCGAGCGCGAGTATCACGCGCGGTAACCGCCACTGCCACACCACCAGCCGATCGAAACGCTGATCGCCGACGAACAGCGCGCGCAGCACCCGGTCCGGCGCGATCGCGTAATCGCCGGTGCCGAGGGACAACACGGCCACCACCAGCGCCGCGCCGAGCAGCACCGCGCACACCACGAGCGTGCGGACGCCAACCCGCGCGCTGACACCGCGCGACCGCACCACCATGACCGACCGGCCGAAATCTATTCCGGTCATGACGAACTCACCCGTGCGCGCCGGGCGAGCCAGATCAGCGCAGGCGCGCCGAGGAACGCCGCGACCAGCCCCGCGGGTATCTCGTCCGGCCGAATGACGACGCGGCCGAGCACATCCGCGGTGAGCACCAGAATCGGCGCGAGCAGCATCGAATACGCGACGATCCACCGCTGATCGGGGCCGACGATCCAGCGGGCGATATGCGGCACCGCGAGACCGACGAAGGTGATCGGGCCCACCGCGGCGGTCGCGGTGCCGCACAGCAGCGTCAGCGCGGCGGCGGTGAGCAGGCGGGTACGGGTGACGTGCACGCCGAGCGCGTGCGCCAGATCGTCGCCGAGGGCGAGCGCGTTCAGCGAGCGCGCGGCGAGCACCGCGGCGAGCAGGCCGAGGGCGATGAACGGGGCGGCGCCCGCGATGACGCCGTAACCGCGATCGGTGAGCGAACCCGAATCCCACTGCCGCATCTGGTCGAATGCGGTGGCGTTCAGCAGGATCAAGCCCTTGGTCAGCCCGGACAGCACGGCGGTGACCGCGACGCCGGCCAGGGTCAGGCGCACCGGATCGCTGCCCTGCCTGCCCGCGGTGCCGAGCCGGTAGACTACCAGCGAGACCAGTGCCGCCCCGGCGAAACCGAACCACACGTACGAGGTGATCTCGGTGACACCGAAGAACGCGACCGCGATCGTGATCGCGAACGCCGCGCCGGCATTGATGCCGAGCAGGCCGGGGTCTGCCAGGGGGTTGCGGGTCAGGCCCTGCATGAGGCAGCCCGCGACGCCGAGGGCGAAACCGGCGAGTAGCCCGATCAGGGTCCTCGGCGCACGGTAGCCGGTGACGATCAGGTGATCGGGTGAGCCGTCGTCGCCCCACAGCGCGGTCCAAACATCGGCAACCGGAATGGATTTCGTGCCGACCAGCAGGCTGAGCAGGCAGGCGAGCGCTAGGACGGCGGCCGCGAGCAACCATCCCGACCAGCGCCGCAGGCGTGCGGGCGGACTGTCCATCGCGTTGTTCTCTCCAAGGATTCGAGCGTCGGTGGCAAAGCTTCGGCATACGAAGGTCTTGAAAGCTTAGGCTTACCTACCCTAGTCTGTCGCGTGTCCGGTTTGTCGCGTCGCCGCGATCTGGCGATGGCTAGCCGAGCATCCGGACGCCACTGGACGATGTCGAATTCATTGGCCCACACCGCATTTGGAATGCCTTGGTGTCGGGTCTACGGCGCATGCCGTGATGAGGGAACAGAAAGAGGTTCATCGCACGTGAAATTCACCAAGGTCGTACTGGCGGCAACCGCTGTCGGCACCGCGCTGACGATCACCGCGGCCGCCGGTTACGCCGCGCCGCAGGCAGCAGCCGACCAGGGCGCCATCAATGTCACGCAGACGAAGACCGAGACGAACACCGTGATCAGCACCGACGCCGGTTCGCTCGCGGTCGAGGACGGCGTGTTCAAGATCAAGGCCGCCAACGGCACCACCGTCGCGGGCACCGAATTGAGCTTCCGGGTCGACGAATTCCTCTTTCCCATCGCCGCCGAGATCACCGGTCGCACCGCGACACTGACCCCGCAGTTCGATCTGGCGCACGCGCAGTACAAGCCGGTCGCCCTGCCGTACGAGGACAAGGCGCCGTGGAAGTCCGAATACGACCGTGAACAGGCCGCATGGAGCCGGATGACCGGCACCATCTCCCTCGGCGCCAGCATCGGCACCCTCGTCGGCGGCATCGGCGGCGCCGCCGTCGGCTGCATCCTCGGTGGCATCGCGGGCGCCGGCATCGCCTCCCCCACCATCATCGGCATGTTCCCCGCAGGCGCCGTCGGCTGCATCGCGGGCATCCTCGCCATGGGCACCCTCGGCACCGTCGCGGGCCAGATCCTGATCACCGCCCCGGTCGCGATCATGGCGGCCGTCCAGTACTTCACCACCATCAACTCACCTTTCCCGGGGAAGTGATCTGACCTGGGAAAATAGATGAGGATAGCCGCCTGACCTGCAACTTCATCGGCAATGTGATTCTGGCCACAGCGCCTGGTCGGTCTATCTCGGCCTGAACATCGTGGGCGCTCGTCGCCAAGCCGTCGCGACCCGCTGTCGTAGCAATCACGATAGAGCAAAGAACCGGGGCACCCCGAGTAGGAAAGCTACGCGGAGTGCCCCGGTTCTGTTGTGTAGGGTCTCATAATTCGTGGCCAATGCCGACGGCGTGACCTGGGTGTTTCTCGGTTGTCTCACGGGGTGGCCAGCGGTGACCGTCTCAGTTCGATGGCATTTCCGCGGTCTGCTGTGAGTCGTCGTCGGTTGCGACGCGTTCCAGAATGATCAGCGGTGTGACGTAGTGTTCGACGACATTGCCGCCGAGACCGTTCGCGGCTTGGGCTGCTTCGTCGACTTCGGCAGCCGTCCAGTTGCTGAAGGTGGTGAACAGGTCGTGGATCTGCTCGGCGCTCAGTTCGATCATCCAGGAAAATTGCTCGATGCGAGTGCTGGCGAAGTGCCCGCTGCTGGTCAACCGATCGATCCAGACATCGGTGTCGAATTCTCCTGGTCTGCGCGATGATTGGTCGTCGGGGCGTGCCGTTATGGCTGCGACCCCCATCTCCGCGCGTCGCGTTGTTTCCAGCCACCCCTGCCAGGCCGAGCCAGTTGAAGCCAGTGGGCACCCCCGACCGCCGCAGCCACAGCTCGACCTCGGCGGGCGGTCGACGCAATAGTTGATTGAGCAGGTCTATGGGGTTCTCCATGTCATTCTCCCAACCGTGCAGCTCGCTCACGGAGACCGAGCCCGATCGCGGATAGGTGTTCTACTCAGACCGTTTCGCGCTGTCGAACATCGGGCTCGGATTCGGCCTGACGCGAACACTAGGGTCAGTTGCTACGACGACCGATGCGAGCGAACCCAATTCTCCAGTATCCTTATACACCACCGGAACCCCACCCGCGATTCTGAAATCTGCATCTCCGCCGACAAGGTACTCACGCGCGCCAACATTGAAAACATAAAATTCATCGTTCTCGACTATTTCCCGATCGTCCAAGCAGAATGTTCCATGAATCCAATTCGGCTCAAGTCGAGCACGAACCAACTCGCGGGCATTCTCGTATGTAATCGCCATGCTTCCATCCAATCAACTGATCGTCACGGTTTCTCAATATACTTCTCGATCATCACCTTCATCGGAGTAGGCAAGTCGTCGAGTCGAAGATATGCAGAATTCTTGCCCATGCTGAAGTAGTGCGATACGTCATCAAGCGGCGGCCTCGGCTGTCCCCTCTGGTAGGCGCTTTTACAGATTTGCAGCTGGAAGGCGCCACCACCAATGGCTTGCCGGTAACCCGGTGGGAATAATCCGCTCAGGCAGAGAAAGGATATCCGGCGCACGATCTCGCAGCCATTCATCCATCTCCTCGATGGATTCTCGATCCTCTTGATCGAAAGCGTCCGCAGCTCCCGGAAACTCATCCAACAGTATTTGAATTGCCGAGCGTCGTAGACAAGGGTCATACCATCCATCCACTCTCGAACGGATAGCTGAGTCTACCGAGCGGTGCACGTAGGAAAACAGACTGCGGCTGTTAGCTTGAACGAGGGCTGCCACTTTGAATCGAAAGGAATCAAGTTCCGATGAGCTCGGAGCAAAACCCGCAGACATGCCAATATGAACCCCTACCAATGCCGTCATCGCATCAGCAAAGAGTGTAATGCGGATAGCGTTCTCGCCGGAGTTAGACGCGTCAATATCACGTGAGCGAGTTAATCTTTTGAGAGCATCATCCATACATTGCCCAACGGGAGGGAATGAAGTAATCATGGTAAACCGCCTTTGGATTTCCGCATGTGGCCATTCGCGCGCCGCCGTCGGCGTCAACTATGACAATGGCTTCAGTCAGGAGAGCCGAATTCACCCCAACATGGGATGCGTCACGAATTCGATGACCACAGACTTTCCAAGGAAATCCTAGTCATCATGCCGATCCAACTGGATCAGACTTCCATCCCTGCCATAAATGCGAGTCTCGGCAATCTCTTTATCGTCGTCGTACCCATATTCGAGACGCTCGATCAACTGTCCATCAGGCGTGCGCCTCTCTTCTGAAAGAATATCGTCATCGGCGTCCAGTTGCTCAATTATGAGCTCGCCGAAGGTGCGCCGCCCGTTCGATACGACGTAACCTACTCGACGAGACCCCGAGTCATTCCTCACATACGAACTCCATGCACGACCGATAGCTTTGGCGAAGTTTTCACTATGCCACTCAAGAGCCACTTCCGGGGTTGAAACATCGAAATACTCGACATTTGCCGCTGCGCCGTTAATAAAATTAACCTTCTGGACCATCCTTGAGCCAGAATAAGCCCCTACCGTCAGGGTGGGGCGCCCCAACGCATCGCCCTCATTCATTTCCTCGAACGCGCCGGTGCTATGGTCGACGCGGAGATAACACACACGATCAACAGCATCACCCTCATAGATGGGGATCGAAATCAAACTCGCAGCCTTCTTTGATCATCGATGTTAATACTCTGACCAGGTCAGGGTTTCACCACTCCTGTATAAACGCAACACAAGCACCTTCTATGCCCTCACAGCCAGCGAGAGGGTGCCAGCCTTTGGCGATGACCTTCTGCTCCTACCCACATGGAGGATTAGCCGTTGTAATTCTTCAACCACTCCAGATCGTAGCATTCTGCCCACCCTGGGCTGATTCTCCTGCCAGACTGGCGTTTCAACTCGAGGCGCGCCATATCGTCCTTGACGTTCGGGGCGACGGCTTCGAACCAATCTGTCACCTTCGACCAACCCACTTCAGCCGCCTCCTGCTCACTGATCCACCACACAGGCGGATCGGGTTCATTCAGGTCAGCCCCGTCAATGACATAGAACTCATACGCCTGATGCTCGACCAACACCAGCATCCCAGCAGGATCGACCATGCTGTGCTCCATCACGGCCAGATGAGCAATCGCGGATCGCTTGGTCTGCTTATCAACGCCCTCCAAACTATACGCACTCCCAGCAAGCCATCGCCTGTGCCGATGCCCGATCAGCCGCAACACCTCCCGTACCGCCAGCGGAATCGTCGAAGCACCCTGCGCAGCCGCCCAGGCGTCAATCTGGCCATCAGTGGCGGCCGTTGTCGTATCCAACTTCAACCCATCAGCGATCACTCGATCGAAGGTTGCATGGACCAAGTAGGTTCATTGCTGGACATCGGAAGTCGATCAGCATTAAAGAATCCGGATAACTTCTTCGGACATTGCAGCGAACCACTCGGTAACCGACGACCAGCGTTGCTTGAGATCGTAGTCGCCGCGAAGGTCCCACACCGGAGGGTTCGGATCGAGCAGTCGAGAGCCGTCGATTATGCTGAACTCCTCATCCTCGTACACTGCAAGGACAAGAACATTCTCCGGATCCGTAAGCCGCATCTTCTCGAGCGGCAATTCACCTAGCAGCTCAACGGCTAGACGCTTATATTCTGTGCCTACAGCATTTACACCGAGCGATCCGGCTGCCAGCTCATAGGGGCCTGGGCGCACGCCGATCAATCGTAGCACTGCGCGCACAGCTTCAGGAACACAAGAGACGCCCTGATCTGCGGCCATCGCGGTGATGTCGTCGTCAAACGCCCCCGCCACCCTGTCGAGATCCAATCCCATATGAACCGTCCACACGAAAGAATTTTCGATCACCGCAGAAGACTCATTCGCGGACTCTATCGCCACAGTCTTGCGCTCCATTCAATTTTAGTTGTGGGGAATGCCTTCCGGCACGCAGCCATCACACCAGAGCGCGACAAACCTACATGTTGACATGCCGGGCAAGTTGCGGCTGCATCGAGACTCCCTGCATCGCAGCTGAATACGAGTACGACACATCGAAATCCGGCACAGTATCCATCCAACCTATCGCTTAGCCGAGTTCGTAACAGGCCAATCGTGCCGGGTCGACCCAGAGACCGGACTCTCGCATTCGCTTGAAGCGCTCAAGCTGGTCCTTGACTCGTGGTGCATTGGCATCGAACCAGTCCGTAACCGATGGCCAAACCGCCTCGGCCATTTCCTCTTCGCTGATCAACCACACAGGCGGGTTGGGTTGGGCGAGGTCGGCGCCGTCGATCACGTGATACTGATACGCTTGGTGATCGACCAGCACCAGCATCCCGGCAGCATCAACCATGGCGTTCTGCAGCTGAGGCAATGCGCCAAGGGCGTCTGGCTTGGTCTCCTCGTCAACGGTGTCCAAACCGAACGCGCTGCCCGCGAACCATACGCTGTGTCCATGTCCCATCAGTCGCAACACTTCTCGAACGGCCGCGGGGACGACCGAGACGCCCTGCACGGCGGCCCAAGCATCGATTTGTTCGTCGGAAGCAGCTGCCGTTGCGTCCGGCTTCAAGCCCTCAGCGATCACTCGATCGAAGGTCGCATGGACCGCGTCAACGGCAGTACGTTCATTGCTGATCATCAGCCCAGTCTCTCCTGAGTAAGGTTGCGTGCTTCAAAGCGTATCCCGGGGAAGGCCTTCTGATAGGCCTCGATCACATCGGAACAAGATTCGCAGATCTGCCTGTACGCCGGGAAGTTGCGCCCATGTGGAAAGTCGATCACCAGTCGGACGTCGCCTGTGATATCTCCGACAGTGACAGGAACGTATTCGGTTCCGGCTCGGTTGGCGTCGCGCAGGCCGATCTTGTTCAGCTCGTTGATGGCTTCCAGGACACGGTCTTTGGTGCGGGCAATCTCGCCGGGCACGCCCGCTTCGTATGTGACACGTCCATTTTCGATGTCTCTGGTGACCTTCTTGACCGCCCGCCATATTGCAGTCTCGACCTGTTTCCTGCTGTAGCCGCTTACGTCCTCTAAATGCCTACGAGCAAGTTCTTCCAGCAACTGAACTTCCGAGTCGTTCGTACGAGGCTGGCGTCGCAATGATTCTATATTTGGAGATTTCGGATCATAAGTTGCGACTGGCTTGTCCTCAAACAACCTCCGGTCTTTGCTCGGGCGAATCGGCCCCTTGTCGGCTGGCGACCAGTCGTGGTTTCGCCAGCTGTAGCCGAACAAGTCACCAGTTTTCCCATCGTCCATGTGATAGCGGACGGTTGTGAGTGTGCGTTTATGCGGTTTACGCGTTTTGTCCAGATCGGGGTCTTTGCTCGTTATCGTCCGAACGTCATCGAGCCCTTTGGAGCGTAGTTCGCGGTTTCGTACCGCGAGTTCGTCAAAGTCATCCGCGCGTATCTGCTGGTACCTGGGGGCTTGTCGTGTCGACGGTTGGTTTCCCGTTGACGGTCGGTTTGCCGGTGGCTCCTCCAGGCGTTTCGACTGGTGTACGAGGTCGTGTCGATGGGGCCGATCGGGCGCCTGGCGTCTCGGCCGCCGCCTCTGAGGTCGCGACTCGGGATTGTGCGAGTTCGACGGTCGCATCGGTTTTTAGTACAGGGCTCGTGGGACGCGCGCCCGGGGCTACATTCTCTGGATCAGCAGCTCCATGTGCGGGTTGTTCGATGCTGCGTTCGTTGCTGGTCGCACCTTGGCTACCGTGCTCAGTGTTGGCCGCTCCCTGGCCGCCATGTTCCCCGACAACTGCAGCTTGGCCTTCCCGCATACCATCCGCTGCCACCTGGCTTGCGTGTTCGGCTTCGCTTCGGTAACGCGTGGTCGAATTCCCGCCAGCCGCCACTGATCTCGTGCAGCAGGCTCGGGAGCGTGGAACTCACCGCGACACATACCCGCATCGAACCCGCGATCCTCTACCTGGGCACACCCGTCGTGCTGATCTCGACGGTCAACCCGGACGGCACACCCAATCTCGCGCCGATGTCGTCGGCGTTCTGGCTGGGCTGGCGTGGCATTCTCGGGATGGCCGCGCGCTCGCAGACGGTGCGCAATCTGCTCCGCACCGGCGAGTGCGTGCTCAATCTGCCGTCGGACGCGCTCGCCCCCGCCGTCGACCGGCTCGCCATGACCACGGGCACCACCCCGGTGCCGCAGTGGAAGCACGATCGTGGCTACCGCTACGAACCCGACAAGTTCGGCACCTCCGGCCTGCATCCGGTCGAGTCGGAAACCGTTGCACCACCCCGAGTTTCCGAATGCCCCGTAGCCATGGAGGCCGTACTCGAAGCGGCGCATCCACTCGCCGAGGGCGACAAGGATCTGGAAGGCAACATCGTCGTCCTGGAAGTCCGCGTCCAACGCGTATGGGCACACGACGAAATCCGCCTGGCAGGCACCACCAACCGGATAGACCCCAACCTCTGGCGCCCCCTCATCATGAGCTTCCAGCACTTCTACGGCCTCGGCCCCCGCACCACCCCCTCGACCCTGGCCAACATCCCGGAAACCGCCTACCTCAGCCCCGACGTAGCCCGCTCCCACACCTGACGGCGCCGCAGACCTCGGTGTGCCGCTGAGACTTTCGTCGAGCGCAGTCGAATGGCCCCATGTACCGGCGTATCGCACGGCCATTCGACTGCGCTCGGCGCAGGGAAACCGACCCCTGCTCCGAATGTAGGGGACGACTCGCGGATCGGCCCGGAGGGCTGGCGCGACCGGATACCTAGAGCTACTATCCCTAGCAGTTCTAGGGTTCAAGGAGGTGGTCGGGCGATGCATATACCCAAGGATCTGGTCGCGGCCTCCGCGACGCCTCTCGTGCTGGGGATCTTGGCTCGGGAGGAGAGTTACGGGTACGCGATTCTCAAGCAGATCGGCGAGTTGTCGGGTGGACGCCTCGAGTGGAGCGATGGGCTGCTGTATCCGCTGCTGCATCGGCTCGAGCGAGTGGGACATATCGAATCGTTCTGGGATACACCCGAGGGCGGACGGCGGCGCAAGTACTACCGCATCACCGGGCAGGGGCGTGGTGAACTGGCCGAGCATCGTAAGCAGTGGGCCGCGGTGGTGGACGCGCTGGAAGGTATCTGGCAGCTGACTCAGGCAGGGCCGGGCGCGATTCGGCCCGCGGAGGGATGAAACGTGACCGCGGACAGCGAACTCGAAGCACAGATCGCGCAGTGGCGGGCGTACATGCGACGCAGGCGCACACTGACCGGCCCCGACGCCGACGAGCTCGAGGACCACTTGCGCAGCACCATCACCGAATTGACCGAGGCGGGCCTGCAACCGGACGAGGGATTCCTCGTCGCGGTGAAACGGCTCGGCGGCCTCGATGAGCTGTCGCGCGAGTTCGCCCGCGAACATTCGGGGCGGCTGTGGAAGCAGCTCGTGCTCGCGGGTGAGCCGGATACGCCACGGGCCAAGGGTTCCCGCCCTGATCTGCTCGTGATGATCGCGTGCGCGGCCGTCGCCGCACTCGCCATCAAGGTCCCGTACCTGTTCGGTATCGACTTCGACCACGATGCGGAGTTCTTCGGCAGGAACCTCGCACTGTTCGCGTTCGCGCCCCTCGCCCTCTACTTCGCGATCCGGCGGCGGCTCGGCGCCGGTGCGATCGCCGCGCTGGTCGTGCTGTTCGCGCTCGGCGCTGTCGGCGCCAATGCCTATCGGCTGGCCGATGATTCACAGTCGGTGGTGCTCAGCGCGATCCACCTGCCGATCGCGCTGTGGCTGGCCACCGGCGTGGCCTACGTCGCGGGGCAATGGCGCTCGGATCGCAGGCGGATGGACTTCATCCGCTTCACCGGCGAATGGTTCATCTACCTGGTGCTCATCGGGTTCGGCGGCGGCGTGCTGATGGGCATCACGGCGGGCACCTTCAACGCGATCGGCATCGACGTCGAACATTTCCTCGGCGACTGGCTGGCGCCGTGCGGCGGTGTCGCCGCGGTCGTCGTGGCGGCCTGGCTGGTCGAGGCGAAACAGAGCGTCATCGAGAATATGGCCCCGGTGCTGACCAAGGTGTTCACGCCGCTGTTCACCGCCGTGCTGCTGGCGCTGCTCGTCGGAATCGGCGTGAGCAGCAGCGGAATTCACGTGGATCGCGAGGCGCTCATCCTGTTCGATGTGCTGCTCGCCGTGGTACTCGGCCTGCTGCTCTACGCCATCTCCGCCCGCGATGCCGCGACCGAGCCCGGGGTGTTCGACAAGTTGCAGTTGGCCCTGGTGGTCAGCGCGCTCGTCGTCGACGCGCTGGTGCTCGCGGCGATCACCGGCCGCATCACCGAATGGGGTTCCACACCGAACAAAATCGCCGCACTCGGTGAGAACATCATTCTGCTGACCAACCTGGCCTGGTCCGCCTGGTTGCTACTCGGCTTCGTCCGTCATCGCCTCCCGTTCACCCGCCTCGAACGCTGGCAAACCAGATACCTTGCCGTCTATGCCCTCTGGGCGTGGATCGTCGTACTCGCCTTCCCTCCGCTGTTCCACTTCGCCTAGCACCGGCTCGACCGTCGAGCGCAGTCGAATGGCCCTGCGACACGCCGTAATTGCGGGCCATATGACTGCGCTCGACGTAGCCCGGGACACCAGCGCTCACGCATCGGCGCGGTTGAGCGCGCGGAAGACCAAGCCCGCCGCGGCGCCCGCCAGCAGCTGGACGATCAGGTACAGCAGCGTCGACGCACCGAACAAGCCCATCACCAGCCCGCCGAAGAGCACGGCCGGGTTGAATACGCCGCCGGAAATGCCGCCGACCGCAATGGCTCCCGCCGCGACGGTGAATCCGATGGCGAGACCGTAGAACGAGTTGTTCGGATGATCCGCGCTGGTGGCCACATTGAGCACGACGTAGGCGAGCGCGAAGGTGAACAGGAATTCCACCGCGAGCGCGTCGGCGAGCATATGCCCGGACGGATTCAACGCGTCGCCGTGCGCGTCGCCGACGACGAGGCGCACGACCAGCGCCGCCACCAGACCGGCCACCACCTGGACGAGCCAGTAACCAACGGCCACAAGCGGTTCGATGCGCCCGCGAACCAGGGCCGCCAGCGTCACCGCCGGGTTGTAGTGCCCGCCGGAGATGTGACCGCCCGCGTAGACCATCACCATCAGCACCGCACCGATCGCCAGCGGCGCGAGCGTACCGCCGCTGTGCACCGCCGCGCCGACGGTGAAGACGAGAAAGAACGTGCCGATCGCTTCGACCGCGAGTTTGGGCGCGCCGTCCCAGCTGTGCGTATCGAAAGTCTTGTGCGCGTTCATCTTCTTCGAGACTTTTGTAATCATCCCGGGGTCTCCATTTTCCTACTGGCGATCTCGAACCCGTCGCCGGATACAGCCGCCGTCCACCCCGGTCGGATCGATGACCTCCGATCGCAACTCTCGTTCTCGCCGCAGGGCGGTCACGCTGTCGTGCCTGCGCAATCGCGCGTCGGGATCGAGGCAGACTTCCCCGCAGTAGCTCGAAGAGAATCGCGTGGCATTCGGCAACGCGTGTCCGCATACCCAGAAAGCCCCGGCCTCGGCGTCGTACGCGACGGGAAACCGACAAATTCCGGCACCGAAATCAACCATATTCATTCCTCACCGAATACCGAACCGCAGTGGGCAGCGCGCGGCCTCGCAGGGCAAGGGAGACAACATTATTCATGATCGACCTAGCTGAGCGGGACCACACGGGCGGCACGCTCTACACCACGAGAGTGAGGTCCGAACGGTTCGATCAGCGCCCTTGACGCTCCACGAATCTCCCACTTGGACACCAGCATTCGTGATCGCCAAGGCGAAACAGCAATCTCGGAGGCAGAACCGGACGGCCGGAATCATCGTAAGCCGACACACCCATGAAAAAGGCGGTGCACGAGAAGAACTCGTACACCGCCCAGCGACGGGTCCGGTGGATCAGGCGCCGGTCAGCGGCGGGCTCGCGACTTGGGCACAGGCGCACCGACATAGCTCGCGAGGTGCTCGCCGGTGAGGGTGGACCGCGCGGCGACCAGGTCGGCGGGCGTGCCCTCGAAGACGATCGAGCCGCCGTCGTGACCCGCGCCGGGGCCGAGGTCGATGATCCAGTCGGCATGCGCCATCACCGCCTGATGGTGCTCGATGACGATCACCGACTTGCCGGATTCGACCAGCCGATCCAGCAGGCCGAGCAGATTCTGCACATCGGCAAGATGCAGGCCGGTGGTCGGCTCGTCGAGCACGTAGACCCCGCCCTTGTCGGCCATATGCGTGGCCAGCTTCAGCCGCTGCCGCTCGCCGCCGGACAGCGTGGTCAACGGCTGGCCGATGGTGAGATAGCCGAGCCCGACATCGACGAACCGTTCGAGAATGGCGTGCGCGCCAGGAATATTCGCCGCACCCGGGCCGAAGAACTCCGCGGCCTCGGCGGCCGACATCGCGAGCACCTCGCTGATATCGCGTCCGGCGAGGTGGTATTCGAGCACCGACGCGTCGAAACGCTTGCCCTCACACACCTCACAGGTGGTCTCCATGCCCGCCATGATGCCGAGGTCGGTGTAGATGACACCGGCGCCGTTGCAATTCGGGCACGCCCCTTCGGAATTCGCGCTGAACAGCGCGGGCTTCACGTCGTTGGCCTTGGCGAACGCCTTGCGGATGTGGTCGAGCAGCCCGGTGTAGGTCGCCGGATTGCTGCGCCGCGAACCGCGAATGGGCGCCTGATCGACCGACACCACACCCGCCGACGCCGGGATCGAGCCGTGGATCAACGAGCTCTTACCGGATCCGGCGACACCGGTGATCACACAGAGCACCCCGAGCGGGACGTCGACGTCGACCTTCCGCAGGTTGTGCCGGGTGGCGCCGCGAATCTCCACCTTGCCGTCGGCTTTACGCACCTGCTCTTTGAGCGCCGCGCGATCGTCGAAATGGCGGCCGGTGCTGGTGCCGCTGGTCCGCAGATCCGCGACGGAGCCCTCGAAGCAGATGGTGCCGCCGGCCGAACCCGCACCGGGGCCGAGATCGACGACGTGGTCGGCGATCTCGATCGTCTCCGGCTTGTGCTCGACGACGAGGACCGTATTGCCCTTGTCGCGCAACTGGATCAGCAGGTTGTTCATCCGCTGGATATCGTGCGGATGCAGTCCGGCGGTCGGCTCGTCGAATACATAGGTGACGTCGGTGAGCGCGGACCCGAGATGGCGAATCATCTTGACCCGCTGCGCTTCACCGCCGGACAGCGTGCCCGACGGGCGCTCCAGCGAGAGGTAGCCCAGCCCGATCTCCACGAAGGAGTCGAGCGTGCGTCCCAGCGTGTCCAGCAGCGGTTGCACGGACGGTTCGTTCAGTCCGCGCACCCATTCGGCGAGATCGCTGATCTGCATCGCACAGGCGTCGGCGATGCTGATCTTCTTGATCTTCGAGGACCGGGCCGCCTCGGTGAGCCGGGTGCCCGCGCAGTCGGGACAGGTGGTGAAGGTGACCGCCCGGTCGACGAACGCCCTGATGTGCGGTTGCATCGACTCGCGATCCTTGGACAGGAACGACTTCTGGATCTTGGGGATCAGTCCCTCATAGGTCAGGTTGACGCCGTCGACCTTGACCTTGACCGGCTCCTTGTAGAGGAAGTCGTTCATCTCCTTCTTGGTGAACTTGCGGATCGGCTTGTCCGGGTCGACGAAGCCCGATTCGGCGTACACCCGCACCGTCCAGAAGCTGTCCGACTTCCAGCCCGGAATGGTGAACGCGCCATCGGCCAGGGACTTCGAATCGTCGTACAGCTGAGTGAGATCGATATCGGAGACCGAGCCGCGGCCCTCACAGCGCGGGCACATGCCGCCGGTGATGCTGAAGCTGCGGCGCTCACGCACGGACTTGCCCGCCCGCTCGATCTTCACCGCGCCCGCACCGCTGATCGAGGCCACATTGAAGGAGAAGGCCTGCGGAGAGCCGATATGCGGCTTGCCGATCCGGCTGAACAGGATGCGCAGCATCGCGTTGGCGTCGGTGGCGGTGCCGACCGTCGAACGCGGATCGGCGCCCATCCGCTGCTGGTCGACGATGATCGCGGTGGTCAGCCCCTCGAGCACGTCGACCTCGGGCCGCGCCAGGGTCGGCATGAAGCCCTGCACGAAGGTGCTGTAGGTCTCGTTGATCAGCCGCTGCGATTCCGCGGCGATCGTACTGAACACCAGCGAGCTCTTGCCGGAGCCGGAGACACCGGTGAACACCGTCAGCCTGCGCTTGGGGATCGCGATGCTGACGTCCTTCAGGTTGTTCACGCGCGCACCGACCACGCGGATCACCTCATGGCTGTCGGCAGCGGACGGCACGGGCGCCTTGCTGTTCTTCTTCGCGGCGGTGGTCATGGTGTCTCCATTCAACCTGGTCGGAGCTAGCCCAGCTGCTTGATCCGCACCATGTTGCCCGCGGGATCACGGAAGGCGCAGTCACGCACGCCGTACGGCTGGTCGGTCGGCTCCTGCACCACCTCGGCGGCGTCGCTGGCCTGTAGCTTCTCGAAGACGCCGTCGAGATCGTCGGTAGCCAGATTGATGCTGGCATAGGTGCCCTTGGCCATCATCTCGGTGATGGTGCGGCGCTCCTCGTCGGTGATGCCGGGATCGGCGGCAGGCGGATGCAGCACGATGGACATGGGCTGGCCGACGGGGCCGACCGTGATCCAGCGCATGCCGTTGTATCCGACGTCGTTGCGCACCTCGAAGCCGAGGGTGTCGCGGTAGAAGGCCAGTGCGGCCTCCGGGTCGTCCTGGGGCAGGTAGGTCTGGTGAATGGTGAGGTCCATATGGATCACCGTAAGCTTGCCGGGCGGCCTACGCTTCTCGATTCCTGATCGGTCTGGTGACCTGTTTCGCGACGCAGGCGGGCATGCCCTCGGTGCCCAGTTCGGCCTCGCGCCTGTAGGCGCTCGGCGGCATGCCGACCAGTTCGGTGAAGCGGGTGCTGAAGGTACCGAGCGAGGAGCAGCCGACCGCGAAGCAGACCTCGGTGACGCTGAGCTCGCCGATGCGCAGCAGCGCCATCGCCCGCTCGATGCGGCGCGTCATCAGGTAGGCGTACACCGATTCACCGTAGGCCAGCTTGAACTGGCGGCTCAGATGCCCTGCCGAAATATGGGCGTCGCGGGCCAGTGCCTCGACGTCGAGCGGCTGCGCGTATTCCCGGTCGATCCGATCGCGGACCTTGCGCAACCGCACGAGGTCGCTCAGGCGCTGCGACTCGGTGGGTGTGCTGGTCACCTCTCCGATCCTTCCACGAGGCTCGCGGCACCGTCGAGCAGACAGCGCATACCGAACTCGAAAAGGCTCTGCGGTCAGCACCTGGCGAGTAACATGATTCAGACAATTCGGACACCCCGTCGTCGGGTTGCGACCAGGGCGAAGCTAGGCTGGCGGGGTGAACGTTGAGGTGACGCCCCTGCCGGGTATCGGTGTGCGCAAAGACTTTCCGATCAAAAGCGGTCGCCGACGAATCGGTGTCATCGACCATCGGGACGGCACGATCGACCTGATCTCGAGCAGGGCCGACAACCCCGACGTCACCGACCAGATCGCGCTGACCGCCGATGAGGCGGCAACGCTGGCCAATCTGCTCGGCGCACCGCAGCTGGTCGCTCGACTGCGCGCCGAGCACGGCGAACTCGACGGCGTGAACACCAGGCAGTTCCCCATCCAGCACGGTTCGCCGTACGACGGACGAACCCTGGGGGAGACCGAAATGCGTACTCGGACAAAATCATCCATAGTCGCGGTGATGCGCGCCGGGCAGGTGCTCGCCTCACCGGGCCCGGACTTCACCTTCACCGCGGGGGATCTGCTGGTGATCGTCGGCACGACCGAGGGACTGGACGCCGCGGGCCAGCTCCTAACCGACGGCTGATCCCGTGATGGCGAATGAAACCGCGCTCGCGCTGATCCAGCTGGGCGCGGTATTTTTTGGCCTCGGCGTGCTCGGACGGATCGCGGCACGGATCGGCATGTCACCGATCCCGCTCTACCTGATCGGCGGATTGATCTTCGGCACAGGCGGATTGATCGAGCTACGCCATGTCGACGAATTCATCCACCTCGCCAGCGAAATCGGCGTCGTGCTGCTGCTCCTGCTACTGGGCCTGGAATACAGTGCGCCGGAACTGGTTACCGGGATGCGCAGATCCTGGCCGGCCGGGTTGCTCGACATCGCGCTCAACGCGACGCCCGGCGTCGTCGTCGCCATCGCGCTCGGCTGGGGCTTCCCCGGCGCCATCGCGATGGCAGGGGTCACCTACATCTCCTCCTCCGGCATCGTCGCGAAGGTACTCAACGACCTCGGCCGACTAGGTAACCGGGAAACCCCGGTCATTCTGTCGATCCTCGTTTTCGAGGACCTCGTGATGGCGGGCTACCTCCCCGTGCTCACCGCCGTGCTGGCGGGCGCGAGCATCGCCGCGGGCCTGAAAACGCTCGGTATCGCACTGGTCGCCGTCACCGTCGTGCTCGTGATCGCCCTGCGCTACGGCAAATACGTCTCCGCGGTGGTGGCCAGCGACGACCGCGAGATCTTCCTGCTCAAACTCCTCGGCGCCGCGCTGCTGGTGGCCGGATTCGCCTCCGCGGTACAGGTTTCCGCGGCCGTCGGCGCCTTCCTGCTCGGCATCGCGATCTCCGACTCCACCGCCAAGGACGCGACCAAGATCCTCGAACCGCTGCGGGACCTGTTCGCGGCCTTGTTCTTCGTGCTTTTCGGCCTCACCACCGACCCGACCACCATCCCGCCGGTGCTCGGCTGGGCGTGCCTGCTCGTCGTGGTCACCACCGCGACGAAGATCGCGACCGGATGGTGGGCCGCCAAACACGCCGGAGCATCGCGAAACGGTCGCGCCCGCGCCGGTGCGGCACTCGTCGCGCACGGCGAATTCTCCATCGTCATCGCCGGACTCGCGGTCGCCGCGGACGTCGTGCCCGCCGAATTCGCCGCTCTGGCAACCACTTACGTACTGCTCATGGCCGTACTCGGCCCGGTCGCCGCGCGCGTCGTCGAACCGCTGCTCGCCATGGCGGCCAGAACGGCCAAACCACCGGCGCCCGCGCCGGAACCGCTCAGCGACTGACGCCTCCCCACAGAAATGTGGTCACGACACTTTCCAGATGTGCGTTAGCATCGGCGAGTCGAGATCATGTGGGAGACAACCGAATGAGGAATGTCAGGTGAGGAACGAGGTTTCCCGGCCGCGGTGGCGGCGCATGCTTGCGGTAGCGGTGACACTCGTTGCGCTGCCGATGTTTTCGCTCGCCGCGGCACCTGCGGTACAGGCGGAGAGTGCGCTGCCGCTGCCGACGGACGACCCGTTCTACCGCGCGGACGTACCGCTGACCGATGTCGCGCCGGGCACGGTGCTGCGGACGCGGTCCGTCGGCCTCGCGCCGACGGGTACGCAGTTGCCGCTCCAAGCGACCCAGGTGCTGTACCGGACAACCGGCCAGCTCGGTGAGCCCGCGGCCACGGTGGCCACCGTCATCCGGCCACCGTCGGCATCCGGTCCGCTGCGGATCGTGTCCTACCAGGAGGCGTACGACGCGCTCGGCGCGCGCTGCGATCCGTCCTACACGGTGCGCGGCGGCGGCGCGCTCGCGGTCGCGGACACGCCGCTGTTCGCCGCGTATCTCGCGGCCGGATTCACCGTCGTCACCAGCGATTACGAGGGCGCGGAGCGCGCATACGGCGCCGGACGCAAATCCGGGTACGCCACGCTGGACGGCATCCGCGCCGCGTTGCGCACCCTCGACGCCCCGTCGTCGACGCCGATCGGCATGTCCGGTTTCTCCGGCGGTTCGATCGCCACGGAGTTCGCCGCCGAGCTGGCGCCGCAGTACGCGCCCGAGCTGAACATCGCCGGCGCGGCGCTGGGCGGTTACCCGGTCGACCTCGTCAACACCGTGAACTACATCAACGGCAAGCAGGATTGGGCGACGCTGCTGCCGTACGTGCTGGAGGGCTCGGCGCGCGGATTCGGCATCGACCTGGCGCCGTACCTCTCGGATTACGGCAAACAGGTCATCGCCGAGGTTGCCGATCAGTGCGCGCCCGACGGACCCAAATTCCCGGGCCTGCGCATCGAACAGCTCCTGCTGCCGCAGTATCAGGACTTCACCGCCATCCCCGCGTTCGCGCCGATGATCGAACAGGGCCGAATGGGCAACTCGGGCACCCCGAAGGGCCCGCTGCTCCTGGGTGCGGGCAATGCCGACGGCACCGGCGACGGCGTCATCGTGACCAAGGACGAACGCGAACTCGCCGCCGAGTACTGCCGCCGCGGCGTCCCGGTCCGCTACCTGGAGTACCAGGGCGCCGACCACTTCGCGGCGGGCCTCCTCTTCATCCCGGCCACCATCCCCTTCTTCCAGTCCCGGTTCGACGGCACGCCGTTCGACAACGGGTGCGCCGCACTGGTGCGCTGAATCACAAAGGCGCCGAACCGAAGTCGGTGTCGCGAGTGTGACATGGATCATCGAGGTCTTTCGGCCCTGACGCGGGGCCGTTCGACCCGGCAAGCTGGGTCCGTGACCAACGCACGGACGATGGAAGACCATATCCCGGCGACCCGCACACCCTCCGTAACCGACCAAGTGGTCGACCGCCTCACCAAAGAGTTCGAGCATCAGTTCTCCCGCGACCAGGTACGCGGCATAGTCCGCCGCTGCGTAGACGACCTCGCGGGCACCCCGCCCGGCGCCATCCCCGAACTAGGCGAGCGCCTGGCCCGTCAACGCCTACTCGACACCGAAGACACCCCCTTCGCCGTCGAACTGACCACCACCTGACCCACCCCGGGACACACCGAACCGGCGGGAGCCTCGGCTCCCGCCGGTCCCCCGAACCGCGAAGTATCCACCCGGGCGCCTCTCCGCAACCGACAGTTAACGCATGAAC
Source organism: Nocardia sp. NPDC052566 (assembly GCF_044547285.1). Classification (NCBI taxonomy): domain Bacteria; kingdom Bacillati; phylum Actinomycetota; class Actinomycetes; order Mycobacteriales; family Nocardiaceae; genus Nocardia; species Nocardia sp. NPDC052566. The sequence continues at coordinate 30,669 of NZ_JBIUAF010000007.1, read as the reverse complement.
TATTCATGCGCTAATCTGACGGGGAGTTGTCTAGGAGGATGGATGGAGACCGAGGTCGAGGATCCGCTGCGGTTGGATCGGCAGGTGTGTTTCGCGTTGGCGGTGGCCAACCGGGCGGTGCTCGGGGTTTATCGGCCGCTGCTGGAGCCGATGGGACTGACGCATCCGCAGTATCTGGTGATGCTGGCGCTGTGGGGCGAGGCGCCGATGTCGGTGAAGGCGATCGCGGAGGCGATCCAGCTGGATTCGCCGACGCTGTCGCCGCTGTTGAAGCGGCTCGAGGCCGCGGGGTTGATCAGGCGGGATCGTGATCACCGGGACGAGCGGAACCTCGTCATCAACTTGACTCCCGATGGCGTCGCACTGCGGCAGCAGGCCGAAGCCATCCCCGCAGCGGTGGTGCAGCGGCTCGGTGTCGGCCTCGCCGATCTCGAGGAACTGCGGGACGTCCTCACGCGCGTCAACGTAGCCGCCCGCCGGTCCGGCACGACCGGCGAGCAGGGAGCACGCGAATGAGCAAGCGGCCCAACCCGATTCAGTGGGTCGGCTACGCGTTCGGCCGCACGTTGCCCGACTCGATGCGTGACTGGGTTCGGCGCGACCTCACCGGGAAGTACGCCACCCCACGCCATCTCGTCCGCGGCATGGTGCCCTTCACTCCCCTCTTCGCCGCATTCCTGCTCTTTCCCGGCGAACTGTGGTTGCGCGGTTCGATGGTGCTGCTCGCGCTGCTCCTCGCCCTGTTCTACACCACGGCCTTCATGCCGATGAACCGTGCGCATCGACTGGCCAAGCATGGCCTGCCTGCTGATTTGGAGAACCCGGACCGCGCCCGCCGACGGGCACTCGAACGCGCGAAATACGCGGCACAGCACCCACACTGAGGCCACGTCATGTCCCACGTGCCGCGGCCTCGGGCCTGCGCTGCTCGACCGGCCCTTCGCTGGCGAGCAGCGGCCACCCTCGGCGCAGGACGAAGTCGAGCCAGGCGCCGCAGGCCTGGGAGGTGAGCACCGCGGTGAGGACCAGGGTGGTGAAGAAGGCGGCGTTGATGATGCCCGCGTCGTAGGCGACGCTGGCGAGCACGATGCCGGGACCGCCACGGGCATTGCAGGTTACGGCCAGGTTGATGATGTCGAGGCGGCGGAACCCGGCCAGCCTGGCCGCGAGGCCGATCGAGCACAGGACAACCACCGAGGAGCCGAGCAGGAACCCGACCATCATCAGCGGCGAGAAGCCCCTGGTGAAGTCGAGCCGGTAGCCGACGATGGCGAAGTAGATCGGCACGAACACCGCGCCGGAGACATGGTTGATCGCCTCCAGCGGTGCCCGAAAGCGCTGATGCTCCGTGCTTTTCATGCCGCCGACGATGCCGAATCCGGCGAGGAAGGCCGCGAAGACCAGCGTGACGTCCAGCGCGGCGGCCACACTCACGTAACCGAACACGACGACGACGATCCACGCGACCGGTGTGTGCTGGGCGATGATGTTCCAGCGGGCGCGACCGAGCCGGCGCAGCAGCGGCGGCAGCACCGTCATGGCGAGCAGTACGTACACACTATTGGCGACCACGTGCACCGAAACGGTTTCCGCCAGTGCGCCGCCCCCGGCGGTCACGGTGGCCGAGGCAATGGCGGTGGCCAGCGCGAGCACACCCCACAGCACGATATCCTCGACGACCGCCGCACCGAGGATCAGACCGGCGAACCGGGTGTGCAGAATGCCGAGGTCGTAGAAGATCTTGGTGATCACCGGAATCGAGGTGACCGCGGTGGCGATGGCGAACACCAGGATCACCGCGGGTCTGCTGCCCGCCGCACCCATGAACTCCTCCAGCGGCAGCAGCGGAGCCAGGAACAGTGCGAGGAAGAACGGCAGCGGGGTGCCGAGGCCGAGAATCCAGGCGGTCGGCTTCCAATTCTCCTTGCCGAGCACGTTGCGCACGCCCGCGCCCGAGACGAACATCAGCAGCAGCAACCCCAGGTGATAGAGGAAGCCGAGGACCACGGTGGCCGAATCCTGGTCGCCGTCACCGAAAATCCGCGCGACGGTATCGGGCGCGAGTAGTCCGAGCAGCGACGGCCCGAGCAGGACACCGGCCAGGATTTCCCCGACGACCTTGGGCTGCCGCAGTTTCGCGGCCAGCAGCCCGAGCAGGTTCGCGCCACCGATCAGCAACAGCAACGCCAACGTCAGCGATCCCAAAGTCTCCGTGGACATGCGCTCCCCTACAGCTGGGCCGTACCGGACAGGCGCAGTCTGTCAAAGCGCTCTGAAGCGGCTGCCGGACAAGCGTTTCGGCTGATCAGTGCCGCCGATCCGGCGAAGTCGGCCCGCCATTTCAGAGGCCGTCGATACGATGCGGGATTGGTGTCCGCGTCATCGACGCCCATCGGCGAGAGGAACGATCATGACCAACCTGGCCGATCTTTCTGCCACCGCACTGCTGGCGGGCTACCGCGACGGTGTGTTCTCGCCGGTGGAGGTGATCGACGCGGTCTTGGCTCGCGTCGACGGCTGGGAGCGGCATATCAACGCGCTCTACACCTTCGACGCGGAGCCCGCCCGCGCCGCGGCCGTCGCCAGCGCCGCCCGCTGGCATCGCGGGGAACCGGCGGGCGCGCTCGACGGCATCCCGCTGACGCTGAAGGAGAACATCGGAACCCTTGGCTGCCCAACGCCTTTCGGTTCGGCGGCCACGGAGCTCATACCCGCGACCGAGAACAGCCCCACCGCCGATCGAGTGGCGGAGGCGGCGGGCATCGTGCTCGGCAAGACCACGATGCCCGATTACGGGATGTCCTCCAGCGGACTGTCGAGTTTCCATGGCATCACCCGCAATCCGTGGAACCTGGCGCGCAATCCGGGTGGTTCGAGTTCGGGCGCCGCCGCCGCGGGCGCCGCCGGATACGGGCCGATCCACTTCGGCTCCGATATCGGCGGGTCCATCCGGCTGCCCGCGGGCTGGTGCGGGCTGGTGGGATTCAAGCCGAGCTTCGGGCGGATCCCGGTGGTCCCGCCCTATCTCGGCCGTGCCATCGGACCGCTGACCCGCACCGTCGCCGACGCGGCGCTCGCGACAGCGGTCGCGGCGGTGCCGGATCGGCGAGACCATACCACCGCGCCCGCGCTGCCGCAGGATTGGTCGATGGCGTCGACGCCACTCGATCTCACCGGCGTCCGGATCGGCTTGATGTCCGAGGCCGGTACCGGACTGCCCGTCGAGCCCGCGGTCGCGGCGGCCGTCGCCGCGGCCGCGGGACTCCTCGAATCGCTCGGCGCCCGTATCGAACCCGTCGCTCCCCTCATGACCGACGACATGCTGTCGGGACTGAACGATTTCTGGCGCATCCGCCAGTGGGCCCAGATCCGGTCACTGCCCGCCGACCGCAGGGAAAAGATCCTGCCGTACATCCTCAGCTGGTGCTCGGGCGCGGAAAACCTCGGCGCCGCCGCGATTTTCGATGGCTACTCGCAGTTCGACGCCATGTCCGTCGCCGTGGATCGCCGGCTGGACCTGGTGGACTTCCTCATCACGCCGACCTCACCGGTGACCACCTGGCCGATCGAACAGGTTGCCCCCGAAGACAATCCGATACTTCCCTTCCGCCACATCGCCTTCACCGTCCCCTTCAATCCCGCTGGACATCCCGCCATCTCGATGGACTGTGGCCGAGCCGCCGACGGCACCGCCATCGGCGTCCAGCTCGTCGGCCGGCGCTTCGACGACGTCCGCGTCCTCCAGCTGGCCACCGCCTTCGAACAAGCGCGCCCGCCGCAGCCCGCCTGGCCCCAACCACCCGCGGACCATCCCTGATCCAGGTTATTCGACTCCCGAGAGAGACAGCGCGTCCTACTATTCGGAGGAAGTCTCAGGAGGGGCCCATGGGATCAACGACACGCGTGTGGGGCCGCTTCAGCCCGCGCCCACTGCTGCATCGGCTGCCGGTGCTCATCCTCGACGCCGGTTACCTGCCGTGGGAATCCTATGACGAACCGCGCGGCGAACAGGGCATCACCGGTCCGGACAGTCCGGCATGGCGGGTACTCGGCCATGAGCCCGCGGCGCTGCTCGGCGGTGTCGTCGGGCTCATGGTCGGCACGCTGCATCCGGTGGTGCTGCACGGCACCCTCGAACACACGACGCTGCGGGAGGATCCGCTCGCCCGCCTCGCTCGCACCGCCGGATTCGTCCGTGCCACAACCTATTCCGCCACACCGGTGGCCGAGCGGGTCATCGATACCGTGAACCGCATGCACATTCCGGTGGCGGGCACCGTGAACGGCCGCGACTATCACGCCGCCGACCCCGACTTGATCACCTGGGTGCACGTAACCATCTGGGGCGGATTCCTCACGGGCTACCAGGAACTCAGCGGCCGCCCGCTGAGCACCGACGAGGTCGACCGGTACTGGTCCGATATCGCCCCCATCGGCGAAAAGCTCGGCGGCACATCGGTTCCCCGCACCGGGGCCGACATCGACAGGTACTGGGCGGATATCCGCGGCGACCTCGCCGAGCACGACGCGGATCGGAAAGCCGCACGGGCGGAAGCGCAGTGGATCATGCACGAGGTCGGCTCCTGGCACGGTTCCGTCGCCCGCGACGGCTCCCACCGCGTCGGCAACCTCTTCGCCCGCTGGGGCCGCCCCTGCACCACCATCATTGCCGCACTGGCCCGCCCGCCGATCTGGTTCTGCGCCAACATCCTCCTGTCGGCACTGCTCGGCATGCTCCCCACCTGGGCCGCCGCCGAACTCGGCATCCCACGCCCGAACCGATTCCTGCACCGCTGGCGCACCCTGACCGTGAAACTGGTCTTCTTCGCCTTCGACCGCGCCGCGGGCGCCCCGGAACACGTCCTGCGCGCCCGCCGCCGCTGTCAATCCCCGCCCACCGACACCAAGCTTTCCGACGCAGCCTGACCCATCCATCTCGCGCCGCCAAGACAGTGAAAATGATGGATTTCAAACATTCGGCCCTGGCCATACTCTGTCGCGGAGTGGCGAAAGGCATTGACGGATGCGCGAATATCCTGACAACAACTCCGGCAGCGAGCGGTTCACGACAGACCCCGGCCGGGGATATCGGTTGTCCCGCCGGGCCTTGCTCACGGGCAGTACCGCAGTGGGATTCGGCGCCTTGCTGAGCACCGTAGGCGGCGCCGCGCGCGCTGTCGCCACCGACGACGCGGAGGCGGCTCGGGCCGCGATGGATCGCCTGGTACCGCAACTGTCGGGCAAGCTGACTGTGCGCCTGCTGCCGAGCACCGGAACCGACACCTTCCGCATCGAAGGGCGCGACGGTGCGGTCGTGCTGTCGGGCACCTCAACCATCGCATTGCTCAGCGCATTGCGTCACTATCTCGAAAGCACTGGCGTCGGCCATCTTTCGCGCCACGGCGATCGGATTTCGCCGCGGCTCATCGTACCGGGAACCCGGATCGAGATGTCCTCACCATATCCCCTCCGCTACACATACAACATGACCGCCGCCGGTTACCAAACGCCCTACCTGGACTGGAGCCAGTGGGAAAGAGAACTGGACTTTCTGGCGTACAGCGGAATCAATACCGCACTGATGCTGATCGGCCAGGAGATCTGCTGGATCGACGCGTTCACCGCCAGCGGCTACACCCGCGACGAGATCGTCGGCTGGCTTACCGGCCCCGCGCATCTGCCCTGGCAATGGGCGGGCAACTGCGCGAGTATCGGCAGCTACCCAGGCTGGGAATACGCGCAGCGCCGCGCCGAATTGGGCGGCCGGATCCTGGATCGGATGCGCGAACTGGGCATCACCCCGGTGGTGCCCGGTTACAGCGGTATCGTGCCGCCCGGATTCGCCGATCGGAATCCGGGTGCGCAGGTGCTACCCGGCGGGCTCTGGGTCGCCGGTCCCGCCCCCGACCTGGTCGATCCACGGACCGATGGCTATGCCGGGCTCGCGGAACTGTTCTATCGAGCGCAGCGAACTCGGTTCGGACACACACCATTCAAGTACATTCCGATGTTCCACGAGAACGTCACCCTGCCCGAACTCTACGATCCGGCCGCCGCGGCGCGCGGCATCCAGCAGGCACTGGCCCACGACGGCGATGACTGGAAATGGGTGATGGAAGGGTGGCTGAATGCGCCCCTGCAGAGCATCCTCGATGCCGTCCCGGCCGGGCGGGCCCTGGTGGTCGACCTGACGGGCGATGCACATACCGCCCGCCGCGACTACGCGCCGCACGACTGGGTGTGCGGCGCGTTGCAGAACTTCGGCCAGCGCATGCAGCTGTACGGGCCGCTGGCCGAGTACGGGGTCAAATGGACTGCGGCACTGTCGGATCCGAGCCACGGTGCGTTGTGCGGGGTCGGCATCACCTCCGAGGGCACCGACACCAACCCTGTCGTATGGTCCTTCCTCACCGGCATGTTCTGGCGACAATCACGACCGGACGTCTCCGCGTGGCTGCGCGATTTCGTCACCGCACGCTACGGCGCCGAAGATGCCGACGCGCTGGCTGCCTGGCGCATTCTGCTGGACACCGCGTACAGCCATGGCAGCCTACCGAAATATCAGGGCGGGGCCGGATCACTGCTCACCGCACCGCCCGACCTGGATGCCCGAGTCGCCGGCTCGACCGCGCCACCGGATCTGGTCTACGCACCGGGAGCGCTCGAGCCCGCCGTCACCGCGCTACTCGCCGCCGCCGACCGGCTGCGGGCTGTCGATCCGTACCGCTACGACCTGATCGACGTGACCCGGCAGATGATCGCCGATCGCGCCAGAATCCTTCTCCCCCATATAAAAGCGGCCTTCGGGGCCAGGGATGCGAACCGATTCCGGCAGCAGTCCCAGGAATTCCTCGCTTTGTTCGACATTCAGGACCGCGTGGCGGCCACCCGACCGGAATTCCTGCTCGGCCGGTGGATTTCGGCGGCGATCGCCGCCGGGACCGACGACGCCGAACGCGGCGCACTCGAGCAGGACGCCCGGCTGGTGCTGACCACCTGGGCCAATAGATGGCAGGTCGGACTACTCGACTACGCCAACCGCGAATGGTCCGGCCTGCTCACCGCCTACTACAAGCCCCGCTGGGAGCACTATTTCGAACAGCTCGAAAGAGTAGTGCCGCTGGGCCTTTCGCTCCCTGCCGTCCCAGACGACCTCGCACCGCTCGGTATCGGCGCACAGGCCGAAGACTGGTATGCCTACGGCGAACGGTTCTGGCGGAGTACAACGCGCTTCGCCGATTCCCCGACCGGCGACAGCGTCTCCGCCGCCGCCGCGGCCGCCCGAATCCTCGGCCTGCCCACAAGCTGAAATCGCCGCAGCGCTAGAGCACCCCGTTGTCCCAGACCTGCCCGGCCTCCTCCCGGACCACGTTGTTGACGATGTTGAACATCGTCCCGCCGGCCAGCCAGAGGATCAGCGCCGCGCGCTGCCGCTCGTCGTAATGGCGCGACAGCGTGTCCCAGAGTTCGTCGGAGACCAGGTCACCGCCGCTGTGCGCCATTTCCGTGACCGCCTCGGCGAACGCCAGTGCGGCACGTTCGGCGTCGTCGAAAAACGGCGAATCCCGCCATGCCGCGACGGTGGCGAGCTGATCCTCAGTGATGCCTTCCTTCCTCGCCAAGTTCACCTCGGCCCACAGGCAGGCGGAACCACGATTGATCTGACTGGCCCGCATCGCAGCGATCGCCAAAGTCGACAGGGGCATGCCGCTTTCGGAGACGGCCTTTTCCAGCGCCACCGGAATCGCACCCGCCTCGGGCAGCAGGTAGTAAGGGTTCGTCATACGCAAGGTCATCGGATTCGGTCTCCTCGCACTCGGTTGGTAGCGACCGTGTTCCGATCGCTACCGACACTGACGTGGCGCGGCGGCGAAAGGTAACGACGCCGCCGATCGAACCCGGCACCTACTTGCGTGGCACGCCGATCTGTTTGACGAGGGTGCGCACATCGGTCAACAACTGCGGCGACTGGCTGCAGTCATCGGTGCTCACCTCTTTTGTCGTCGCATCGGCATACGCCACGACCACGCGATAGGAGAACTGATCACGGCAGCCACTCTCCACCGAGTACGTCTCCTTCAGCGCCCGAAACTGCTGACTACCAACCATTCCGAACAGTTCCTCGCGCCGCTGATCCGCAACCCCCCGATCAACGACAAAACTCTCGACAACCCCGGCAAACCCACCACTCTGCTCGAGCTCGACACTCGAAACCGCCGATGTCGCATCACCAGTGGGCTTTTCCGACGAGGCCTCCCCCTTCGTCACCGCCCCACACCCCGTCGCCCCGACGAGGAACACGACCACCCCGACCGAAAAGGTCGCCATGGTCGCCCGACTGCGGTGGAACCGAGGTCTCCACATACCCCTCACTCTACCTACCGCCGCGCGGCATGACCCGTGATCGCCCACGAATCACGTTGCGGGACAGCTCCCATGCACCCCTCCGGCCACGCGGAGGTTTCCATGTCGACGCCGAGATTTCGTAGGTGCGGCTGACCGGATACACCGTCGCGCAGCCGCCGCAGGTTGCGCTCGATCCGCGGCTGCCATGACTCCAGGTTCGACCTGGTCAGGCGCCTCCGCTTCGAGCGGCCGGGATCCTCCTATTTGCCTCCCTCATCCCGGTCGTCCTCAGCCGAGTCCGGCGACGCTCAGGGGGCGATGCGTTGCATGTACTCGCAGACCAATGTGACTGTCTCGTACATGATTTGGGAGGCGCCCGCCTTCATGGCCGAGATGTCCACCTTTGCGGGCCAGGCTCGCTCCAGCCAATACTTGGCGACCGCCTTGCCGTCGGTGTTGTACATGATGAGCGAACAACTTCGCCTGGCCGCCTTCATGTTTCCGCTGCGCACGGATTCATGCCACGCCCAGAGCTCCATGCTCCCGTTCATCCCCCGCTTCAGGACGACCTGCGGCGGTTTGAGCCTGCCGGGAAGCTGGTTGTAACGCACCTCCTTGTCGCTACCCTCCAGGTAGGCGAAGGGCTCTACTTCGGCGACGATCCCCTGCAGATCGGAGAACGAGGCGATCTCGTGACCGTCGACGACGATGGAGAACCGGGCCGCCGGAATGGCGTCAGCGGGCATGGTCATGGGGGCACCCCTCGAGCACGAGACAAGCATCGACAACACCAAGCCTCCCACCTCCCACGCCCGCGAACCCGGAAAACTATTTCTTGATCTTGTTGCGCCGCAGTGCGATTCGATGAAGTGTCAGACACCGCGCCGCTAGCGGACCAGGGGGAGGAAAATCGTGTCGACGATCTCCTCGATCACCTCGGGCGCGACCGGCCGCTGCGTCATCATCGCCTCGCCGCGAAGCAGGTCGAAGGGGAGGGCCGCGATTCGCGGGGTGAGTTTGGCCGGATCGAGTTCGCCGCGTTCGATGGCGCGCCGCATGATCTCGTCGCGGCCGGAGCGGCGTCCGGCGAGGATCAGCTCGCGCAGCTCGGCGAAACCGGTATCGGTCTCGGCGAAGTAGCCGGCGAGCAGCAGGCCGAGCTGGGCGAGGAACGGCCCGCGCTTCTCGCTCAATTCGGTGAGGGTGGCGATCAGATCACCGCGCAGGGAACCGGTGTCGGGCGGGGTGATCGGCTGAACGGCGTTGCGGTGCACGACGGCGGCCTCGACCAGCTTGCGCTTGTCCGCCCAGCGCCGATAGAGCACCGGTTTGCTGGTGCCCGCGCGCTGGGCGACGGAGTCGACCGTCAGGTTCGCGTAGCCACGCTCACTCAACTCGTCCCAGGTCGCTTCGAGGATCGCCGCCTCGAGCGCTTCGCCGCGCCGCCGTCCCACAACACTCCTTAGATCCTTTGACGTTTCTTATCGCGCACCCTACTCTGGCCGATAAGAAACTAAAACGTATCTTAAGGGAGTTCGTGTGAGCACCGGATTGCATACGAGATGGAACGGGCGGCTCATCGGCCTGGTCGCCGTCCTGGTCATGGTGAACTTCGTGGTCGACGAGGCGATCACCGCGCCGCTGCTCGTCCTGCCTGACATGCTCGACCACTTCGGTACCGACCAGGCGGCGTGGCTCAACGCCACCGCGATGCTGGCGGGCGTGATGTGGGCGCCCCTGCTCGGCAAGAGCGCCGACATCTACGGCAAGCGCAGGGTGCTCGTGGTTACGTTGCTCCTCAGCTGCGCGGGCGCCCTCGTATGCGCCATGGCTCCCAGCATCTGGGTATTCGTGCCGGGACGCATGCTGCAGGGAGCGGCGCTGGCCGCCGTATTCCTTTCCGTCGCAATCGTTCGCGCCGTCTGCGCGCCACGCATCGCGATGGTGATCGTCGGCATCGTGACCTCCGGCTCCGCGGTGCTCAATATCGCGTCGCGCTTCCTCATCGAGAAGCTGGCAGTGGAGTTCGGTTTCCAGATCCTGTTCCTCATAGCGGCTTTCGTCGCGGTCGCGATGGCGATCTGCGTACGCAACGTCATTCCCGAATCCCCGATCACCACACCGGGCGCCATCGACGTCGGCGGTGCGCTCCTGCTCGGTGGCGGCCTCGGCGGGATGCTCGGCTACATCAGCCTGGGCTCGGATCTCGGCTGGCTCGCCGTCGGCCCGCTGGCCCTCCTCGGCGGTGGCGTCGCGGCATCCGCCCGCTGGTTCCTGGTCTCGAGCCGAAAGCCCGATTCCCTGATCGACGTCAGGGATCTCGGTGGACCACTGGTGCTCACGCTCCTCGTCGTCTTCCTCGCGGCCGGCTCCTACCAGAGCATGCTTCAGCTCATCCCGCTCATCGGTGACGTCTCGACGGCTCAGCACCTCGGATACGGACTGGCCGACCAGGGATCGGTGGCACTGTTGCTCGCGGCGCCCAGCCTCGGTGTCATGCTCGGCGGGCCGGTGGCCGGATGGCTGGCCGCACGCATCGGACCGGCCTCGACATTGGCCGGGGCGGTCATGCTCGGCACGGTGGTCACCATGGGGATGTTCCTCGGTGTCGCCCAGCTCCCCGCCGCGCTCTGCTTCGCGTTCCTGCTCGGTGTCACGGTGGGCGCGCTCGGGACATCCGGTTTCCTCGTGGCGGGCGGCTTCGCCTCCGCCGAACGGCAGGGCATCGTGTCCAGCCTGGTCATGGTCATGGTCTCGATCGGGGCGGTGGTGTTGAACTTCGTCGGCGCCGCGGTGCTCGAATCGACCGCGGTGGTCGTCGACGGCGAGCAGGTGAACTCGGCCACGGGCGTATTCAGCTGTGTCGCAATCGCTTCCGTCGCGTTCGCGGTCGCGACGGTGCTGGCCATCGCGCTCGTTCGACGTACCCGCCTCGACTCATCGTCGCTCGCGGCGTGATGAATCTCTTTCTCGAACTTGGGAGTTCACGAATGAATACCAGAACCGTCCTGATTTCCGGCGCGAGCATCGCCGGTCCCGCCGCGGCGTTCTGGCTGCACCGGCACGGATTCGCGGTCACGGTGGTGGAGAAGTCCAGCGGGGTACGAGACGGTGGCTACCCGATCGACGTACGCGGCACCGCGGTGGAGGTGGCGCGCCGAATGGGCATTCTGCCGCGGCTGCGGCAGGCGCATATCGCGTCGCGCCGGTTGACGTTCCTCGATGCGAATGGCATTGCGGCGGCGGTGGTTCACCCGCAGGCGGTGTCCGGTGGGGTCGAAGGACGCGACGTCGAGGTGCGTCGCGGGGATTTGACCGAAGCGCTCTACGGGGCCGTCCGTGCCGACGTCGAGTTCATATTCGACGACTCCATCGATACGCTCACCCAACACGAGCACGCTGTCGACGTCGCCTTCCGCGGCGGCGCCCAGCGCAGCTTCGACCTGGTCCTGGGTGCGGACGGATTGCACTCGCGCACAAGAGAACTCGCCTTCGGCCCGGAGCAGCACTTCCACCACCATCTGGGGTACTGCTTCGCGATCTTCACCATGCCCAACACCTTCGGGCTCGCCCACGAGGTACTGCTCTGGAACACTCCGGGGCGGGCGGCGGCGCTCTACGCGGTCGGCGACAGCAAAGAGCTCCACGCATTCCTCACCTTCGCCCACCCCGAGCTCCCCGCCGAAATCCTGCGCGACCCCGAGGCACAACGCGACCTCGTCGCCACCACCTTCGCCGGCGACGGATGGGAAATCCCTGCCATGGTCACCGCTATGCGCCACTCGAACGACCTGTTCTTCGACACCGTCGGCCAGATCCGCATGCCCCGCTGGTCCAGCGGCCGCATCGCGCTCCTCGGCGACGCCGCCTACGCCCCGTCGTTCCTCACCGGCCAGGGCTCCAGCCTCGCCCTCGCCGGCGCCTACATGCTCGCCGACGCACTGGCCACCCACCCCGACCACACCACTGCCTTCGCCGCCTACGAACACCACACCCGCCCCTTCGTCGAACTGAACCAGGCCCAGGTCGCCACCGGCGAAGCGACCTTGTTCCCCACCACCGCCGAAGCCCTCGAAACCCGCAACACCAACCTCCGCAACCTCTCCTCCACAACCTCCGCCCGCCCGGCACACACCGCCCTCACCCTGCCTCCCGCGCGATGAACGAGTCGGCCGCATAACGCACAAAGATCCCCAGGTCATCGACCTGGGGATCGTTGAGCAGAACTGGGCCTTGCTCAGTGCACGACGTCGTAAATCAGTTTGGTGACACCGTTGGCGTAGGACGCAGATTCGCGCAGCCGCAGGTTCTGCTTGTCGCGGTCCGCATGGCTGAACAACCCCTTGCCCGCACCGAGCAGCACCGGGAAGACGAGCAGGTTGTAGCGGTCGATCAGGTCGGCGTCGGCCAGGTTGCGGGCCAGTTCGGCGCTGCCGTGGATGAAGATGGCGCCGCCGTCGGTGTCCTTCAGCGCGGCGATGTCTTCGATCGACCGCAGAATCGTGGTCGGGCCCCACCCGTCGACCATGTCATCGTCGGAGATGCTGGTCGAAACGACATACTTCGGGAGGTCCTGGTACGCGGCGTGGTCCTCGGACTCACGCCAGAACGGGGCGAACGCCTCGTAGCTGCGTCGGCCGAACAGCAGAGCCGTGTGGTCGGCGAGCTCCTCGGCCTTGAGCGAGTAGGCCTCGGGGACGAATTCGGTTTCCATCACCCAGCCGCCACTGCGGTGGCCCTCGGCCTTACCGCCCGGCGAATCGACCACGCCGTCGAGCGACATGAAGCCCGTATAGACCAATTCGCGTGTCACATCTTCCTCCTGATCTTCCACCCTCCCCGGCCGGTACGACCGGGGAAATCAACAGTCCGGCAACCACTTCCGGCCGTGCACGGTCGGCTCGGCAAACGGGTCACGCGGCGTCGAGGGCTGCGGCGATCTTACGGGCCATCGCCGCCACCGCCGGGCTCGGCGCGCCCTTGACCTGAGCGGTCGCGTCGACGGCGACCAGCACGGTGTCACGGAAGTTGGCGGCCTCGGCCGGGTCCTGCTCGCCGAGCAGGGTGATCGCGGCGGTCAGCGCGGGCAAGACCTGATCAGCCAGCTCGGCGACATTCTTGCCGTCCAAGTGGATGTCACGGGCCCGAGCGGAGAGCACGTGCCCGACCGCACCGGTCGCCGAGGTCAGAGCGATCGAGCCCTGGCTGCTGCCCTTGTGCGGCGCACCAGCGGCGGACAGCAGAGCGAGCGCACCGTAGGCGGCGGTGCGGATGGTGCTGTTGTCCTGGTCGGTCAGGGTGATGGACATTGTTGTCTCCTTCGAATCTCCGGCGATCTCAACCGGTTCCGTGTCGGTCCCGGTGTTTTGTTCGATGGACACACTTTGACCAGGCCGACTGATAGCGACCTGACAGCGACCTGACACATCAACTGACATGGAACACAGCAGGTTGCGACTCAGCGACCGCCCGTTTTCGACGACCACAACGGCTTGCCATCTGCCGTGTAGACGACGACGTTGCCGTCGTTCTGCACCGCCAGGATCGAGCCGTTGGGGTTCGTGCCGGTCGACCAGACCGATTCGCCCGCCGCGTTGTAGATGACGAAGTTGCCGTCCCGCTGCATGATGGCGACCACGCTGCCGCGGCCGTTGGTCGCGGTGCCCCAGATGGGGTTGCCGGACTGCGAGAGCACGAGATTGCCGTCATTCTGCAGGGCGAGCGTGAAGCGGCCGTCGCACGAGGAGAGCGACTGACCGGGGGCGAAGCCCTCGTCGGCACGCACGACCCCGCAGCCTGCGGGTGCGGTGACGGGGACGCGCAGGATCGGCGGCTCGGAGATACCGAGCACGTACCCGAGCTTCGCGTTCTGGAACTCCGGCTGGAGCGTGCTCGAGGCCGACGACTCGACCTGGAAGCCGCCCGGCGCCGACGGAAAACCGCCGCAGCCGAAGCCGGGAGCACCGACATGCCGCGCCTGGTCGACGTTGTCGGTGACGGTCCAGTTCCTGACACCGTTGACGGCGTAGCCGTAGCCGATGTTCAAGCCCCGCAGCGTATTACCCGTCACGGTGGCGCCGTAGTTGATCTCGCTCGCGCAGTTCCAGATGGCGGGGCCCATCGCGATGCCGACCTTGATGAAGTGGCTCTTGCCGTCGATCACGTTGTTCCTGACCACGGTCCCGGTGTAGTTGCCGCCCACCGGAGCGAAGTCGACCATGTTGATGCCGCCGAGCAGCTGGCGGGAGACGGCGACGATGGTGTTGTTCTGGATCGTGGAGCCGGGGGCGCCGAAAACGACGATGGCGCCGTCGGTGGCGTCGGTGATGGTGTTGCCCTGGACGAGGCTGGATCCGCAGGCAAGCGAGATACCGTCGGCCCAGGTCCCGTCGGCCTGGCCCGACGGCCCGATCTGGTTGTCGACGATGGTCGCCCGCTGGCACTGGGGCACGTCATCGGTGACGGCGCCCTCGAAGATGTGCAGCGACGACCAGCTCCGTGGCTCGCGTGCGGCGATCTCCCGCACGGTCTGATCCGTGCCCGCGCCACCCATCACGATGAGCGCCTCACCCTTCAAACTTCCCAGTACAGGCCGGTTTCCGTCGACCTGCACGTTGCGCAGCACGGCGCCGCTCTGTCCGGCGCCGTTGACCGCCGTCGTCTGCTTGCTGCCGTTGACGAGCAGCACCGCCCGGGTCTGATCGGTCGGATTGCCCTGTGTCGACACCTCCTGGTCGGGCGCCGTGAACATGACCGGGGCGGCGAGGGTGAACACGGCATTGGGACACAGCACGGCCTTGGCGCCGCTGCCGGTCAGCGCGGCATTGATGTCCGCCTCCGTACCCGACGCGATACACCCGGTCGCGGCCGTCGCCCCCACCGCACTGAGCCCTACCATCGCCGCTGCGACAACTACCGAACTCATGATCGCCGCGCCCAGCTTCCGGTGAACCGGCCTTCTCTTCTGTGCGCCTGCGACACGGTCGTTGGGATCCGGATCGCTTGTCGACAGCGCGGATTTGAACAGCATGAATGCCTCCAGAATGGGGAATTGGGGAGTAGCGAGTGGCGTGCGCCCTCCCCTGTCACCGATCCCGCGTCACGAATAACGTCGTGAACGAGCGAAGCCCCGATCCTGCGCGGATCGGGGCTTCGCTGGGGCTATCGCCGAAGTTGTTGGAGGAGAATGGATTCCCGTGAATTCGGGATGAGGGCGCAACTATATCGCTGCGAGAACTATCACCTAAGCTCCCATGATCTGTCAACCACGCGCCACTACGAAGGCGACGCGGTGTTCAGTGAACGGTCCTGGGCCCGGCATCACGTACGCCGCCGACACCATGGTGGTCGAAGACGGCCTCGATCGGGTCGAGACGTTCGCCGCGGGATCCGAAACCGGCTGAGTACGCACGCGACCGGCGAGCTCGCGGCGTCCAGCCCTGCCACTACGCGATCTTCGCCGTTCCGGAATGCGATCAGGCCGCATCCAGCACACTGAATATAGGCAGGTAAATACTCTTTTCGATCACATGGCAAGCAAGCGGCAACCTATCCTTCCGGAGGTCGATATGGTCAACATCTTGCTCGTTCACGGCGCCATCGCCGACGGATCGTCCTGGTCCGCGGTCATCCCGGCACTGCAAAACGCCGGACACCACGTCGTGGCCGCCCAGCAGCCGCTGTCGTCCATACCCGACGATGTCACCAAGGTGCGCCAGGCGCTCGCCATTCTCGACGGGCCCACCGTCGTGGTCGGACACTCCTTCGGCGGCTGCGTCATCACCAACGCCGCCCACGGTGCGCGCAACGTCAAATCACTGGTCTACGTGGCGGCTTTCGCACCCGACGAAGGAGAAACCGTGGCCCAGCACGGCGCCCAGTTCCCCGAACCGCCCTCGGCCGCGTTCTTCTCCGTCGACCCCCAGGGGCGGGTGACCTTGCCGCAGGACAAGTTCGTCGAATACTTCGCCCCCGATGTGGATCCGGTGCAGGCGCGCATCATGGCCGCCGTCCAAGGCCCCAGTGACGCAGCACGTTTCGAGTTCGTCTCCGGCGCCCCCGCCTGGCGCGAGTTCCCCTCCTGGTACATCGTCGCAGGCAACGATCAAATCATCAGCCCCCAACTGGAAGCATGGCTCGCCGACCGAATGGGCGCCAAGACCACCCATGTCGAAGGTTCCAGCCACTCGGTAATGGTCTCCCACCCCGACATCGTCACCCAGGTCATCCTCGAAGCCGCCGCCTGACCACCCGTCATCCTCAGCGGCCCACCACAGCCAGCACCCTCGAACAACCAGACCCGAAACGCAAAAGATCCCGTGTTCGGATTCGAACACGGGATCTTCGGTGGAGCTAAGGGGACTCGAACCCCTGACCCCCACACTGCCAGTGTGGTGCGCTACCAGCTGCGCCATAGCCCCTGGTGATCTGCGCTTCGGGGTGTTTCCCTCGCGCCTCAAGAAAGTTACACCAATGGCGTGTCGGCAACCAAATCGCCTGGATTCGGGGGTGGTGCGGGGGAAGCGAGGGACGTAGACTCGAACACATGTTCGATGGAAGCGATCTCTCGGCTATGGACTTTCAGGCCATGAGCGATGAGGGGCTGATCGACGCCCTTCGGACGGCACATGGGGCGGCCGCGGTCGCGCAGGCGGCGGAGGTGTTCGCGGCGCGGGAGCTGTATCGACGGCATCGCGCGGACAGCGCCGAGCCGGGGCCGGGCGGGGTGCGGGCCGGTGAATTCGCCGCGACGGAGGCGGCGGTGGCGCTGCACGCCGACGAGGCGACGGCCGGTGCGCTGATCGATATAGGTATGGCGCTGGAGGATTCGTTGCCGCGCACCAGGGCCGCGTTCGCCGCGGGCCGGATCGATCTCGCCAAAGTGCGGGTGATCATCGACAACACTCGATCGGTTGCCAGGGATGTGCTGGACGATGTCGAACCGCGTCTGGTCGAAGCGGCGGGCCGGACGAATCCGGTGCGGCTGCGGCAAGCGGCGCGGCGATGGGTGGCTCGGCTGGATCCCGGTGGCGCGCAGCGGCGCAGGGAGCGCCGCCAGGATGATCGCGACGTGCGGATCAGGGCGGTACAGGACAGCATGGCCGTCTTCGATGGACTGCTACCCGCACCGGGCGCGCAGACGGTGGCGATGCGGCTGCGGGAGATGAGCCTGCAGGTGTGCGCGAAGGACCCGCGGACCATGCCGCAGCGCCGCGCCGACGCGTTGGTGGCGCTGGCCGACGGATCCGGGCATCTGCGCTGCCGCTGCGGGCGCGGTGCACGGTGTCCGAAGTCGGATATGCCGATCGAGGCGCCGCGCAGGCCGCTGATCCAGATCGGCATCCCGGCCGACACGCTCCTCGGTATGCAGGAAGCGCCCGCGTTCCTCGCCGGTTACGGGCCGATCGATGCGGCACTCGCTCGCATTCTCGCCGAACACGCACGCTTCCAAGTCATTCCGGAACGCTCGGACGCCGACGAGGTCGCCGAATCCGACGCGGCGGCACACTGGCAGCCGTCGCCGCGGCTGGACCGCGAAGTGCGCGCGGTGGACGGCATGTGCCGATTCCCCGGGTGTGTCATGCCCGCCGCCGAATCGGCACTGGATCGCACGGAACTGCTTCCGGCGCACCGCAATACGGCACGCACTAACCTCGCCGTACTGTGCTCGCGCCACCACCGCCTGAAAACGTTGGCGGACAACGCGAAACACCCCTGGCGAGTATGGCGCGCCGATACGGACCGACTCCAATGGACCGCACCGACAGGCGACGTCTACACCACCGTCCGCGAGGGCGCGCGATACCTGTTCCCGCACACCGACATCGAAGCGCCGACACCGCCCTACGCCGGACTACACCGCACCGAATCCCCGCCAGGCGATACGTCGTACTCCCCCGACCGCCCCACCGCCGAAGACCTCCTCTACCCGCTCAACGGATACGTCGTCGTACACGGTCAACTCCGTCAGATCGCCCAGGACAACGAAATCCCCGAGGACGAGCCAACTCCCGCACACAACGCCGCCCGCTGACCAGGCGCACACGGACCACACCATGCGGTACGACGAGGCACGAAACCGATCGCCCACTACGCAAGGATCGACCGGCCGGGTGATCCATCCACAACATCTACCCACCGGACCGATCGCCGTGGACCCCAGGTCCTGGCGCCGGCGGACCATCCACTGACCAATCACATGCTCGACAACGGCGGTACCGAATCTGGGAGTCGGACCGAACCGGTCGAGCGGGCCGGGCCGTCGACGGTGGAAGCGACGGCCCGGTCCCCCATTCACTTGGTGAGCGAAACCACCCACTCGGAGTCGTTGACGTCGATCTTGGTGTCGCCGTCGTAGACCGCGGGTGTCGCCGCCTTGTCACCGAGCTTGGCGGTCAGCGCGTCCATGGCGGTCTTGGCGTTGATCTTCGCGGCGGCGACCTTGGTGCCCGCGGTGACGCACTGGATCACCGGCTCCGTGGCGCCCGCCTCGCGGGCGATCGCGCCGAGTTCGTCGTTGCTCAGATCACCGCCGCCTTCCTTCGGCTGCTTGCTGGTGAACAGCAGCTCGTGGAACTTGGAGTACACCGGCCCCGAACCCGCTTCGGCGACACACTCGTTCGCCGCGATCGCCCTCGTGGAGTAGTTCTTGCTGCCCGACTTCGGATCCAAGAAGTTCACCAGGTGATAGCGGACTGCCAACTTCCCCTCGTCGATCTTCTGCGCGATCTCCTGCCCGTAGGTCCGCTCCATCGACCCACACCCCGGGCAGATCGGATCCTCGTACACATCGATCGTCTTCGCCGCATCCGCCTTCCCCAGCGTGATCGTCCCATCCGGCGCCAACACCGAGTGCACCCCCGGATCCCGTACCGGCCCATACCCGTCGTTGCGAATGGCAACCCCGTCCCGCCCCCACTTCAACGCCAGCACCACAATCCCCGCAATCAACACCAGGGCCACCGCCCCCAACGCATACGTGGTCCGGTTGGACATCGGACGAGGCGTGTAATTCGACCGCGTTTCGCTCACCCCAACACTCTGCCCGACCACTCCCACCGCCCCTCCCCCGGCGCGCCGCACCGTGCTGTACGGCGAGTGCAGCAACACCCTTCGACGGTGCGCGTCGGCGCGGCTACGGGCTGGTGATCGGCAACCTTGTTACGGTGCCGACGGATGCGATTGTCCTGAGGTTGGTCCCACTACGACGCGAGGGCGAGGCAATGACGCAGTCATCCGATGGGTTCGGCACGCCCGATGGCGGCAAGAACGGCAAATGGGCAGCGATGGCTGTGGCGGTGGCGATCCTCGCAGCCCTGACGGTCGTGACCGTCGTGCTGACCCGCTCGGATAGAAACTCCGGCGACGAGAAGCCGGCGACGTCGACGACCGCGCCGCCGACGACCACCGCGACGACTACCTCCGCTCGACCGGCAGCACCCGTCCCCGGCACCCCGCGCCCGACCGGCCAGCCGGTTCCGCCACCACCGCGCACCACCGCGCCGAAACCTCCACCGGAACCCGGCCCACGTCAGGGCGCCCCGTGCCAGTACCCGGGCGGCGGACCAGCACACTGGGACTGGACCGGCGCCAAATGGGTCTGTGTCCCCAACGAATCGCCCGACCAGCCCAGGCAGGGCGAACCGTGCCCGTATCCGGGTGGCCGACCAGCATATTGGAACTGGACCGGCGCCAAATGGGTCTGCGTCCCCGACGAGGACGACACAACCCCCACCCTGCCCCCCGAACCCTCGGTATTGCCCGAGCCCGAGGTACTACCGGGCGGCTGACCCTATCGAGCGCAGTCGAATGGTGGCCCGGCACGCCGTCGAGCACGACCATCTGACTGCGCTCGGCGCACCGCGCTACTTGCGCACCGGTGCGTCGGTGGCAGGGTTGGCGGGTTGGGGGATGCGGACCGGATTGGGGCCCGGCGGCTCAGCGGCGGCGTCCTCGGGGATATCGAGGACGGCGGCTCGGCGGTGCAGTGGTTCGGGAACTACTGCCCAGACAACAGCGGCGACGGCCAATAGCGCACCGGTTACGGCTAGGGCGAGCCCGTACGAAATCTGTTGGGCGAGGGCGCCTACGGCGACCGGGCCGATGACGGTGCCCAGGTCGGCGGACATTTGGAAACCGGCGAGCACCGGGCCGCCGCGGGCTTTGGGCCCGATGATGTCGGCCACCGCGGCCTGCTGGGTCGGGGTGAACATGCCGGAACCGAGACCCGCGACGAACGACGTGCCGAGCAACCACGGCAGGCTCGGTGCGATGCCGAGCCCGGCCGTGCCGACAGCGCAGATGAGCGATCCGGCGACGAGGAAAGGTTTGCGGCCCAAGCGGTCCGATAGTCGGCCTGCGGTGAACAGCACGGTCATATTGCCCGCCGCGAAGACGGTCAGCGCGACACCCGCCATTCCAGACGGCTGCCCGAGCACTTCGACAACGAGCAACGGCACCAATGCCATCCGCACACCGAAGACCGCCGCACCGTTGGCGAAGTTGGAGAGGAGCACCGCGCGGTATTCGGGTCGGGCCAACCCTTCCTTGAAGGTCATCAACCGCAGCCCGCCGACCGGTTCCGGTGCGGCCAGTGTCGAATTGCGCAGGCTCACATAGACGATCGCGCAGGCGACGAGCAGCGCCACCGCGTAGATCAGGAACGGCGCGCGCAGCCCGAGCCCGGAGAGCGCACCGCCGACCATCGGCCCGCTGACCGAGCCGATCAGGAAGCTCGACGACCACAACCCCGACACCCGCCCGCGCTGCTCGGGCGGTGACATCCGAATCACCAGTGCCAGCGAGGACACGGTGAACATGGTCGACCCGATACCGCCGGCCGACCGCAACACCAGCAGCTGCCAATAGCTTTGGGCGAACGCGCTGGCGCCCGTAGACACCGCGACGATGAGCAGCCCGCCCAGGTACACCCACCGCTCGCCCAGCTTCTGCACCAGCCGCCCGCTCATCGGCGCGAACAGCAACCGCATCAACGCGAATGCCGACACGATGGCCGAGGCGGCCGCGACACCGACGCCGAAGCTGCGCGCGTACTGCGGCAGCACCGGCGATACCAGCCCGAATCCGATCGCGATGACGAAGGCGGCCCCGACCAGCACCCAGATCTCGGTGGGCAGGGCCTGGGCTCTACCCGCCGATCTACTCCGCACCGTTGAGCGCCTGTCCCACCAACTCCTGCGCGGCCGCCTGCACCTGTGCGAGGTGTTCGGCGCCCTGGAACGATTCCGCGTAGATCTTGTACTTGTCCTCGGTGCCCGAGGGCCGCGCCGCGAACCAGGCGTTCTCCGTGGTCACCTTGAGCCCGCCGAGCGGCGCGCCGTTGCCGCGCGCCCTGGTGAGCACCGCGGTGATGGGTTCGCCCGCGACCTCCTGTGTGCTGATCATGTCCGGAGTCAACTTCGCCAGCAGCTCTTTCTGTTCCGTGCTGGCGGGCGCGTCGATGCGCGCGTAGGCCGGGCTGCCGTAGCGGCGCTCCAATTCGACGTAGCGCGCCGACGGGCTCTGACCCGTCACTGCGGCGATCTCACCGGCGAGGAGTGCGAGCAGGATGCCGTCCTTGTCGGTGGTCCACACGGTGCCGTCGTGCCGGAGGAACGACGCGCCCGCGCTCTCCTCACCGCCGAAAGCCAGGCTGCCGCTGAACAATCCGGGCACGAACCATTTGAATCCAACCGGCACCTCGTGCACGTCACGGCCGAGCACCCCGACCACCCGGTCGACCATCGAGGAGGTCACCACCGTCTTGCCGATCTTGGTGAGCGCGTCCCAGCCCATCCGGTTGGCCACCAGGTATTCGATGGCGACCGCGAGGAAGTGGTTCGGGTTCATCAGCCCGCCGTCGGGAGTGACGATGCCGTGCCGATCCGCGTCGGCGTCGTTGCCGGTGGAGATGTCGTAGTCGTCCTTGATCGCGACCAGCGAGGCCATCGCGTAGCGCGAGGACGGGTCCATCCGGATCTTGCCGTCGCTGTCGAGGGTCATGAATCGCCAGGTCGGGTCGACGAACGGGTTGACGACCTCGAGCTCGAGGTCGTAGCGCTGCCCGATCTCCTCCCAGTAGTCGACGCTCGCCCCGCCCATCGGGTCGGCGCCGAGCCGGATGCCCGCACCGCGAATCGCGTCCAGGTGCAGCACATTCGGCAGGTCGCCGATGTAGTGGTCGAGGTAGTCGTAGCGTTCGACGTTGTGGTCGAGCGCATGCCGCAGCGTGGTGCGCTTGACCCCGGCGAGCCCGGTCCGCAGCAACTCGTTGGCGCGGTCGGCGATGGCGTCGGTGGCGACGGTATCGGCGGGGCCGCCGTGCGGCGGGTTGTATTTGAAGCCGCCGTCGCGCGGCGGATTGTGCGACGGGGTGACGACGATGCCGTCGGCCTGGTGCCTGGTGCCGCCCCGATTGTGGCGCAGCACAGCATGACTCAGCGCGGGCGTGGGGGTGTAGCGGTCGCGCGCGTCGATGATCGCGGTGACGTCGTTGGCGGCGAGCACCTCGAGCGCGGTGGTCCACGCCGGCTCGGACAGCGCGTGCGTATCGCGGGCCAGGTACACCGGCCCGTCGATGCCACGGGTGGCCCGGTATTCGACGATCGCCTGGGTGATGGCCAGGATGTGCGCCTCGTTGAACGCGCTGTCCAGGCTGGAGCCGCGGTGGCCCGAGGTGCCGAACGCTACGAGCTGCGCGGGATCCGCCGGATCGGGGATGCGGCTGTAGTAGGCGGTCACCAGGTGCGCGATGTCCTCGAGGTCGGTCGGTCGCGCGGGACGCCCGGCTCGATCATGGGCCATGCTCGGGTCTCCCTTCCGTATCGGCTGCGCCCGGCTCGTCATCAGGATCATGTCCACAACCACTCGGTTGCGGACGCGGCGGCGTACACCGCGGTCAGGCTGGCCACGACACTGATCAACACGTTGCCCGCGGCATAGGCGTAGGCGCCGTCGGCTACGAGCCGGATGGTCTCGTAGCCGAACGTGCTGAACGTGGTCAGCGCACCGCAGAAGCCGGTACCCGCGAGCGCAAGCAGCCAGCTGTGTGCGCCCGCGCCGATCAAACCGCCGAGCAGTGCTGAACCGACAATGTTAACGGTCAAAGTGCCGAGTGGCAGCAGGGATTCGAAACGTGTGGCCACCGTCCGGTCGATCAGGTACCTGGCCGGTGCGCCGAGCATGCCGCCGAGGATGACCAGCGCCGCCGTCATCGGGCGGCCCCGTGCCATACCTCGACCGGGGATAGGGAGACATTGACGGTGGTGAACAGTTCCGCGTTCTGCTCGACGAACGCGCGCAGCCGCTCCGGCTCGTCGACGACCATCACCAGCGCGGGCAGATGTTCGGCCAGATCGAGGATGCGGCTGGTGTGGATGCGCGAGGAGGCGCCGAAGCCCTCGACGCCGCGCCACACGCTCGCGCCGACCAGGCCCGCGTCCCTGGCTCGCCCCACGATCTCGTGATAGAGCGGGCCGTGGCGCCACTTGTCGTCCTCGTCGAGCAGCACGGTGAGCCGGGCCGCCGCCTGCCACTGTCCGGTCGCTTCGTTCATCGCCTGACCCCCTTCCGTCGCGCCGCTCACGTTGTCCGTCGTGTCGTACCAGTTGTCCATCGCGTCATGCCCATACCGAGCACGACCGCCCCCAGTGACGCAAGCACCGTCCCCCCGAGATACTCCGACGCCTCGATCGCGGCACCCGATTCGAGCAGTGTACGAACCTCGACGCTGTAGGTGGAAAAAGTGGTGAAGCCGCCGAGCACACCGACGCCGAGAAACGGGCGTAGCAGTCTGTGGGCTACCCATACGTCGGTGATCAGAACCATCAGTATCCCGATTGCGAAGCATCCCATGACATTTACCACGAACGTCGACCAGGGGATGCGGTGCGGTTGCGCGGGCCACCAGGCGCCGATCGTGTAACGCAGGACGGCACCGAGCCCGCCGCCCAATGAGATGACAAGCAGCACCGCGGGTTCGACGGCGGCGGTGTGAGATCTCCGAACCACCTGACCTCCTGCCGACCTGGATGCGACCGCCGCAATGGTATCGGTGTACCGCCCGGTCTGTTCGGTTGGGCGCACCGCGCTTGATGATGAACAGCCTCGTTCATTGACATGCGGCCGTCGACCACGTACGAATTCACTGAAGGTTTGCCGAAGTGCCATCACCCCTCACAGACCTAGCTCGGGAGCGACGATGGCGGCACGACGAGCTCTACCGAACGCGCACCGGGATCCGGCGTCAGCTCGCCGACCCGGGCGCCAGCAATCTCTTGGCAGCTGGCGGCGACTTGCCGCGATAGCGCTGTCGGTCGCCGCGGCCGCCCTGGCCTACGCGCCACCGGCCACCGCGACGCCGATCTATCCGATCGCGGATCCGGATCCGTTCTACTGGGCGCCGGGCGACGTGGGCAATTTCGCGCCGGGCGATGTCATCCGCAGCAGGCCGATGCCGACGGGCGCGTACGCGGGCGCGACGGCGTGGCAGCTGCTGTACCGGTCGAGCAATTCGGCGAACCAGCCGATCGCCGCCGTCACCACCGTGCTGATTCCGGCGGGCGGCGGCCTCAATCGGCCGATCGTGTCCTACCAGCCGTTCGTCAACTCGCTCGGCATGCAGTGCGCACCCTCGCACAGCCTGTTCAACGGCACCATGCAGGAGGCGCCCGCGCTGAACCTGCTGCTCGCCCGCGGCTGGGCCGTCGCCGTCCCCGACCATCTCGGCCCGACCAGCGCCTACGGCGCGGCACGGCTCGGCGGCAGGCTGACCCTCGACGGCATCCGCGCCGTAAAGCGTTTCCCCCCAGCCGATCTCGCGGGTAGCCCGGTCGGCTTGGTCGGCTACTCGGGCGGCGGCATGGCCACCGGATTCGCGGCGGCGCTCGCCCCGGAGTACGCGCCCGAGCTGCCGATCGTCGGCGTCGCCCAGGGCGGCGTGCCGGTGAACATCGGCAAGCTGGCCCGCGACGTCGGCCTGCAGCCGAGCCCGCTGTTCGGCCTCGGCTTCGCGGCGGGCATCGGGCTCGAGCGCGAGTACCCGGCCGAGCTGCCGATGGAGCGGATCCTCAATCCGGCGGGCTGGGCGCTGCGCGATCAGGTCGCCAACGCCTGCACCCAGGAGATCATCAACGCGGGCGCCAACAAGGGCTTCAACGATGTCTTCTACGGCAACATGTTCGACGCGGACGCGACGACCATCCGCATCCTGCACGAGAACAGCCTGGAGACCTTCCCCGGCGTGCCGCGCGTGCCGGTCTACGAGTGGCACGGCACCAACGACCAGGTCGATCCATGGCTGGCACGCGAGGTGATGGGCCGCTACTGCGCGTCGGGCACGCCGGTGCTGCTCGATCTGATCCCCGGCGCCGATCACGGCTCCGCGATCTTCCAGGGCGCGCCGCGGGCATACGGCTACCTGTCCGACCGGTTCGCCGGTATCCCCGCGCCGAGCAACTGCTGACGGACAGCAGAGTTCCAGACAGAACGACAGCGACCCGCGGCAATGCCGCGGGTCGCTGTCGTTCGTACCGAATATCAGTGCGCGAGAACCGGTTCGCCTTCCGACGGCACCGGAACCGCATTCGGCATCAGCACACCGACCAGCACGGCGCCGACCACGAAGATCGCCGTGGCCCACCAGAAGCTGGTGGTGTAGCTCTCGATGAACGACTGCGCCACCGCGGCCGGGCCCGGCTGATGGCTCGACAGGTAGTCCGACGCCGCCGAGGCGGCGATGGTGCTGAGCAGTGCCGTACCGATCGAGCCGCCGACCTGCTGGCTGGTGTTGATCGTCGCCGAGGCCACGCCCGCGTCCTCGTGGTGCACCCCGGCGGTCGCGCCCTGGAACGCGGTCGACATGGCGCCACCGAGGCCGAGGCCGAGCAGGATGAGCGCGGGCAGGATATGCGTCGCGTAGCCGGTGTCCAGGCCGATCTGGGTCAGCCAGGCCATACCCGCCGCGGCGACCAGGAAGCCACCGGCCACCACGATCTTCGGGCCCACCTTCGGCAGCAGCAGCGAGGGCACCGTGGTCGAGGAGAGGACCATGCCCGCGACCATCGGCAGGAATGCCACGCCGGTGATGATCGGCGAGTAGCCCAGCGTCAGCTGCATGTAGTAGGTGAGGAACAGGAAGATCGCGAACATTCCGATGCCCATGACGAACACGGTCAGGAACGACGCGCCGCGGGTGCGGTCGAGCACGACGCGCAGCGGCAGCAGCGGATGTGCCACGCGGGTTTCGATCCAGACGAACGCCGCGAGCAGTACCGCGCCGCCGATCAGGAAGGCCAGCGTCCAGGTGTTGGTCCAGCCGTGCGATTCCGCGCGGGAGAAGCCGTAGACGATGCCGAACAGCGCCGCGGTCACCACGACGGTGCCGGGGATGTCCAGCTTCGGCCGCTCGGTCGTCACGTGCTTGGCCAGCAGCAGCACCGCGCCGACCAGCGCGACCGCGGCGAAGCCGAGATTCACGAACATCACCCAGCGCCAGGAGGCCCACTCGGTGAGCGCGCCGCCGAGCAGCAGCCCGATCGCACCGCCCGCACCGGCGACCGCACCGAAGATGCCGAAGGCCTTGGCCCGTTCGGACGGCTCGGTGAATGTCACGGTGAGCAGGGATAGCGCCGCAGGCGCGAGCAGCGCGCCGAACACACCCTGGCCGACGCGGGCCGCGACCAGCATCTCGAAGCTGGTGGCCGCACCGCCGATGGCCGAGGCGGCGGCGAAGCCGACCAGGCCGACGATGAAGGTGGTCCGCCTGCCGAACAGGTCGCTCAGGCGGCCGCCGAGCAGCAGGAGGCTGCCGAACGCGAGGGCGTAGCCGGTCACGACCCACTGACGGTTGCCGTCGCTGAAGCCGAGATCCTGCTGCGCCGCGGGCAGCGCGATATTCACCACGGTCGCGTCGAGCACGACCATCAACTGTGCGACGCCGAGGACGGCGAGCACCCACCAGCGCAGAGCGTGTGATCCGCGGCGCCCCGCGGCGGACTTCTCGGGGGCGGGCGCCCCACGGTTGATCGTGGTAGTCATATGTCCCCTTTGTCTCAAGCCTTGATCCGGAGATCGCCTCTCCGCTTACCGTGAAAGCTACCACCATAACGGAGATATCGCCTCCGCTTAATCCCGATACTTGCTACCCTGTGGGTGTGAATCACGCCACGGCACCGTCTCCACCCCGACGTCTGCGAGCTGATGCCGCGCGCAACCAGCAGCGCATCATCGCCGCGGCCCGCCAGCTGTTCGCCGATCACGGACTCGAGATCACCCTGGACGACGTGGCCGAACGCGCGGGAGTCGGCGTCGGCACGGTCTACCGGCGCTTCGCCAACAAGAAGGAACTGATCATCGAGGTTTTCGAGCAGAACCTCGCGGAGTTCGCCGATATGGCCGATCAGGCCTATCAGCACCCCGATCCCTGGCAGGGACTCGTCGAATTCTTCGAGTACGCCTGCCGGTACCTTGCCACCAACCGCGGCTTCAGCGAGGTAATGCTCGAGCTCGAGGACGATATGGAGCGGTTCACCATGGTCCGCGAGCGGATCAAGCCGCGCGTCGCCAGCATCGTCGAGCGCGCACAGGAGGCGGGCACCGTAGCCCCCGGCATCGAAGCCTCCGACTTCTTCGCGCTGATCCACATGGTCGACGGCATCGCCGATTTCGCGCGGACCGCGAATCCGGACGTCTGGCAGCGCTACGTGGCGATCATCCTCAACGGCGTGCGCGCCGACTCGACACCGCGGCGCCCGCTACTGGTCCCGCCGCTGACCGACGACGAGGTCGAACGGGCCAAGGCCGCCGTCTGCCAGGGGCGTAAGCGATAAGACACACCCGCCAGAGGTAGCGCAGGTCACATCCGATCCCCTACAGTTGGTCACATGACCAACTCGTGGGTGAACTGGGCCGGCGATCAAACCTGCGCGCCGGCGACCATCGCCACCCCGCGCAGCGTGGACGAGGTGGCCGAGATACTCGGCAACGCCGCCACGAGCGGCAGGCCCGTCCGCGTGGCGGGCGCGGGCCACTCCTTCACCGAGGCCGTGCTCACCGACGGCGTGCTGCTCGATCTGTCGAACCTGAACCGCATCCTCGACGTCGACAAGTCCACCGGGCGGGTGCGGGTCCAGGCCGGCATCACCCTCAACGCCGCGAGCAACGCGCTGCACCCGCTCGACCTCGCCTTCCCCAATCTCGGCGATATCGACGTACAGACCGTCGCGGGCGCGACGGCGACCGGCACCCACGGCACCGGCTCGCGGCTGCAAAACCTTTCCGCCGCACTGCATTCCATCGAGTTGATGCTGGCCGACGGCAGCCGGGTCGAGCTGAACGCCGAGACCGATCCCGACGGCTGGCGCGCGGCGAGGGTCAGCATCGGCGCGCTCGGCGTCATCACCGCCGCGACAGTGCAGTTGGTGCCCTCCTTCGTATTGGAGGGCATCGAGCGTCCCATTCCGGTGGACGATCTGCTCGCCGACCTGGACTCCTACGTCGACGACAACGAGCACTTCGAGTTCTACATGTTCGCGCACAGCCCGCTGGCGATGACCAAGCGCAACAACAGGACCGAACTGCCCGAACAGCCGCGCGGCAAGGCCGTCGACTGGTTCGCCGACATCCTGATGTCCAACTACACCTTCGACGCGCTCTGCCGCCTCGGCCGCCGCCAGCCGCGCATGGTGCCGTGGATCCACCGCGGCGCCGCGTACGCGGGCAGTTACCGCCGCCAGGTCGACCGCTCCTACCGAGTGTTCGCCTCCCCCCGGCTGATTCGCTTCACCGAGATGGAGTACGCCATCCCGCGCGCGCATTCCGTCGATGCCATTCGCGAAATCAAAGAGCTCGGTACGCGATTCGATACGCCGATGCCGATCGAGGTGCGCTGGGTCGCCCCCGACGACGCGTTCCTCTCCCCCGCGGGCGG
This sequence comes from Nocardia sp. NPDC052566, assembly GCF_044547285.1. Lineage (NCBI taxonomy): Bacteria > Bacillati > Actinomycetota > Actinomycetes > Mycobacteriales > Nocardiaceae > Nocardia > Nocardia sp. NPDC052566. Next base: position 1,397 of record NZ_JBIUAF010000007.1, on the reverse strand, counting down.
GCGCGACACCTGCTACATCGCCGTGCACCAGTACCGCGGCATGGACTTCGAGCCGTACTTCCGCGCCTGCGAAGCGGTCTTCGACAAATACGACGGCCGCCCGCACTGGGGCAAGCGCCACTTCCAGACCGCGGAAACCCTGCGCGACCGCTACCCCGACTGGCACCGCTTCGCCGAGGTCCGCCGCCGCTTCGACCCCAAGGGCACCTTCACCAACGACTACATCGATCGCGTCCTCGGCCCGATCTAGCGCCTTGTTCGGTCTCGCACGAAGCGATGAGAGAATGCTAGCCTAATACTCTCACGCTTCGAGCTTGGTCGATCAAAGGAGATCGCGATGACCGCGTCCGCTGTAGTCGAGTCCACCGGCACGCGCAGGCTGCCGCCTCGGCGTCCGATCGAACCGGGGACGCGGATGTGGGACGAAGCCGGCCTGGTCACCTTCTCGCTGACCGGAGGGGCCGCCTTTCTGTTGCAGACGATGGAGCCGACCATCGCCGCGGTGGTCGACGCGCACTCCACGTTCCGCACCGATCCGGTCGGGCGCGCGGTGCGCAGCATCGGGTCGGTGATGATGTGGGTGTACGGCGGCGAGGAGGCGCTCGCCGAGGCCGATCGGCTGCGCGCGATGCACGCCTCGCTCAACACCACCGACGCGCACGGCGTACGGCACACCGCGCTGTCGTCGGCGCCGTGGGCCTGGGTGCTGCATACCGGCACCTTCGCCTTCACCGAGAACGCGAAGTACTTCAGCCGCCGCCCGCTCACCTCGGCCGAGAAGGAGGCGTACTACCAGGAGACCGTGCAGCTGATGCGCAATTTCTCGGTGGCGCCCAAGGAGATTCCGGAGAACTTCGCCGCATTCGAGAAGTTCTTCGCCGAGGTGCTGGAGCACCGGCTCGTAGCGACCGGCACCGCCCGCGACTTCCTGAAAGTGAGCCGATCGATCGCCCCGCCCAAGCAACTGCCGCGGGTGCTCGCGCCGGTCTGGCGGCGCGCGGTCGCGCCGATCGGCAGCCTGCAGCACTTCGTCACCGTCGGCACCACCCCCGAGGTCGCCCGCCGCAAGCTCGGCCTCGAGTGGACCGAGGCAGACGAGCGCAAGCTGCGCGCCATCGGCTGGCTGATCGCACGCCTGGTGCCGCTGCTGCCGGAACGCCTGCGCTACTTCCCGATCGCGTACGAGGCGCGCAAGCTCGAACGCGATCGCGCCCGGCTGCGCAAGGTGATCGATCTGCGCCCGATCTAGCCGGCGAACGAGCACACCGCGAGCGGTGGGGGGCGGGGGGGGCCCCCCCCCCCCCCCCGGCCCCCCCGGTAGGGGGGGGGGCGAACCCAAAGCGCCGGGCGGGGCCCAGTATCACCGATGGGGGGGTGACGGGCGAGGCGGCGGGCCG
>NZ_JBIUAF010000006.1:1026909-1028182 GCF_044547285.1 Nocardia sp. NPDC052566 | reverse complement strand
CCCGACCGGGCCCCACCCCAACCCCGCCCCCCCCCCCGGGGTCCCACTTGTTCTACTGCCCCCCCCCCCCCCCCCCCCCCCCCCCCCCCCCGGGGGGGGGGGGGGGGGGCGCCCCCCCCCCCGCTCGCGCGCGTCCCGGCATTTAGGTGCGCTAGCTACCGATATGCGCAGTGCGGCAACGATTCTCGCATTTGCGGTGCTCAGGGCCTATGCGGCGGCGAGAGGACAGGACCGGACACGATGCTACGGGTGCCCATCCGCATCGGGGTGTAATACGTATCCCTTACGCTACGACAGCGTTTCGGCGGGACCGGAACAACGCGGTACCCCCTGATCAGTTCTTTCCAGCGAAAGGCGTTGCATGGCCCACACACCGAGCGTGCTGTTCGTCTGCGTGCACAACGCGGGCCGATCGCAGATGGCCGCCGGATTCCTCACCGCCCTGGCCGGCGACCGGATCGAAGTACGCTCCGCGGGCAGCGCCCCCGCCGACGCCGTCAACCCGGTGGCCGTCGCCGCGATGGCCGAGGTCGGTGTCGATATCGCGGACAGCAAGCCCAAGATCCTCACCGACGAGGCGGTCGGCATCTCCGATGTCGTGGTCACCATGGGCTGCGGCGACGCGTGCCCGTACTTCCCCGGCATCAGCTATCGCACCTGGGATCTGCCCGATCCTGCTGGTCAGGGCATCGAGGGCATCCGCCCGATCCGCGATCGGATCCGCATCCTCGTCGAGAATCTGATCGCCGAACTGCTTCCCGCGCCCAAGGGGTGAGTGTCCGATACGTTCAAGACCGCGGGTGCACGGAATTTCTAGGCTGAGTTCATGACTCCACAACTCGACGTCATCGGCATCGTCGTCACCGATATGGCCGCGTCGCTCACGTTCTATCGACAGCTCGGCCTGGTCTTCCCCGCAGGCTCGGAGAGTGAAGGGCACGTCGAGGCCGCGCTGCCCGGCGGTCTGCGCGTCGCCTTCGATACCGAGGCCGTCATCCGCTCGTTCCATCAGGGCTGGCAGCCGCCGACCGGCGGTGGCCGCCTCGGCCTCGCCTTCCGCTGCGCCGACCCGGCGGAGGTGGACACGGTGTACGCCGCGCTCACCGAGGCGGGCTACCACGGCGAACTGAAGCCGTGGGATGCCTTCTGGGGCCAGCGCTACGCGACCGTGCACGACCCGGACGGCAACGGCGTCGACCTGTACGCGGCGCTGCCCGGCGCCGAATAGACCAGGCTGAGGCGTACCTCCGCATTCGCTCCGGCCGTGCGCGAA
>NZ_JBIUAF010000006.1:876137-1026810 GCF_044547285.1 Nocardia sp. NPDC052566 | reverse complement strand
AGCGGACTCCGTCCGCTGCGTACCTCCCCGCATTCGCTCCGGCCGTGCGCGAAGCGGACTCCGTCCGCTGCGTACCTCCCCGCATTCGCTCCGGCCGTGCGCGAAGCGGACTCCGTCCGCTGCGTACCTCCCCGCATTCGCTCCGGCCATGCGGGGTCTGCGGACGGCTGCGCCGACAGCGCCCGCTATGTGCCGGTCAGCAACTGCCCGACCGGTACCTGTGCGAGGGTGCGCGCATCGCGGGACAGCAACTCCCGCACCGTCGTTCCCGCGAACTCGCGCACCTCCCTGGACAGATGGGCCTGATCCGCGAATCCGGCGCGCGCGGCGGTATCCGCCAGCGGCACGCCGGCCCGAGCCATGGCGAGCGCGCGTTGCAGACGTAGCACGCGGGCAAGGGTTTTCGGGCTGTAGCCGAAGGCGGCGAGTGAACGGCGGTGCAGCAGACGCGCATTCACGCCCGCCGCCGCGGCAGTCGCGGCGATCGTCGCGCCCGCGTCCAATGCGGTCACGATGTGGCGAATCAGCGGGTCGGGCGGGTCGAGCTCGGCGGCACGGTGCAGCGCGAACGATTCCAGGATCGCGGTGCGATCGGCGGCGGCGTCGACCTGTTCGGTGAGCCTGCGGGCGGCCGCGGCGGACCAGAGGTCGGCCAGGGCGATGCGCCGGTCGCGCAGTTCGTGCGCCGGGACGCCGAGCAGGGCGGGCGCCGTACCGGGGAAGAACCGGATACCCGCGAAACGGGTGCCGACCGGAACCTTGGGCAGGTAGGCGCCGGTATCGGGTCCCGCGATCTGCAGCCTGCCCTCGGTCCAGATCAGATCGATGCAGCCGTCGGGCAGCACCGGAACCGCCGCGTCACCGTCGGTGACAGTGCGGGTCCAGAGCACGGCGCCGTCGTATCGCGACGGGCGTTCGCGATAGCCGCGCACGTCCCGGTCCTCGTTCACGGATTCGACGCTACTCCCACGTCCGACACGGCCTCACTCGAGAACATCAGCGAGCGACCGCTCCCATGTCTCATAAATATCGTCTCATAAAGATGACTATTTGAGATGCCGATAGACAGTCGCGCGGGAAACCCCTAGGGCACTGGCGATCTCGGGGACGCTGAGCCGTTCCTCCTCGCTCATCCGGCGCGCGGTCGCGACGAGTTCCTCGGTCATCGCCACCGGCCGCCCGCGCTGAGCAGGACTCGTTCGCTTCGGCGCTTCGGCGTAGAGCAGCCGGACACCCGCGAGCACCTCGGCGCGCAGCTCGCCGGTGGGCAGATCGGCGTAAAGCACTACCGGATCACTCAATCCGGCGATCGCCTGCGCTGCGCGCACCAGATCGGCCAGTGCCGGATCCGGACCGGCCACCAGCTGGTTGGCCCGCATCATCGCATCGCGAAAGCGGTCGAAAATGGGACCGGGAGCGGACAGCGCAAGGTCGCTGGCATTGAGGCGCAGCAGATAGCGATGGGCGAGGAAGACGTCGAGCAGACCCTCGATCACCTTGCGCCGCGCCTCGCGGTGATCGGGATCCGCGGCCGCGGCGACGGTCTGTTCCATCGCCGCGAGCAACGGTTCCGCGAGCCCCGCGAGGATGTCGTATTTGCTCGGATAGTGGTAGAGCACGCCCGCCTTGCTGATGCCGAGCTGTTCGGCGATGGCACGGACCGACGTGCGGTGATAGCCGTGCGCGCCGAACAGGTCCATGGCGACGGCGAGGATTCGGTCACGGGTCTCATCGGTCACGGCGCCGATTCTATCGCTTGACTGACCGTTGGTCAGCAGTCTATCTTGGATCGCTGACCACCGGTCAGTCACCCGGCGGTCAGCGATCCAAGGAGTCACCGTGCCGAACAATTCCCGCATCCTCATCTCCGGCGCGAGCATCGCCGGTCCCGCGCTCGCTTATTGGCTGCGGCGCAACGGTTTCCAGCCGACCGTCATCGAGCGCGCACCCGCGCCGCGCACCGGCGGCAACGGCGTCGACATTCGCGGCGAATCGGTGCGCATCGCCGGACTGATGGGCATCCTGCCCCGAATTCGGGAGCGCGCCACCGATATTCGCGCACTGACGTTTGTCGATGCCGCGAATCACCGGGTAGCGGGCATGCCGAACAGCACCTTCAACGCCGCCGACGATATCGAGATCATGCGCGGCGATCTGGCCGAGGTGCTGTACGAGGCCACCGCCGATGACGTCGACTACCGGTTCGGCGACTCGATCCACTCGCTCGTCCAACGGCAGGGCGCCGTCGAGGTCGCCTTCGACAGCGGCCGGACGGCCGAGTTCGATCTGGTGGTCGGTGCGGACGGATTGCATTCGCGGGTAAGGAATCTCGCGATCACCCCGGAGGCGGACGCACTGCATCACCTCGGCCTCTACTTCGCACTCGGGCAGGTCGATCCCGAGCACGGCAGGCCGGGCGAAGTGGCGCTCTACAACACGCCCGGCAAGGTGGCAGGCGTCTACCGCTCGGCGGCGCACGACATCGCCACCGGGTTCTTCATGCTCCGTGAACCACGGGTGCTCGATATCGACTACCGCGATCAGGACGCACAGAAAGCCTTGCTGCGCGGGTACTTCGAGACGGAATCCTGGCAGGTGCCCGAGTTGCTCGCGCAGGCGACAAGCGACCCCGGCTTCTACCTCGACGCGGTGAGCCAGGTCCGCATCCCGCGCTGGTCCGCGGGCCGGGTCACCCTCGTCGGCGACGCGGGCTACTGCGCCACACTGCTTTCCGGTGCTGGCGCGGCACTCGCACTCGAGGGCGCCCACCGGCTGGCCACCGAATTGACCGCCGCCGACGGCGATCACCGCATCGCGTTCGACCGCTACGAGGCCGGGCTCCGCCCGACGGTGGCCAAGCGGCAGCGCTCGGTCCACGCGGGCAGCGCCATGCTCGTGCCCGCAAGCCGTCCCGGCATCTGGCTGCGCAACCAGCTCACCCGCCTGCTGCTCCTCCAGCCGCTCGCCGCGAAGGTCTTCCAGCCGACCCCGGCCGCCGCGGCCTGAACCGACGGCGAAATGCCGAATGGCACATCGTTACGGCAAATACCGGGTGATCGCGCGACGATGTGCCGGCCGACGGCTCAGTGCGGGGTGATTCCGCGCGGGATCACCCGGATGAACGGATTCTGGTGCTCGCCGGAGACTTTGGCGTCCGGATCCTTGCAGCCGACGGTGAGTTCGGCATTCGGCGCGGCGGCGAATGTCCACAGGGTCGTCCATTCCTTGCCCGCGATCGTCTCCTGTTTCTTCGCGTCCGAGGAGCGTAGGTCTTCGTTGCGCCCGGTGCTGTCGGTCACCGTGCAGCGCAGGCCCGCGCTCGCCTGACCCCAATCGACCGGGACCTTGATATCCATCACGGCGTCGGCGGGCACCACGACGATCTTGGTCTCACCCAGCGGAATTCGCACGCCGCCACCGGGCCCCTCGTCGGGCTCGGGCGTCGTGGACGACGAGCTCGCCGCGGCCGACGAAGTCGAATCGGATTTCGTCGACTTGTCATCGGAACATCCCGCGACGGCAACGGCAACCAGCACCGGAACCGTTATCCAGAACAGTTTCACAGGTCAGCCTCTCGGATCAGCGATCGAATACAGCATGACAACTCCAGCGGTGAATGCAGACTACATGGGACGGCGATTCAGCAATTCATCGGCAATTCCGATGGCGAACGATTTCCGGGCAATCGGGCTACGATCGGCTGCCGCACCCCGAACACGTGGAGGTCAGCCGATGCCGTCACCCGTCGTATTCCGGGCCGTCGATGTGCCCGCCGCCGACGGCACCGCCGATTCCTATCTGCTGCATCCGGACGACGGCACCGCCCATCCCGGCGTGTTGTTCTTCATGGACATATTCGGCCTGCGCCCGCTGCTGCGCGAAATGATGGAACCGATCGCCGCGCAGGGTTTCACGGTGCTCGCGCCCAACCTGTTCTACCGCTCGGGCCGCGCCCCCGTACTGCCGCCGCCCGACCCCACCGACCCGCAGGGCCGGATGACGTATTTCCACGCGTCGCAGCCGATGCTGCGAGAACTCGCGGGCGACAGCGCGATCGAGGATGTGCGCGGATATCTGGATTGGCTCACCACTGCCGCACCGACTGCCGCCGGGCCGATCGCGATCACCGGCTACTGCATGGGCGGGCGCCTCGCCCTGCGCGCGGCAGGCGCTTTCGGCGATCGCCTGCGCGCCGTCGCCAGTTTCCACGGCGGATATCTCGCGGTGGACGAGGACAAGAACAGCCCGCACCACACCGCGTCATCGATCACCGCCGAGGTGTTCCTCGCGCACGCCGACAACGATCCGACCATTCCGCCGGAACAGATCGCCCGCCTGGAAAAGTCCTTGGCCACCGCGGGCGTGCGCCACACCTCCGTGGTCTATCCGAATACCCGCCACGCCTTCACCATGCGGGACAGCACCGCCTTCACCGAGGCGGCGTATGAACGCCATCTGCGCGATCTACTCGCCCTGCTGCATCGCTAATCGGATTAAGACCATTCGAATTCACCGCCGCGAATTACGGACCGTACGGCGATCTCGGCGTTAGGCTCTGGTCCGTCCCGTTCCGGACGGAAGGCACCCGATGGCGCTCGAATCACTAATGGTCCCGCTCGGCACTCCGGCACCCGACTTTTCGCTACCCGATCTCGACGGCGCACCGCACGCGCGCGACGATTATCTGGGCGGTCCGGGCCTGCTGGTCGTATTCGCCTGCAACCATTGCCCGTACGTGAAACACATCGAGGCGGCATTCGGCGAGATCGTCGACGGGCTCGACGCGATGCCGGTCGTGGCGATCTGCACCAACGATGCCGACGCCTATCCCGACGACGCACCGGTGCGGCTGCGCGATCAGGCGATCCGCGCGGGCTGGACATTTCCCTATCTCATCGACACCACCCAGGAAGTGGGCCGGGCATTCGGCGCCGCGTGTACCCCCGACTTCTTCCTGTACGACGCGAAGCTGGAACTCGCCTATCGTGGCGCATTCGACGAATCCACGCCCGGAAATGGAAAACCATTGACCGGCAACGATTTACGCAACGCGATCGAGTCGGTGCTCGCGGGTAAGCCGGTCGGGGAACCGCACCGGCCGAGCATGGGCTGCTCCATCAAGTGGCGCGACTGAGCGGGTTTCGGCCATCACGGGCCGAGGCCTTGAGATAAGCATACGGTCGTACGTATGGTTCGTGACATGACCGCTGCCGCGACATTGCCGACCGCCGAAGAGACCGACCCGTATTGCCTGAGCCCGCTGGACGCCGCGGCGCTGCTGTACGACGCGCCGTGGCGGCGCTTCGCGGTGCTCGGCGACAGCCTCTCCGCCGGAATCGGTGATCCGAGCCCGGGTTACGCGAGCCTGGGCTGGGCCGATCGGGTGGCGGACGTATTGCGCCGCGTACATCCCGGCCTGGCCTACCTCAACACCGCGGTGACCCGCGCCAGCACGGCGCAGGCGCTCGAACGCCAGGCCGACCGGATCCGCGCGTTCGATCCCGATCTGCTACACGTGCCGAGCGGCGCGAACGACATCGTGCGCCGCGAACCGGACTTCGCCGAGATCGAGTCGACCATGCGGCGGATGTACCGGTTCGCCGCGAGCACCGGCGCCCTGATCGCGACCTTCACCCTCAGCAGAAGGTACGACGTGCCGGTGTTCCCGGACTGGCATGAGCGCGTGCTCAGGATCAACGACATCACCAGGGCGCTGACCGCCGAATTCGACGCGGTGCTTGTGGATTCCGAGGACCACCCGATCAGCGATCGGGCGAACCTGTTGAGCGAGGACGGCATTCACTTCGCCACCGCCGGACAGGCCGTGCTGGCCGCCGAAGTGGTGAAGGCGCTCGCGCACCGGCTCGACGCCGACGGCCGTCGATGACCACCGACAAGCGCATGCTGCGCGGCGCACGCACCAGGCGGCTGGTGCTGCGTCAGGCCGTCGACATCGCCTCGCTCGACGGGCTCGACGGCGTGAGCTTCGGCAGGCTGGCCACCGACACCGGCCTCAGCAAGGCGGGCGTGCAGACGCTGTTCAAGACCAAGGAGGCCCTGCAACTGTCGGCGCTGGATCTGGCCAGGGAGTTGTTCATCGAGAACGTCGTTCACCCCGCGCGCGCCGAGCCTCGAGGGGTGGCCCGGCTGCGCGCGCTGATCGAGAACTGGATCGTCTACGCCGAGGCGCCGCTGTTCGCCGGCGGCTGCTATCGGATGGCCAACCTGCCGGGATTCGACAGCAAGCCGGGCCCGATCCGCGATGCGCTGCTGCGCGACCTGCGGGACTGGACCGGGCTGCTCGCCGCACAGCTGCGCCACGCGGTCGCGGCGGGCGAAATCGCCGACCTGGACCCGGAACTCGTCGCCTTTCAGCTCGACGGCGTGCTGTGCGCGGCGAATACCGGTATCCAGCTCGGCGATTCGGACGCGGTCCCGAAGGTCCGCCGTATTGTCGACGCGATCCTCGGGCCCACGAGCTGACTCACTTATCCTGCGGCAGGTTCGCTTTCGCTTCCTCGTAGCCACCGGTCCTTGTCTCGGCGTCGGGACCGTAGACAACGTGGACGACGCCGGTCTTGAACGGCTGCGCGGAGATCAGGCCGAGCGGCAGCGTCTCGCCCTCGCCGAACAGCCGTGCGCCGGTGTTGAGCACGATCGGGTGGACGAACAGATGCAGCTCGTCGAGCAGGCCCGCCGCGAGCAGCTGGCGCACGACCGAGACCGACCCGCTCATGGCGATATCACCGCCCGGCTCGTTCTTCAGCGCCGTGACGGCCTCGATCAGATCGCCGTGCAGCGCTTCGGAATTGCGCCAGGTGAACTGCGGATCCTGGTGTGTCACCACGATCTTGCGCGCATCACCGAGCGCCTTGGCCATGCCCGCGTCCGCACCGCCCGCGGTCTCGCGCTCCGGCCACGCGCCCGCGAAACCGTCGTAGGTTTCGCGGCCGAGCAGCACCGTGTCGGCCTGGCCGAGCTGAGCGTCGACGGCCGCGCCCATCTCGTCGTTGAAGTACGGGAAATGCCAGTCCTGCGGGTTCTCGATGACGCCGTCGAGCGAGATGAACAGGCCTGCGGTGATCTTGCGCATTGCGGTGACTCCTTCGAGGTCGAACTGCTGTCAGCAGTACAGACGGAACGCGTCCGCCGAATTCATCGCACCCCGGAATCCCGGAAATCGCCACGCGGCCCGCGCCCGGTGCGACGATCGAGACCGACGCCGATGCCGCCGTCCACGAACCGGCACATCGTCGAGAGGGGATCTTCCGTGACCGAGATCAATGGACACGATAAGCAGGTGTGTGTGCGCAGCATCCACATCATGGGTGACGGCGCGCTGGCCGATTTCGAGACCGTCGTCCATCCCGACGCGGTGAACAGGGAGAGCATCGTCGAACCGAAGGCGAGCCGGGGCAAGGGGCCCGCCGCGTTCTACGCGACCGCGCGCTGGTTGCGTGACGCGTATTCCGAACTCGCCTGGGAGATACACGATGTCGTCGCCGAGGGCGATCTGGTCGTGCTGCACGCCACCATGTCCGGAAAACACACCGGCACCTTCGTCGTGTACGACGAAGGTGCCGAACCCGTGCAGGCATTTCCAGCGACGAACAAGCGGTTCGCGGTCACCCAGACACACTGGCTGCGCGTGACCGACGGGAAGGTGATCGAGCACTGGGCCAACCGGGACGACTTCGGGCAGGCGGCCCAACTCGGCTGGGCGCCACCATCCCCGGCCTACATCGTGCGGATGCAGCTGGCCACGCGGCGGGTCAAGCGGCGGGGGTAGTCCGGTTCATGCGCTTGCTGAGCACGGCGCTGAGCATGATCATCGGGACCATCACGGCCACCATCAGCACGGAGGAGAGCCAGGCCATGGTGTGCACCGGCAGCTGGAAGGCGAGCACCACCCGCACCGCGGCCTCGGCCAGCAGCACCACGCCCCACAGGATGCCCAGCCTGGCGAAGTTCCGGCGCATCGCGGGCGTCGTGCGGTAGCGCTCCTCGAAGGCCGCCAGCTTGGCGGGCTCGGCCGCCATCACCTTGCGCGCCGAGAGATACGTGAGCGGCTTGCCTGCCATGGTCCCGATGAGGAAGGCGGCGCCGATGATCACCGTGCCGAACGATTCCTTCACGATCATCAGCCGCGCGTCACCGGTGATCAGCGAGCTGATCAGGCCGAAGGCGAAGACGCCCGCCATGATCACGGCGAACGGCTCCAGCCGCCGCGACCGGATGATGTCGACGGCCATCAACGCACCCCCGACCAGCGTGCCGCCGAGCAACGCGGCGAAATCGCTGTAGCCCAGTTCGCTCAGCCCGTAGTACGCACCGAGCGGCAGGGCGATATCGCGGATGATCGGCGCGAAGACCCGAACCATGCTGTGCCGCCCGGCGGGGGCGGGCGCGACGAGGGTCTCGGTGGAGAGGTCTGTGGTCATGGAAGTGGCTCCTGAGCTGCGTATTCGGCTGATCCCTACCCGAATTACGCTAAGGAAGCCGCCGGTGGATTTGATCTGCCAACCATCACGACCCGCACATGACAACTGTCATGTGAACCGAGATCGACTCTGATCCGTAGTACCTAGCACAGCGGTTCGAGCACGCCGAGGTCACGATGGAGCACGTCGCACGTCGAACAATCGTCATCGGAGCCGGGGCGGCCGTGGTCGCCGTCGCCTGCGCGCGCACCGAGCGGTCGTCACCACCGGCGAGTACCGGCACGACCACGGCCGCCCCGCCATCGCCGACCACCACCCCGATCCCGGCCACCGAAGCACCCGAGCCGGTCACCGAGCTGCCGCAGCCGCCGCCACCCGAGCCGGGCAGCGCGCTGGCGCGGGTGGCCGATGTGCCGGTCGGCGCCGGGCTGATCGTCGGCGACACCGTGGTCACCCAGCCGAGTGCCGGTGCGTTCCAGGCATTTTCGTCGGTGTGCACGCACCAGGGCTGCGCGGTCAACGCCATCGCGGGCGGCACCATCAACTGCCCTTGCCACGGCAGCAGATTCAATCTCGACGGGTCGGTCGCCGCGGGACCCGCCACCCGCGCGCTCGGTACGGTCGAGGTCAGTGTGCAGGGCGACTGGATCGTCGCAGGCGCTCGTAGCCAGGTCCAGGTCGAGTCCACCACCGAGGAACCCGCGCCGCCCCCACCGGAATTGGACCGGTCGGCGCCGGCCAACGCGCTCGCCCGCGCCTCCGACATTCCGGTCGGCGCCGGGCTGATCCTCGGCGACACCGTGGTCACCCAGCCCAGTCCCGGTGATTATCAAGCATTTTCGGTCACCTGCACACATTGGGGCTGTGCACTCGACGCGATCGCCGACGGCACCGTCAACTGCCCGTGCCACGGCAGCAGATTCAACCTGGACGGCTCGGTAGCCGTTGGGCCCGCTGCCCGTTCGCTGGATCGGCGCGAGATCAGCGTCGACGGCGAATGGATCATCGCGGGCGCCCCGCTCCCGCCGCCGCGGCCGTGGTGGTGCGACGCACTGGGCATCCCGACCGGTTGCTTCGGCTGCTGAGGGCCGAAAGGCACTGTCCGAGTGGATAGTCCGGCTCCTACGCTGGAAGGTCCGGTGCTCGCACATTCAGCCCTCGGAGACGCTCATGCTCACCATCAAACTTCCGCGCAAATCCGGCGAGAAGGACGACCTGATGTCGGCCAAAGGCGTACAGCAGACCGACTTTCAAGAAGCGGCCGCGTTGCTGGCGCCACTCGTGGCGCCGGCCCCGAAGACCGGCACCTCGATGTACAAACTGCTGTCCGTGCTCGCGCTGACCGCGATCACCGACACCGGCGAGACCTATACCGAGATCGATGTGGCCTTCGCCTACGACAGGCTGTACAAGAAGGCACAGGCCAACATGGCGCAGACCGAGCAGGATCGCGAGTTCTGCCTGAAGCTCATGGAAGAGAAGCAGAACAAGCAGCGCGCCGCGATCCTCAAAGGCGAGCAGCACAAGCAGCTGTCCAAGTCGGCGGACCTCGACAAGCTGGAATCCGCCGAGTGGATCTACATCGGCCGCGGCACCGGGCCGACCCAGGCGCGCAACATCATGACCCACGGCACCTTCGGCGGGCTGGCGCCCAACCCGGACCGGACCGAGGCGCCCACGGACAAGGATGCGGACAAGCAGACCGGATACGGCGAGAAGGGCACCTCGAAGGGAGTGATCGAGGAATGGTCGCTCGGCACGCTCGACGGCTTCGCCACCGACGGGTTCATGCTGCTCGGCGTCACCAAACCGGCGTATGTGACGCTGCCGCCGAAGGGTAAGCGCGGCGGCGGCGAGCAGGGCGTATGCGGATACGCGGACCGGCTGCTCGAGGGGGTGGCGATCGGCGACGTCGGCCGCGAGGGCCTCGACATGCCGCCGCTGCAGCGCGAACTGGACGCGATCATCAAGGCCGACCATCGCACCAACGCCTCGCTCGAGGCGTTGCGGGCATCAACCGCGCGCCGGGTCATGTAGCGCCGTCGCGAAAAGTGGTTGCTCGCCGCCGGTTTTCCGGCGCACCATCGCTTCATGATCACCGTGCGGAGAATCGATGGCGACGAATGGAAGCTCGGCCGTGAGCTACGGCTGGCCACATTGACGGATTCGCCGGAGGCGTTCAAGTCGAAGGCGGAGGTCGCGGCCACCTGGAGTTCGGACCAGTGGCGCGAATGGATCGGCGACCGAGCGTACTTCGTCGCCGAACTCGACGGGACTGCGGTCGGTGCGGCCGCCGGATCGATCGACGACGACGGAGCACCGGTACTGGTATCGGTGTGGGTCGCGCCGACCGCCCGCGGTACCGGAGCCTCGGCGGCCGTGGTCCGCGCGGTCGTGGCGTGGGCGCGCGCCGAACGCCATGCCGCGCTGCGACTGTGGGTGATGGACGGCAACGCGCGCGCCGAATCGCTGTATCTGCGGCTGGGTTTCCGGCGCACCGGCCAGGAGCTGCCGTGCCCCGGCGACGACCCGCGCATCGAGGTGGAGATGAGCATGGCGCTGTAATCCGATCCAGTTCTCGCGGACTGGCCATGGGGCGCGGGCAGATTCGGCGCTAGCGTGGCGTCATGTCCGTCACGGTGCTTGTGCCAGATGAGTTGGGAGTGTCGGTGCTGTCCCGGGTCGACGGCATCTCCCCGGTGCGGTTCCACCGGGACGAGCCGCTGCCCGAGGCCGCCGAACGGGCCGAGGTGCTGATTCCGCAGTTCCTGACCGGTCCGGAGGCGATCGGCTCGTTCAGCGCACTGCCGAAGCTGCGGCTGGTGCAGATGCTCACCTCCGGCGCGGAGCAGTGGATCGGGAAACTGCCGGAGGGAGTATTGCTTTCGACCGCGCGCGGCGCGCACGGGGCGAGCGTCGCGGAGTGGGTGCTCACGGGCCTGCTCGCCGTGTACCGGGAGTTCACCGGATTCGCCGAGGCGCAACGCGCGCGCACCTGGACCCATCACCAGACGGATACCTTGCACGGCAAGCGAATCCTGGTGATCGGCGCGGGCGATCTGGCCGCCGAGCTGCACCGCAAACTGTTCGCCTTCGACACCCCGATGACGCTCGTCGGCACCAGGGCCAGAACGGGCGTGCACGGCATCGACGAACTGCCCGGCCTGCTCGGCGGATACGACGTTGTGGTGCTGACGGTTCCGGTCACCGACAAGACCATCGGCATGGTCGACGCGGCGTTCCTGTCCCGCATGGCCGACCACGCCATCCTGGTGAACGCCGCGCGCGGCCCGGTGGTGCGCACCGATGCGCTGCTCGCCGAACTGACCAGCGGCAGGCTGCGCGCCATCCTCGATGTCACCGACCCGGAACCGCTGCCCGCCGACCATCCCCTGTGGACCGCACCGGGATTGCTGCTCACCCCGCACGTCGCCGGCAGCAGCCGGGGCAGCATGGAACGCGCCTACGAGGTGATCACCAGGGAGATAAGCCGTTTCGTGGCGGGCGAACTCCCGCTCAATCTGGTGAACGGCGACTACTGATCCCAGGCGACCGGGAGCCGTTGCACCCCATAGATATTGCTCGGACGCAGCGGCACCTCCTCGGCCGGGACGGCCAGCGTGAGGGTGGGGAATCGGTTCAGCAGCGCGGGAATGGCGACGCGCAGCTCCACCCTGGCCAATTGCTGGCCGAGGCACTGATGGACGCCGAAACCGAAGGCCATGTGGCCCGTTGCCCGGCGCCGCACGTCGAGCGTGTCCGGATCGTCGAAGCGGCGCGGATCGCGATTGGCGGCGTTCATGGACACAGCCACCGTCTCACCCGCCTTGATCAGCTGCCCGCCCAGCTCGACATCCTCGAGCGCCGCGCGGGCGCTGGTGTGCGCGATTGTCAGATAGCGCAGCAGCTCTTCGACGGTGTTGTCGGTCAGATCCGGATCCTCGCGCAGCGCTGCGAGCTGATCGGGGTGCTGTAGCAGCGCGAAGATGCCGAGCGCGATCATATTGCGGGTGGTTTCCAGCCCCGCGGCGAGCAGGAAGGTGCCGATGCCGCCGAGTTCGTCGTCCGACAGTTCGGTGGTCGTCAGCTCGCTCAGCACATCGTCGGTGGGTGCGGCGCGCTTGGCCACCACCAGTTCGCGGATATATGCGTCGAGCCGGTGCCACGCGGCGTCGATCTCCTCGAACGAGTCCGGTTCGAGCATGGTCGCGGCCTCGCGCTGGAAGAACTCGTGATCGGCGTAGGGCACCCCGAGTAGTTCGCAAATGGTCAGCGCCGGAACGGGTGTCGCGTAGGCCGCGACCAGATCGATCGGCCCGCCGTGCTTTTCCATCGCATCGAGGTATTCCGCGCAGATCGCTTCGACGCGCTCGGTCAGCATGCGCATGCGGCGCACGGTGAACTTCGAGGTGAGGTGCCGCCGCAGCCGGGTGTGCTCCGGCGCGTCGATACCGCCGAAATCGCCGACCGGCGCCCGCACCTGCGACATGTCCACGTCGTGCAGCGGATCGTGCAGCAATTCGTAGCGAACGCTGAACCGCGGATCGCCCATGACCGCCCTGGCCGGTTCGTGACCGGTGGCCAGCCAGCCGTGGTGGCCGTCCGGGAATGTCATCCGGGTGAGCGCAGCGCGCTCACGTATTTCGGCGAGGCCCGCCGGCGGATCGAACGGGCAGCCCGCGGGCTTGGTGATAGGCAACTCGATTGCCTCGATGGATGATTCGGTCATCGTGCGCTCCTTGTCTCGGTCCGTTTCCACGCTAGGAAGCGTTCACTTCGACGGCAAGACAATGGGGCTGGAATCGCCAGGACGACAAGGCATTTGCCTGGACAGCCCTGCAATGACCTTGACGGTTAATGCAATTCGCCGCCGAGTTTGTTGCAATGAATTGTCGATGAATGCCATCCTTGTCCTATGCCTGGACGTCGCCTGGCCTATCGAGACCGCCGACAGATCACCGCGGGATTGGCGGACAGCCTCACCTACGCCGAGATCGCCCGCCAACTGGACCGCCCCACCTCCACCGTGATCCGGGAGGTGACCCGCAACGGTGGTCCCGAGAACTATCGCGCGGAGCCCGCGCAGCGGGCCACCGAGCAACGCGCGCGACGACGCAAGCCGCCCGTGCCGCTCGCTCCCCCGGCCCCCGAGTCCGCCGAGCGCGACACCGCGGCGGTGTACGAACTGGCCGAGCAGCTCGCCGCCCTCCTGGTGCGAATGGGACTGCCGCGCACCGCATCCCGGGTATTCGCCCGCTTGAGCGTCACCGACGCCGACAGCCTCACCGCCACCGAACTGGCGCAGGCGCTGAACGTCAGCCCGGCGACGATCTCGAAGGCGGTCGGCTACCTCACCGAGATCGGCATACTCCTGCGCGAACGCGCCGGCCGCCGTGACAAATACCGCGTCGGACCCGACGCCTGGGTCCGAGCGACCGCCCTCAGCGTCGAGATCGACAAACTCTTCATCGACACCGCCCGGCGGGGCGCCGCCACCCTCGGCGCCGCCACACCCGCCGGAGTTCGATTGGCGGATATGGCATGGAGTTTCGAGGCCATGTACCGCGCCGACGTGCAGACCGCCGAACGACTACGGGACGGCAGGTCCTGCTGCCCGGAATGCGGCGCGAGGCTGGTCGCCGAACCCTAGTCGCGGTCAGCCGGTTGGCCCTGTGTCCCGCTACTTCCGCGCTCGACAGGCGGCAGTTGAGCAACCTGCACCAATTCCGGTTCGCTGCCCGGGGATACGAAGGTCCCACGCCCCGGCGGTAACGAGGAAGGGCGGACGCTGAACATGACACCCTCGTCGCTCGTGCCGCTCATCACCAGTGCGTTCGCGTTCAGGTCACGCAATCTGGCGAGTATCGGTTCGTGTAGTGCCCGCGCCGAACCACCGCTGTGCCGTGCGACGATCAGGTGCAGCCCGAGGTCGCCGGCCTGCAGCAGATAGTCGAACAGCGGTGTCAGCGGATTCACCGACGACGTGATCACCAGTTCGAGATCGTCTACGACGACGAAGAATTCGGGCCCGCTCCACCAGCTCCGATCGCGCAGTTGCTGCACTGTCACATCCTGGCCCGGCACCCGCTCAGCGACGGAGTCGGCGAGCTCCTTCAGCATCGGGACAGCGGTGATGGCCGATGTCGAGTAACCAGCCGAATATTGGTCGTCGACCACCCCGAGCATCGTGCGGCGGTAGTCGACGACGACGAACTTCACCTCTTGCGGTGTCGCGCTCTCCATCAAGCCCGAGACGATATTTCGCAGCAGTGTGGTCTTGCCGTGCCTGGTCTCCGCGAAAGCTACAAGATGCGTCTGACTCCGAAAGTCGAGCGCCAGTGGGGTCAGATCGGATTCGCGCAGACCGATGACAACCTGATGCGGCGTCTGTTCGATATGCGCATTGCGCGCGATCTCCAGCACCTCCGCCCGCGAGACCTCCAGCGGCAGTAGCCGAATCGGCGGGGCACCGCGATCCGGGTAGCGGTCGCGCAGCGACCGGATGGCAGCCCGGACGCCTTCGTCCAGCGGTGCGGCGTCATCTCCCTGGTCCAGCCGCGGCTGCGCC
Source organism: Nocardia sp. NPDC052566 (assembly GCF_044547285.1). Classification (NCBI taxonomy): domain Bacteria; kingdom Bacillati; phylum Actinomycetota; class Actinomycetes; order Mycobacteriales; family Nocardiaceae; genus Nocardia; species Nocardia sp. NPDC052566. The sequence continues at coordinate 1,011,801 of NZ_JBIUAF010000006.1, read as the reverse complement.
AGCATGATGTGCAGGGTATCCTCGCCCGGCCCCCCAATCAGACCGCGACCGGGCACTTCCGGAGGTACCGAGCGCGCGTAGCGCCGACCGAAATCGGAGTCGGCAGGATCACCCAACCGCAGTTCGATTCTGGTACCGAAATGTTCCTTGAGGGTGGGCCGCAGGTCCGCCCAGCGCGCCGCCGAGCAGATCACCTGGATCCCACAGACGCGCCCACGGGTGACGAGGGCCGTGATCTGCGATTCGAATTCTTCGAACTGCTGGCGGAGCATCAACCATCCATCGACCACGAGGAATACGTCCCCGAACTCGTCCGCGGCGACCATCTCATCCGCCGGATCCGCGGGCGACTCGGTAAGCAATCTCAGCTTGCGTTCGCGGATCTCGACGATAGACGCCAGACCGCCAGAGCCGAGCAGCCGCTCGCGCCGACCGAGCAGTGCGGTCAGCTCCGCAATGGTGCGGCGTACCCGTTCCAGATCGAGTAGACCAGCAACGGATCCCACATGCGGCAAGTCGGCGAACTCTGCGAAATTGCCACCACCGAAGTCGAACACATAGAACTGCACGAACTCCGGCGGGCGCATCGCCGCCGCCGAGAGCACGATCGATTTGAGCGCCGTCGACTTGCCCGCCCCGGCGCCACCGACGACCGCGACATTGCCGCGTTTCCCGGCCAATTCGAGATCCAGTAGATTCTGGCGTTGCCAATACGGGAGATCGACCAGACCGATGAAGATCGGCATTGTGGCAGCCGAGGGTGGAAATCCGTTCTCCGGTAACACCATGCCGAGAGTCGGCGCTGTCGTCAGCGGCGGCAGCCACACCGGGCGCGCCGTCGGACCATGCTGACTCAGTTGCGCGACAAGGACTTCGAGCAGCGTTCGCTGCGGCGCACCGCCCGAATCGGCGGCGCGCGGCTGCCGCTCCTGCCTCGACACATGCGGGGCCTTGAAACGCACGATATTGCCGTCTGTCGTCAGGTATCCATGCCCAGGGGCTCTCGGCAGTTGATACGCATCCGACGTGCCCATCACCGCCGTAGACTCGCGTGCCGAGAAGGTACGCAATGCGATTCGGTAGGTCAGTTGGTTTTCGAGGCCGTGCAGGTTCTGCTCATCCAGTCGATACGTCGCGACAAGCAGATGCACCCACAACGATCGCCCGAGACGCGCGACCGTGATCAGCGTCTCGACGAACTCCGGCACCTCCGACAGTAGCCCCGCGAATTCGTCGATGACGATCACCAGAGCGGGCAACGGCTCGAGCGTCACACCCACGTCACGCGCATTTTCGTAGTCCGCGACATTGGCGAAGTCGCCCTTCCCCCGCAGCAACTCCAGCCGCCGGTTGACCTCCCCATCGATCGTCTCACGGATGCGGTCCACCAGCGTGAGGTCTTCCACCAGGTTCGTGACAACTCCACAGACATGCGGGAGACTCGCCAATTCGTTGAACCCGGCGTCACGTTTGAAATCGATCAACAGGAAGTTGACGGCCTCGGGCGAGTGGGTGACGGCAAGTCCGGTGACGATCGCCTTCAGCAGCTCGGACTTACCCGCTCCGGTGGCGCCGACAACCAATCCGTGTGGCCCCATGCCGTTCTCGGCACTCTCCTTGATATCCAGCGCAACGGGGTCACCGAATTGGTCTACACCCACCGGAAGCCGAAGCCGGTTCCTACCGCGTCTGGGCCGCCACAGCGCGCCGACGTCGACTCGGTCTTCTCGCTGGATACCGAACAGCGAAGCGAAGTCGACGTCACCGTACAGATTCGATTGGATACGCTCCGATACGCGTGGCACGCGTGGTTTTCGCGCTGCGGCGAACCTCCTGGGAACATCACCAGGCGAGATCGTCGTCGGACGGTACGTCGTCTCTCGCCAAGGATCGCGGCTCGCTGTCGTAGCACCTGGGATCGGCAACGCACGCACCAACCGGCTCACCAAATCGGCCGCACCGTCATCGCTGAACCCCGGCACCATCGTGATCTCGGGCTGCAGCTCCCGCAGATCCGGCATCGCGACCCGAAATGGCCGCTGCCCGAACAACGCCCATCCTGGCCCATCCGGAAGCCGCGCCGCCCGTTCCGGATTGACGCGCGATTCGGCCGGGCGATGCAACCGCATCTCCAGGTGCGCGGACAACCGGTCGAACATCCAGTCCGGCACCTCGGTCCAGTCCCGCACCGTGGCCACCACGTGCACGCCGTATTCCGGTCCCGCACTGGCCAATTGGCGTACCTTGGCTTCCACCTGCGGCATCAGCTCGGCGAAGTCACCCCAGCGATCGAGCAGCAGAAAGATATCCGCGACGGGGCCGTCGTTCAGCAGCCGCCTGGATACCCGCAGGCTGCCGGGCGAGTCGATACTGTGCTTGCGGTACAGCTGCTTTCGTCTGATGATCTCGGCGGCTATTCGGTCCAGCACCGCGGTGACCCGCTCCGGTTCGTCGTCACCGGCGACAGCGACGATATGCGGCAGCGCGCTCATCGAACCGAGGCGGTTGCTCGATTCCAGTACGTAGATCTGTGCTTCCTCCTCGGTGTGGGTGAGCGCGAGCGAGCCGACGAGTGTACGCAGTAGTGTGCTTTTTCCGGATCCCGAGCGCCCGACCACCAGCAGATTCGCATCGGTGCCCGCCAGGTCGAGCCAGACGGTTTCGCCCGGTGCGCCGTCGGTGCGGCGTTCCTGCCCGATCGGCACCTTCAATCCGCCGGTGCCCCACCATTCCCCGGCGCGCAGACCATTGCCGGGCACTTGTTCGAGCCTGCCGAGTAGATCACCGAGCTGTACCCGATCGCCGATCTCCAGCATCTGCGAATGCTGACGTCGCACCCGTGCGACATAGACCTGATCCTTCAGCAGGCCATAGATGCTCGGCGTCTGCCTGCTGGTGCGGGCGCGCACATCGTTGCTGACATAGACCCACAGGTCGTGCGTGCTGATCAGTCCGCGGCCGTTGTCGGCCAGACCGGTGCCGATGCCTTTCACCACGGCGGAGGTGAACACCGACAGCGGCGCGGAGCGATTCGCGCCCGCCACACCGTCCTCCGCCATCTCGACGGCGGTCGACGCGGTCATCACGCAGATGCCGTCGCCCGCCGCGAGCGCGCTGCCGACGTCGTCGATATTCGGCGCCGCCTTGACCGTCTCGTTCCCGAGAAACGCTCCGCTGTAACAGCAATCGAGCAGGATGATCTTCGCGGCGGCGGCCGAATCCCTGATCAGCTCCCTGATGAAGGACGAGGACACCGCGCTGCTGCTCAACAGCTGCGGGTCGGTGTTGCTGGTCGCCAGGTACAGGTTCTGCCTGGTGCGGATGCCGTGCCCGGAGAAGTAGAACAGCACAACGTCGTCGGGGCCCGCACCGCGGAACAACCGCTCGATGCTGCGCTCGATCTCGGCCTTGGATTCGTTGATCAGCAGCTCGGTCGGCCGGAAGCCGCCGATCTCCGGGTCGCGCAACACTTCTCGCAGTTGCTCGGCGTCGGAGACCGGCGCGTACAGCCGCGACAGCCCGGAAAAGTGATAGGTGTCGTTCGCGACGAACAGGGCGAGCCGCTGTCCGCTCGGACTAGTCATCGGCGAGGAGCTCACCGAGTTGTTCGAGTGCCTTGTCGACCTGCTTGTCGGTGGGCCGGGCGATGGTGACCTCGCGGTCGCCCTTCTTGACGGTGATCGAGGTCGCCCTGGTCCGCTCCAGGAATCTCAGGATGACGTCGCGCACTGCCCACACCGCGATGCCGCCGGTGCCGCCGGACGTCACCAGCTGACCGATTTGGGTCACCACATCGGATTTCGTACCGTCGGGCGCCGCGGCGGTGGCGCGGCGCACCGAAAGTCCACCGATCGCACGCAGATCCGTGTGTAGTTCGTCGGTCACCTCGTCCAGCCACTCGAGATCCCGGCCGGAATTGATGGTCAGCACAACATCACTCAATGGTCGTCGCCCCTCCTGCGCACATGGTGTGCCGAACACACTATCCGCGCGGGAGCGGGCGTGACCTACGGATTGCGCAGCGGGGCAACGCCGCCCAGGTCAGGCGGCCAGCCGGGCACTCGCCGCCGTGGCGAGCGCCGGCTCGGCCTCGCGCGCCGCCGCGGTGGCGGCACGGCGGCTCGCCACCAGGTAGAGCGCGACGAGCAGCACGCTCAGCCAGACATAGGTGTTGCCGATGACGTGCTGCCATGGCGTCCACGCGATTTCGCGACGGTCGCCGCCGGGCAGCCAGTTCTGCGGACCGTAGATGAACACGGCCGCGGTGACGACGACAACCACCGACCAGACGATCGCGCGCCGCCGCGGCAACTGGATCGCATAGCCCGCCATCGCGAACAGGCCCGGCGCGATCCACACCCAGTGGTGCGACCACGAGATCGGCGAGACGAGCAGCGTGAACACCGCATTGCAGGCCAGCGCGATCGCGGGGGCGTCGGCCGCGCGCCGCATCGCGGGCACGACGAGCAGCAGCAGCGCGGCGCTGATCAGCAACCACAGGATGGTGAACGCGGGCTTGGGCACGTCGAACCTGGACAGCACCGCCTGGATCGACTGGTTGGTGTGGAACGAGGAGCCGCTGAGCCCGGACACGTTGCCGAGGCCGCCGAACCAGTACTTCACCGATTCGCGCGGCAGCACCAGGAAGCCGGCCAGGGTGGCGAGCCCGCCGGTGACCGCCGCGGTGGCGGCCGCCTTGTAGTCCTTGCGCACCAGGAAATACAGCACGAACGCGGCGGGCGTCAGCTTGATCGCGGCCGCGATGCCGATCAGCATGCCGCGGCGCCAGCGCGGGGTCAGCGCCAGGCAGTCGGCCGCGACGAGCACCATCAGCAGCAGGTTGACCTGGCCGAAGTCGAGGGTGGAGCGGGTGGGTTCGAGCAGCATGGCCAGCGGCGCGGCGCACGCGGTGGCGAACAGCGCGATCTGGCGCTGCGAACGCTCCGGCCAGATGCGGCGCGCGACCATGTACAGCGTGACCGCGAGCGCGATGGTCGAGGACAGGAAGAAGCCGAAGGCCGCCGCGTCCCACGGCAGCACCGCGAACGGCATCAGCGCCAGCGCGGCGAACGGCGGATAGATGAACGGCAGGCTGATGCCGAGTGTGGTCTGCGGCAGCTCACCGTACATATTCGAGCCGTCGAGCAGCGCGTCGATGCCGATGCGATACACCTGCAGGTCGATGAAACCGCCGGTGATCTCCTTGGCGGGCCAGATCGGCAGCAGGAGGAATAGCGCGGTGAATCCGGCGAGTAGTACCGGGACAAGCCACACCACACGCCCGAATCGGCGGTTCAGCAACGTGGGGACATCGAAGGCGGTGGAACTACTCATCCGCGGCGACTATACCGACAACCCCGCCGAGGTTCGACGGCTGGCGTCACAGCTCGAACACATGATCGACCAACCTGTCCGATTTGTCAGCTCCGCTCGACGCCGAGCGCTCGCGCCGACTACTCGGCAGCCACGGTCGTGGTGCCGGTCACCCGGACGTCGGCGGTCGAATGGGCCGCCTGGATCTCGTAGACGCCCGGCTGCCACGCCCAGCGGCCCGCGGCTTCGTCCCAGATCTCGAACGCACGACGTGGGATGGTGACGACGGCGTCGGCGGTCGCGCCGGGATCGGCGGCGACGGTGGCGAAGCCCGCGAGCCAGCGGGCCGGGCGTTCGACGGTGGCGTCGAGCGGCGCCAGATAGATCTGCACGACCTCGCGGCCGCGGCGCCGCCCGGTATTGCGGACGCGCACGGTGACCGTCGAGTCGCGGCAGTCGATCGACTCGTAATCCCATGTGGTGTAACCGGATCCGTGGCCGAAGGGGTAGGCGGGTGCGATCTCCGCGCGGTCCCAGGCCCGATAGCCGATGAAAAGGCCCTCGCGATAGACGAGTTCACCGTCGGTCGGTGTCACCTGGGTGACCGGCGCGTCCGCGAGGGTGGCGGGCCAGGTGGTGGGCAGTCGGCCGCCCGGCTCCTCGGCGCCGAGCAGCACGTCGGCCAGGGCCGCGCCCGCCTCCTGGCCCGGGAACCAGGTCAGCAGGATCGCGGCGACCTCGTCGCGCCACGGCATCTCGACCGGCGAGCCGGCGTTGACGACGACGATGGTGTTCGGATTGACGGCGGCGACGCGGGAGACGAGTTCGCCTTGGCGGCCGGGCAGTTCGAGGTTCGTGCGATCGAAACCCTCGGATTCGACGCGATGAGTGGTGGCGACAACGACCACCGCGACGTCCGCGTCGCGTGCCGTCGCGACGGCCTCGGCGATCAGCTCGTCCGGATCGCGTTGCGGCGCACTGTGTGCGAGCGCGAACACGACGAGCGGAATCGGCAGGTCGGCGATCTTCAGCGGCGTATAGGTGAGCGACACCTCGACCGGTGCGCCCGCGGTCAGCTCGACCGTGCCGCGTTCGACCGGTGCGCCGAAGAACGCCTCGAAAGGATCGGCGCTGTCGCTCTTCTGCGGGCCGTCGTAGAGCACGACACCGTCGACGACGAGCCGGAAGTCGCCGAGTCCCTTGGTGCCGAAGTGATGTCGGCCCGATTCCTCCGGCGTGAAGGTGCCGCGCATCTCGACGCGGTGTAATGCGCTGTAGGAGATGCCTTCCGGGAATTCCCCGAGCCAGTTGACCGTCCCGTTCGGCAGGGTGTGCTCGCCGAGGACGTTGCCGTCGGCATCGGTACTGATGGCGCGCAGCACGAATCCGCGTCCCGCCTCGTCCAATTCCGAACTCGGGTCGGCGCCGACGGCGTAGCGCACCACGCCGTCGGGCAGCGCGGCCGTCAGCCCGTCCAGCGGGGAGACGATGTGTTCCGGGAACACCGTCGCGGAGCCGCCGCCGAGGATGCGGGCATCGCGCGCGGCCCGGCCGAGCACCGCGACCGTGCCGACCCGCGCACCGTCGATGGGCAGTGCGGAGTTCTCGTTGCGCACCAGAACGAAAGCGCGGGAGGCGATCTCGCGCGCCAGCGCGCTGCCGTCCACCGGCGCGGGCAGCCGGTCCCCGGTGACCGCGGCGTCGACGCCGTCGAGCGCGCCGACGCGGGCGGCCAGCAGAAGTACCCGGCGCACCGCGGTATCGACCACCGATTCGCCGACCGCGCCGGACCGCACGGCGGCGGCCAGCGCGGCGCCGTAGACGGTGATCGGGCCTGGCATCGCGATATCGAGGCCGCCGGTGATCGCGCCCGCCGTGTCGCGCGCGGCCATCCAGTCGGAGATATTGCAGCCGTCGAAACCCCATTCACCGCGCAATACTTCGTTCACCAGGTACCGGTGCTGGGTCATCGTGGTGCCGTTGACGCTGTTGTACGCGGTCATGATCGCCCACGGGCTCGCCTCGGCGACGATGGCCTCGAACGGTGCGAGATACAGCTCGCGCAGCACGCGGGGCGCGACCACGTTGTTCACCGTGAAGCGCTCGGTCTCGGCGTCGTTGGCGACGAAATGCTTGACGGTGGTGGCGATTCCGCCGTCCTGTACGCCGCGGACATATCCGGCGCCGATCGCGCCGGTGAGATACGGGTCCTCCGAATAGCTTTCGAAGTGGCGCCCGCCCAGCGGCGAGCGGTGCAGGTTGACCGTCGGCGCGAGCAGCACGTGCACACCCTTGCGGCGCGCCTCCTGGGCGAGCAGCCTGCCCGCGCGGCGGGCCAACTCCGGATCCCAGGTGGCGGCGAGCGCGGTCGGCGACGGCAGCGCGACCGAAGGGTCGTCGCCGGTCCAGCGGGTACCGCGGACGCCGATCGGACCGTCCGACAGCACCAGCGAACGCAGCCCGATCTCCGGCAGCGCGGGCAGCGACCACATGCCCTGCCCGGCCAGCAACCGCGCCTTGGCGTCCAGATCCAGCTTGCCGAGCGCGGCCTCGACGGCGATCTGGTGCGCGTTCTCCGTGCCGGCCATGCGGAACTCCTTCGAGTTGTGCTGCGTCGACTCCGGCACGGTACCGATGACCTGCCGGTTCACCGAGGATTTCACATTCACCTTACATGCGGTAGGTGAAGTTATCCGTTTGTTACCCTCGCAGCAGCGCGACGAAATCCCGGAACGCCGTCGGCATGTCGACCGCCTCGGGATCGAGCAGCCACTGCGTCTGCAGCCCGTCCATCACCGCGACGAGCAGCGGCGCGGCCCGCTCCGGCGTGAGACCGCCGGGCAGCCGGTCGCCGAACTCGTTGCGCAGGATGTCGGCGATCGCGGCCCTGGCATTGCCGTAGCGGTTCTGGAAGAACTCCTGCGCCGGATGATCACCGGTCACGCTCTCCCCCGCGAGCGCCATGAACGTCTGCACGATGCCCCGGCGCACCGCGTTGTATTCGACCAGCTGCTCCAATTGCGCTATCCGCCAAGAACTCTCGGATTCGGCGGGGAAGGCCGCGGTATCCCACCGGTCCCGCGCCTCTAGCACGCCGACCAGCAACAGCTCCTTGCTGGGGAAATAGTGCAGCAACCCGGGCTGGGTCAGCCCGACCCGCTCGGCCACCGCGGCCAGCGACGTGCCGCGGTAACCGCGCTCGGCGATCACCTCCATCGCCGCCTGCAGAATCGCCTCCCTGCGCTCCTCCGCCTGCGCGGCCCGGCCGCCCCGCTGTCGCTGCCTCACGGCCCGAGCCTATCGGTGCCGTTAGTGTTTGTGCCGTGACGATGTCCCGACGCCGTTACCTGCGCGCCTCCTGCGGTGCGCTGATCCTGCTCGCCGGAGCCTGCCGCTCGAATGCCGAGAACGCCGCGAGCGGCCCGTCGACGCCCCACAGTGCCACAACCAAGCCGACCGGCACGCCGCCTGCGGAAGACGACGGGCCGCCGACGGTCGAAGAGTTCTACGGCCTGCGCACCGGCCCCGCTCCCATGGGCGCAGGCCAGTGCACGCTGTCCGTCCACGATCTCGGCACGCTGACCGTGCATTCGGGCCGCGTCGAAGCCTCCGACCCCTTCGTCAACCTCGGCTACGGCCTGGTCGCCGCGGTACCGATCGGGCAGCACCCGGTCCTCCTGACCGCCGCCGACATCCCCAACAGCGACGGCACCACCAGCCAGTCGCGTAACGCCTACCTGAGCCTCGTGCTGGCCGACGAGCCACCGGACGCCATCGAATACCTGACCCCGGAGGGCAAACCACCGGCGCCGCCCGGCCAGCTCTACGGGGTATCCGTCGACGCGGGCCTCGCCGGATTCGTCGACGCCGCGGCCGTCGCGGACCTGCCCGCCGACTTCTCCACCAAGGTCGTCGAGACCGGCCGTCCCGACGACTGGATCACCCGCGTCGGCGCGAGCCAACTCGGCTACCTGAACACCGTCGTCCCGTCCGCCCCAGGGCAGGAGAACATCATCTTCTGCGCCTCCGGTTGGGGCGACGGCTTCTATCCCGTCCTCGTCACCCGCGCCGCCGACCACCGAATCACCGGACTGCACCTCGACTTCGGCGTCGTCTACACCGAGCCATGACCCCGATCCGATGTGCGGGGCACTCGCAGCGGCTCGACACACCTTGTGCGACTGGCTATTTACAACGATGACCGGTGCGAGGTTCGGTGAATCATGGCTGATCCGTTCAAAGAACAAGACATCGCGGCGCGCGCTCTGGAGCTGGTGCACCAGGCGGCGGAACCGTATCTGGATAGCTTGCCCGAGCGATTGGTGCACGACACCGCCGCCGACCCGCTCATCGACGAATTGGCCGGTCCGCTGCCCGAATACGGTGACGGGACCATGGCGGCCATCGAGCGGTTGGTCGCGGTCGGCACCCAAGCGTCGACGCACACCGCGGGGCCGCGGTTCTTCCATCTCGTCGTCGGCGGGACCACACCCGCGGCGCTCGCGGGCGATTGGCTCACTTCACTGGTCGACCAGAACTCCGGGCTGTGGGTCAGCTCGCCGCTGGCCTCCCGCGCGGAGACCATCACGCTCGACTGGCTCAAGGACTTGTTCGGCCTGCCACCGACTTTCGGCGGCGTGCTCACGCCGAGCGCCACCTTCGCGCACCTGACCGGCCTGGCGGCGGCGCGCTACTGGTGGGCCGAACGGCACGGCGTGAACGTTGTCGTCCAAGGCCTTTCGGGGTTGCCACAGCTGCCTGTGCTGACCAGCGGGCTGGTGCACGCCAGCACCCGTAAGGCATTGCAGATCCTCGGCTGCGGCCGTGACACGCTGCGCACCTTCGTCCGCGACGATGCCGGGCGCATGGATCTGCCCGCGCTCGAACAGGCGCTGATCGAACTCGACGGCGCGCCCGCTGTCCTGGTCGGCAACCTCGGCGAGGTGAACACCGGCGATTCCGATCCCATCGACGCCATGGCCGATCTGGCCGAGAAATACCACGCGTGGCTGCACATCGATGGCGCCTTCGGGCTTTTCGCGGCGCTCTCGCCGCGCACCGCGCATCTCGCGCGCGGCGTCGAGCGCGCCGATTCGATCACGGCCGACGGGCACAAATGGCTGAATGTGCCGCACGAGACCGGCTTTTCGTTCGTCAAGGACGGTTCGGTGCTCGGCAAATCCTTCGGCGGCTGGGGCGCGGCCTACCTGCCCGCACTCGACGACGAGCAAATCAGCTACAACATGCGCAGCCCCGAATCCTCCCGTCGCGCACGGGCATTCCCGATCTGGGCGACCCTGCGCGCCTACGGCCGCTCCGGCTACCGGGAGATGGTGGAACGCCACCTCGACGTCGCCGCCCACCTCGGCCGCGTCGTCGACGAGGCGCCCGACTTCGAGCTGCTCGCCCCGGTTCAGCTGTGCGTCACCTGTTTCCGCTATCGCCCGCCGGGCGTCCCCGAGGCCGAACTGAACGATCTCAACGCCCGCCTCGGCGCCGCCATCCTCGCCGACGGCCGCGTCTACGTCGGCACCACCACCTATCGATCGATGACGGCCCTGCGTCCCACCTTCGTCAACTGGCGGATCACCGAATCCGACGCCGACCTGCTCATCCACGTCATCCGGGAGCTGGGGCCCACGCTCTGAGGCCCACTGGCGCGCCTCGTCGAGATGCGCGCCACTCCGGAGGTCTTGTGTGACTGGGGTTACTCCGCTAGGTTAGTGCAATGTCACACGTCACACACCACTGACTGGGTTCTTTTCCCGGACAGGTACGCAGATGGAGGCTCATTTCATGTCCGAATCGATCACGTCACCCGCGACCAAGCCCTGGCACGGAGTGCTGGTCGCGACGACCCTGCCCTTCGCTGAGGACTACTCGGTCGACTACGACGCCTACGCGGAGCATGTGCGGTGGCTGGCGGCCAACGGCTGCCACGGCGTGAGCCCGAACGGATCGCTCGGCGAATACCAGACGCTCGGCGACGAGGAGCGGGCGCGCGTGGTCACCACCGCGGTCGCCGCCGCGCCCGAAGGGTTCACCGTGATGCCAGGCATCGCGGCGTACGGCGCACTCCAGGCGCGCAGGTGGGCCGAGCAGGCCGCCGAGGCGGGCGCGCAGGCGGTCATGCTGTTGCCGCCCAACACCTATCGCGGCGGACGCGACGCGGTCCTCGACCACTACCGCACCGTCGCCGCGGTCGGCCTGCCGATCGTGGCCTACAACAACCCGATCGACACCCGCATCGATCTCACCCCGGACCTGCTGGCCGAGCTGCACGGCGAAGGCCTGATCGCGGCCGTCAAGGAGTTCAGCGGCGACGTGCGCCGGATCTACCAGATCAACGAGCTCGCACCGGAACTCGATGTGCTCATCGGCGCGGACGACGTGCTGCTCGAACTCGGCATCGCGGGCGCGGTCGGCTGGGTGGCCGGCTACCCGAACGCGATCCCGCGGGTGACCGTCGAGCTGTACAACGCGGCGGTGAACCGCGATCTCGACAAGGCGCTTCCGCTGTACCGCGATCTGCACAAGCTGCTGCGCTGGGACTCCAAGACCGAGTTCGTGCACGCGATCAAGCTCTCGATGGATCTGGCCGGACGCAAGGGCGGCAAGTGCCGTCCGCCACGAGTTCCGCTGGCGCAGGAGCTGATCGATCGGATCACCGCCGACACCGAGGACGTGCTCGCCATGGGCTACCGGTAGGCGGGCGCGAAGTAGCGGACGCACCCGAAGGACGAGGAGCCAGCAATGACCGGAAGTACGGTCGAATCCGTCCCCGACACCACCTCCGACGCGGTGAATCTCATCGTCGAGGCCGCCGCGGCCGCCGCGAAACCCTGGGCGGCACGGGATCTGACCGATCGGGCAATGGCGCTGCGCGCGATCGCGGACCGGCTCGACGCATATGCCGCCGAGCTGATCCCGCTGGCGATGCGGGAGACGCAGCTCGCCGAGCCGAGACTGGCGGGCGAACTGCGGCGCACCACTTTCCAATTGCGCCTATTCGCGCAGACCGTGCTCGACGGCGACTTTCTCGGGGTGCGCATCGACACCGCGGACAGCGAATGGCCGATGGGCGCACCACGACCGGACCTGCGCCGGATGAATATCGGGCTCGGTCCGGTGGTCAACTTCGCGGCGAGCAACTTTCCGTTCGCCTTCTCCGTCGCGGGTGGTGACACAGCCGCCGCGCTCGCGGCAGGCTGTCCGGTGATCGTGAAGGCCAGTCCGGGGCATCCGATGCTGTCGCAGGCGGTTGGCCGACTGGTGGACGAGGCGCTCGCCGAATGCGTCGCGCCCAGTGGGACTTTCGGACTTGTCCACGGCCGCGACGCGGGGGTACAGGCACTCACCCATCCCGCCGTCACGGCCGCCGCGTTCACCGGTTCCACCGCGGGCGGCCGAGCACTGTTCGACCTGGCGAGCCGCCGACCGGTGCCGATCCCGTTCTATGGCGAACTCGGTTCGATCAACCCGGTATTCGTCACCGCCCAGGCGGCGACGTCGCGGGCGGCCGAGATCGCGGCGGGACTGCTCACCGCGATCAGCGCGAGCGCGGGCCAGCTGTGCACCAAGCCGGGATTGGTCGCATTGCCCGAGGGCGCACCGGTTTTCGACGAGTTGACCGCGCTGATCCACACCAGCCCGGTGCCGACCGGGGAACTGCTCAACGAGGCGATCGCGGACGGCTTCGCCCGCGCCGTCGAGCAGGTGCGGACGCACCCCGGCGTGCGAGTGCTGGCGGGCGGCGGGACGGACGAGGCGCTGTTGCTCGGTACCACGGCACGGACGGTGCTGTCCGATCCCGACGCGCTGCTGCACGAGATGTTCGGTCCGGCAACGCTTCTGGTGAGTTATCGAGACACCGATGAGCTGCTGGAGCTGGCCCGCTCGGTCGGCGGTCAACTGACCGTCTCAGTCTTCGGCGAAGATACCGACGACACCGCACGCGCGCTCATCGCGGCCGCGGTGGACGCGGCGGGGCGGGTGCTGTGGAACAACTGGCCGACCGGACTGTCCGTGACCTACGCACAGCAGCACGGCGGCCCGTACCCGGCGACGACGGCTCCGTCCACGACATCGGTTGGTACCGCGTCGATTTCGCGGTTCCTACGTCCGGTGGTGTACCAGTCGGTGCCGGAAGAGCTGCTGCCGCTCGCCTTGCGCACGGACAACCCGCTCTCCCTGCCGCGCTCGGTGAACGGGGCGCGGGCGCGATGATCGAATCCCCGTCCCGCACTACCTCGCTGCGGGGAACCGACATCCTCGTCATCGGCGGCGGCATGATCGGCTGCGCGCTCGCGGACCGGCTCACCCTCGCCGGCGCGTCGGTCCGCGTCTGCGAGCGGGGCGGGGTTGCCTCCGGCACGACCGCGCACGGCGAAGGCAATGTGCTCGTCTCCGACAAGGGGCCGGGCCCGGAATTGGCACTGGCACAGCTGTCCCGGCGGCTCTGGCCCGCGGTGCTCGACCGGGTCGCCGAACGGCACCCCGACGCGGCCGCGGCCGTCGAATGGGAACCCAAGGGCGGCATCGTCGTTGCCACCACCGAGGCGGGCGCCGCCGCGCTGACCGGATTCGCCGCCGGTCAGCGCGGCGCGGGGGTGCACTGCGAGGATCTCGACGCGGATCAGCTGGCCGCGGCCGAACCGGCGCTCACCCGCGACGTGTGCGCGGCCGTGTACTACCCGGACGACGCCCAGGTCCAGCCCGCCGCCGCGGCCACCGCACTGCTCGAATCCGCTACCGCGGCGGGCGCTTTGATCGAGACCCGCTGCGAGGTGACCGGCCCGCTGCTGCACGACGGCAGGCTGATCGGCGTGCAGACCACCCGTGGCCCGCGCCATGCGGATGTGGTGATCAACGCGGCGGGTCCATGGTCGGGCCCGGTCTCCGAACTGCTCGGCGCCCCGATCGCGGTCAAACCCCGTCGCGGCGACGTACTGATCACCGCCCCCATGCCGCCAACGGTCTTCCACAAGGTCTACGACGCGGATTACGTCGGCGCCGTCGGCAGTTCGGATGCGGCCCTGCAATCGTCAGCCGTCGTCGAATCCACCAGGGGTGGCCCCATACTCCTCGGCTCCTCGCGCCGCCAATGCGGCTTCGACGACCGGATACGCCCGGACAGCCTAGCGGCCATCGCCCGAAAAGCGTTGCGGCTGTATCCCATCCTCGCCGACGTCGCCATCATGCGCGCCTATGGCGGTTTCCGCCCCTACGTCGACGACCACCTCCCGGTCATCGGCCCAGACCCCCGCCTCCCCGGCCTGTGGCACGCCACCGGCCACGAGGGCGCGGGCATCGGCCTGGCCGTCGGCACCGCCCAGCTGCTCTGCTCGGCACTGGCCGGGCAACCGGACGAGATCGACATCGCCGCCTTCACCGTCGACCGCCCAGCCGTCATCACCAGACCCAACAAACGAATCACGGCGGAGGTGCCCCGTTGAACCACAAAGCATTCGACCGGCAACCACTGACCGTCATCGACGACAGCCCGGTAGCGCACGCGCGGACGCTCATCCACACGCGCGTCCGAACAGTCGCCACAGCGAGCCACTCGCCGAGGGCGGACATGCCGACACCGCACTCCACGCCACCGAACCCCTACCACGCCATCGGCATCGGCATCGGCATCGGCATCGGCATCGGCATCGGCATCGGCATCGGCATCGAACGGTCCCTGACCCGCAATGGCGGAGACACCGCGGCGCACGGGCAGACGCTCACCGGTGGCCACTCCGAACCGTGGGTCGA
Source organism: Nocardia sp. NPDC052566 (assembly GCF_044547285.1). NCBI lineage: Bacteria > Bacillati > Actinomycetota > Actinomycetes > Mycobacteriales > Nocardiaceae > Nocardia > Nocardia sp. NPDC052566. The sequence continues at coordinate 996,726 of NZ_JBIUAF010000006.1, read as the reverse complement.
GGAGGTGCTGCGGTGAGCTCTGAGACTATTCGCCCCGATATCGATCCGGTCGGCCGTGCCGATCGGCCGTTGCGGATCACCGTCGACGGAGATCCGGTGGTCGGCGTGCACGGGCAGACGCTCGCGTCGGTGCTGCTGGCCGACGGTCGTTCGCACTGGCGCACTGCACCCACCGGCGGACCGCGCGGAGTGTTCTGCGGGATCGGCGTCTGTTTCGACTGCGTCGCCACCGTCAACGGCATCCCGGACGTGCGGTTGTGCCGACGCCCGGCCCGCGAGGGCGACATGGTCACCACCCAGACCCGAATCGCCGAGGAGGACGCCCGGTGAATACGCATTCCCTGCCGAGGATCTGTTCGTCTCCGGCCAGCGGTTCGACGGTCCAGAAGGCGGTGAAGCCCTGATGAGCAGATACGTCGTCGTGATCGGCGGCGGCCCGGCGGGTACCGCGGCGGCGGAATCCGCACTGCGGCACGGCGCTACGGTAACGCTGATCGATTCGAACGAGGCGCTCGGCGGCCAGTACAACCGGCGGATCCCTGCGGCATTCGGCGTCCGCCGACCGCTCAGCATCGGACATGGGTATGCCGCGTCCGAGCGCACAGCTCGTCTGCTGAGCGGACACCCCCGCTGCGAATACCTTTCGCTGGCCGCCGTCTATCAGATCGAGCGGCATCCCGAAGGCGGTTGTCCCGCTGTGCGATTGCTCATCGGCATCGAGGGCGATCAACGCGAGCACCGGGTGGTCCAGGGCGACGCGCTGATCATCGCCACCGGCGCCTACGACCGGGTGTGCCCGTTTCCCGGCTGGGATCTGCCCGGCGTCTACACCGCAGGCGCCGCACAGACGCTGGCGAAGACCCAGCGCGTACTGGTTGGCCGCACCGTACTGCTTTCCGGCACCGGCCCTTTCCTGCTTCCGGTCGCGCAATCGCTGGCCGAGGGCGGTGCCCGGATACCGGCGATCCTGGAGGCCAATCCGGGTCGCCGAATCGTCGAGCAATGGACCGCAAGGCCATGGGAGCTGCGGCACAGCGCAAACAAAGCCATGGAGCTGATCGAGTACGCAGCATGTGGTGTGCGGCACCGGATTCCGGTACGCACCTCGCATGCGGTGGTCGCCGTGGCGGGCGACGGGCGCGTGGAGGAGGCCACGGTCGCCCGGCTCGACGAGAACTGGACGCCGATCCCCGGCAGTCACACCACCGTGCCGGTCGACGCGGTCGCGGTGTCGCACGGCTTCACCCCACAGCACGAACTGGCCGTTGCCGCCGGTGCCCGGCTGACGGCGGACGGCTTCGTCCAGGTCGGCGCCGACCAGCAAACCACCGCCGAATACGTGTGGGCCGCAGGCGAAATCACCGGTATCGGCGGCTCTCAGGTTTCCGCTGTCGAGGGCGCGATCGCTGGAACCGCCGCAGCGGGCGCCACTGCGAACCGCGCACTGCGGGCACGCCACCGCACCGCCGAGCAATTCGTGGCAAGGCTCGCGGCCGCACACCCGCTGCGCCCCGGCGTATTGACCTGGTCCCGACCCGAGACGGTCGTCTGCCGCTGCGAGGGCACCACCCGCGGTGAGCTCGCGGCCGCCTGGTCCCGTAGCGGAGGCGACAGCTACCGGCCCGCCAAACTGGCCACCCGCGCTGGTCTCGGTCCGTGCCAAGGCCGGATGTGCGCCGCCACCATCGAGGCACTACGCGAGCGGGAATGTGCCGATACCTCAACGGCCACGACAACTCCGGGCCTGGCCGCGGCCACCCCGGCCTGGCGTCCACTCGCCGCCCCTATTCGCCTGCGCGAACTCGCCGAACTCGCCGAACTCGACAACGCGGCGACGGGCCCGGCGGAACCGCCTTGCGTCACCCCGCAGCGACCGTGAATACCGTGACCAGACAAGGACTTTCCTGATGCGCAGCACCATGATCATCTCCGCGATCGACACCCACACCGAGGGCATGCCAACCCGGGTGATCACCGGCGGCGTCGCCGCCATCCCCGGCGCCACCATGGCCGAGCGCCGGATCTACTTCGCCGAGCACCTGGACGATCTGCGCAAGCTACTGATCAACGAACCGCGCGGCCACGCGGCGATGAGTGGCGCCATCTTGCAACAAGCCACCACCGACGACGGCCACTACGGTGTGCTGTTCATCGAGGTCAGCGGGCTGCTGCCGATGTGCGGGCACGGCACCATCGGCGTCGCGACGGCACTGGTCGAGGCCGGGATGGTGCCGGTGGTCGAACCGGTCACCGAGATCCGCCTCGATACTCCCGCGGGCCGGGTCGTCGCCTCGGTCGAGGTCAACGGCGGCCACGCCGATTCGGTGACGCTGCGCAATGTGCCCGCCTACTGCGACAGCCTCGACAACGATGTCGAGGTGCCCGGCCTCGGCGCCGTGCGCTACGACATGGCCTACGGCGGCAACTTCTACGCCATCGTCGATCTCGGCAAGCTCGGCCTGCCGTTCGATCGTGCGCACAAGGGCCGGATTCTCGACGCTGGGCTGCGAATCATGGCGGCCATCAACGAATCCCGGCGTCCGGTGCATCCCGAGGACGAGCGGATTTCGGGCTGCAAGCATGTGCTGTTCCTCGATCCCGCGTCCGAACCCGCGCACACCCGGCACGCGATGGCCATCCATCCCGGCTGGTTCGACCGCTCCCCCTGCGGCACCGGCACCTCCGCGCTGCTGGCCCGCCAGCACGCCCGCGGCCTGCTCTCCGATGACCAAGTGCTGCAAAACGATTCGTTCATCGGCACCACCTTCTACGCACGCGCCGTCGACACCACCTCGGTGGGCGAGCACCCGGCGATCGTGCCCGCGATCACCGGCCGAGCCTGGCTCACCGGCACCGCGAACTACCTACTCGATCCCACCGACCCTTTCCCGCAGGGCTTCGTCTTCTAACACGCTCCACCGCACCACCTCGAAAGGCCAGTCAATGAAGACCGTCGTCGCCAGACCCGCACGCCCGCCGCTCACCAGGAGCGGGGTGATGCGCCGCCAGCCGGTAATCGTCACCGACACCGGCGATTTCACCAAGAGCATGGGGCTGTGGCAGCTAGTCGCGCTGAGCCTCGGCGGGCTGGTGGGAGCGGGCGTGTTCTCCCTGGCCGGGGTGGTGGCCAACGAGGTGGCCGGCCCCGCCGTGCTCGTCTCGTTCGCCATCGCGATCATCGCCTCCGGCGCGGCGGGCCTGTGCTACGCCGAATTCGCCGGCATGGTCCCGCGCGCAGGCTCGGCGTACACGTATTCCTATGTGGCGCTGGGCGAGATCATCGGCTTCATGATCGGCTGGGATCTGCTGCTGGAGTACACCGCCATCGTGTCGGTCGTGGCGATCGCGGTCTCCGGCTACCTGAACTACATCACCCACTACATCGGATTCGATTTGCCCACATGGGCACTCGGCGCGCCGGGCACGGGCGCCGGGCACAAAGTCGACCTGTTCGCCATGCTGCTGTGCCTGCTGCTCGCCTTCCTGCTCTCCCGCGGCACCCGCGAATCCGCCCGTGTGCAAACCGGACTCGTCGCGCTCAAGATGGTCATCGTCGCCATCGTGGTGGTCGCGGGCGCCTTCAATATCAAGGCGGGCAACTACCAGCCGTTCTTCCCGTTCGGCGTCGGCGGCGCGGTGTCCGGTGCGGCACTGGCGTTCTTCGCGGTCTACGGCTACGACGCGATGAGCGCCGCCGCCGAGGAATCCAAGGACGGCAAGAAGCTGATGCCCAAGGCGATCATGATCAGCCTCGGCATCGCGTCCCTGGTCTATCTGCTGGTCTGCCTCGTCATCGTCGGCATGGTCAACTACACCGACATCAACATTTCGTCGCCGTTCTCCAGCGCCTTCGACACGATCGGCATGGGCATCCTCGGCCTCGTCATCGCGGTCGGCGCCGTCATCGGCGTCACCACCTCGGCATTCGCCAATATGCTCGCCGTCACCCGCGTCGGTTTCGCCATGAGCCGCGACGGCATGCTGCCCGCCTACTTCGGCAAGTCGAGCCCGCGCCGGCGGGTGCCGACCAGGGTGATCTGGCCGGTCGGCATCGTCTCCGCGCTGATCGCCGGATTCCTGCCGATCCGGGAGGCCGCCGAGCTCACCAATGTCGGGATCCTGATGGCGTTCATCGTGGTGGCGCTCGGCGTGATGCGGCTGCGCCGGACACGCCCGGATGCCGAGCGCGCCTTCCGCACCCCGTGGGTGCCGGTGGTGCCGCTGATCGGCATCGCGTTCTCCGCCTGGCTGATCAGCCACCTCACCTGGGTGACCTGGGTGCGGTTCCTGGTCTGGCTGGCACTGGGCCTGGCGCTGTACTGCGGCTTCAGCTATCGGCACTCGAAACTGAACAGCGTTGAGACGTAACTACTCTTATATCGATGTGGCTCGCCCACCTGGAGAAACCCGGAGCACAGTGATGATCGAACGGTTGGATACCCGCAAGCGGCCCACGCTGCGCGACCACGTATCGGATGCGCTGCGTGCCGCGATCATCTCCGGCGAGCTGGAGCCGGGGGTGCTGTACTCGGCGCCGTGGCTGTCCGAGCGGTTCGGCGTCTCCGCGACGCCGGTCCGCGAGGCGATGCTGGACCTGGTCAAGCAGGGACTGGTGATCTCGGTGCCCAACAAGGGGTTCCGGGTCACCGAGACCTCCGACGACGATCTCGACGCGATCGCCAAGATCCGGCTGCTGCTGGAGCCGCCGAGCGTCCGGTCCATCGTCGGCGACATCCCCGAGGCCGATATTCCCGGCCTGCGCCTGCAGGCCGACAAGATCGTCGATGCAGCCAAGCGCGGTGATCTCGTCGAATACGTCGACGCCGACCGCCGATTCCACCTGATGCTGCTCGACTACTGCCGCAACCCGCGGCTGTCGCAGATCGTCAGCGACCTGCGAGCCCAGACCCGGCTCTTCGGCCTCGCCGCGCTCGTCGAGCGCGGCGAGCTGGAGAAGTCGGCGCAGGAGCACCACACGATCGTCGACCTCATCGAACAGCGCAGGGGCGAGGAGGTCGAGCGCTTCCTGCGCAGCCATATCGGCCACGTTCGCGGCATCTGGGCCGCGGGCAACGCACCCGACGGCGTCGGGTAACTCAGTCGGCCACGATGGGCAGGCGATACTCCCGGCGCACGCTTGTGCCGAGTTTGCCGATATTGGCGCCGTAGATGTGGATCGAAATCACCTTGCCCGCACCGGCATTGCGCACCAAGTGGATATCGCCGGGCGGGGCGAAGCCGCAGGCGGTGCCCGCGGCGTTGACCACGTCGGCCGCGACGACGAGCCGCGCGGTGCTGCCCGCACCGCGCAGCTCGTAGCGCTGTTCGGCCTCGGCGCCCTCGTAAACCCCTGCGACACACCAGGCGACGTGATCGTGGATCGGCGTCTGCTGCCCCGGCATCCACACCAGGGCGACCACCGAGAAGCTGCCGTCGTCCTCGGTGTGCACTAGATGCTGCCGGTACCTGCCCGCGTCACCCTCGCGGTACTCAGGGGGCAGCAGGTTCGGTCGCGCCAGGAAACACTCGAGCCGCTCGGCGACCAGCCGTGCGGACTCCGCGGGCGAGCGTTCCAGCTGAACGACTTCCCTTATCGCGCAGACGAGATCGGCGAGAACGGGCGTAGCGGGCGCGGTGCTGATGGACATGGCGACTCCGATCAACGAGTGAGTAGCTGCCGAGCGCGCACCGACGGGACCGGCGGCATCGGCTCATGCCGCCAGCATGCAACGCACCGACCCATGGGTCCACTTAGACATTCTTGCCGTAACCCAAGGAACTCTTATGGGTCGTATCTACAGCGCCACAACGGCTTTCACGACGGCACGAGATCATGCGCGGCCACCTGGAGCGCCTCCATCATGAGCCGGGTCACCGGGATCCGCTGATGCCCGGACAGCGTGTACGCCGTCACCGTCCTGGAGTCCGCGGGGAACACCGGGCGGCTGATCACCTGCGGATGCCGGAAGAACAGCTGGACCATGCTCGGCATCACCGCGATTCCGGTACCGGCGGCCACCAGGCTCTGCACGGCGAGATTGTCGTCGGTGGTGAAGTCGATATGCGGTTCGAAGCCCGCGCTCGCGCAGGATTCGATGAAATGGCTACGGCAGCGCAGACATCCGGCGATCCACCGCTCCTCGGCGAGCTGTGCCAGCTCGACCGAACGCCGCCGCGCCTGCGGATGCCCGCGCGGCAGCAGCACCATCAGCGGATCGTCGAGCAGCGAAATCTTGTACAGGTCATCGGCTTCCAGCTGTTCACCGGAGGCGCCGTAGGTGAACGCCAGCGTGATGTCGCAGTCGCCGCGCCGCAGCGCCTCCACCGAATCCGGCGGTTCCGCGTCGAGCAGTTCGATCCTGATGCCTGGATGGCGGATCTTGATCGACGCCACGGCGGGCGGGATGAGCGTCGCACTCGCACTGGGGAACGCGCACACGCGAATCCGCCCCGACTTCAACTGCGTGATCGCTGTCATCTGCCGCTGCGCCGCCGCGATGGTCCCGAGGATGCCCGCGGCATGGCGGGCGAGCACCTCGCCCGCCTCGGTCAGCCGCAGCCCGCGCCCGACGCGCACGAACAACGGCGTACCGACCGACCGCTCGAGCGCCTTCATCTGCTGGCTGATCGCGGGCTGGGTATATCCGAGATTCCGCGCCGCCGCCGCGAACGAGCCGGTCCGCACAACCTCGTCGAATACCCGAACATGCCGCGAATCGAACATCGCTCCACCATAAGCATCCCTTTGCCCCCCAACATAACTCGCACATAACACCCGTGGTCACGGGCTCTTCGCGACCAACACCATGAACGCGACGCTGCCCGCCAGGATCACCGTGAGGAACAGCAGCACGAACACCGTGCCGACCACCGTCGCCACAGGTTTCGGCGCCGACGCGGTGGCGTTCTTCTCGTGCCCCTCGGCGTAGTACACCGTCACGTCATCGCCCTCGATCCTGGTCGCCGGGCCGCCCGTCTCCTCGAAGCGGACCACCTGGCCGTCACCTGCGGTGAACTCGTAGACGTGGTGCAGTGTCGTGCTCACGCTCGAATCCCCGCCGCCGCCACTGGTCGTCGTGAAGGTGTGCACACAGCGGCCCTTCGCCGTCACCCCGCTGGCCCACGCCTTGCGCAACTGGAGCGCTTGGCGAATCGCCCGATACGCCATGAGCACGATCACCACGTCGATGAGGCTCGGCACGATGTAGAAGAAGATTTCCATGGTCCCCCGATGCGATTCCGTTGCGCCGCTCTGGAACTCCCTGCGTGAGCGACGCGTCGAGGAGAGATCGCGCAGGGGCTTGCTACCGCAACACTCGGCCCGGGGCGAACGCGCGCAACACCGCATCGACCAGCCCGTCGGCGAAGGCCTCGTCGAGCGGGCCGGAGCGCAGCAGCCAGCGCTGCGTGATCGGCGCGTAGAGCAGATCGAGCACCAGCTCCAGATCGGCGTCGGCGGCCAACTGTCCGGCGTCCTGCCCACTGCGCAGCCGGGCCAGCTTCGCCTCCCTGATCGGCCGCTCCATCCGCTCCCGGTAGGTGGCGGCCAGCTCCGGATCGTTGATGATCTCGATATTGAGCGCGCGCACCGGCGCCTCGAACACGGGATCGGCGAACTCGGCGACCGTGGCGCGCAACACGATTCGCAGATCCGCCGCGAGATCCCCGGTGTCGGGCAGCGCGAGATCCCCGTCGGCACCCTCACTGAGACTGAGCAGCGAATCGAAAACCACCGCACCCTTGGACGGCCACCACCGGTAGATCGTCTGCTTCCCCACCCCCGCACGCGCGGCGATCGCCTCGATCGACAACTTGGCGTACCCGACCTCGGTGATGAGCTCATGGGTCGCGGTCAGGATCGCGACCCGCGACCGCTCACTGCGCCGCGACGGCTCGGGTGTATTCGATGCAGCCATGCCACACCCTACAACGAAACGAGACGGTCCGTCTTGGATCTGGGGATCGAACTTCATCGAAAACTCTTGTGCGCCAGGTCACAGCGTGAGTAGCATGCTACTCACCATTTGAAGCATGCCACCTTGCTGGGTGGTGTGACGACATGGCTGGCTCTGTGCTGTGGAGGAAAGATGAATCAGGCGTTGCCCCGCGCCGAAGCGGGCTCATTGCAGGCCGACACGATCCGGAAGATCACGGTGCGGATCGTCCCGCTCCTGATGGTCGGCTACATCGTGAGCTATATCGATCGGATCAATGTCGGCTTCGCCAAATTCGGCATGGAGAAGACGTTCGGGATGAGCGCCACCCAGTACGGCTTCCTGGCAGGCATCTTCTTCGTCGGATACGTGCTCGCGGAGGTGCCGAGCAATATCGTGATGACGAAGGTCGGCGCCAGGGTCTGGCTCAGCCGAATCCTGGTGACCTGGGGCATCATTGCCACCATCACCGCCTTCGCACCGAACCTGGAGACGGTGTACGTGCTGCGCTTCCTGCTCGGCGTCGCGGAGGCGGGCTTCTTCCCCGGCATCATCGTCTACCTCACCCGCTGGTATCCCAATGCCCAGCGCACCAAGGTGATTTCGACCGTCATGGTGGCGATTCCGGTGGCCAGCGTGATCGGCGGACCGCTCAACGGCTGGATCCTGGATTCCTTCGACGGCGCGTTCGGCCTCGACGGCTGGCGATGGGTCTTCATCGTCGGCGGCATTCCCGCCGTGGTGCTCGGCGGCGTCTTCTTCCTCTGGCTGACCGAATCACCCACGCACGCCAGGTGGTTGAGCGACGCGCAACGCGCCTGGCTCGTCGACACGCTCGCGGTCGAACATGCCGAGCGAGCACAGCAGGCGCCGGCCGGACATCGCGCGGCACTGGCGAACAAGCGGGTCATCGCGCTGTGCCTGGCCTACTTCCTGCTGCTGTGCGGCGCGTACCCGCTGACCTACTGGATGCCGTCGGTGATCAAACACGTCGGGCACGGGTTGAGCGGCACGCAGATCGGCTGGCTGTCGGCGGCGCCGTTCCTGATGGCGGCCGTCTGCATGTTCGTCACCGGGCGTGTCATCCGCGACACGCGTTCGGCGCGACCGGTATTGATCGCACTGGCGATCTCCGTGGTTGCCTTCGTGATCACCGCGGCCAGCCTCGGCGCACCGGCCGCCGCCTTCGCCGCCATCACCGTCGCCACCATGGCAGCGCAGACGGCCAAGCCGCTGTTCTGGTCCGTGCCGACCGCCTATCTCGCCGGTGTCGGCGCGGCAAGCGGTATCGCACTGATCAACTCGCTCGGCAACGCGGCGGGCTTCGTCAGCCCGTACGCCTTCGGCTGGATCCAGGACGCGTCCGGCGGCAATACCAGCGTCGCGATGACCGTCATGATCCTTGCGAATGTCGCCGCCTTCGCCGTGATCGGCATCCTGACCTTGCGATCCAGGGCCGAGCGCGGTGCGCCCGCCACGTCGGGCGCGGGTGCCTAGCGCGGCCCGTCGAGCGACTATGCTCGGACATCGCCCGGGGCGCTTGTGCCACGGGCGATTTCCGAGTCGCTCACGGGTCCATGAAGAGGTGTCTTGTCGCAGGATGAGTCGGTAGACAGCAAATCCGAGCAGATTGCCGCCGAGATCAGGGATGCGATCCGGCAGGGTCGACTCGAACGGGGCGTGCTGTATTCCTCGCGCGAACTCGGCGAGCGATTCGGCGCGTCGCGGACGCCCGTCCGCGAAGCGCTGCTCAAGCTGGCCGATCTGGGCCTGGTCAAGATCGAGCGCAATCGCGGGGCCAGGATCGTCGGCCAGGACGGACGCGGCATCGTCGACCTGTGCAGCCTGCGCGTACTGCTCGAGCCGCCCGCCTGTCGCAGTGCGGCCGCCGTGATGACCAGCCGCGACGACGAGGCGATGCTGGCCGAGTACGCGATCATGGAGAAAACCGCCGACGGCGGTGTCGACTACTTCGCCGCCGACGAGCGGCTGCACGATCTGATCCTGCACGCCAGCGGCAATCGGCGCCTGGCCAAATTCGTCGGGGAGCTACGCCAGACGCTCGCCCTCGACGGCAGGCACAGCGTGCCGAAATATCAGACCGTGGAAACCGCGCTGCACGATCACAAGGCGATCATCGACGCACTGCGCAAGCGCGACGGCGTGGCCGCCGAGCGTGCCATGCGCATCCATCTCGTGCGCTCGGGCGATCTGCTCGTGGCGCACAGCAGCGACGACAATCGCGGGCTGGTCGCGGAATGGCGCCGCTGGGTGTCGGTCTCCGTGCCCGACGGCGACTCGATCGAGTACTGACCCGATAGCTGCCTGACCCCGGAGAATTCACCGCTACCTATCAGTTGCATGCTACTCGTTGAGAGTAGTATGTTTCTATCACTTGGTGGTCGTCGCTCGACGGCCCGGTTCCGGCGAAGGGACATTGAGTGAAATCCACGACATATGCCGCATCGGTGGCGAGAGGTATCTGGGCCGCGCAGGTGGATCTGGTCGGGTATGTCCCGTCCGTCAGCGTCGCTCCCGTCATCTCCGCACTGGTGGAAACCAGTGGCGGACAGGACGGCCGGTCGGACACCGTCTTCCCGCTGTCGCGCGAGGAGGAGGCCGCCGGGCTGCTCGGCGCGCTTCCGTTGACGGGCAAGTTCGGCGCGATCGTCATGCAGGACAACGGTTTCGGCAACGCACTGACGGCACTGACCACCTTCAACGTCGCCTACCACCTGCCGACGCTCATCGTCGCGAACACCAGGGGCGGGCTCGGCGAATACAACTCGATGATCCACGCGTTCAGCCAGCATGTGCCGGGGATCCTCGATCAGCTGGGGTTGCGTGTATTCGAAATAGACCGGCGCAGTTCGCCTTCCGATTGGGAAGCCGTCGTCACCGAGGCGGGGACGCACGCGCGCATGACTTTCCGGCCCGTGGTGGTGCTCGCGCACTTCTGGGCCACCGACGGTAAGGCGGCCTGATCGTGAAGCGCATCGATGCACTGCGGATCATCGCCGACCACACCGCCGAACTCCCGGTGGTGGTGACCTGCGCGGCCTCCAGCCGCGAACTCGCCGCCGTCGCCGACCGGCCCAATCATCTGTATCTGCTCGACGCGATGGGGCTGGCCGGTTCCGTCGCGACCGGTGTCGCGCTCGGTATCGCCGACACCGCGGTGCCGAAGGTGGTCGCCGTCGAGGGCGACGGATCATTGCTGATGAACCCGAATGTGCTGGCCACGGCGGGCTATCTGCGTCCGGCGAAGTTGCTGATGGTGTTGCTGGACAACGGCGTCTACGGCGCGACCGGCAATCTGCCGACCTACGGCGCACGCATCGACCTGGGCGATCTGGCGATGGCGGCGGGCTGGACCGTGCGGCGCGCGGGCGACGAGCGGGAGCTGGCGCAGCGCCTCGCCGCGGCACTGACCGCGGACGGGCCGACGCTGCTGCACACGCGGATCGAGGTCGGCAATGCGCCGGATGTGCCCAAGCTGCTGGAACATCCGTTGATCATCGGCAGGCGCTTTCAGGATTGGCTCGCCGTCCGTACCTCGGCCGCCGAGGCCGTCCGATGATCACCACCGTCGATCCGGCGAACGGAAAGACCTTGGCGACTTACCCTTTCACCTCCGAGCGGGCGCTCGCCGAGCAGCTGGCGCGCGCGGTGGCGGTGGCGGAGCACCCGGTCGGCGTCGCCGAGCGCGAGCGCGCGATCCGGCAGGTGGCCGACATGCTGCGCGCGAACGCGGGCGAACTGTCCGAGCTGATCACCCGCGAGATGGGCAAACCGATCGCCCAGGCGGCCGCCGAAATCGCGAAGTGCGCGGCCACCTGCGACTACTACGCCGACCGACTCACCGACCTGCTGGCGCCACGCGCGGTCGACGTGCTGCCCGACATCGGCCAGATCCGGATCCGGCCGCTCGGTGTGGTCTTGGCGATCATGCCGTGGAATTACCCCTTCTGGCAGGTATTCCGTTCGATGCTGCCCGCCATCGCGATCGGCAACACGGTGCTGCTCAAGCACGCCGACAACGTGACCGGCTGCGCCCTTGCCGTACAGCGGCTGTTCGACGACGTTTTCGGGCCCGGCGTGCTGACAAGCGTTGTGCTGCCGCCGGATCGGATCGGTCCGCTGATCGATGACCCCGCCGTCGCGGCCGTGGCCTTCACCGGGAGCAACAGGATCGGGTCGGTGGTCGGTGCAAGGGCTGGGCGAGCGGTCAAGAAGACGGTGCTCGAACTCGGCGGTTCGGATCCCTTCCTCGTGCTCGCCGATGCCGACGTACCGGCCGCCGCGGCCGCCGCGGTGCGATCCCGGTTCCTCAACACCGGCCAGAGCTGTATCGCCGCCAAGCGAATCATCGTGGAGCAGAGTGTGTTCGACGAGTTCGCGGCGGCGATGATCGGAGAACTCGGCATGCTGGCCATCGGCGATCCTGCGCTGCCCGGTACCGAGCTCGGGCCGATGGCCAGGGTCGATCTGCGCGACGAACTGCGGCGGCAACTGGACGCGACGGTCGCAGGCGGCGCCGAGGTGCTGTTCGGCGGTGAGGTCGACGCGCGGCCCGGCGCATGGTTTCCGCCGACGCTGGTCCGCGTTCCCGACATCGCCTGTCTCGCTTTCCGCGAGGAGACATTCGGGCCACTCGGCGCGGTACTGCCCGTCGCCTCCGCGGCCGAGGCGCTCGCCGTCGCCAATTCCTCGGTCTACGGGCTGAGCTGCTCGATCTGGGGACAGGACCCGGCGGGCATCGAATACCTCACCGCCCGCGTCGCGGCGGGTTCGGTATTCGTCAACCGGATCTCCGAATCCGACCCGCGACTGCCCGTCGGCGGGGTCAGGGCCAGCGGGCACGGACGTGAGCTGAGCACTTACGGCGCAATGGAATTCGCCAATATTCAGGCGGTGCGTACCGCCGTGCACTCGAGGAGCAGTCGATGACGATCACCCGAATTCGCACCCGTGTCGCCGCCATCCCGGTGGACAAGCCGACCAGGATGTCCAATCGCGAGTTGCGCGATCGCCACTACGTGCTGGTCCAGGTCGAAGACGACACGGGCGCAACCGGACTCGGCTACACCTATGCGGGAACCAGCGGCGGGCCGCTGACCAAAGCCGCCGTCGACGATCTGCTCGCGCCGGTCTACCTGGGCGCCGACCACCACGACGTGCACGGGCTGTGGAGTCTCGCGTATCAGGAGACGCTGCTGTCGGGCCGGCGCGGCGCCGTCATCCGCGCACTGTCCGCGATCGATATCGCCCTGTGGGACCTGCGCGCGAAGCGGGCCGGTCTGCCGCTGGTCAGCCTGCTCGGCGGATCGACAAGTGCGCTACCTGCTTACGCGTCCGGCGGCTACTACCGCCCCGACGACGGCGAGTGGTCCGACGCCGTTCGCAAGGAGATCGCCTTCAACGCCGGACAGGGCTTCACCGACCACAAGATCAAGGTCGGCGGGCTTTCGGTGGCCGAGGACGCCCGCCGCGTCGCCGCCGCGGTCGAGGCGATCGGCGACGGCCGGCTCGCACTGGACGCCAACAACGCCTACCGCTCGGTCCGCGACGCACGCGTCGCCATCGAAGCTTTCGAACGCGCCGCGGGCGACACTGCCCTGTGGTGGTTCGAAGAGCCGCTGTCCCCCGACGCGATCGCGGGCCACGGCGAGCTGGCCCGCCACATCCGCACTCCCGTCGCGACCGGCGAGATACACCAAACCCGGTGGGAATTCCGCGAACTCATCGAATCCCGCGCGGCCGCCATCCTGCAAACCGACGCGGGCGTTGTCGGCGGCGTCACCGAATGGATGCGGGTGGCCCACACGGCGGACACCTTCGGCCTCCAGATGGCCCCGCACTGGCATCACAATCTCCACGTCCACCTGTGCGGCGCCATCGGCAACGCCCTTGTCGTCGAATACTTCGCCCTCGAAAAGGGGATATACAACTTCGAACAGCTGCTCACCCCCGAAACTCGACTCGTATACGGCGCCAACCAGGTTCGGATTCCCGCGCGCCCCGGAATCGGCATCGAACTCGACGAGGAGGCCGTCGCCAAGTACAGCATCGACTGACATCGGCGCGCGCCGAGGATCATCGACCGGTCCGCCGCGGCATCTCGTCGAACTGGAGGTGATATTGCAGCGCGCGGCCGAGCGCTCTGTTCAGCAGGCCGTCGTGGTCGACGCCGAGGGCGGTGGCCAGCGGCGGGGTGTAGCGGCGGACCATCGCGCTGATGGTTCGCGCGTACCCCGCAATCGCGAGCCGCAGTTGCATGCATCCGACGGCGAGCACGAGCAGGGTCGGCAACCACGCGGGCGGCCAGACGGCCGCTATGCAGGCCGTCAGTAGGCCCCAGCCGATTGTGGTGGCGGCCAACCGGATACGGGTGCGGGCGGCAACGGCGCTGTCGCGATGTTCCTGGGGCAGCTGTAGCCACAGGTGCGGCCAGACGGTCGCCACATCCAGCAGATAGTGCGTGCGGAATTGTTCTTCCATCCGCCGCAGCGCGCTCGTCAACCGGGTTCGCCGCCGGAGCACCACGAGTTCGACCCCGATCGCCACGGCGGCAGCGGCCTGTCCCACCGCTGCCGCCAGCACGACGACCAGTGCCGCCGCGATGGCCATCTCGGCGGTCGAGAACCGATCGGCGCGCTCGGCCAGCGTCGAGAGGTAGTGCACCGCGGCGTACCGATCGATCGCGGCCCGATAGCCGAGATGACCACCGACGACGGCCACGCCAAGGAAGATCAGCCCTGGGAGGCCCTGCCAGATCAACCATCGGCTCGGCACTCTCGCCGCGAGATCAGTCAGCAAATTCATCGTCGGTCCAGTCCATCGCCCGGCCGCCGAGCGTGCACTCGGGTGGTTCGCCTCGTGTCAATTGCCTTCGGCCGCAGCGGATACCGGCGGTCAGCGGGCAGGTGTACACGGGGCACAGAACTGCCTCGGTACCCGGATAGTCGTCGAGCAGCTCGCGCGTTCCGCCGCCGACGATCCGCCAGTCCCGATAGTCGGCTCGCCACTGCAATGTGTCGATGACGGCCGAGACCAGCGGCAGCAGCGGCCCGCTGTCGGTCCCGGCGACCGCGGTGTGCAGACAGCCGAGCAATTCGATGTGACCGGCCCGCCGCAGCTCCGCCACGGCGTCGTTGCGGCACAGGTACTGCAGCCCGTGCGCCAGGTCGTCGGAGTCGGCCATGCTTCACCCTCCGAACAGGCTGTTCGATTCACCGTGCCAACCACGGCAGTCTACGAATACTTTTCCAGCGATGTCGGCCGATTCGGCACCCGATCAGCGAAAATGACTCCTATGCGGCCGCATCGGCCTGGGTTCGGGCGAGGAGTCCGTCTGCTGCTGCTCGGCAGGTACCACTGGCTGATCTTCCGCATCACCAAAGCACCGGTGCGGCGCGCGAAGGCCGAAACCCTTTTCGCACAGTGTGTTCCGGCCGTCGGGTTCGCAGTCATCCCGGCGGCCGCGGTGCCGGATATCGCGGCGACGTGTGCCGAACAGGCGGCGAATCTGCTCGATCGCGCGCTGCGGTCCGGCGATGTCGCGTGCCTGGACGCCGCCATCGCGTCGTGGTCCAGGGTATCCGCGCTGGACGCGCCACCGCACGAGCGATCACGGCGGCTCTCCGAGCTCAGTTATGCTCTGCTGTCACGCTATTGGTGGTTGAGCGACAAGGCCGACCTGGACGCCGCGGCAACGGCGGCCGAGGCGGCGATGGCCGACCACGGCGACGATCGGGCGCTGCACATGGTGCGGCTCGGTGAGGTCTGGTACGCGCGGTGGTCGACGCTGGACGACGAATCCGCGGTGGACGAGTGTGTGCGCTGGGGCTTGGCGGCAGGGCAGATCGCGATACCCGATAGCCCGCTGGCCACGGAGATCCTCCTCGGTATCGGCGGCTCCTACACGGCCCGCTATTCGACATCCGGCATGCTGGACGACCTCGACGAGGCGGTGCGAATTCTCCGGACAGCCGTCGCGCGAACACCAGACGACCACGTGTTGTGGCCGGATGCCATGTCGAACCTCGGCGCGACATTGGCCATGCGCTTCGCCCACACCGGACAGTCCGAGGACCTGTCCCGATCGGTGGAGTTCGCGCGCACCGCCATCGCGGCAACACCCGCCGATCACCCGATGCGCCCGCTCCGCCTGCTCGGACTGACCATGGCTCTCGAACAGTCCGGCCTCAGTGATCACCGGGACTGCGCCATCGATAACTACCGGTACCTGGCATCGGTTGTGGCACAGCGACATTATCTGCGGCCACGGCTGATGCAGAGCTTCGGCGACCTGCTGATCGCGCGCTTCACCGCGCAGGGCGCGCAGGCGGATCTGGTCGAGTCGGTTGCCGTTTATCGTGCGGCGGCGGCCTGTTCGCGGGGAGAGGCGGCTCGATCCACCGCACTGGCCGACCTGAGCAATGCGTTGCGGCTGCAGTATGAGATATCGGGTGATACCGCCGATCTCGACGAGTCGATCACGCACGCTCGGTCCGCATTGCGGCTCGACGGCGGGGGCGACCACCACCGCGCGGAATCGACGATGACGCTCGGCACCGCGCTGTGGCGGCACTTCGAACGCTCCGGAGATCAGTCGGCACTGACCGAAGCGGTCGAACTCCATTCGGCTGCAGTATCTCTCACGAACCCGGGCGCCGCGGCCGTCGTCGTCGGCACCCGGTTGACGAACCTCGCGATGGTCTTGCTGACACGATACGAATCCGCCGGTGACACAGCGGATCTCGATCGCGCTGTCGACACCGCCCGGTCGGCGGTGGCAGCGGAGGAACCGGATTCCGTCTCGGCCGCGACAACTCGGCTGAATCTGGCCACCGGCCTTATCGCCCGCTTCCACCGGCGAGGCGATGCCGGTGACCTGAGCGAGGCAGCGGGCTTTCTCCGCGAGGCGGTGGCCGCGACCCCAGCCGATCACGCACAACGCGCCGTGGCCATGACGACGCTGGGAATCGCTCTGGCGGCACTGCACGAACAGCACGGCGATCCGGCACTGCTGGACGAGGCCATCGACTGGTGCCGCACCGCCGTCGCGGCCGTGGCGGCCGATGCTCCTCAGCGCGCCGCCTGCCTTTCCAACCTGGGTACGATCCTGACCACACGATTCGATCTACGGGCGGACAGCGACGACCTGGACGCGGCCCTGCGAGCCCTTGCCGACTCGCTGGCGGCGACCCCGCCCGGTCACCCGGATCGACCACTGCGGCTGTCGAATCTGGCCATGGCACAGTTGTCGGCATACGCCACAACGGGAACAGCGGAGATGCTGGACCTGGCAGTGGATTCCGGTACCCGAGCGGTGGACACCTGCCCGCCCGGCCACGACAATCGCACGCTCTACCTAGCGAACCTGAGCACCAGTCTGCGACTGCGGTTCGAGGACAGCGGCGACCCCGCCGATCTCGACGCGGCGATCGACGCGACCGAAGCCGTACTGGACAGCGAACAGTCGTCGCCGCGACGGCGGATCGACGCGGCGATCGAACTCGGTCGATGGCTCGTGGATGTCCGTTTGTCCGACGCGACCGAACTTCTGGCGAAGGCCGTCGACCTGATGCCGAACGTGGCCTCCCGGCATCTCGGCCGGCGAGAGCGACTGGCCCTGCTGCGCAACTACTCCCAACTCGCGACCGACACCGCCGCACTGCTGCTGCGCGATACCGGTCTCGCCGCGGCAGGACACGCGGTATCGGTGCTCGAAACCGGACGCACGGTGCTGTGGGGACAGGCCATGGAGACTCGCGCCGCCACTGCCGAATTACGAACCGTCGCACCAGAATTGGCAGACCGATTCGAGAACCTGCGGGAGCAGGTGGATATCGACGCCGACAGCGCCCCGATGCTGCCATTGCCCGATCTCGCACGGCACGATGCCGACCGGCGCCATCGGACGGCGGAACAGTTCCACCGCACACTGTCCGAGATCCGCGCGATGCCCGGGTTCGCGGATTTCCTCCGGCCCAGCGAGATTCACGTCCTGCGGGCGCAGAGCGCGGCCGGTCCGATCGTGCTCCTCAATGCCAGCACGTACGGCTGCCATGCACTGATCGTGCGACCGGATCGCATCGTCGGAATACGACTGCGCCGGGCGGAACTGCAACCGATCGAACAGGTGGTGCCGCACTTCCACACCGCGCTCGACACCGCCTTGCGCGCGGACACCCCGCGCACCGACCGGGTGCGCGCCACCCGCACGATCCGAGAGTCACTGACCTTCCTGTGGCGCGCCGCGGTGCGACCGGTGCTCGCCGAGCTCGGCTACCTGGGCAATCCGAATCCCGCACAGCCACAGCGGCTCTGGTGGATCCCCACGGGAGCGTTCAGCGCGCTGCCATTGCACGCGGCCGGTGACTACACCACACCGGACGGACCGACAACGACGGATTACGTTGTCTCCTCCTACGCGCCGAGCATCAGGCACCTGCGCTACGCCCGGGAACACCTCACCACGCCCGGCACCCACACCATCGCCGCCATCGCGATGCCGAGCACGCCCGCGAGAACCGCGGACGGCATCATCCCCGTCGGCAGGCTCCGCAATGCCGAGCCGGAGACCACCTTCCTCCGGCGCCACTACCCGAATGCCAGCAGCGCACAGGACTACCTCACCGGCGCGGCGGCGACACTGAATCCGGTGACCACGGCCCTGAATCGGTGCAGCATCGCCCATTTCGCCTGCCACGCCGACAGCCACCCCATCGACCCGTCACAAAGCCGGATCCTGCTGCACGACCACAACACCACCCCACTGACGCTCCTCCGCCTGGCCGCACTCGAACTGCCACACGCCCAGCTGGCCTACCTCTCGGCCTGCCGAACCGCACACTCCCTGGTCGCGGATTTCCTCGACGAATCCCTCAACCTGGCCGCCGCCTGCATGGTCGCCGGCTACCCCCGCGTCGTAGCCACCCAGTGGTCCGTCCCCGACCACCTCGCCCTGCAGGTGGCCGAACACTTCTACCGCAACCTCAGCGCGCCGTCCGCCGACCCGGACCCGGCCCGCGCCGCCTTCGCCCTGCATCGAGCGCTCCGCGAGCTGCGCGCCGAATCCGACCTACGCCGGTCCCCGCATCTGTGGGCCGCTTGGGTGCACGTCGGCATCTGACGAGCGGGCGGTCAGCGGCGAGACATACAGGCTCACCGCGCGCCGAGGGCGTCCAGGATCATGGGGCGGGCGTTGGCGAGGGCCTGCTGCCAGTAGGGCCAGGTGTGGGTGCCGCTGACGAAGTCGATGCGGGCGTTGATGCCCAAGGCGGCCGCGCGATCGCGGAACATTTGGGCGGCGGCCAAAGCCATTGCCTCCAAGCCCATTGCGTTGATGGTGTTGCCGACGCCGTTCGGGATGTCGAGCGGACCGGGTGCGCCGTTGCCGGTCCACAGGTACAGCGGCAGGCCGCGCAGCAGCTCGGCCTGTTCGGTGGCGTCGTTGCGCTTCCACGCGGAATCGCTGACCGGGCCCCACATGTCATCCACGTTGAAGTTGCCCTCGTCCCACATGGCGGCGCGCATCGCCTCGTTCCACAGCGGGAACGTCGGATGCACGAAGCCCGAGAAGGACCCGGCGAACTTGAACTGATCACGGTGGTGGGCAGCCAAAGTCAGCGCGGCGTTACCGCCCATGGAGGCACCGACGATCGCGTTGTTGGTGCGCGAGACGCCATACCCGGCCAGGAACGCGGGCAACTCCTTGGTGAGGAAGGTTTCCCACTTGTACGTCACCGGTTGACGATTGGTGCTGCTCGCGCGGTACCAATCGGTGTAGAAGCTCGACCGGCCACCAACGGGGAACACCAAAGTGACATTGTCACCGGCGAATTGGCGCAGCGCGTCGGTATCGCTCGTCCACTGACTGTGATCGCTCGGTGCACGCAGGCCGTCGAGCACATACAGCGCCGAACTCCCGCCCCGGGCCGCCCACTGCACCTGAACCTTGATCGGCCCCATGCTGGACGGAACAAGCAGATCGGTCGCACCGCCCATCGGCGCAGCCCCGGCCACCGCCCCGCCAACCGAGGACACGAGCACGGCCGCCGCGACCACAGTCACAGCCTTACGCAACCAACCACGAACACCCAGCCGCGCGTGCCGATCCACCCGCATACCTCCCACCATCACCCTACTAAGCTACCGCAACCCCGAATCCCCCAGTCGCGCACACCGAATCACTCCGCACCCACCCAGCGGAATCACCACCGCCCGCCAGGCAGCCAGCACGTCGAGTCCCCTTCACACCCCACCGCCGAGCGCAGTCGAATGGCCCTGCGACATGCCGTAGATAGGGGTCATTCGACTGCGCTCGGCAACTTTGATCAGGAGCTTGCCGATGTTGGCGCCTGCGAACATCTGGTTCAGTGCATCGCGAGCGTGTTCGAGACCGTCGATGACGGTCTGTTCGTGGTGGAGTTCGCCCGCTGCGATCAGCTCGGCGAGATAGGTTCTGGCCTCCGGAAACCTGTCGGAATGGTCCAGCACGAGGAAGCTTTCGAGCATCGCACGGCTCAGGAGTAGCCGGTTGGCGTCGATTCCGGTCTGCTCGGCGGGCCCCGGTGAACCATAGCCGTGGTAGTCGGCCATCAAGCCGCACAGCGCAATTCGTGCGCCGACATTGATCCGGGTCAGCAGATGCTCGAAGAGCCGGCCGCCGACGTTTTCGAAGATGATGTCGATCCCGTCGGGTGTCGCGGCATCGAGCTGATCGCGCCACTTCGGGTCACGGTAATTGATGCAGGCGTCGAAACCGAAGGCGCGCACCACGTGATCGCACTTCTCGGGCGTACCCGCGGTGCCGATGACACGCGCACCACGCGCCTTGCCGATCTGCCCCGCGACCGATCCGACCGCACCCGCCGCCGCGGTCACGACCATGGTGTCCCCCGGCCGAGGTCGGCAGATGTCGTGCACGCCAAGGTAAGCCGTGACGCCGGTATGCCCCAGCGCACCGAGCATGCTCGCCATCGGACCGGGCAGCGGCGTCGGTAACACCGTGAACGGCACAAGATTCGTCGCATCGGCGACCGCGTAGTCCGCCCACCCGGTGAGCCCGGAGACCAGATCACCGGGCTGCATATCGCCGCGCCGAGACTCGACCACCTCCCCGATCCCGAACCCGCGCATCACCGCACCGAGGGCGACCGGCGGCATGCCGTAGTGGATCTCGCTCATCCCGATCCGATTGGACGGATCGATCGAGAGCCACAACGTCCGAATCAGCGCCTGACCACTACCGATATCGGGAATCGACTCCTCGGCGAACTCCAGTTCCGCGGGCGTGATCGCAACCGACGGGCGACGCCGCAGCCGGTAGCACCGGTTCATCGTCTGACTCATGCTGACCTACTCTTCTAATGGGAGGATTGCGACTCTTCCATTAGCCTGACAGGCACAAACTAACGCCACAAGGCTTGATATAGCATTAGTTTCATGGGCACTCGCTCCGTATCCGACTACCCCGGCCCGACGCTCGGCGGCCCGCTGCCGCTGGAACTCGCCAACACCCGCTACCTCGCGCACAACCGCCCCCACGACGGCCTCGAATCCGTCGATCTCTTGACGGCCTGGCTCGGCCAGCTCCGACCACGACTGCGCATACCGCTCACCGACGAACACCTGCTCGCGATCGACGAGCCCCACCTAACCAACGCCCGCGACCTGCGCGACTGCATCCACCACCTGGCCGACGCAGGCCACAGCCAACCGAGCACCGCCGCCGTCAACCGGCTCAACCGCCACGTCCGCGCGAATCCGCTGTGGACCGAACTACATTGGGACGCAGAGAATCCCACCACTCAACTACGCTTCAAGGGCGACCCGATCACCGCAGCGCTCTGCGAAATCGCCACCAGCACAGTCGAACTGTTCTCCGGCCCGCACGCCGCCGCGATCCGCTCCTGCGCATCCCCGAACTGCATCCTCTACTTCGTCAAAGACCACGCCCGCCGCGAATGGTGCTCTACCACTTGCGGCAACCGCGTCCGGGTAGCCCGCAACTACGAACGCCGCCGCCAGCAGACATAAGCGAAACCCGTACGCATTCCGCTCGATACGAATCGGCCCGAGAACCGCGAAGGCCCGATCCGAGGACCGGGCCTTCGAGTGCGGATCGCAGACTTCACAGCAGCCAGGGATTGCCGGTACAGACCACCTCGGGGTGGGCCACCGGGTCGAGCGCATGCAATGCGATGGACACCGACTTGGGCGAGAACAGCATCGAGTTGTGGTCGGAGGTGTCCTGCTCACACCCGTCCTGCAGCACGATGTTGTCGACGGTGGCGCCGGGGCCGGCCGTGAGGTAGGTGTGATCGAACGGGGTGGACACCTCGTCGTAGCGGGTGCCGACCACCGTGTAGTCCACTCCCGGGAGTGTGTCGCCGCCCTCGTTCAGCTTCGCGATCACCGGCGAGTCGTACACCTGCTGGATGCCGCCCGCGCCGAGGGCCTGCTCGAACGGCACATGCAGATCGATGGTTCCGGGAGGCAGCTTCGCCTGGATGGCCAGTATGAGCGTGGCGAAAGCGTCGAGCGAGGTGCCGTGATTGGTGGCGCCATAGGTGATGAGGTGCTTCACCTTGTTCCGGGCCGGATCGTCCGGATTCGCGCCACCGTGGAACTTGATGTACTGGCGCGCCTCCAGACCTCCCTGCGAGTGCGCGATCATATCCACCTGGTCGGCGCCGGTGGCGGCAAGCACGCGGTCGACGAATGTCGCCAGTTGGCCGCTCGATTCGTCGATGTCACCGGTGGCGCCGGGGAGCAGGGCATCGAGTCCAGGGCCCGCGACATTGGGGCGGCCGAAGTTGAACGTGAACACGCAGTACCCGGCCTTCGCCAGCTGCGGGGACATGTAGGCATACGCCCCATAGGCGTTCGCCCAGGTGCCGTGCACCAGCACAACCGGGCGCGGGTGAGCGTCGTCGGGCTTACAGCCCCAGTTGTTGGCTCCCTGCGGGGCGACGTCGGGATTGAAGAATCCGTAAACGAAGGCGGCCGTTTCATCGGGCAACTCCGGGCCGTATCCGATGGTGTCGGAGGAATGCGATCCGGCGTATCCCGGCGGCACCAGCCCGGAGTCTGCTGCCGCCATCGTGGCGCCCACTCCGAGCACAACCGCCGCGGTCGCCGTGATGACCGTTAGGCCGCGCGTCGAGTTGCGGACGAGTCGCTTCATATCGCACCTTCCCAATCGGCGAACTGGACAATTGACTCAATCGTGAGCTGGCAATCGAACAGCTACCAGTGACGTGAACGCCACATTTCGCTAGGATCGCGACATGCGGGTCGTTGCGGTCGTGGTTCCGCACGAGGTCAGCGCCTTTGATCTGATCGAAGGCGTTCAGCTCTTCGCGATGGCACGGCTCGCCGACGGCAGTCGGGCCTACGACGTTCGGATATGCGGCGACCCGACGATCGCAATGGCATCCGGTCAGCAATGCTTTCCCTTGCGCGCCGCGTGGCCATTGCAGGCGATCGAGCAGGCAGACACCGTAATCATTCCGGGCGCTGGCTCCGTCTTCGATCCCGATCCGCGGCTGGTCACCGCGATTCGCGCGGCCGCGGATCGCGGCGCTCGGGTCGCAGCCGTCTGCACCGGCGCCTTTGTCCTCGCGGCCGCCCATCTACTCGACGGATTACGCGCCACCACCCACTGGAAGTTCTGTGACGATCTGGCCCGGCGCTATCCACTCGTCGACGTCGATCCCGGGGTGCTCTTCGTCGACAACGACTCGATCCTCACCTCCGCCGGAGCGGCGGCAGGCCTAGATATGTGCCTGCACATGATTCGGCGCGACTACGGCTCGGCGGTCGCCGCCGAGACCGCCCGCCTCATGGTGCTGCCGCCCCAACGCGATGGCGGCCAAGCCCAATTCCTCACCCAGCACAAGCCGCCTGAGG
This sequence comes from Nocardia sp. NPDC052566, assembly GCF_044547285.1. Lineage (NCBI taxonomy): Bacteria > Bacillati > Actinomycetota > Actinomycetes > Mycobacteriales > Nocardiaceae > Nocardia > Nocardia sp. NPDC052566. The sequence continues at coordinate 972,868 of NZ_JBIUAF010000006.1, read as the reverse complement.
ATGCCGCCGCGCTGCAGCCGGTGCTGGACTGGATCGAAAACAACCTCACCCGTCCCCTCACCTTGGCCGATATCGCGACCCACGCCGGCCTCAGCATCCGCACGCTGCAGCGTCGCTTCCAGACTCAACTCGGTACAACCGCGCTGCACTGGTTGCTCACCGCCCGCATCCATCGCGCCCAACAACTACTGGAAACCACCGACCTGCCGATCGACCGCGTCGCCGAAGAATCCGGCTTCGGCTCCGTCGCCACCCTGCGCCTCCACTTCACCCGCCAGGTAGGCGTCGCACCCCGCACCTACCGAAGAACCTTCGGTCATCCCCCCATACCGGCCACCCCCTAGTCCGGTTTCCTACGCCTCGAGCAGCCCTGCGGAGCGCAATTCCCCTACCCGATCCCAGAATTCATCAATTCGCGAGAGAAACATGGACGGGCCACTGAGCTGCTCGACCTGTTCGATGACAGACCGAAGACGCACCACCGAGTCACCGTGACAAGCCCAGTACCCATTCGGAATCCGAACCGTCGCAACAAGAAGATCCCCCGGATAGAAGTCCCCCTCAGCCAACGGATTCTGTTCCAGCACAGCAAGAGCTCGCGGCACCAGAACACCGACACCTTCCCGTTGACCGAGCAGCAGACGAAGCTCTTCGACATCGAGCGCACCAATCGCCTTCCGCCGCAACGAATGCACCGTCCGTACAAGCCGCGTCGCAGCAACATCGGGCTCCGGCCACACCACCCCCTCCACCTGCTCCAGGGTCCTGCCCTCCCACTCGCCTCCGATCACCAATCCACCTTTCCACCACCGAAACTGGAGCTTCATCGTCTACCAGCTGGTTTCGATCGCGAACCTCGGCACCTACGAGTTCGGCACCTGCCCGAGGGGCAACGGCCGTTCGAAGTCATCGCTATAGGTGGTGAATTCTGTTGCCTAGCATGGGGTTCATGACACCGTCCTATGTCATCACCGGCGGTGGACGTGGAATCAGCCGTGCGATCGTGCAACGGCTGATGGCACCGGAGACGCCAGCGATTGCACTGCGGTGTGTAGGCGGTCCAGGGCCGCGGAGATCCAGGGGAGCGACGTCGGGTCGGCGCTGTGCAAGGCTTCCCAGCGCTGGTCGGTTGTTCGACCGTAGAGAAGGCTGGTTGCCGCTCGGAAGCGGAGACTTTCCTGCACGTCACCGAAATGCGCACCGGCGAGTACGCCGATGCCGTATTCGTCGAGGAGGTGATCGGCGAGGGCGATACTGGTTTCGATGCCGCGGGCCGAGAGCGTGCTGCGGTGCGGTTCGAGATCGGGGTAGAGATAGAAGCCGGCTTGCGGTGGGCGGCAGGCGATTCCGGCCTTCATGAAGATTGCGTGCGCGGCGCGGGCGACCGTCGCGTGTAGTCGTCGACTCGCGGCGATGTGCGCGGTCACCGCGGCGGGTGCGTCGAAGGCGAAGGTTGCCGCCGCCTGCATCGGAGCCGCCAGACAGGACCAGACCTCGCTACCGAGACCGGTAATGCGTTCCGCCAGTTGCTGTCCCGCGGGGCCCGGCGGTGTTCGCAGGAACCCGATGCGCCATCCGCCGAGGGCCATGGACTTGCTGAGTCCACCGGTGACGATGGTCCGCTCCGGCAGCATGGTCGCCGGGCTGCGCATCGCTTCGGGGTCGTAGGCGAGGTCGCGGTAGATCTCGTCGCAGATGATGCTCATGCCATGCCGGTCGGCGATCTCACAGACCCGACCGATGAGGTCGGCGCCCGCGATGGTACCCGTGGGATTGTCCGGCACGGTCAGGATGAGAATCCGCGGGTCTGCGCCCTCTTTACGAGCCGCGCCGAGCGCCGCTTCGAACAGATCAGGATCCGGGACCCCACCCGCGATACGCGGGATCGGCACCCCGATAGCCCGCTTGCCGATCATTCCGATCTGCGCCGGATAGGTAACCCAGGAGGGAACGGGCAACACCACATCGCCGGGCAGCGCCGCGACGGCGGCATACAGCAAAGCCTTGCTGCCCGGCGCGAGAATGATCTGTTCAGCGCTCGTCCGCAGCCCACGCCGCGACAGATACCGTGCCGCCGCCTCGCGCGCCGCCACTGTCCCGGCCACCGGGGTGTACGAGTTCTCCATGGCCCCCTGGGCCAGCGCGGCGGCCACCTCGGGCAGCACCGGCAGCCCGGCCTCCCCGAACCCGAGGTGCAGAATGTCTTGCCCCGCCGCCCGCCGCGCGTTGATCGCTTCATTGAGCGCTAACGTCGCCGACCGCGGAATCACCGACCCCATGCTGTTGGACATGCCGACCAGCATGCAGCGGCCGACCACTGCGGTCCACTTAGACAATCTTGCCGATCCCCAAGGATCGCTTATGCATAAAGTATGGACGTCACCAGTTACTTTGTCCCGCAAGGCTTTCATCGCGTGCGAAGTTCGGCGGGCGAGGCAGTCCGCCGACTGCCGAACTCGCCGTGGACGTGGATCCCGATGTGCACCGGGGTGGTCAGGTCCGACGCCCCCACCTGGCACGGGAACCCCACCGGGCGCGCCCCGGGATTCGGTCGCTCAAGCCGGCCAGATGCAAGGCCAGACCCAGTAACCCGGCGATGACAAACGCGTCGACACCCACACTCGTGGTCCGGTCGGCGAGCTGGAGCAGTAGCGCGATGGCGAAAAGGACTGCAGCGGCGATGGCGAACATGGTCGGGCAGTACCCAGAATCGGCGGTTTGCCACGCCCGCGCACCGATGAGTTCGGTGGCCGGACGGCGTCTACACATACAGCACGCACTCTGTGAGCACGGTTTGGGAGGACCCCTATGAGCACCGAAGCATTGCCGCCCGTCGTCGACGCCGAAACCTGGCAGCGTGAACTCGACGCGCTGCGCATCCGGGAGAAGGCCGCCACCAGGGAGCTCGACGCGATCGCCGCGCAGCGCCGCCGCCTGCCGATGGTCGAGATGCCCGACTACACCCTCGAAGGCGAAGCGGGACCGGTCCGGCTGGTGGACATCTTCGACGGCAAACCGCAACTGATCGTCTACAACCACATGTGGTTCCCGGGTGAGGTGTGGCAGTGCGGCGGCTGCACCGGATTCACCTCGCAGTTCACTCGATTGGAGTTCTTGAACAACTACGACGCCCGCTTCGTCATCGTCACCCAGGGCCCGATCGATGAGGCCCTCGCCTACAAACGACGCGTCGGCAACAAGATGACCTGGTACTCCACGGCCGACAGCCCCTTCGGCGCCGACGTCGGCGCCCCGCCCGGCGCAGGCTTCGCCGTCAACGTCTTCCTCCGCGACGGCGACACCGTCTACCGCACCTGGCACACCGACGGCCGCGGCACCGAACAACTCAGCCACTCCTTCGCCCTCATCGACCTACTCCCCTACGGCCGCCAAGAAGAATGGCAGGACTCCCCAGAAGGCTGGCCTCAGTCCCCCACCTACAGCCGCTGGAGCGGTTCCAAGGACATCGCCGCCGCCTACGGCGACCCCAGCGCGTGAATCGGCCTCTGCCACCAGGAAACTCCGGGCCACGGCGACCGGTCCTTCGAGCCATGCCGATCGCCGGCGATCAGCGGATGGCGGGTAGTTGGCGGCGGGAGGTGATGCCGAGTTTGCGGAAGATGTTGCGGAGGTGGGCATCCACGGTACGCGGGCTGAGAAAGAGGGTGGCCGCGATCTCCTTGGAGGTGGCGCCGTCGGCGGCCAAACGCGCGATGTGCACCTCCTGCATGGTGAGCGCGTCGGCTGCCTGAGCGGTGCGGCGGCGGGCGTGTTCGCCGGTGGCGCGGAGTTCCCCCGCGGCCCTGGCGGCGAACGCCTCCGCGCCGAAGTCGGACAGCAGCTCGTGCGCCCTGCGCAATTCGATCCTGGCCTCGCGGCGACGGCCCTTGCGGCGCAACCACTCTCCGTACACCAGGTGGGCGCGGCCCGGCCAGATCCGCATCGGGCACGAATCCAGCAGTGCGACAGCCGTTCGATAGGCGTCCTCGTCCTCGTACACCATGGCGCGCGCCCAGGCTTCGATGCCTTGACCCCACGACTGATCACCGGTGCGTTCGGTCAGTATCGCCAGCGCGGACCTGGCCACCCCGGCCTCGCCACAGCGCACCGCCGCCTCGACCAGTTCGGGCAGCGCCTGGCTGGCCAGCCCGAGATCGCCGGTAGCGACGGCCTTTTCGGCGGCCCGCAGTGCGGCGGGGTAATCGGCGAGGCCGTTGTTCAGTACGGCGGTGGCGTGCTGAACGCTGAGGGTCAGATGCGGCCCCACCGCGGCGAACAGCTCTTCGGCTTCGGCGCGACGGCCGCGCAGCGCGGCCAGGTGGATGCGCGGGTAGACCAGCGGAACGGCGGCGGTGGCCTCCGTGATCGCCTCCACTTCGGCGATCATCGCCTGCGCCGCACCGAAATCACCGGCGTGCACGGTGACGGTGGCGAGCATGGCCAGCCCGATCCGCAGCTCGTGCAGCGAGCCCGAACCGCGGCCGTGCGCGGTGGTGCGCGTGGCGATGGCGCGGATCGTATCGGGATCCCACAGTTCGAGAGCGATCAGGTAACCGAGTGTCGGCCAGCGAATCCAGGCCTCGTCGCGGTGATTCGAGACGAGTGGACGCAGGAGCTTCGCCGCGGCCGCGTGCCCCTCGGTGATCAGGGCGATCATGCCGTCGAGGATGATGTCGACGCTGCCTGGACGCGCCGGGGGCGGCGGTGCGATCGCCGCGGCGGCCGCGATCACGGTATCGAGATCGCCGGTGATCACGGCCGTCTCGATCGCGTCCACGTAGCAGGCGCGGGCGCGATCCGGTTCGCGCACAGCCAATTTCGCGGCGGCGCGGAGCAGGTGGACCGTGGGACGGTCATCGCCACGGTAGCGGGCGAACGAGATCCGGCCGCGCAGCAGATCGACGCGGGGATCATCGGCGGCGAGGGTCGACAGCAGCTCGATGGCGGCATCGAAATCGCCCGCGGACAGTTTGGCCTCGACCGCGGCCAGTACCCGTTCGGCCCGCAGCGCGGGATCGAATGTCAGTGCGGCGGAACGTTCCAGGAAGGCCCCCGCGGCCGCCACACCGCCGCGGGCCTGCGCACGGGCCGCCGAACAGGCCAGTGCGGCAGCCACCTCCGCGTCGGGGCCGACACTGGCTTGGGCCCGATGCCAGGCCACCCGGTCCGGATCGGCGATCGGATCGCTCACCTGCGCGAGCGCACCGTGTGCGCGCCTGCGCTCGCGATCGGTCGCGGCCCGATAGACCGCGGAGCGGGCCAGGGGATGGACGAAGCGAATGCGGGCACCGAATTCGACCAGCGGCACTTCGTCATCGATGGTCGTCTCGAGGCCGAGCAGCGCCGCGGCCCGCCACAGCAGGCCAGGATCGCCGATGGGTTCGGCGGCGGCGACGGTCAGCAGCAGCCGGACCCGATCGGGCAGCGCCTCCAGGCGGGCACGATAACTCCGTTCCGCGGCCGCCGGCGCGGGCAGATCGAAATCTACCGCGAGGCCCACTAATTCGGTGGTCCCCGGCAATTCCAACAGGGCAAGCGGGTTGCCACGCGCCTCGGCCAGGATACGGTCGCGCACCCGATCGTCCAGCGGACCGCGCAGCGCCCGAGCCAGCAGGGCACGGGCGGCGGCATCACCGAGCCGCGGTATCGCCAACCGCGGCAACAGATTCAGCTCCCCCGCGTCGTCGCGCGCGGCGAACACCATCACCACCCGTTCGGCGTCGACGCGCCGGGCAACGAAGGCCAGCGCATGGGCCGAGGCGCGGTCGAGCCACTGCGCGTCGTCGACGAGACACAGCACCGGCCGGTCGTATTCGAGCAGCAGCCCGAGCGTCGCCGCGCAGACCAGGAACGGGTCGGGAGTTCCGACCTCCATACCGAACGCGATGCGCAACGCCCTGCCCTGCGCGGGTGGCAGCTTGTCCAGATGCGCCAGTGCCGCGGCAGCCAGCTGATGCAGCGCCGAATACGGCAGTTCCGTCTCGAATTCGGCGCCGCAGGCCCGCATGATCACGAAATCACCGGCCGCATCCGCGAGGTCGGCCAGCAGTGCGCTCTTGCCGATGCCCGGCTCACCGTGCACCAGCAGGGCGCCACCTCGCGACCGCCTCGCCTGTTCGAGAAACGCACGCAGTCGCGCCGTCTCGTCCCGGCGCCCGATCAATACATCCATACCGGGTGCATCATGCCGGACAAATCGGCATGTGGCGCGCCGGAGTAGGTAGGAATCACCGACGCGAACCGGCCGCGGCGCCCAGCAAGCTGACGGGCATGAGAACACGATGGCTGCCGCTGGCGGTGCTGGCGACCGCGCAGTTCCTCGTGGTGCTCAGTACCTCCATCGTGAATGTCTCCCTACCGCAGATCCAGAGCGGTCTCGGCACCTCGGCGACCGGCTTGTCGTGGGTGGTCAACGCCTATGTATTGACGTTCGGCGCACTGTTGCTGCCGGGCGGGCGATTAGGCGACAGCTACGGTCTGCGCCGCGTATTCCTGCTCGGTGTCGGTACTTTCGCGACGGCCACTCTGGCCGCGGCGATCGCGCCCGGCATCACCACCCTGATCGCGGCCCGATCGGCGCAGGGGCTCGGTGCGGCACTCATGGCGCCGACGGCGCTGGCCCTGGTGCTCATGCTCTACCGCGATGCCCGCGACAGTGGTGTGGCCCTCGGGGTTTGGGGCGCGGTCTCCGGTGCGGGCGGCGCCGCGGGTGTCGTGCTCGGCGGACTGCTCACCGATCGCTTCGGCTGGCGGTCGGTGTTCCTGGTGGTCGTGCCCGTCGCGCTGGCCGTGCTGCCGGCGACGTGGCGGTCGGTCGCGCCGATGCCCGCGGCCGGTGGGCGACTGGACGTTTCGAGCGCGGTCACCGCCACCGGCGGGCTCATCGCCCTCACCTACGGGCTGTCGGGCCACTGGACGCTGCTGGCCCTCGGGCTGATCCTGTTGACGGCCTTCGCCTTCCGGCAGCGGCGCACGGCCGATCCGCTGCTGCCACCGCGCATGGCTCCGGTCGCCTGGCCCAATGTCGCGATGGCGCTACTCGGCGCCGTCTGGCTCGGCTTGTTCTACTACCTACCGCTGTATCAGCAACACACCCTTGGTTATTCGCCGCTACGCGCCGGGCTGACCCAGCTTCCGCTCGCGCTGATGATCACCATCGCCTCCTGGGTGGCGGGGCGGCTGCCGGGCCGCGCCACGCTGCCGGTCGGCCTGCTCCTGCTCGCGACGGGTCTGGCCTGGCTGGCCCGAACACCGTCCACCGCAAGCTTTCTCCTGGATCTGCTCGGTCCGACTCTGCTCATCGGGGCCGGATTGGGCGTGGCCTTCGTCCGGATCACCGCATCGGCCTCGGCCGGCGTCGCGGCCGCGGACAGCGGGCTGGCGGGCGGCCTGGTGAATGCGAGCCGCCAGCTCGGCGGCGCCGCGGGCCTGTCTTTCCTGACTGTCCTGCCCACCGTCGGCACGGTCTTCCTGACCTGTGCCGCCATCACCGTGCTCACTCTCATCACCGTCACCGGAAAGGCACTATCGCCATGGCGCAACCACCCAAGCCCTACATCACCGGACACTTCGCACCGACCCCCGACGAGCTCACCGCATTCGAGCTGACGGTGAATGGCACGCTGCCCGACGATCTCGACGGCCGCTACTTCCGTAACGGCCACAATCCCAAACCCGGTGTGACACCGACCCATTGGTTCCGAGGTGCCGGAATGTTGCACGGCATCCGGCTGTCCGGCGGCCGCGCGCAGTGGTACCGCAACCGCTGGGTGAAAACGCCCTACCTGGACGGGGTTCCGTTCACCGGCACCGAACTCGAGGTCAGCGCGGCCGCCACCAACATCATCTTCCACGGCGGACGCTATCTCGCCCTGCAGGAGGCCAACCTGCCATGGGAGGTGACCGGCGAACTGGACGCGGTCGGCGTCTACGACTTCGGCGGGAAGCTGACCAGCGCGATGACCGCGCATCCGAAGGTGGACCCGGTCACCGGTGAGCTGCACTTCTTCTCCTACAGCCCGTTTCCGCCCTACCTGATCTACTACGTCGCGGACGCGTCCGGCGAGATCATCCGGGCGACCCCGATCGACGGCGCAGGCCCCTCGCTCATGCACGACTTCGCGATCACCCGCGAGCACGCCGTATTCCTGCACTCCCCAGTCGTTTTCGATGACGCCGAGCACTCCGGCATTCCCTACCGGTGGCACGACGACGAGCCGTTCCGGATCGGCGTGCTGCCCAGGCACGGCACGGGCGAGATCAGCTGGTTCGATATCGACAGCCGGGCCGCCATCCTGCACGTCGCCAACTCCTACGTCGACGACCGAGGGCGCGTCGTCCTCGAATGCCCGCGCTTCGACCGCTCGGCCTGGGAAACCTCCTGGAAATGGTGGGTCGCGGCCCCCGGCTACCCCGACACCCTCAACGTCGGCACCACATTCCACCGCTGGATTCTCGACCCCGCCACCGGCACGGCGACCGAGGAGGCGCTGGACGATCTGGTGGTCGAATTCCCTGCCATCAACGACGATCTGACCGGCGCGCCGAACCGCTACAGCTACGCGATCGCCTTCCCGGGATCCGGGCTGACCGGCTATCACACCGTCAAATACGACACCAGGACCGGCGAGCGCCAACTGTTCGCGCACGGCGAGGGACGCATGCCCGGCGAGGCCGTCTTCGCCCCCGCCGCCGGGGCAACCCGCGAGGACGACGGCTACCTGCTCACCATCGTCAGCGATCTCGAGGCCGACGCATCCCAGCTCGTCATCCTCGACGCCTCGGACCTGTCCGAGCCCATCGCCACCGTCGAACTCCCCCAGCGAGTCCCCGCGGGCATCCACGGGCACTGGATCCCCGACCAGATCTGAAATAACCACTCGACCAAGGACTTCCGCCATGTCTGCACCGACCACCCCTGTCGCACAACTGATCTCCGGCTGGCTCGCCCTCTGGAATGGCGACTACCGCCCCGCCACCCACATCATCGCCCCCGACTTCACCCTGCACGCCGCGCTGCTGGACGGCGGCGACGGCAGCGCGATACGCGGTCCGGAGGCATTGGTCGCCTGGATCGCCCAAACCCGAGCAGCCTTCTCCGAGTTGGCATTCCAGATCCAGGTCGGCCCGATCGTAGACGCCGACCACTGCGCCCTCCGCTGGACCGCCACCGGCACCTACGGCGGCGGATTCCCCGGCGCCACAGCACCAACAGGCACCCCGATCCACTTCACCGGCGCCGACCTCCTCCGCATCGAACACGGCAAATTCGCCGAGTACTGGGTCAACTCCGACATCCACGTCCTACTCGCCCGACTCGGCGTCTCTTCCTGACCACATCACGCGGCCCCGAAACGCAATGGTCCCTCACGCCCCGGCCCGCAGGGCCGGGGAAATCCACTGTCCGGCAACCATTTCCGACCACGCACGACCGGAAACGGTCCTCGGCTCACGCGGCATCGAGAGCCGCGGTGATCTTACGAGCCATCGCAGCCACCGCCGGACTCGGCGCACCCTTGACCCCAACAGTCGCCTCGACCGCCACCAGCACAGTGTCACGGAAATTGACCGCCTCGGCCCGGTCCTGCTCACCGAGCAGAACGACCGCCGCGGTCAACGCGGGCAGCACCTCATCGGCCAGCGCAGCCACATTCTTACCGTCCAAGTGGATATCACGAGCACGAGCCGAAAGCACATGCCCGACCACACCGGTCGCCGAGGTCAAAGCGATCGAACCCTTGCTACTGCCCTTGTGCGGCGCACCAGCCGCGGACAGCAGAGCGAGCGCACCGTAAGCGGCGGTGCGGATGGTGCTGTTGTCCTGATCGGTCAGCGTGACAGACATGGTGTTCTCCTTCGAATCTGTTGATCTCAACCGCAACCGTGTCGGTCCCGGCCGTTTTCTTCGATGAACACACTGTCGCCGCGCCGACTGATAGCGACCTGACAGCGAACTGACACATCAACTGACATGGAAACACAGCAGCCGACTGCCGTCGGTCGCACTCGGCTAGCGGAAGTATGGGTAGTCCTGCACCCCGAAACCGTTGTGCTCACTGTCGAGAACACAGGCGACAAGCTCACCCCCCATGTGGTTTCCACACTTGTCGAGCCGTTTCAGCGCGGCACCGAACGCATACACACCCACCACACAGGCGTCGGCCTCGGCCCGGCAATCGTCAAAAGCATCGCCCAAGCACACGCCGGAACCCTCACCCTCACCCCCGCCCCACCGGCGGTCTCCGCGTCACAGTGCAACTCCCCGCGCGGTCGTAGATGCAGGCCCGAGCGCCGGGCAATCAGCGGTCCACCCGACCCACAAAAAATCCTCCCGACCTGCGACTTTCATCGCCGATCAGAGAGATCCAAGAGTGGAGCTGCAGGGAATCGAACCCGGACTATGCCCCTGGCAGGGGTACTGATCCGGGTTCTACCTGGGAAAACCCATCATTGCGAGTCACGGTCAATCCCCCTCTTTCGGGCCGATTGTGCCCAAATGTGCCCACCTCGCGTCATCCGCCTGCGCCGAATCTTCAGGCGAGGTATGGCGCGGACCGCCCTTCCAGGTGGTGGGTCAGTCTGAGTCGCTGCGTGTGGTGCATATCGAAGCTGTCCAGTTCGGCAGGGACAACTAGTGAGTGCATTTTGAGGGCATTACGGTAACATTGACTTCATGGCGACCATCAAGACACCGAAGACGCCCAAGGCGCGAAAGGCGACCGCCAAAGGCGCGGCCGTGAAGGCGACGCCGACCAACCTGAATGTTCGCAACCTCGACCCGGCCATCAAGGCGACCATTCAGCGTCGGGCCAATCGTCACGGCCGGTCCATGGAAGCCGAGGTGCGGGACATTCTCACTCGCGCTGCTACCGAGGACGATGGCCCTGGCCCCAGCCCCCTGTCTGGGGCCGCCCTGCTTGCTCGACTGGCCGAGCTTCGGCAAGCTCTTGCTGGTGAAGTGCCGGAAATCGGTGTGCGGCACGAAGATTCGAAATAATGCTCATCCTCGACACCAATGTAATCGCAGCGGCGATGACACCGGAGAAGTACCCGATCGTGGCTTCTTGGTTGGTTACCCAGCCGACGATCTACACGACCTCCGTCACGATCATGGAGACACTGAACGGTGTCTACGCACTCGATAAGGGTAAGAAGCGCGCCGCGCTCGATGTTGCCGCCAATGCCGTGTTCGCGCCCCTAGAAGCGGCTGGGCGAGTGCTGACATTCGACTACGCAGCCGCCTTCTACTACGCGACATTGATGATGAAGCGACCCAAACCGACGGCCGGTGAAGTTCTCGACGCACAGATAGCGGCGATCGCCCTGGCTCACGATGCGACGGTGGCAACCCTGAACGTCAAGGACTTCGCAGGTAAGGGCGTGAAGGTGTTCGACCCATCCACGGGCACACACCACGAATAGGCGCGGAAAAGCCCCTCACCCGCAGTAGCAGATGAGGGCCTCGAGTGGAGCTGTCGGGAATCGAACCCGTTGTCGGCTCCCAGGTTGGTCGACTATCCAGCGAATTTCGCTGCATCTCAGGCGATTTCGGCTTGCTTGCGACCAATACATTAGGGCCAGGTGTTGACGTGGTCAACGCCCGTACATGGCAGACTTCGACGGGTATCAGCTGAACGCGACACCTGGCCATGGTGCGCACTCCGTGATCGGCACGGATGCGTGCGTTGAGGCAGGCGGCCAGACGCGGCGAATCGAGAGAGGCCCGAACACGCGCGCAGCGGCATGTGAGGGCGTTTGGCCTGGACTGGCCGTGGTCTGGACGCAGGTCTGTATGCCAGCCCAACTCGCTCTCGAGGACGTGACGGCGTCCTAGCCGTTCGTGCCGGATAGGTCGACCTACGGGACTGCCCCGAGTTCGGCCTCCGCTTCGAGCTCGCACACCCGCGCTTCCAACTCCGCCTTTGTGTGCGCCGACGTTTCGAGCGTCCGGCCGTACAGGTCGTATCAGCGCGATGGGCAGACCGCTCGCGATCGCCCCCCTTGAAAAGCTTCCCGGCTGATTCCGATCGCGCAGGCGTGACAACACCGACACCGACCACCGCATCCATCGTTTCTGGGACCTGACAGCAGTACTTCTCGGCACACGCACCAACTTGGGGCAGGCCGACCGCTGGCTATACGACGGGCTTGCCCACTCAGTCCGCCCGACCTGAACGAGCGATCACGCTGATAGGGGGCATGACCTAACACCTGGCCGACACCTTGCGACATGTCGTTGACGACATATACTGTAGGTGTCGTGAGCGAACTGTTCGCCATCGAAATCGAGCCCGAGGTGCGGGACTGGCTGGAAGCGCTGCCAGCCAAGCACTTCCTCAAGATCGACGAATACGTCGGCCTGCTCGCCGAACAAGCAGAGTCGCTGGGCGAACCCTATGCTCGATATCTTGGCGACGGGGTCCGCGAACTACGCCCAACGCTGGATGGCGCAGCCATCCGCATCACCTACTGGCTCGCGCCTGGACGACGAGTCATCCTACTGACGGTGTTCCGCAAGACTCGTATGCGAGAAGACGCCGAGGTCAAACGCGCGAAACTTGCCCAACAGACCTGCCAAGCCGAACACGAACCCGCCCATCAGGAATTCATCCGCACAATCGAGAAGGGAGAACTGGACCAATGAGCCACGCACGTTGGAAAACCCTCCGGGAACGCAAACTCGCGGAGAGCTACACCGAACCCGACGATGTCACCGAGGCCCGCCGCGAAATCCGGCTCTCCATGGCACTGGCCCGAGCCGTCTACGACCGCCGCACCGAACTTGGCCTCACCCAAGCCGACCTCGCCGAACGCGCAGGCCTGACTCAAGCCAAAATCTCGCGCATCGAGGGCTCCGACACCGTGCCAACCCTCCCCCTACTCGCCAAACTCGCTGACGCCCTCGATGCCACCCTCAACATCGCCCTAGACGCCGACGACACCCGAGTCAACTTCACCAGCCACCACACCGACGCTGCCTGAACCTCGTTGTGCAGGCCTCCCCGCCCGGCTCGGCGGTGAGGCCCCGGAATCGAATCGGCATGGGACTTGCCAGACAAACCCTAGACAACCTGCGGAAACACACCCTCCGAGCGTCCTTCGGCATCTCCGATTGTTGACGCCGTCAACACAATTTGGCCTCTATCGTTCGACCTAGACAGCAGAAAAATCCCCCTGACCTGCGACTTTCGTCGCCGATCAGGGGGATTCTCGCTGTGGAGCTGCCGGGAATCGAACCCGGGTCCTCCGCCGTGTCTTCAGGGCTTCTCCGTGTGCAGTTCGCTAGGTCTCTACTTGGATCTCCGGGTCTCGCGAACAAGCTCGGATGACGATCCCAGTCGCTGTTTGATGTCCCGTCCGCACCCGCGACCGATGCGGACGGTAATTCCCTCTAGCTGATGCCAGTACCCGGGTCGAGGGACGAACCCGGACTGACAGACACGTCCTGCTACTTAGGCAGCGAGGGCGTAGTCGCGCTGATGAGAATCGGCGCTTAATTGGTTGCAGCGACGCTTACGGTGGTCTCTTGCCTGCACCGACACGCTTCCCCTGAATCAACGTACGCAGTCGAAACCGTTCAGCCCCGTACGTCCCGGCACCTTGCCGGGCTAGTCATGTTAACACCCGGCGAACACCGGTTCATTCCATTATCCGCCGTTGCGGCGGATGCAACCAATCCGGCCTCCCCGGATTGCGTGACAGGTACCGTTTCACTTCGGCCGCACCAGGATTGGGTCCCCCGAGCGGTCGAGATGAGGGAGGCGTCACCATGCGATTCACCCCTGCCCGGCGCGCGCTGTGCCGGCTCGCTGCGGCCCCGATCGCCGCCGGTCTTGTCCTTACCGCAGCGTGTTCGCCCAGCTCCGGCGGCCAACCGGCGCCCGGCGTGAGCCGCGAGCCGTGCCCGCATCCGGTCCACGAGGACAAGGGCTGCATCTATCTGGGGGTGCTGTCGGATCTGGAGTCCGGGCCGTTCTCGGTGCTGGGGAAATCGCTGCAGGACGGTCAGCTGGCGTTCTGGGACGAGGTCAACCGGTCCGGCGGTATCGGCGGATATGAGATCGACATCACCACCTACTCCAGGGATACCGGTTATGACCCGCGCAGGCACGCGACCGAGTACGCGTCGATCGCGCCGCATGTGCTCGCGCTGGCCATGAGCCTCGGCACCGCGCAGACGCTGGCGGTGCTGCACGATATGGATACCGCGAACCTGATCACCGCGGCGGGCACGCTGTGGTCGGGCTGGCAGTACCGCGATGTCGACCTGAATCTCGTTCTCGACGGCGGCTATTCGTACTGCACCGAGGCCATCATGGGCTTGGATTGGTTCGCGCAGAACAAGTTTCCGCCGCGCACCATCTCGGTGATCGCCTATCGCGGCAACTACGGCGGCGACTACGCCAGCGGCGCGTTGAAGTGGGCGATCGATAACGGCGCGACGATCACCGCGCGCATCGACACCGGCCCGAATGTCGAGGTCGGCAGCCAGGACGGGCCGATCGGCGAGATCCTGTCCAACCCACCGGATCTGGTGCTGCTGGCGACCGGCGCGGCGGAGACCGCGGAGATCGTCGGCAAGCTGGCCAAGTCCGGATTCGCCGGACGCTTCCTCGGCTCGACTCCGACGTGGAACGGCGCGCTGCTCAATACACCCGCAGCCACCGCGCTCACCGCGCTGTACAACTACACCTCACCGGTGGACGGCTGGGACGGCGACTCCCCGGGCGTCCAGCACGCCAGGGCCGCCGCACCGCACGAACCGGCGAACTTCGGCTACAACCTCGGCTGGGCAACCAGCTATCCACTCAAGGCGCTGCTCACCAAGGCAGCCAGCTCGGGCGCATTGACCAGGGCTGGACTGCGCAAAACCCTGGACGGGCTCGCGGTCGACGCCGAGGGCATGGTCGCCACCCAGACCTACGGCCGCGCCGAACCCGACCTGACCGCGCAGCGAGCGGTGATCAGCGTGCCCGATCCCACCGCGCCGATGGGCTCACGCACGCTGTCTCCCGACTTCCGCGGTCCCACTATGCAGCGCCTCCAGATGCACAGCCCCTGCACGCACACCGTGTGATGTCAGGCGACGGCGATCAGGCCGACGGCCACGAGAGCCAGTGCGAGGCCGATCTTTTGGAGCCGGCCGACGCGTTCACCGAGCAGCACCATGGCCAGCAGGACCGTCGCGGCCGGATACAGCGAGCCGATCACGCTGACCAGCGAGAGCAGCGATCCGTGGAACGCGTACAGCAGCGCCGCGTTGCTGATCACGTCGAGCACGCTGATCCACACCGCGAGCCGCAGCGGTTCGCCGCGCAGGCGCCCGAAATCTCGCTGCGTGAACGCGGTGAACCACACCACCCCGGTGGCCGCGAGCCGCTGAGCCAGCAGCGGCCACAGCCCGGCGGACCCGCTGGTCTCATGGAGGAAGACGAAGGCGAAACCGTAGGCCACCCCCGATCCGACGGTGAGCAGCGCGACCCTGCGGTCGAAGCGCAGCTCGCGCCCGCCGATGATCTCCTCGGTGACGGCGTCCGGCGATTCCCGGCTGGCCAGCAGCACCGCGACCAACGCGAACGCGATCCCGGCGAAGGCGAGCGGGCCCGGCCGCTCACCGATCGCGAGGCCGACGAGCACCGGAACGCCCGCGACCAGTACCGCGGTCACCGGCGAAACCACCGCCATCGGACCGTCGGCGAGCGCGGCGTAGAACCACCACACGGCGAAACCGCTGGACAGCCCGGCGGCCACACCCCAGCCGATCGATGCCGCGTCCGGACTGCCCGCGGACAGCGAGAGCAGCGGCATCGTCAGCATGGCGAGCACGACGAGCAGCACCGAGAGCGGATAGGAGTAGATGACGATCCGCAATGCGGTGACCCGGCGCGATGCCACTCCGCCGAAGTAGTCGCTCACGCCGTAGCCGACAGCGGCTATCAGCGCCAGCAATACCGTCAACGCATGCCTTTGATCCGCCGCCCTATTTCGCGGGTGACCTCACGCTCGGCGGTGCGGCGCGCGATGTCCTGGCGCTTGTCGTAGTCCTGCTTGCCCTTGGCCAGCGCGATCTCGACCTTCACCTTGCCGTCGGAGAAGTACATGGACAGCGGCACCAGCGTCTGGTTGCCCTCGCGCGACTTGCCGACCAGATGCTGGATCTCGCGCTTGTGCAGCAGCAACTTGCGCACCCGGCGCGGCGAGTGGTTGGTCCAGGTGCCGTGGCTGAACTCGGGAATGTGCAACCCGCGCAGCCACACCTCGCCGTTGTCCACGGTCGCGAAGGCGTCGACCAGCGAGGCCTTGCCCTCGCGCAGGCTCTTCACCTCGGTGCCGACCAGCGCGATCCCCGCCTCGTAGACGTCGAGGATCGTGTAGTTGTGCCGCGCCCGGCGGTTGGTCGCGATGACCTTCCGGCCCTTTTCCTTCATAACGATCAACCTTAAGTGAAGGCGCAACGCGATTATTCCCAGGCCGGAGCTGGGACCGCGGCCGTCAGCCGCCGGGGCGCAGCATCAGGTAGCACACGAGCGCCGTGATGAAGGCGATGAGCAGCAGCGCGGTGGACGGGCGGGGTCCGCGATGGCGGCGCGGCGGCGGTGGCGGGCGCCTGCCGAGCCAGACGTTCTCCACCGAGGGGTCGCCGTGCCGTGACGGGCCGCGCGGCGCGTCCGGTACCTCGGACGACGGACCGCCGGAGTAATCGGACCCACCGTCCCCCGGGCCATCGGATGCCATAGCCAGCACCGTAGCGGCCGAACCGGTGCCGTGCCGCAATTATGCGGCACCGCAACGGGATCGGAATTCAGGCGAGACGACGGGTGAAAACCTCGGTGGCCGCGCCGGAAGCCGGGTCGACGGTGTGCACGCCGAGTTCGAGGCGATCGGCGGCGATATCCATGACCATGAAGCCGAGTTCGGTGCAGGTCTCGTACAGCGAGGCATTGCCGCCCGCACCCTTGCCCGCCGTCTTGGCCGCGGCGCCGGAGACGATCTGGCGGGTGCCCTTCGAGGCGGGTGTCGGCTCGAGCACCTGCAGCGTGTGATCGTGCCCGGAGAGCAGCACCTGGCATTTGCCGAGCACGTGATCTTCGAAGAACCGTTTGACGTGCACGCCGTTGATCGGCTCGATGGACAGTCCCTCGTAGCGGCCCGCGTCGCCGTGCGGACCGTTGCTGAGGTACGGCTGATGGGTGCAGACGATCTTCCAGCGCGCGGGCGATTCGGCCAGCGCCCGATCCAGCCAGGCGCGCTGCTC
Organism: Nocardia sp. NPDC052566; assembly: GCF_044547285.1. Taxonomy (NCBI): domain Bacteria; kingdom Bacillati; phylum Actinomycetota; class Actinomycetes; order Mycobacteriales; family Nocardiaceae; genus Nocardia; species Nocardia sp. NPDC052566. The sequence continues at coordinate 955,614 of NZ_JBIUAF010000006.1, read as the reverse complement.
GTTCATGAACTGACCGTCGACGGCCCAGTACGGCGCGAAGACCGGCGGAATGTAGGAGGCGAGCGGGTTCACGTCGAGCACGAAGAATTCGACCACCGGATCCGGATCCGGCAGTCGCACCGAGTAGTACCGGCTCGGCATCCACCAGCGCGCGGAGTTCGCGTGATACTCCACCTCGTCGTTGCCGCGCAGCAGCCAGGCGCCGTCACCGCCGATGATCGAACTGTTGTCGTGGTTGCCCAGCACCATCAGCCACGGGAAATCCAATCCCGCGTTGGGGTTTTCGAATTTGGTGGCGAACTGCACGTCGGCGGCGCCGTTGGGCCCACTCTCGTAGATGTTGTCGCCGAGCCCGAGCGCGACCGAAAACGGCTTGCGCGCATGGTATTCCCGCGCGGCGTCGGCGACCGCCCACTGGGTGCGCGTCCCGGTGCCCGCGTCACCGGTGACGAGCACCCGCAGCGATCGCTCGGTCGGGAAGGCGAACTTGGTGACGCCCGCCGCGACCGGGACCGCTTGGGCGGGCGTCAGACCCGCCAGCGTTGCGCCGGCCGCGACGGAGGCCGCCCCGGCTAGGAAGCCGCGGCGGCCGAATCCGTTGTCGTTACTCACGACCGAGGACATTACGGACCATCCCCCGCCTGCGTGGGGATCGCACCCTACTTGCCCGCGGCCGCTGCCTTCTTGGTCCGGTCCAGTCCGAGTGCGTCGGAGATGGTGAAGAACATATCCGTCTGATCGGTCAGGCCGACCACGTTCGCGGCGCGCGGACCGTAGGCGGCGACGCGCAGCTGGGTGCCGGTGTGCTCCTGCGAGCCACCCTCTTCGGCGTTGCCGTAGGACACGGCCATCTCGGCGCCGTCCTTGGTGACCACCTTGCTGGTGAGCGCGGGCGACTTGGTGTCGAGCGGGACGATCTGGCTCGAGTGCGCGTGGTCGGCGGTCACGATGACCAGGGTGTTGCCGTCCTGCTTGGCGAATTCGAGCGCGGCCTGCACGGCGGCGTCGAGGTCGACGGTCTCACCGACCTGGCCGCACGGGTTGGCCTCGTGGTCCTGCTTGTCGATGGACGCGCCCTCGACCTGGAGGAAGAAGCCGTCCTTGCGGCCCTTGAGCAGGTCGATCGCCTTGCGGGTCATCGCGGCCAGCTCGGGTGCGGTGTCCTTGCGCTCCGGGTTCGGGCGGCAGGTCTGCGCGGGCAGGGCGAGGCCGTTGTGCACGGCCTTGTCACCGGTCAGCCGGACCGGCATGTTGCCGGGCGCGAACAGGCCGAGCAGCGGCTGGTCCTGATCGGCCTTGCTGACGCCGTCCAGGCCCGTCTTGTCGGAGACCAGATTGTAGCCGCGCGCCTCCGCCTGCTCCTTCAGCGTCTTGCCCTGGTACTGGCCCGCGGTGGCCTTCTGTTCGAAGCTCTTCGCGCCGCCGCCGAGGGTGACGTCGGCGCGGGTGGTGAGCAGCTGCTCGCTGATCGAGCCGAGGCCGCCCTTCTCCAGCGCGTTGGTCGGACACTTCAGCGCGGTTTCCTCGGGCCCGTAGCACTTGCGCTCGGTGACGTGCGCACCCTGCACGGCGGGGGTGGCGTCCTGGATCTCGGCGGTGGTCACGTTACCGGTGGCCTTGCCGTTCGCCTTGGCGATCTCGATCAGGTTGGCCTGCGGATTGCCCTTGATGTCGACGCCGATGGCGCCGTTGTAGGTCTTGGTCCCGGTGGCCCACGCGGTGCCGCTCGCCGCGGAATCGGTGACGTAGTCCGGCTTTCCGGTCGCCTTGTCCAGCGAGTAGTGGGTGTACTGGCCGGTGAGCGGCAGCGCGTCGATGCCCTTGAAGAAGCCGCCGGCGCCCTCGGCGACGTTGCGCGCCACGGTGATCTCGGAATCGCCCATGCCGTCGCCGATCAGCAGGATGACGTTCTTGGCCTGGTTGCCGTTGATCGACGCGCGCAGTGCCTCACTGCGATCGCCGGTGAGCCTGCGGGCACCGCCGTTCTCACTCGCCTTGCCCGGCGCGGCCTGGGCGAACAGATCGCCGCTCGACTGCTTGGCGGAGTCCGAGCCGCAGGATGCGACGACTCCGACCAGAAGGGCAGCGGCGCCGGCGAGGGCGCCGGCCCGGGCAAGCCGGGACTTGGACGGTGCGAACCGCATGCTGTGAACCTCATCGTCTCGTGAAATGTCTGTCGGGCAGAGCGTGCAGTGCACGACTGAACCAACAGCAACGCATCGGTTACCGGACGGTGAATCGTAGGATCAGTCGGCCGCGAGCACGTCGAGCACCTGCTCGCCGTACTTGGCCAACTTGTTCTCGCCGACCCCGCCGACGGTGCCGAGATCGGCCAGGCTCGACGGCTTGCGCGCCGCGATCTCGCGCAGCGTCGCATCGTGGAAGACGACATAGGCAGGCACGCCCTGTTCCTTGGCAGTCGCCGCCCGCCACTCGCGCAACCGCTCGAACAGCGGCACATCCGTCGGAGCCATATCCGCAACGGGCGCTTTGCTTTTCGACGCGCGCGCCGGTTTCGCCGCGCGCTCCGGCTCGCGGCGCAGCAGTACCTGTCTCCCCTCGAACAGCACCTCGTTGCTCGCCTCGGTGAGGGTGAGCACGCCGTAGTCGCCGTGCACCGCGAGCAGCCCCTTGGCGAGCAATTGCCTGACCACGCCGCGCCATTCGATATCGCGCAGATCGGTGCCGATACCGAAGACCTTCAGCTCGTGATGATCGTGCTGGAGCACCTTCTGGTTCTTCTTGCCGAGCAGGATCTCGATGATGTGGCCCGCGCCGAAGCTCTGGCCGCGTTCGCGCTTGAGCCGCAACACCGTCGAGAGCAGCTTCTGCGCGGGCACGGTGCCGTCCCAGGATTCGGGCGGGGTCAGGCAGGTGTCGCAGTTGCCGCACGGCGCGCCGTCGGTCTGCCCGAAGTAGTTGAGCAGCTGGACCCGGCGGCAGGTCACCGTCTCGCACAGCGCGAGCATCGCGTCCAGGTGCAATTGGAGCTGCCTGCGGTGCGCGGCGTCACCCTCGGAGCTGTCGATCATCTTGCGCTGCTGCACGACATCGCTGAGCCCGTACACCATCCACGCGGTCGACGGCTGCCCGTCGCGGCCAGCGCGGCCGGTCTCCTGGTAGTAGCCCTCCACGGATTTCGGCAGGTCGAGATGGGCGACGAAACGCACGTCCGGCTTATCGATACCCATGCCGAAGGCGATGGTGGCGACCACGACCAGGCCGTCCTCGCGCAGGAAGCGCGCCTGGTTGGTGGCGCGGGTCCGGTTGTCCAGCCCCGCGTGATAGGGCACCGCGCTGATGCCGTTCTCGGTGAGGAAGGCCGCGGTCTTCTCCACCGAATTGCGCGAGAGGCAGTAGACGATGCCCGCGTCGCCCGCGTGCTCGGTGCGCAGGAAGTCGAGCAGTTGATGGTCGGGCCGGTTCTTCGGCTCGATCCGGTACTGGATATTGGGCCGGTCGAAGCTGGCGACGAACTGCCTGGCGTTCCCGAGATCGAGCCGATGGACGATCTCGTCGCGCGTCTTCGCGGTCGCGGTGGCGGTCAGCGCGACGCGCGGGACATCCGGCCAGCGCTGGTGCAGCATCGACAGTTCGAGATAGTCGGGCCGGAAGTCGTGGCCCCACTGCGACACACAGTGCGCCTCGTCGATGGCGAACAGCGCGATCTTTCCCCGCTCCAGCAGCTGCGCGGTCGATTCCAGGCGCAGGCGCTCCGGCGCCAGATACAGCAGGTCGAGTTCGCCTGCCACGAACTGTGCCTCGACCGTGCGGCGCTCGTCCGGGAACTGCGTCGAGTTCAGGAATCCGGCGCGCACACCGAGCGCGCTGAGCGCGTCGACCTGGTCCTGCATCAGCGCGATCAGCGGCGAGATCACCACGCCGACACCGGGGCGGACCAGCGCGGGCACCTGATAGCACAGCGACTTGCCGCCGCCGGTCGGCATCAGCACCAGCGCGTCCCCGCCTGCCACCACATGCTCGACGATCTGCGCCTGATCACCGCGGAAACTGTCGTAGCCGAAGACCTTGCGTAGAACCTGTTGTGCCGCACCGATTTCGGCGTGCACGTCATCGCTCGCTACGGCCGCGAAAGCGTCGGGGGGAGTCACCCGGCCCATCCTACGAGTGCCGTCCGGCCGCCGTGCCGGTACGACGGCGCGGATCGCGGGCGGACCGGGTGTTACTCCACATGTGGATAACCGAAATCACTCCCGCACGTACAGGCGCAGCGTGGCGTACGCGGCGATCGCGGCGACAATGATGCCGATCGGCGCGATATAGAAGGCGACGGTGGCGATGTCCTCGCCGGTGATGCGCGGGAAGACGTTCTCGTCGAACAGCTGCCCGAGCACCCGATCGATCACCAGCGGCCGGGCGACGAACAAACCGGCCACCGCGAGGAACGCGCCGATCACCGCCGCGACCACCGCCTCGAGCAGGAACGGCAGCTGCGTGTACCACCTGGTCGCGCCGACCAGCCGCATGATCCCGACCTCGGTGCGCCGGGTGAACGCCGCGATCTGCACCATGTTCGCGATCAGCAGCAGCGCCGCGAGCCCCATCATCAGCGCCAGGCCGAAGGCCGCGTTGCGCAACCCGTTGAACATACTGATCAGCCGGTTGATGACCTCCTGATCACTGGTGGCGAATTTGACGCCGGCATGATCCTTGAACTGCTTGATGAGGTCCGGATACTGCTTGGGGTCCGCCGATTTCACCCGCACGATCGCCGGAAACGGCGTCTGCGTGAGCGATTCGACCATCGCGGGCTGGTCCTTCCACGACTCCTGCACCAGCCGCACGGCGGCGGCCCGGCTGACGAACTGCACGCTCTCGACGCCGGGCACATTCTTCAGATCGGCGACCAGTGACTTGCACGCCTCCGCGGAGCAGTCCTGATCGGTTCTCGAGACCTCCTCGTTCATCACGAATCGCAGCTCGACCCGGCCGCTGAAGTAGTGCTCGATCTTGTCGACCATCCGCACCGAGAGGAAGCCGCCGCCGAGCATGGTCAGCGATACCGCGATGGTCAGGATCATCGCCAGCGTGATGGTGACGTTTCGGCGCAGCCCACGGAAGACCTCGCCGAACAGAAAGCTCGCGCGCATTACCGCCCCACCCCGTAGACGCCGGTCGCCTCGTCGCGGACCAGCCTGCCGCGATCGAGTTCGACCACGCGCTTGCGCATGGCGTCGACGATGTGGTTGTCGTGGGTCGCCATCACCACCGTTGTCCCGGTTCGGTTGATCCGCCCGAGCAGCGCCATGATGTCGCCGCTGGTGTCGGGGTCGAGGTTGCCGGTCGGTTCGTCGGCCAGCAGGACCAGCGGCCGGTTGACGAACGCGCGCGCGATCGCCACCCGCTGCTGCTCACCGCCGGACAGCTCACCTGGTAGTCGATCCGCTTTCCCTGCGAGCCCGACCATGTCGAGCACCTCGGGCACCGTGCGCTCGATGAACTGGCGCCGCTTGCCGATCACCTCCAGCGCGAACGCCACGTTCTGCTGCACGGTCTTCTGCTGCAGCAGCCGGAAGTCCTGGAAGACGCACCCCATGCGCTGGCGCAGCTTCGGCACCTTGCGGCCGGGCAGCCGGTCGACCCGGAAGTCGGCGACCTGGATCTCCCCCGCCGTCGGCACCTCCTCCCGCAGCAGCAGCCGCATGAAGGTCGACTTGCCGGAACCGGACGGGCCGATGATGAAGACGAATTCGCCCTTTTCCACATCGACGGAGACGTTGTCCAGCGCGGGCCGGGTAGAGGTCTTGTACGACTTGGTGACGTGCCGCATCGTGATCACGGGTAGCCAGTGTAGCCAGCAACAGCCGTGCACCCCAGGCGCCGCGACCGCGGCGCGAGCGATGGCACGGAGGCGGCAGCGCAGTGTAACCACGCAGGGCCCGGGAGCGCCGCCGATCGAATACTGCTCAGCGGCCGGGAATCACCGGGATCACCGCTGCCGGTACGGTATTCAGCGGCGGTTCGGACCGCTGCGGAAGTGGTTGATCCGGCTTGACGAACAGGTACAGCACGAACGTGGCGACCCAGGTTGCCATCAGGATCGCCGTGGATCTACGTGGTCTCACTGATTCCCTCCCGGCGCAGTGCCGCGGCAACCCGCACCCGCAGCTCGCGTCCGACTTCGAACTGTTTGCCCGGCAACGTGCGGGCAACCATTCGGATGTTCATCTGATCTACCGTCAGATCCTCGACGCCCATCACGGTGGGTTCGTCGAGCAGCAGCGGTTTCAGTCGTGGGTCCTGGTACGCCTGTGTACCGACCTGGTGCAGGATCTCGTTGACCCGGGTGATGTCCACGCTGGCCGCCACCGGCACATCGATCGCGGCACGCGCCCAATCCTTGGACAGATTGACGACTTTCACGATCTGCCCGTTGGGTACGGTGACCACCTCACCGTCCGCGTTGCGCAAGGTGGTGATCCGCAGCGTGACATCCTCGACCGTACCCTCGGCCTGCTCCGCGGCTCCGGTGACCGCGATGCGAACCACGTCACCGAATCCGTACTGCCGCTCGGTGATCAGGAAGAACCCGGCGAGGATGTCCTGCACGATGCGCTGCGCGCCGAAACCGAGTGCGGCGCCGAGCACCGCGGCGGGCGCCACCAGGCCGCTGACCCCGAAGCCCATGCGACGCAGCACTTCCATGCCGACGAGCACGTAGACGATGGTCAGCACCACCCAGGTGACCACCTGCGCGAGCGCGTGCCGATGCTTGGCGGCCTCCGAGCGCACCAGCGCGTCGCTGCTGCGGAACTGGGCGTCGATCTTGCGGGTGATCCGGTCCCTGATGAAGGTGGCGAACCTGCTGAACAGCATCGCGCCGAGGATCAGCAGCACGATTTCCAGGCCGGGCCCGCGCAACCAGTTCGTGAAGTCGGTCGAGCCCATGGTCTGGATCGCGGTATCCATCTAGCTGGCCTGCTCCCGCATCCGCCAGCGGATCCCGGATTCGATGAAGCCGTCGATATCGCCGTCGAGCACCGCCGAGGGGTTGTTGACCTCGTAGTTGGTGCGCAGATCCTTGACCATCTGATACGGGTGCAGCACGTACGAACGCATCTGGTTACCCCAGGACGCGCCCTCGTTGGTCTTGAGCGCGTCCATTTCGGCGCGCTCCTCCTGGCGCTTGCGCTCGAGTAGCTTGGCCTGTAGCACGCGCATCGCCGAGATCTTGTTCTGCAGCTGCGACTTCTCGTTCTGACAGGTGACGACGATGCCGGTCGGAATGTGGGTCAGGCGGACCGCGGAGTCGGTGGTGTTGACGCTCTGACCACCGGGGCCGGACGAGCGGTACACGTCGACCCGGATCTCGCCCTCGGGGATCTCGATGTGGTCGGTGGTCTCCACCACCGGCAGCACCTCGACCTCGGCGAAGGAGGTCTGGCGGCGGCCCTGGTTGTCGAACGGGCTGATCCGGACCAGGCGGTGGGTGCCCATCTCGACCGAGAGGGTGCCGTAGGCGTACGGGCTCTTCACCGCGAAGGTCGCGCTCTTGATGCCCGCCTCTTCGGCGTAGGAGGTGTCGTAGACCTCCACCGCGTACTTGTGCCGGTCGGCCCAGCGGATGTACATGCGCATCAGCATCTCGGCCCAGTCCGCGGCGTCGACGCCGCCGGCGCCGGAACGGATGTTGACCAGCGCCTCGCGCTGGTCGTACTCGCCGGACAGCAGCGTGCGGACCTCCATGGCCTCCACATCGCCGTGTAGCGCGGCACGCTCGGCGTCGGCCTCGGCCAGCGCGGCCGTCTTGGCCTCGCCCTCCTCGTCCTCGGCCAGTTCGTACAGCACCGGCAGGTCGTCGAGCCGCTGGCGCAGCTCCTCGACCCGGCGTAGTTCACCCTGGGCGTGCGAAAGCTCGCTCGTCACCTGCTGGGCGTGCTCCTGGTTGTTCCACAGTTCAGGGTCCGCTGCCTGGTGTTCGAGCTCATCGATGCGGCGGCGCAGCTCCTCGATGTCGAGAACAGACTCGACCGTCTTGAGCGTGGCGTCGAGTTCGGCGAGATCGGCGGAAACGTCAGGATGCACGATGTTCAAGGCTACCGGGCCGGAGGGAGTGGACGAAACACGGCGGCGGGGTGCCGCGGCGGTTGGCGCAGCGCGGCGAGCGACGCGCGGGCGGAGCGGTGGTTCGTAGTCGGGCGAGGCCGTCGACGCCGCCGCGGAATCGGCCGCCGGGGCCGGTCCCCTTCAAACGTCGGATCGGAGCTGACCCAGCGCCTGGGACGCGCTGCGACGGACGGCCTCGGCTAGGACATCTGCGGAACCGGCGGACAGCCGCCGGGTGTGGCTACGGTCGATCACAGGTGTCGATGCTACGCCCGACCTCCGCCGATGACGAGCGAAAAATAGTCCTGCGCAATGGAATTAGGCGTACCTCCGCATTCGCTCCGGCCGTGCGCGAAGCGGACTCCGTCCGCTGCGACCGATCAGCCCGCTACCGCACGCAGTCCGCCGGGGCGGCGGCCGACCAGCTGATCGAGCGCGGCGGCGGTGGTGTCGTCGGCGGGGAGGTAGATCATCAGGTATTGATCGTCGTCCGCGGAAAGGTGCAGCGTCTCGTAGGCCAGGCGCAGCATGCCCGCCTCGGGGTGGTCGAGGCGGCCGACGCCGTTGGTGTCCGGCAGGCCGGGGATGGTCTCCATCCGATGGGTGAATTCGTGGCCGACGGTGACGGTCAGCTCGTCGACGAGTGCGCCGACCTGCGGATCGGCGCGGCCCGCTCCCTGTTTCAGCGAGGCAACGGCCTTGTCCGCCTTGTGCGCCCAGTCCGGATAGAACTCGCGGGCGCGCGGGTCGGTGAAGACGTAGCGGATGTAGTTGCTCGGCAGGCCGTCATCGAGCAGACCGGTCGGCGCCATCAGGCGCCGGTAGCCGGTGGTGCAGACGAGCACCTCGTTCAGCCGGTTCATCAATGCGGCCGGTGCGGGCTCCAACTGGTCGAGCATGGCCTGGACGGCAGGGCGCACCTCCCGGTTCGGGCCCGCGCCGCCGAGGCAGCTGAAGCCGGGATCGGCGGCCTTGCCGAGCTGGTGCAGGTGCACGCGCTGGCTTCGGGTCAGGCGCAGCGCGTCGGCCAGTGCGGACAGCACGGCCGCCGAGGGATTGCGATCCCGTCCCTGCTCGAGCCGCGTCAGGTACTCGACACTCACACCAGCCAGCGTGGCCAGTTCCGAACGGCGCAATCCCGGCGTGCGACGACGCGGCCCACTCGGCAGCCCGACCTCGGCGGGAGTGACCGCCTCTCTGCGCACCCGCAGGAACAGGCCCATCTCGTTGTCGCTCACCTTTCGAACGTACCGCGCGGCGCGCTTCTTAAAGTGGCCCTGTCACTACCACTCTCATCGTGGTCTCCCTAGCGCCTCGGCCGGGCCGCAAAGTCGTTGTCGGCGGCCGATCGAGGTCGCCGGGAACTACGAAGGAGTCATCATGACCAGCACGCCTCTGCGCCTCGCGGTGATCATCGGCAGCGTCCGGGAGGGCCGCTTCGGCCCGGTGGTCGCCCACTGGTTCGCCGAGCAGGCCCGCCGCCACGACGCCTTCGAGGTCGATGTGATCGACCTGGCCGACTACCAGTTGCCGCACGCGCTGCCCGCGGTGTCGCCGCTGATGGAACCGAATCCGGTGCGTCCCGCGGGTACCGAGGAATTGGCCGAGCGCCTGGCCGCCGCCGACGCGATGGTGATCGTCACCCCCGATATCAACCGCAGCTTCCCCGCCTCGCTGAAGACCGCCATCGACTGGCATTACACCCAGTGGGGCCGCAAGACCATCGGCTTCGTCGGATACGGCGGCAACAGCGGCGGCCTGCTCGCCATCGAGGGCCTGCGCCAGGTCTTCAACGAGCTCAATGCCCACACGCTGCGCGAATACGTCACGTTCCCGCGCTACTTCCTCCTCTTCGACGAGCAGGGCGACCTGCGCGATCCGGCGGAACCGGCCGCGGCGGCCGAGACCATGCTCGACCAGTTGCACTGGTGGACAAGCACTCTCACCGCAGCCCGAGTGGCGTCGGCCTGAGGTCGAGCGGAGCGGGGCCGATGGCGCGGCGCCCGCGTTTTCCGGGCAAGAGTCGGCTCCGATACGCACCGGCGAGCGCGAGCCGATATCCGGTGCTCGATAGGGTTTGCCCGTGGCTGCACACTCCTCCGATCTCGAACTTGCCCTGCGCCTGGCCGATGCGGCCGACGCGATCACCAGGGCGCGCTTCGGCGCGCTCGACCTGAAGGTGGACGCGAAGCCGGACCTGACACCGGTGTCGGACGCCGACCTCGCGGTGGAGCAGGCGCTGCGCGAGGTGCTCGGGGCCGAGCGACCCGGCGATTCGGTGCTCGGCGAGGAGTTCGGCGGCGATGTCGAGTTCAGCGGTCGCCAGTGGGTGATCGACCCGATCGACGGCACCAAGAACTTCGTGCGCGGCGTGCCGATCTGGTCGACACTGATCGCGCTGCTGGAAGACGGCGTTCCGGTGGTCGGCGTGGTGAGCGCGCCCGCACTGGCCAGGCGCTGGTGGGCGGCGGCGGGCGCGGGTGCCTTCACCCGCTTCGAATCCGGTGCACCGAAACAGATTTCGGTTTCCGCGGTCGGCAAGCTCGACGCCGCGAGCCTCGCCTTCTCCAGCCTTTCCGGCTGGCGCGACCGTGGCCTCCGCGACAACTTCATCGCACTCACCGACGAGGTGTGGCGGGTACGCGGCTATGGCGACTTCCTCAGCTACTGCCTGCTGGCCGAGGGCGCAGTCGACATCGCCACCGAACCCGAGGTCTCCCTGTGGGATCTGGCCGCACTGGACATCCTGATCCGCGAGGCGGGCGGCACCTTCACCGCCCTCGACGGCACACCCGGCCCGCACGGTGGCGACGCCATCGCCACCAACGGCCTCCTCCACGACAAGGTCCTCACTCGCCTGCTGAGTGGCAATGCTATGTGAGTGACTTTTCCATGAGGACTACCCGGTCGGTGCCGTGGAACTGCGGTGGCAGGGGGGCCTCGCGGATTTCCATGAAGCCGTGAGTGGCGTAGTACTTGCGGAGGGCGCGGCTGTCGGCGGCGGTGTCCAGGCGTTGCACCGTGATGCCTTGGGCGAGCGTACGTTCCGCGCAGAATTGGATGATGCGCGCGCCGAGGTCGTTGCCGCGGTTTTCGGGGGCGACCATGAGGCCGTGGATATAACCCGCCTCGGCGTCGTCGGCGCCCCAGAAGTCCGGATCGCTCCAGACCAGCCGGACCGCCGCGGTGAGCACGCCGGATTCGTCGCGCCAGACGAACCATTCGCCGCGCGCCGATTCCACGGTCACCATCTCGGGCGTGTACTCGCCCGGCACCCATTGCGCGATACCGTTGTCGACCATCCACTGGGCCAGGCGATCACGCAGCCGGGCGATATCGGCGGCGTCATCGGCGGTGGCTACGACCATGGGCGCTGCTGCGGGCATTCTCACTCCTCGAACTCGGACTGAGTCGACGCTACCGCGCGACCGCGCACCACCTGGTACACCAGGTGGACACGTCTTTCCCGGCGACAGTGACCCTCCACATCCCGACGGCGGTACACGACCGCTGGCCTGCGCCCGAGCCGTACCGTTTCGGCCATCAGTGCGACTGAGTGCGCCCCGCGCGAGTACCAGCGCGGCTCAGGCGTTCTCGGACCAACGCCGCGGATCCGCCGGGGTGAGGTCGAATCCCGCGGGCGGGCGCAGGCGGCGCAGTGTGCCGTCCATGCTGGTGACGTACAGCGCCCAGGCATCGCCGTCACGGACGATGCGGACGGAGGTCGCGCCGTCCGGCGGGTTACGCAGCGCGCCGGGTTTGATCAGGCCGGTGATGATCGCGCATGCCGCGCCGGTCGCGGTATCCACCTGGTAGACAGCGCCTTCGAGATGATCGGCGACGAACAGTTCGCCCGCGCGGGTCGCCTCCATATCGTCAGGGACGGCGAGCAGGGTCGGCGGGCCCGCGACGACGGTCGGATTGTTCGGGTCGTCCAGCGGGATGCGGAAAACGCGCAGGGTCAGGTTGTCGGTGTAGACGGATTTACCGTCGGGTGCGAGCGCGAGCCCGTTGGTCAGCGGCAGCGAGGACCAGGTCCGGGTGTATTCACCGGTCGATGGCCGGTAGCGGGCGATGCCGGTGGGCGGGCCGTGGAAACCGAGGGTGGTGAACAGCAGATCGCCGTCCGGCAGCAACAGCAACCCGTTCGGGCCGTTCAGGTCGGTGAGCAGGGTGGTGACCTCGCGGGTCTGGATGTCGTAGCGCTCCAGGGTGCCCGGCGGGACATCCGCACCGTCGCCGGTGAGGAAGTAGACATACCGGCCGGCGACCCGGACGCCCGCGGGATTGCTCAGCCCGGTCACCAGCTTCTCGAAGTTCCCCACCGCGTCGACGTGCGCGAAGAATCCGTCGAGGATGCCCGTGACGTAGAACCCGCCCGCACCGTCGGAGTCGAGATTCTCCAAATTCCCGACACCGCTGACCACGGTATCCGCGGTCCATCCGCTCGCGCACGATACGGACGCCGATGCGCTCGGCGCACCCGCGCAGATGCCCGCCGCCAACGTGGCGGCCAGCACCGCGCCTCGAATTCGACCGCTCCCCAGCCCTTTTATCACGGGTGGAACCTAGCGCGGAGGGATCTTCATGATCAACAGGAACTGACCTAAGCCCTCTCGCGATTCACTTACCCGAGTTCCTGATGATCATGAGGTCAGCTCAGGTGCTTCACCTGTGCCCAGAGTTCGGACCAGGGAGCGCGCGGCGCGCGACAGAGAAAGATCGGCCTGCCCTGTTCGTCGTTGTCGAGAGCGCGGCCGTTGTCGATGCGGCCCGCGGCCTCGATATCGGCGAACAGGTGCGCCAGGCGTTCTCGCGGGATACCGACCGCGATGACCACACTCGCGGTGTCGCTCGGCGGACCCCACCACCAGTACGAGTTATGGCCGGAGTGCGGCGTCGGCAAGTTGTAGGGCGCGCCGTACCGCTCGATGGCGCCCGCCTCACCGTAATTCGCGGTCAGGATCGCGACGTCCGCGCCGAGCTTCGCGCGAACCTCGCCGATCTCGCGCGCGAATTCGGGCCAGCCGACCGTCTCACCGGCGTCGTAGTTCACCGCGAGTACCGGCGAATCCTTCAGTGTCGCAACGGGAAGCACCGGCAGGAACAGCAATGCGCCGAGGACGGCGTTCACCGTCACCACCGAACCGACCGCCGCCGAGCGAATCCGCCGCCGGCCGGCCCACGCGGCCACCGGCACGGACCCGGCGGCCAGCAGAATCGGATACATGTTGCCGAGGTAGTAGGCCTTACCGCTGGTGACCGCGAACAGCACGAACAGCACGACATAGCTCAATGCGACAGCACGATAACGGCTTTCCCGCCACAGCCGCCACCAGCCGAATACCCACAGCGGAACCAGCAGCGGCCCCATCAGCCCGAACTGCAACAGCACGAACATGATCGGCGAATTCGAGGTCCCCGACGAGCCACCCGCGATAGCCCTGCTCAGCTCCAGCTGCGGCCAGCCGTTGCGTGCCTGCCACCACAGCCAGGGCAGCCACAGCGCCACCGCGATACCGATGCTCGCCGGAAAGTACTTGGTGGCGAACACCTTCCGCGGCCCGACCAGCAGCAGCGATACCAGCAGCGCGGCCGCCGGGAAGATCAGCAGGAACTTGTTCTCCAGCCCGATCCCCACCACCACGCCGATCACAAGCCACCACCGAGCCGCACCCGGCACCGACCGATCGCCGCCATCGGACAACCGACTGCCGACTAGACGCCCCCACCGGCCAGCATCCCCGCGCCCTGCACCGTCCCCCCGGCCCGATTCGCCACCTGTGCGCTCCACCCTGCCCACTCGGCGTCGCCACCGGCCCGCAACCACGCGCCCCGCACTCCCCTCCCCACCCGACTCGTCACCCTCGCGCCGCACCCTGGCGACTCGGTCCGCACCCTCGCGTTCCGTCCCGCCGCCCGAATTCGGTGCGGGCGGGGCGCCTTCGCTCGCGGGAACCGGGTTGCCGCGCAACAGTTTCAGCATCAACAAGCAGATCACTGCCCACGTGGCCAGGTCGAACACCACCGTGCTCAGTGTGTGCCCGGCCCCCATCAGCAATGCCGCGCTGGCCACCGCGGCAGCGGCCAGCGTCTGCGCGCCGCGCCCGCCGCCGAGTTCGCGCGCCATCAATCCGGCGCAGACCACCACCAGGGTGGCGGCCAGGATGGCCGGAACGCGCAGCAGCAGTAACGAATCGGCATCGATTGCCGACATGGCGCGAGCAAGCAACGGGGTGATCAGCGGCTGATCCGAGTACGCCCAATCCAGGTGCCTGCCCGCCGCCAGGAAGTACAACTCGTCCCGGTGATAGCCGTAGCGGGTGGCCGTTGAGGTGAGCAGCGTGGCAAAAAGCACCGCGACAACTGGCACTCGACCAGGGTCGCACGGCGTACGGCATGCTTCCTTACGAATCGGACAAATAACGCACGTGGACGCAGTTCTTACTCTGGAGTAAGATAGCCTTACTCAGGAGTAAGATAGCTGGGACCAGACCTCACCCCACCCATCCGAGAAAACAGGTGATGATGAGCACTCGAGACAGCGCAACGACGCGACGTCCAGACACGTCCGCGGTCGGCCTCAACCATCCCAAACGGGACTGGATGGGGGCGGCGATGCGGGTGATGACGACCCTCACCGGGTCGGAGCTCGCCGAGAAGTACAACCTGCGCAAGCCGATCGAGCGAGTCACCTACGAGGGCACCAAGACCGGCTTCCGCACCCTGGGCGCGGCGACCCGCGCCTTCAGCAAGGTCGCCGGCGGCGGTGCGCCGAAGCGGCTGGCCGACAACGAGTCCAAGACCAAGGACTACTTCGACCTCACCCCCAGCGACGAGCAGCAGATGATCGTCGAGACGGTGCGTGAATTCGCCGCCGAGATCCTGCGCCCGGCCGCCTACGAGGCCGATAACGCCGCGAAGGCGCCGCGCGATCTGCTGGAGCGGGCCGCCGAGCTCGGCATCACCATGATCAACGTGCCCGAGGAGCTCGAAGGCGCGGCCTCCGAGCGCGGCGCGGTCACCAATTCCCTTGTCGCCGAGGCACTCGCGCACGGCGATATGGGTCTCGCCCTGCCCATCCTCGCGCCGAGCGGTGTCGCGGTCGCCCTGTCCCAGTGGGGCACCGACGCGCAGCAGCAGACCTACCTGCCCGCCTTCACCAGCGACGCCGTACCGCAGGCCTCCGTGGTGATCACCGAGCCGCGCGCACTGTTCGATCCGTTCGCGTTGCAGACCAAGGCCGTTCGCTCGCCGAGCGGTTTCCGGCTCAACGGCGTCAAGAGCCTGGTGCCCGCCGCCGCGGACGCCGAGCTATTCGTGATCGCCGCCGAACTCGACGGGCGCCCCGCGCTGTTCATCGTCGAGTCCGACGCGCCGGGCCTGGTCGTCGAGGCCGATCCGAGCATGGGGCTGCGTGCCGCCGGTCTCGGCAGGCTGATCCTGGACAACGTCGCGGTGCCCGCCGACGCCATCCTCGGCGACGGCGACTCCAAGTCGCGCGCCGAGGACTACGCGGACGCCGTGCGCCTGGCCCGCCTGGGCTGGGCCTCGCTCGCCGCGGGCACCGGACAGGCCGTGCTCGACTACGTGATCCCCTACGTCAACGAGCGCGAGGCGTTCGGCGAGCCCATCTCGCACCGCCAGGCGGTGGCGTTCATGGTCGCCAACATCGCCATCGAACTCGACGGCCTGCGGCTCGTGACCCTGCGGGGTGCGTCACGCGCGGAGCAGGGCCTGTCGTTCGCACGCGAGGCGGCGCTGGCGCGCAAGCTCGCCACCGACAAGGGCATGCAGATCGGCCTCGACGGCGTGCAGCTGCTCGGCGGCCACGGCTTCACCAAGGAACACCCGGTCGAGCGCTGGTACCGCGATCTGCGGGCCATCGGCGTCGCCGAAGGTGTCGTGCTCATCTAACCGGCCGGTTCCTTAACTTCCCGCGGCGCGAGCGTCAGGCCTGGAGGAGGCCGCGCAGCATAACCACGGAAGGCCCGGGAGCGCCGCCATCCAATACAGGAGACATCACCATGATCAATCTCGAACTCCCCAAGAAGCTGCGGGCCAGCGCCAACCAGGCCCATCAGGTCGCCCAGGAGATCTTCCGCCCGATCTCGCGCAAGTACGACCTCGGCGAGCACGACTACCCGGTCGAGCTCGACACCATGGCCGCCATGGTCGAGGGCCTCGCCGACTCCGGCACGCAGAAGATCGGCGGCGCGGCCGGCGGCCGCTCCGACGACAGCGAGTCCGACGAGCACGCCACCGAGCTGCTCGGAAACACCAACGGCGGCAACATGTCCGCGCTGCTGAACGCGCTGGAGACCTCGTGGGGCGACGTCGGCCTGATGCTGTCGATCCCCTACCAGGGGCTCGGTAACGCGGCCATCGCGGCCGTCGCCACCGACGAGCAGCTCAAGCGCTTCGGCAAGGTGTGGGCCTCGATGGCCATCACCGAACCGTCGTTCGGCTCCGACTCCGCCGCCGTCACCACCACCGCCGTGCTCGACGGCGACGAGTGGGTGCTCAACGGCGAGAAGATCTTCGTGACCGCGGGCCAGCGGTCCACCCACATCGTGGTGTGGGCGTCGGTCGACAAGAGCCTGGGCCGCGCGGCGATCAAGTCGTTCGTCGTGCCGCGTGACGCTCCCGGCCTCTCGGTGGCGCGGCTCGAGCACAAGCTCGGCATCAAGGCCTCCGATACCGCCGTACTGCTGTTGCAGGACTGCCGGATTCCGAAAGACAACATCCTCGGCAGCCCGGAAGTCAACGTGGAGAAGGGTTTTGCCGGGGTCATGCAGACCTTCGACAACACCCGTCCGCTGGTCGCCGCGATGGCCGTCGGTGTCGCGCGCGCCGCGCTCGAGGAGCTGCGTGCCATCCTGACCGACGCCGGTGTCGAGATCTCCTACGACACCCCGCCGAACAACCAGCACGCCGCGGCCGCCGAATTCCTGCGCATGGAAGCCGATTACGAGTCCGCCTACCTGCTGTCGCTGCGCGCGGCGTGGATGGCCGACAACAAGAAGCCCAACTCGCTCGAGGCCTCCATGTCCAAGGCGAAGGCGGGCCGCACCGGCACCGACGTCACCCTCAAGTCCGTCGAACTCGCCGGCTCCATCGGCTACTCCCAGCGCACCCTCCTGGAGAAGTGGGGCCGCGACTCGAAGATCCTCGACATCTTCGAAGGCACCCAGCAGATCCAGCAGCTCATCGTGGCCCGCCGCGTACTCGGCAAGACCAGCTCCGAGCTGAAATAACCTGGTAGACAACGCAAACCGGCGCGAGTCCAGCCATGGATTCGCGCCGGTCGAACTTGCTCGACGTTCGGCTTCACCGGAACCTCGACATCGAATCCGGCTAGCCTGTTGGTTATGCGTCCGATGACTCGAGAGGAACGAGAGGCCTTCCTCGCAGAACCGTTCGTCGGAATCCTGAGCGTGACGGCCGAACCGGAACGCGCCCCGCTGACCACCCCGATCTGGTACGAGTATCAGCCGGGCGGACTCGTCAAGGTGATCACGCCCGCCGGTCTGCGCAAAGCCCGGCTCATCGAGGAGGCGGGCCGGTTCGCATTGTGCGTGCAGGTGGCCGTTGTCGACGACTACCGGTACGTGTCGGTGGAGGGTCCGGTGACCGAGATCACGCCGGCCTCGAAGCAAGCGGGCTACGACATGGCCGCACGCTACATGGGACCGGACCGCGCCACCGCCTATGTGAACGCGACAGAGCAGACCGGGTCCGGCAACGTCGTGATCCACATGCGGCCGGAACGGTGGAATGCCGTCGACTTCAGGGTACTGCTCGACTAGCCGAGCTGAAATAGTCTGTCGCACAACGGAAATCGGCGTCGGCCCGCTCTCGGGTCAGCGCCGGTTTCAGGTCAGCGGTGGCCCTGGAGGATGCGGGTGGCGGTTTTGGTGGCGTGGAAGGGGTCGTCGCGAAGGGCTACCAGTTCGGTGTAGGCGGGGCAGGGGGTGCGGGGGCCGGGGAAGGTCAGCCATTTGCGGAAGGTGGCGCCGCGGAAGACGCTGTGCATGACCAGGAGGCGGTGGGTGCCGCAGTTGGGGGCGGATTCGGCGGCTTCGGCGAGGGGTGCGCAGGCTTGAAACATGCGTCGAACCTGTTGGGCGGCAAGCTCATTGTCCTCGTATACGCCGCCGTAAAGGGTTTGCGCGAAGAGGATGAGCGGGCCCGAAACCAGGTGGTAGGTGATGGCGTAGGAGTTGACTCCGTGGCCCGCGTGGCTGACCGCCACATAGTCGGGCACCCACGACCGCATCGCCGGGTTCGGGTAGTCGAACATGTACATCTCGAACGGCGAGATCAGCCGAGTCGCATACGCACACTTGTCCACCCGAACCAGCCGCGAACGAAACCGCTCCGGCACCGGCGGCTCCCCCAGCCCGTACTTGTCGAACACCCGGCACATCTCCCCGAACCCATCCATACCCGAACATCGCCGCTAGGCGCGCAAAGGTTTACACGGCACCGAGTCCGATCGAGGGCGTCGCAGATCTGCGACAAGTGGTTCGGATTTGCGACACGGACGCTAGAATCGACTCGTCACGCAAGTGATGGTGGCGGGCAGGGCGCCGCTCCTACGACGCCCCACCCTGAGGGTCACCTGGTCCTCAACCACCGGACCAAGCAGTAGAACACTCCGGCAACCGCGGCAATACCGATGATGACGGCTGCCCGGTTGACCGGAGGCTCTTCCTTATGGTGTTTCCCCATAGACCCCACCTCCTCCCTGGGCACGGCGCTGGACCAAGCCAGAGCCACCGCCCCGCGGGAGGAGGTGGGGACACCATATCGGTAAGTACCAACAACTTTCGGGCGCATTCGCAAATTCGTGCGAATGCGCTCGTTTCACAACTTGACGTCTGATCGACGCAAATCACCCGCACATCTCCAGTCAGTACGCACGCCCAGACCACAACTGAATTACCACCCCCAAAAAGGGCGCTGAGCGGTTGCTGTAACGAACTGGGCATTTGGTCCGAACAATTCACCGGATGAATTTTCCACCGATGCTGCACCGGAGATTGAGGGAGAACTGGTTATGCAACGACTGCGTCTTACGCGCCGCTTCAGCACCGCACTCGCCGCGACAGCGGCGCTCGCGGTGGTCTTCGCCGGGCCCGCGACCGCGGGCCCCGCCACCGACTCGGGCACCGTCGACTGGGCGGATGCCACGCAGAAGCTGCGGGCGGCGGCGGCCGGGAATCCGGCGGCCGAACTGGCCGTCGATCAGCTTGCCGCCTCGGGGCGGATGCCCGCCGCGAATCAGGTGGCGCTGCCCGCCCAGCCGTTCCAGATCCCGGCGAACTCCGATATCGGCCGCGGCGACGGTCCCGGGGTGTACGGGTCGGGCATCGCGCTCGGCATCGACGGATTCCGCTTCGGCTTCTTCGGCGGACCGGGCACCATCGCCCCGAATCAGGCGGGCGCGAAGCTCGAGGTGCTCTGGATCAACCTGTCGAACGGACGCAGCGGCACCGAGGTGCTGTACGAGCACAACGACGTTCCCGTCGACACCACGATCCGTACCCGCGCGCTGGATACCGGCGGCGGACTGATCGTCGCGGCGGTCTACGGCAGCCTGTGGCACCGCTGGTCGGTACCGGTCAGCGACGCCAACCCGGACGGCTTCCAGTACCAGAAGGGCACGATCTCGCAGCCGTCCTTCGGCGCCGTCTACAACTGAGGTTGTTTGCGGGCAACCCCTTGTCGGCAAATAGCCAGTTCCGTAACTTTGCACCATGGGTCTGGAACATCGAGTCGCCGAACTCGAACGACGGCTCGGCGCGCTCGAATCAGAGGGGAACGGGATCGCGGACGCGGCGGCGCCGCGGTGGGCGCTGACCCGGTTGCGGGAGGAGTTCACCGCGGCGGAGGAGCCGAACGGCGGGGTGATGTTCGCGGGCACGGTGCGCCTGCCGACCGATGAGCTGTACGGCTGGCAGGCGCAGTTCAGCACCGGCGACATCATCGATGACGGCGACTGGTCCGAGGCCGCCGATTGCCTTGCGGCGCTGGCGAGTCCGGTGCGACTACGCCTGCTCCGCGAGATCATCGGCGGCCACCGCACCGCGGCCGAATTGGTCGGCCTGGAAGGGGTCGGCACCTCGGCCGAGGTGTACCAGCATCTGCGTCAGCTGGCCGCGGTCGGCTGGCTGCACACCGCGGGCCTCGGGCGGTTCGAGGTCCCCGAGGGCAGGGTGGTGCCGCTGCTTGTCGCGCTGGCGAGCGCCAGGCGCTAGCAGGCGTAGGCCTCGCCGACCGTATCGCGAGGATTGGCCTGTTTCTGGAAGCAACCGAACGGGACGATGCCCGCATCGCTCATCCGCACACCCGATTTCGCGGTCGGATCGACGCAGTACAGACCGGTGCTGTCCATCCGGCAGCTGTAATCACCGAACGCGAGCCGGTTTCCGTAGGAGAGCTCGGGTCCGCGGCCACGAATAAAGGGGCCGGGATCGCCGTGCGGCGAGCCGACGGTCATTTCCGCACGGTCGTAATAGACCCAGCCGCCGACCCAATTCCCGATCGTGTCCGCCGGTTTCGGCGGCGGATTCTTCAGCGCGACAATGCACGACATTCCGGTGTAGTACTGCAGGTAGGTGGTGCAGGTGATCTTTCCGGAGGGGCTGGAGAACGCGGTGTCCTCGCCGAGGTCGGTGCTGGCGCCGCTGTCCTGCCGGGCGGTGTGGAAGTCACCGGCGGCCGGACTGCCCGCCTTGATCCAGGCCACGACCTCGGCGATCGGCGCGCCCGGCGCCGGGGCCGCCTTGGCCTGCGCGGAGGTCGACACGGCCGGTTGACTGGTCACCGGCGGCGTGGAACCGGACGTGCCGTGCGACGAATGGTCCGTGCCTGCGGCACAGCCCGCCGTCAACAGGACGAGGGCAGCTAGGGTCGCGATGCGCATGAGGGAACCATAGCGTCCGCACCCACGGACCACCGGATGCCGGAACCGCCCCGCATTTCCTGCCGGAAAGTCGTGCGGCACAGCCGGATTCGACAAGCCCGGCGCGTCGCCTACTTCTCGGCGGCGACCCGCCTGGCCGCCTCACGCATCAGGATCCGATCGCGCCGCTCCTCGAACTTGGCCGCGTCGCGCTCCAACTGCTCCAGGAATACGGCGAGCTCTTCCCGGCACTGTTCGCCACGAGCGCTGAAATCGGTGCGCCCGAAGACATTCCACTTGCGCAGCACCGGCATCACCACCTCGTCGAGGTGCTGGCGCCGATCATAGATGCCGTGTTTGGCCAGCAGCGCCGCGTTGCGGCGGAAGTCCGGCATGCCGATGCCCGGCATCTGGAACCTGCGCACGATGAGCGAAATCGCTTCCAGCGCTTGATCGGGCACGAGATCCAGCGCGGCGGCGCACATATTGCGATAGAAGATCATGTGCAGGTTCTCGTCGGCGGCGATGCGCTGGAGCATGCGGTCGGCGATCGGGTCGTCGCAGACCTTGCCGGTATTGCGATGGCTGACCCTGGTCGCCAACTCCTGGAAGGTCACATACGAGACGCCGAGCAGGAAATTCGTATCGTCCCAGGCGTTCGGGGTGTCGGCGCCCTTGGTCATATGCGCCATCCGCGCCTGCTCCAGCGCGACCGGGTCGACGCCGCGAGTCACCACCAGGTAGTCGCGCAGCACGATGCCGTGCCGGTTCTCCTCGGCGGTCCAGCGCCCGACCCAGGTGCCCCACGCGCCGTCGCGGGAGAAGTTCTCGGAGATCTCACGATGGTAGGAGGGCAGGTTGTCCTCGGTGAGCAGGTTGGTGATCATGGCGGCCCGCGCCACATCGGAGAGCCGTGATTGCGCGGGATCCCAATCCGCACCGCCCATTTCGGCGAAGTTGCGCCCCTCGTCCCAGGGCACGTAGTCGTGTGGATGCCAGCTCTTGGCCATGGACAGGTGACGGTCGACCTCGCGTGCGGCAATCGGCTCGAGCTCGATGAGCAGCTCCAATTGCGTCAGGTCCCTTGGCATCTCCGAATTCCTTCCGGTCGCGCCTACCCTGCACTGCAGAATAGGCACATCGAAACGAAAGCGAAACCGCTTCGAACGCAGCGAATTCGGAGCATCACCGCCGCGGTGCGAATTCCGGGCGCGGCGCGGATCTGCCGCGCCGCACCCGCACACCGAATTCGCGTCGATATCGCCGGCACGATCCGCGCGCAAATTTCGGCGCGATCGGCGAGCTAACTCGGGCAGTCGCCCGCGGCGCCATCGGCGCCGCGGGCGCACAACTCCGCGGCAATGCGCTGAGCTCCGATGTTGTCACAGACACCAAATCGGCCCGCCGGATTTGTCCGCTCCAATGTGCGCCTCGTCACAGCAGTGCTTGCTACGGTGGCAACCACGTGCCGTACGAGTTCGCTAGGTCGAGTGCCGACGCGAGATTCCTGTGGAGGTGTTCGACGTGAAGCTGGCGCATGCGCTGGAGACTGTCAAGGCGCTGGGAGTGCTGCGCGCCCGAGGAGCGAGCGATCCGACCAAGCCGCTGGAAACGCTGCGCACCCTGAAGGAATCGCGGCAACTCGGCCCGCAGGCGGCGATGTCGCAGCACTCGGCGCGGGTCGCCCCGAACGCCCCGGCGCTGGCCGATGAGCGCGGCGAACTCACCTATCGCGAGCTGGACGAGCAGAGCAACGCGCTCGCCAACGGACTGCGCGCGGCAGGCATCACCGAGGGCACCGTGGTGGCGGTGCTCGCCCGCGACCACCGCGGCCTGCTGCTGAGCATGATCGCCGCGAACAAGATCGGCGTGCGGATCGCGCTGATGAACACCGGATTCGCCAAACCGCAATTCGCCGAGGTGTGCGCGCGCGAGGGCGTGAAGGCGGTGCTGCACGACAGCGAATTCCTCGGCCTGCTCGACGCGCTGCCCGCCGACCTGCCGCGCTACCTGACCTGGGTCGACGAGGGGACGACACTGCCCGAAGGCACGAAGACGCTCGACGAATTGATCGCGGGCAGCCCGGCCACCCGGCCGCCGACGCCGAGCAAGCCCGGCGGCTTCATCATCCTGACCAGCGGTACCACCGGACTGCCCAAGGGAGCACCGCGCACCAAGGTGACCCCGATGGCCACCGCGCAGATCGTCGATCGAATCCCGTTCCCGAAGGGCGGGACCGCGGTGATCGTGTCGCCCATCTTCCACAGCACCGGCCTCACCTGCTGGGTGGTGGCCAGCCTGCTCAGCAACAAGACGGTGCTGCGCAGGCGATTCGACGCGGAGGCGACGCTGCGGATGGTCGCCGACCACAAGGCGCAGATGCTCGTCGCGGTGCCGACCATGCTGCACCGGATGGTCGAACTCGCACCGGAGATCAGGGCGAAGTACGACACCTCCTCGCTGAAGTGCATCCTGATCGCCGGATCGGCCCTCTCCCCCGAACTGAGCATCAAGACCGCGCAGATATTCGGGCCGGTACTGCACAACCTGTACGGGTCCACCGAGGTCGCGGTCGCGACCGTGGCCACCCCGGAAGATCTCGCATTGGCCCCCGGCACCGCCGGGCGCGCCCCCATCACCTGCGAGGTGCGCCTCTACGACGACAACGACAGGCAGATCACCGAGGCGGGCGTGACCGGGCGGATCTTCGTGCGCAGCATGCTCTCGTTCGAGGGCTACACCGACGGCAGGCACAAGCAGATCATCGACGGGTTCATGTCCAGCGGCGACGTCGGCCATTTCGACGAGCACGGCCTGCTCATGGTCGACGGCCGCGACGACGACATGATCGTCTCCGGCGGTGAGAACGTCTTCCCGCAGGAGGTGGAGAACCTGCTGGTGGAGCGCGCCGACATCTTCGACGCGGCGGTGATCGGCGTCGACGACGCGGAATTCGGCAAGCGGCTGCGCGCGTTCGTGGTGCCCGAGCCCGGTCACACACCGGACGGCGAGGAGATCAAGGCCTACGTCAAGAACAACCTGGCCCGCTACAAGGTGCCCCGCGAAGTGATCTTCCTCGACGACCTGCCGCGCAACGCGACGGGCAAACTCGTGCGCCGCACCCTGATGGAGTACGAGATTTCCTGAACAATTGCCGAGAAGTGAGATCCGAGACACAGCGGTTCCACTATCGCTTGCTATTGTTAGCGGCAGCACTGGATCTCGAAGTTGCGGTCCATACCACCCGGCGTCCCACCGGGTGGGACCGCGGAAGGTTGTTGTCGATGTCTCTGGCTCTGCCTGCACTGAGCAGCTCCGTCCGCAAGGTCGGTGACCTGGCCCTCGGCGTGAACATCTTGATGAAGCGGCGACTGTTCAACCCGCTGCGCCCCGACCATGCCGTGCAGTCCGCGCTGAACGTGCTCAAGTACGGCCCGTTCGCCGGCGTCGCACTGCACGCCGCGCAGACCCGCCCGAATTCCGCCGCCATCGTCGACGAACGCGGCGAGCTGACCTTCGGCCAGCTCAACGAGCAGTCCAGCGCGTTCGCCCGCGGCCTCACCGATCTCGGCATCAAACCGGGCGATGTGGTCGCCGTGCTGGCCCGCGATCATCGCGGCATGGTGCTCAGCCTGCTCGCCACCGGCAAGCTCGGTGTCCGCGCGGTGCTGATGAACACCGGCTTCGCCAAGCCGCAGTTCGCCGATGTCGCCGCCCGCGAGAAGATCAAGGCGGTGCTGCACGACAGCGAATTCTTCGATCTGATGAGCGCCATCCCCGCCGAGATCCCGCGGGTGCTCACCTGGGTCGACGAGAAAGACAACGCGGATCCATCGATCCCGACCATCGAATCGCTCTCGGCAGGCCAGTCCACCGCCCCGTACAGCCCACCGGCCAAGCCGGGCGGCATGGTGATCCTCACCAGCGGCACCACCGGCACACCGAAGGGCGCGCCGCGCGACAAGGTGAGCCCGTTCATGTCGGCCCAGTTCCTCGACCGGGTGCCGCTGCCCGCCGACGGCACCATGGTGATGGCTGCGCCGATCTTCCACGGCACCGGCTTGTCCCAGTTCACCCTGGGATTCGCGCTCGGCAACCGGGTGATCTTCCAGCAGCGCCGCTTCGATCCCGAGCTCACCCTCGCCAATATCGTGAAGTACCGGGCGGATTCGCTGGTTGTGGTGCCGACGATGTTGCAGCGCATCCTCGACCTGCCCGCCGAGACGCTGGCAAAGTACGACATGTCCAGCCTGCGGGTGATCTTCGCAGCGGGCTCGGCGATCCCGCCGGACGTGGTGGTGCGCACCGCCGAATACTTCGGCGACGTGCTCTACAACCTGTACGGCTCCACCGAATGCGCGGTGATCACCGTGGCCACCCCGGAGGATCTGCGCAAGGCGCCGAGCACCGCGGGCCGCCCGCCGGTCGGCATCAGGCTGGCGCTCTACGACGACAAGCGCGCGCTGATCACCGAGCCCGGCGTCACCGGCACGATCTTCATCGATAACGCGCACTCCTTCAACGCCTACACCGACGGCCGCACCAAGGAGCGGGTCGACGGGATGATGTCCAGCGGCGACGTCGGGCACTTCGACGAGGACGGCCTGCTGTTCATCGACGGCCGCGACGACGACATGATCGTCTCCGGCGGCGAGAACGTCTTTCCGCAGGAGGTCGAGCACCTGCTGTCCAACCGGCACGACGTGCTGGAGGCCGCGGTGGTCGGCGTCGACGACCGCGAGTTCGGAAAGCGGCTGCGCGCCTTCGTCGTTCCCGGTCCGGAGTCCACGCGCGACGTGCAGGAGATCAAGGACTACGTGAAGGCGAACCTGGCGCGCTACAAGGTGCCGCGCGAGGTGATCTTCCTCGACGAGCTGCCGCGCAACGCGACCGGCAAACTGCTGCGCAAGCCGCTGATCGAGATGGAGATCGAGGCGAGCTGAATTGCAGGTACAACCCTGTTTCTGGGGAATTCGGCGGGTGATTCGTCGGCTATCATCAGCGGGTGAGTAACGAATTCGGCCGTACCGTCGCGGGTCATCGCGACGCCGTCGCGCGGTTGCGCGGCGCGGCGGCCGGATCGATCTCGGGGGCGATTTCCGTTGCGGCACACGGCTGGGCGTCCGGCGGCATGGCGCCGAGTCATGCCACCCTCGCGCTACTCGCGGCCGGGTCCGCGGTGATCGGCGCGCTGGTCGCCGGGCTCGCGCCGCTGCGCAACACCTCGACCGGACTGGTCGCGGCGCTGGTCGCCGGTCAGCTGCTCGGCCACGTGACCATGGGCTGGAGCTCCGGGCATATGCATCACGGCGATGCCCAGCTCACGCCGACCATGGTGACGGCGCACGTGGTCGCCGCGGTGGTGGCCGCCATCCTGATCCGTGGCGCGGAGGCCGCGTACCGAATCGGCAGCGCAGTGCTCTTCCTGGTGCTGCCGATGCGCCACCGCCCGCCCGCCATCGCGGGCCCCGCTCCCCTGCGCCTGACCCACCGCGACCGCGTCATCCTGCGGATCTTCGCGACCGAATCACTGCGCACCCGCGCTCCTCCGCGCCCAGCCTGCGCCTGACTCCTTCACCCCGGTGCGCGAGCTGCCTGCTCGTGCGTCGCCGCCATCCGCGAGTTGATCGCCGATGGACGAGCCACCCCTGTCATCGCGGCCCGACCCGTCATTCCGGCGAGAGCCCGGCATCCACGTGGTCCGGGCAGGACACCTGTCGCACAGGTCGCACCTCCACACCCGGCGAGTCGTCCGTCACCCCGGAAGCCACCGGTCGGACGGCGAATCACCCGTCAGATGGATGAGCACCTATCGCGGCAGAACTCGCCATCCCGCCGTGGTCATCCGGCATCACACACATGCCGGATCCATAGGCGCAACACCGGATTCCCACACCGGAACGACCTGAGCCGCACCGACAGTTGGCCGACGAACCGGGTTCTCCCGTACTCCAGAAACGAATCGACCCATGAGCATCACCGACATCAGTCCGGCGGACGCCGAATCGACGGCGCCACCGCAGGCATCCCCACCGGCCGCGACATCGGCACGCAAGCGCACACGCAACGGCCTCTACCCGCTGGCGATGCGGCTGCATTTCTACGCGGGCATCTTCGTCGCCCCGTTCATTCTGATCGCCGCCGTCACCGGCGCGCTCTACGCCATCTCCCCCACGCTGGAAAACTTCGTCTCCCGCGATCTGCTCCAGGTCGAGCAGAGCGGCGCCGAAAAACCACTGTCGGCACAGATCAACGCCGCCGTCGCGACCCAGCCGAAACTGGCGCTGGTTGCCGTCGCCCCCGCGCCGGAGGCGGGCCAGACCACCCGGGTGATCTTCAACGATCCGTCGCTCGGCGCATCCGAGCGGCGCGCGGTATTCGTGAACCCCTACACCGCCGAACCCGTCGGTGAGTCCGTGGTCTACGGCAGCTCGGGCGCGCTGCCGTTGCGCACCTGGATCGATCAGCTGCACCGCGATCTGCATCTCGGCGAAACCGGCAGGCTCTACTCCGAACTCGCGGCCTCCTGGCTGTGGGTGATCGCGCTGGCCGGTCTGGTGCTGTGGTGGCGGCGCGTGCGCGGCCGCCGCACCCGCAACTCGGCGAAATGGCTGCTCGCGCCGGATCGTTCGCAGGGCGGACGTGGCCGCACGCTGAATTGGCACGGCTCGGTCGGTGTCTGGATCCTGCCGGTAGTGCTGCTGCTCTCGGTGACCGGTATGACCTGGTCCACCTACGCGGGCGAGAACATCACCGAACTGCGCAAGCAGATGAGCTGGACCACCCCCGCGGTGAGCGCCAAGCTGCCGGGAACCGCTGCCCCAGCGCATGATTCGGGTGGCGGCGAGCACAGCGGACACGGCGCGCCCGCCGCGGCGCCCGCACCGGCGAACGTCTCCGATCGGATCGCGCAGATCGATCGGGTGTACGAGGTGGCCATGGCCAACGGGGTGACCCAGCCCGTCGAGATCGCCGTCCCGGCCAAGCCGGACAAGGCCTTCACGGTGAAGGAACGGCGGATGCCCGGCACCTACACCGTCGACTCGATCGCGGTCGACGGCGCCACCGGCGCGGTCACCGACAAGCTCGCGTACGCCGATTGGCCGCTGATGGCCAAGCTCACCAACTGGGGCATCCAGTTCCACATGGGGCTGATGTTCGGGCTGCTCAACCAGTTGCTGCTGCTCGCCGTGATGATCGGCCTGATCACCGTGATCGTGCGCGGCTACCTGCTGTGGTGGCGGCGGCGCCCGACCCGCGGCAATTCGCGGATCGCGCTCGGCCGGGCGCCGCGCCGTGGCGCGGTGCGCAACACCTCGCCGTGGCTCGCCGTGCCGATCGTGGCGGCCGCGCTGGTCGTCGGCTGGTTCGTCCCGCTCGTCGGGCTGAGCCTGCTCGCCTTCCTGGTCATCGACGTGCTGCTCGGCCTCGCGGGCCGGCTGCGCGGCAAGACCGCATAACGCACTGAAATCGCCGGGGCGCCCGCCCCGGCGTTACCTCACGACCTACCGAAACGTCATGGGTATGGCCGTTGTCCCTTCATGCCCCCAGACAGCAAGGAATCACCTGATGAAGATCTCGAAGTTCGCCATGGCCGCCGCGTTCATGACCACCGCGGTCGGCATTGCCGCAGGCGCGAGCTCGGCCACACCGGCCGCATCCACACCGGCGGCCGTCGGTTACACCGCGCACGCCACCGACACCCAGTCGATCGTCACCGTCGACGCGGGCTCGATCGTGGTCGAGGACGAGATCCTGAAGATCAAGGCCGCCGACGGCACCGTCGTCGCGGGCACCCCGCTGAAGTTCCGCATCGACGAGTTCGAATTCCCCATCGCCGCACAGATTTCCGGCCGCACCGCCACCATGACCCCGCAGCTCGACATGCAGCACGCCGCCTACAAGCCGGTCGCCCTGCCGTTCGAGGACAAGGCGCCGTGGAAGACCGAATACGACCGTGAGCAGGCGGCCTGGAGCCGGATGACCAGCACCATCGGCATGGGCGCCTCGATCGGCACCCTGGTCGGCGGCATCGGCGGCGGCGCCGTCGGCTGCGTGCTCGGCGGCATCGTCGGCGCGGGCGCGGCGGCCGCGGCCATCGTCGGCCTGTTCGGCCTCTTCGTTCCCGCGGCCGTCCTCGGCTGCCTCGGCGGTATCGCCGCCATCGGTGCGATCGGCGTGCTGGCCGGTCAGATCCTGGTCACCGCCCCGGTGGCGATCGCCGCCGTCGTCCAGTACTTCACCACCATCAACCAGCCCTTCGTCGCCCCGGCCAAGTAGAACCACTGCGCCACAACGGAACCCGCCCGATCTCATCGGGCGGGTTCTCGTATGTGGGGAGGGCGGCGTACTCGGGCGGCAGCCCCGAGCACAGCTCGGGTCGGATCCCGCCGCCCGACTCTCCACGTCCAGGTAGTATTACGTATCTGACGTAATACGTATGAGAAGAGGTGCCCGATGCGGCTCAACAGCAAGGGGCAGGTCACGATTCCCGCGGAACTGCGCCGGAAATACGCGCTGGAGGAGGGAGATGAGGTCGAGGTGATCGAGGTCGGCGACTCACTGCGAATCGTGCGCAGCGAAGGGGCGCGACGGCGGGGGAAACGCCTCACCGGACACATGCGTGGACGCGCGACCACCGCGATGAGCACAGACGAGCTGATGGAATTGTTCCGTGGCGAGTAGCGACGTGCTGCGAGCGGTCTCGGAACATCTAGTCACGCTGGTGGATTCGTGTGTTCTCTTGGACATTCTCACCAACGATCCGAAATGGGCGGATTGGTCCGACGATGCGCTGGCCGAAGCTCGCGACCTCGGTGCGACCGTCATCAACCCGATCATCTACGCCGAAGTCGCGGGAGGCTTCGACACCATCGAGGAACTGGACGAGGCTCTTCCGGAGTCGGAGTTGGAGCGTGTTGACCTGCCGTATGCGGCCGGGTTCGTGGCAAGCAAAGCATTCGTCGCATATCGACGGCGTGGCGGCGAAAAGCGGAGCCCGCTACCGGACTTCTACATCGGTGCACATGCCGCAGTCGCGCGCTATCGGCTTCTGACCCGCGATGCGACACGCTTTCGGACCTACTTCCCAAACCTCGAGTTGATCGCACCCGATCGGCAGTAGGGCGTACCTCGTACTGGGCGAGTTGTCCTGTTCTGCGGCAGAGTTAACTGAAAATTGGCCATTGGCCGAGTTCTCGGTAATCAGAGTGAAACAAGCCTGATTAAGACTACTGAAGATGCTGTTCACGAAATTTGCCACCGTATCGGTGCTGCTCCTCGCGGCGCTGGAGGTCACTGGGGGTAACGCCGTGGCGGCCCCACCTGCCGCGCCGGTGCACTTCACCGCGCGCACCGCCGACTCGTCGGCGATCATCACCACCGATGCGGGGTCGATGGTCGTCGAGGACGGCAACTTGGAGATCAAGGACGACGACGGCACGCTGCTCACCGGCACGCCGCTGCGGTTCCGCGTCGACGACTTCGAATTCCCCATCGCCGCCGATATTTCCGGCAATACCGCGACACTGACGCCGCAATACGATATGGCGCACGCCACCTATCGGCCCGCGGCGCTCCCCTTCCAGGACAAGGCGCCGTGGAAGAGCGAATACGACAGGGAGAAGGACGCTTTCAGCCGGATGACCACAACGATCGCGCTCGGCGCCTCGGTCGGCGCGCTGGTCGGCGGGCTCGGCGGCGCCACGGTCGGCTGCGTGCTCGGCGGGCTCGGCGGCGCGGCCGTGGCCTCGGCGACGCTCATCGGCCTGCTCGGGCCGTTCCTGCCCGCCGCACTGGTCGGCTGCGTCGCGGGCGTCATCGCGCTCGGCAGTCTCGGTACGCTGACCGGCACCCTGGTCGTCGGTATCCCGGTCGCCATCGCCGCGGTCGTCCAGTACTACACGACGATCAACGAGCCGTTCGTCCCACCGGCCAAGTAATCCCGCCGCACCGCAACGGAACTCGTATCGTTCACGCGTCCTCGGAGTCCGGCTGCACGGCTTCCGGTTCCCCGGGGACGTGCACCGGGCGCAACAGCGTCCACGCCAAGAAGACGAGGGCAACGGCGGTCATCGCGACGCCGGCCCAGATGTTGATATTGATGCCGCCGGTCTTCGCCTCCTCGGCGGCCCGGTCACCGACCAGGCCGGTGATGATCAAGATGACGCCGTAGCTGCCGAGCAGGGCGCCGACTATGGTTCGGATGTCGAAAAGCATCAGCCGGTCTCCTTATCCCACAACGATATTCAGTGCAATAACTAGAACGAGGGCGATACCGGCGAGCAGTACCGGACGCTGATACCAGGGCAGGGAATCCTCGTCCGGATCGGTGCGCAACTCCTTCGGCGTCTCCGAGTACACGAGCCCGACGAGTTCGGCGGCCGGTTTGGGCCGCGTCACCTGGGTGACCGCGACGCTCACCACGATATCGACCACGAAGGCGACACCGGCGGCGACGAAACTCGAACCCTGCCCGGACAGTTCGAACACACCCGCCTTGTGCAGCAGGAAAACGGTGATGGCCGAACCGGTTCCGCAGACCAGGCCGATCCACCCCGCCGCGGGCGTCATCCGCCTCCAGAACATGCCGAGGATGAACGTCGCGAACAGCGGCGCGTTGAAGAAGCTGAACAGCGTCTGCAGGTAGTCCATCATGTTGGAGAAGCTGGACGCGATGAACGCGGTGAAGATCGCCGCGACGGTCGCGCCGACCGTCGCCAGCCTGCCGATGGACAGGTAGTAGTGGTCGGACCGATCCTTGCGCACGTACTGCTGCCACAGGTCGTAGCTGAATACGGTGTTGAACGCGGAGATGTTGGCGGCCATCCCCGCCATGAACGCCGCGAGCAGACCGGCGAGGCCGACACCGAGCAGGCCGTTGGGCAGCACGTCTTTCATCAGGTACAGCAGCGCCTGGTTGTAGGTGGTGTCACCGCTGAAGTCCGGATTCGCCGCTTTCGCCGCCTTGTACTCGGCCATCTGCGGGACAAGCACCGCGCTGATCATGCCGGGGATCACCACGATCAGCGGGATGAACATCTTCGGGTACGCGCCGATGATCGGGGTGCGCCGCGCCGCGGCGATCGAATGCGTGGCCATGGCCCGCTGCACCTCGACGAAGTTGGTGGTCCAGTAGCCGAACGACAGCACGAACCCGAGGCCGAAGACGATGCCGATCACCGAGAGGAAGTTGTTCGAGAAGCCGCTCAGCGCATTGCCCGGCCAGGATTCCAGCTGCTCGGCGCCACCGGGCGAGCCGGTCACCTTGTCGCGCAACCCTTCCCAGCCGCCCGCCTTGTGCAGGCCGACCAGGGTCAGCGGCAGCAGCGCGGCCACGATGACGAAGAACTGCAGTACCTCGTTGTAGATCGCGGCGGACAGGCCGCCGAGGGTGATGTAGGAGAGCACGATCACCGCGGCCACCGCCACCGAAAGCCACAGCGGCCAGCCGAGCAGCACGTTCAGGATGGACCCGAGCAGATACAGGTTGACCCCGGCGATGAGCACCTGCGCGATCGCGAAACTCAGCGCGTTCACCAGATGCGCGCCGGTGCCGAAGCGCCTGCGCATGAACTCCGGCACGCTGCGCACCTTGGACCCGTAGTAGAACGGCATCATCACCACGCCGAGGAACAGCATGGCGGGGACCGCGCCGATCCAGAAGTAGTGGAACGTGGGGAATCCGTACTCCGCGCCGTTGGCCGACATGCCCATGATCTCGACGGCGCCGAGGTTGGCGGAGATGAAGGCGAGCCCGGTCACCCACGCGGGCAGCGAGCGGCCGGACAGGAAGAAGTCGATACTCGACGAGACCCGCCGCCTGGCCATCAAGCCGATGCCGAGCACGAAGACGAAATACAGTGCGACCAGGGCAAAGTCGACCGGGGCCGCGTCGAGCCGCAGGGTGGCCGCGGCATGGACGGAGGTCGGGACGGCGGGATCGGCAAGCGGCACAGCGTTCCTCCTGGCGATGAAAACCGGGGTACTCGTGTGAAGCTACTGTGCGTGATTGTGCCGTACGCGCGGGGAATATTGCGGCATTGAACCTGGACGGACGGTCAGTCCACTCGGTGCGCACCCGCCGCCGGAACAACGGCGAAGGTGCGCGGCTCGCCGAAGCCGGTGCGGGCGAAGCGTTCTCGCACCGCATCGATCACCGCGGAAGTCCGCTCGCGCTCGGTCAGCGCGATGACGCTGCCACCGAATCCGCCGCCGACCATCCGCGCGCCGTGCGCGCCCGCGGTGTGCGCGGCGGCGACGGCGGCGTCGAGCGCGGCGGTGGACACCTCGAAATCGTCGCGCAGCGAGGTATGCGACGCGGTGAGCACAGGCCCGATCGCACGCGGATCCGCACCCTCTCGCAACATTTGGGCAACCGTGACGACACGCGCATTCTCGGTCACCACGTGCCGCGCCCGGCGACGCAGTAGCGGATCGGCGATTCGTTCGACCGCGACGGTGTCGGCGTCGCGCAGTGCGGGTATGCCGAGCGCCGCCGCGGCGCCCGCGCATTGGTCGCGCCGCGCGGCGTAGCCGCCGTCGACCAGCGCGTGCGGCTGGCCGGTATCGATCACCAACAGCTCGAGCCCGAAATGCGTGAGATCGAACGGGATCTGCTCGTAGGCCATCCGGCGAACATCGAGGAACAACGCATGGCCCGCGGTGCACAGCACCGCGGCGGAGTGGTCGAGCACGCCGGTCGGCGCCCCCGCGTAGTGGTTCTCGGCGGCGCGGGCGATCTCGATGAGGTCGCGATCGGTGAGGTTGGGCGCGAACATGTCTCGCAGCGCGAGGGCGACCGCGCACGACAGCGCGGCCGACGAGGACAGCCCGGCGCCGATCGGTACCGCGCCGTCCAGCTCGAGTTCGATCCCGCCGACCCGGTGACCACGGCGCACGAACTCCGCGACGACGCCGAGCGGATAGCGCGCCCAAGCGGGCACTCGATCGCGTTGCGCGGCAAGCTCGGTGATCGCCACCAGCACCGTTTCGCCTGGTCGCTGCCGGGAACTCGCCTGAACGCGGCCGTCCGTGCGTCCCGCGGCCGCGCACCGCGTCACCAGCGGCAGTGCGATCGGCAGCACGAATCCGTCGTTGTAATCGGTGTGCTCACCGATGATGTTGACCCGCCCCGGCGCTACCCATGTCCGCACTGATCCCTCACTGTCGACGTCGCTGTCGTGCCCGGCCCGCTATCTGCCACACAGTACGAGACACGCCGCAGGACCATTGATTTCGGTGGGGAACGCTGCGCGAACGGCAAATGTGAAGCAGAGTCGATTTTGACGCAAGAGCGGCCTGCAAAATGGGCCGGTGGTACCGGGAGGGCAACTATGATTCACACCACCCCGCGCAGCGGCCTGATGGCAACCGCGCGTAGCGGCCGAACGGCCCAGCGCGCAGGAGTTCTCGGATTGCAGTGGATAGATCGTCTCCGCCCGCCACTGCCGTTGACCATCGAGATCGGCGCCGCGACCGGGGCGGGCCCGACAGCCATGTCGGCCTTCGATGCGGCACTGCGTGATCTGGGAGTGGGTGATGCCAACTTGATTCGCCTGTCGTCGGTCATTCCGCCGCGCGCGGTCCTGGAGCACACCAACCGGGTCCGCAAGCCCATCGCCTGGGGCGATCGCCTCTACTGCGTGTACGCCGCGCAGCATGCGAGCGAACCGGGCGAGACGGCGGCCGCGGGCATCGGCTGGGTGCTGCGCGACGACGATTCGGGCGCAGGGCTTTTCGTCGAGCACGAGGCGGACACCGCTGATGAGGTGGAATACCTGGTGCGGGCGAGCCTGGCCGATATGACCGGAAACCGGCCGGAGGGTTTCGGTCCGGTGCGGTTGAGCATCACCGAGGCGCGATCCCACGGTGAACCTGTCTGCGCGCTGGTCCTCGCGGCGTACCACTCGGTACCGTGGGGCCGACGGAGATGAACGACTTATACGTAACCATCGAAACCTCGATCCCCGACGAGCAGATCGAAATGTTCCACCGCCTCTACGAGGACGCGTTCGGCCCGCTGCGCACCAAAGCGATCGCCCGACAGGTGTTGCACCGCCATGAGTTCCACGAGGAGATGACCGACCCGAGGGTGCACAAACACGTAGCGCGCACCGAGTCGGGTGAGCCCATCGGTGTGACCACGCTGACTAAGCATCTGCAAACGGTGCCGTGGATCAGCCCGGATTACTTCACCGCCCGCTATCCGGAGCACGCGGCACGCGATGCCATCTACTACATGGGTTTCACCCTTGTTGCGTCAAGTGCGCGACAGGGACCGGCATTTCGTGCCATGATCAAGTCGGTTGCCCAGGTAGTGATGGCCGATCACGCCGTAGTCGGCTGGGACATCTGCTCGTACAACAACACTCAATTCTCCTTCGCGGGCGCTGTTCGAGCGGCAGTTGACGGGCAGGTGAATGTCGAAGTCGTGGTGGAGGATTCGCAGACATACTATGCGGCTCGGGTCACAGGGGTTGGAGCGACCAAGGGGGGCTGATGGAATACGGGACACTGCTGGCAATGCTCGCGGTCGTCGCGGGCGCGCTCACCATGATCGGCGTCGGCCTGTACCGGCACCACCCTGCACGTCCCCTGCCCTGGTACCTGCTGTCCGCCTCCGCGCTAGCAGGAGCAGGGGGTAACGTACTACGCGGCACTGCCGAGCCGTTGCATCCGCTCGACGATCTGCTCACCTTCACCGGCTACCTATGTGTCGGCATCGCCGCGCTAATCTGGTTACGGCCCAGGCGAGTTCGCGGAAACTACGACCTTGTGCTCGATTCGGCGCTGATCGGGTTGGGCGCACTGCTGGCCTCGTGGACGTTCCTCATCTCTCCCATCCTGCAATCGCATGCAGCGACCAAGACGACGCTGCTCGCCGCGATCTACCCTGTGCTCGACGCCCTGCTGCTGACTCTGGTCGCGCATTCCGTCGCCATTTCCGCCCGCTCGGAGATCTCGCTGCGACTTGTCCACCTCGCGCTGATCGCGGCGCTCGTTGGCGATCTCGGCTTCAGCCTGGAAACCGTTGGCACAGCATCGATTCGGCACGAGATGTTGATCACGCCACTGTTGGTGTCCTATGCCCTCGGTGGGCTCGCCGCGCTACATCCGACCATGACCACGCTCGGCGAACCGCGGCGCGTACATCCCCATCACTCCAGGCAGCGGGCGAGTTTCATCGCGATCGCGCTGATCATGGCGTCACTGGTGCCGGTGGTCGGATCCAGCCTCGACACACCCGACCGGGTGGTCGTCTCATCCCTGTTCGCGCTCTTGCTGATCGGCGTGCTCGTCCGCAGCGAACGGGCCATCGTGCGCAGCGCACGCAGTGAGCGGCGGGCGCAGTATCAGGCCGATCACGACATGTTGACCGGGTTGCTGAATCGGTCGGCGCTGTTGCGGGCGCTCAATCGGAATCGGGAGGCGTGGGCCGAGCGGCCGCTCTCGTTGCTGTTCATCGACCTGGACGGCTTCAAGATGGTCAACGACAGCTATGGACACGCGGTCGGCGACGAGCTGATCGCGAACGCCGCCTCCAGGATTCGGCGGGTGGTGCGGCGCGAGGATGTGGTCGCCAGGTACGGCGGCGACGAATTCGTGGTGCTCGCACCGCACAGCAGACAGGACGCGGCGCAGCTGGCCGAGCGCCTGCTCGCGGCGTTCGTGCGGCCGTTCGAGTTGAGCGCGGGCGAGATCCCGATCACCGCGAGCGTCGGCATCGCCTGCGGCAGCCCGCGCAGTTCCGACGCGACCATCTACGACCTGATCAGGGACGCGGATTCGGCGATGTACCACGCGAAGGAGTACTCGCTCGGTTACGCGTTCCACGAAGACGCGCGGCACGGCCATGTGCCACCGAGCCACCTGCCACCGAGCCGCGCCACGAATGCGAACGCGACGCAGGCACCGGTGCCGCAGCCTCGGAACGCACCGGCCGACTCCCAGCGCCACACCTGGCGCCGGGAGACGGCGGTCTGACTGGGTCTGTCCTACTCAGTCGTCGAGGTCGTCCAGCAGCCGCTTGGCCGCGGCCAGCTCGGCCGCCAGCTGCTCTACTTTGGCCCGCTGCACGTCGCGTGCGGCGTCCAGAATGCCGGAAACCACGTCGGCCACCTCGGGGTGCAGCAGCTTGGCCGCCTGCGCGACAGCCGAACTCGGCACGGAGAGGCCACGCAGCGTGCGCTTCTTGCCGTTGACGACGTCGACGGTCCATTCGCCGTCGGCGGTGCCGGTGAGGGTCACGGTGACCTCCGGCGTCTTGGCGGCGGTCTTGCGCGCGGCGCCGGGCGCCTTGGCGGGCTTGGGCGCGGCGGCGGGCTTGGCCACATCCTCCGCCGGTGCGGCGGGCTTCGGCGGCGCGGGCGAGGGGGCGACGCTCGCCGGGCTCGGCGCGGGAGCGGGGGGCGGGGTCGGCGCGCTCGTCACGGTCGACGGCTGGGTCACGGTGGAGTCCTTCCTGGTTGTCGACTTCGGCTGGGTGGCCGCCCGGTCCCGCGGCGGCTTGGTCAACGTCACTTCGGTCGGAGAAAAGGACAGTACATCCTTCGAACCGGTCGGTCGCACCTGCAGGAAGTCACCGTCGGACGGGTCGCCGAGCGCGACCACCTTTCCCGACCTGCCCGCGGGCACGCCGACCGCGGCCGCGGTGAACCACACCATGGGCGGGCGACCAACGGCGATGTCCGTGGCGATCTGCTGAATCTCCGTGTCCGACAAGGGCTGTGGCTTCGTTCTAGGCGACGGCATGGTGCACTCCGAGCAATTCGTGGATGGCTGCGTGCACAGATGATGCCGTACGGCACCGACACTTTTGCAGGCCACCATCAAATCGGTGCCTTCGGACCCGCCGCCGCCGAAGTCAGCGAACAGTGGGCTACATTGCCTGCCGACCCGATCAACGCCGATCGCCAGGAGGAGTTCCATGCAGTTGTTCCGCTGTACCGTTGCTGTCTCCGCGCTCGCTCTCACCGCAGGTTGTACCGCCTCGCAGGCCGCCCCCGTGCAGACGGCGGCCACCACCGTCATGAACTGTCTTTCCGAACCGCACGTCCGCCCCGCGCACCTCGCCATCACCTGTGCCGACGCCAACCATTTCGTCACCGACATCACTTGGGAGCACTGGGATGCCGACGGCGCGCGCGGCACCGGTATCGACGACAAGAACCTGTGCGTGCCGCACTGCGTCGGCGGCAGGCGTCAGCAGGAGCCGATCGACCTCGAGCTGTCGAATCCGCGGGCGGGCGTGTTCACCGTCGTCACCATCAAGCTGTCCGGCAGCAGGAAGCAGCAGAGCTACTCGCTGCCCGCCTGAGCGGGTGCGGGCGTTTGCAGCGCCGGAAACCAGATATCGGTGAGCACCTCGGCGGCCTGCGCCGCGGTGACGTCGATGGTGCCCTGCATGGCCCATCGGGTGAAGAACCGCTCCAGTTGCGCGACAAGCAGTTCCACGCGCAGCCTGGCCTCGTCCCGCCGCGCGGCGGGCCAGCGGGCCAGGTAGGAGGTCATGGCGTTGGGTAGTGCCAGGATGCCGCGGCGGGCGATCTCGCGGAATTCCGGCTCCAGCGCCGTGGCCTCGTCCCAGGCGGGCAGCAGGTCCTTGTATTCGTGGAACCAGGCGATGGCGCGCGTCATCCAGGCCACGAACTCCGCGCGCGAGCCGGTGTCGAGCACCCGGTCCAGATCCTCGTAGAAGTGCAGCGCGCTCGGCGCGGTGCTCTGTTCGGCGATCGCGCGCAGCACCTCCAGCTTGCTGGTGAAGTGCAGATAGAAGGTGGCCCGGCTGGCGCCGCCCGCCGCGGCGATCTCGTCCACCCTGACCGCCGCGTAGCCGCGGGTGGCGAACAGGTCCTTGGCCGCGTCGAGCAGCCTCGCCCTGGTCTGCAGCTTCTGTTCGTCGCGCAGGCTCTGCTTCGAATTGGCGGGCAACTGCTCCCTCGTTCCTTCCGCGAAAACTGGTGATCACGTGCGACTTCCGGTGTGCAAGTCTAGCGCCGGGCGGCGTTCACTAGACACCATGTCAGTCACTAGACACCGAGTCTAGCCAGTGTTACTTTGTTGCCTACGTCACGGCAGAGGAACCACTGAATGACTCAACGCAAGCTCCCCCGGGTCGCCGTCATCGGCGCGGGCCCCTCCGGGATCACCACCGCCAAACGCCTGCAGGATCACGGCATTCCGTTCGACTGCTTCGAGGCCTCCGACGAGGTCGGCGGCAACTGGTATTTCAAGAACCCCAACGGCATGTCGGCCTGCTACCAATCGCTGCACATCGACACCAGCAAGTTCCGGCTCGCGTTCGAGGACTACGCGGTGCCCGCGGAGTGGCCTGACTTCCCGCATCATTCACAGCTGTTCCAGTACTTCAAGGACTACGTCGACCATTTCGGGTTCCGCGACCGAATCCTGTTCAACACCAGGGTGACCGGCGCCGAGCGCCATTCCGACGGCCGCTGGCTGGTCACCGCCGACGACGGGCGGACCCGCGACTACGACGCGCTCATCGTGTGCAACGGCCACCACTGGGATCCACGGACCCCGGATTATCCCGGCGAATTCGACGGCGTACTGATGCACAGCCACGCCTACAACGATCCGTTCGACCCCGTCGACATGCGCGGCAAGCGCGTGGTGGTGGTCGGCATGGGCAACTCGGGCCTCGATATCGCCTCGGAGCTGTCGCAGCGGTTCGTCGCGTCGAAGCTGACGGTGTCGGCGCGGCGCGGGGTCTGGGTGCTGCCGAAATACGTGCACGGCAAGGTCGGCGACAAACAGCGTGTGCCCGCGTGGATTCCGCGCAGAATCAGCATGAAGTTGAAGCAGCGCTTCGTGCGCAAGTTCCGCGGCGAGATGCCGTTCTACGGTCTGCCCGCGCCGGATCACCAACCGTTCGAGGCACATCCGTCGGCCAGCGAGGAATTCCTGCACCGAGCCGGCTGCGGCGATATCGCGTTCAAGCCGGCGATCACCGCGCTGGAGGGTTCGCGGGTGCGCTTCGCCGACGGCAGCGCCGAGGAGGTGGACGTCGTCGTCTGCGCCACCGGATACCACATCAGCTTCCCGTTCTTCGACGATCCGAACCTGGTGCCGGACAGCAGGAATCGCTTCCCGCTGTTCAAGCAGATGATGAAGCCCGGCATCGACAACCTGTTCTTCCTCGGCCTGGCCCAGCCGCTGCCGACGCTGGTCAATTTCGCCGAACAGCAGAGCAAGCTGGTCGCCGCCTATCTGACCGGCGACTATCTGCCACCGACCGAGGACGAGATGAACACCGTCATCCGCCAGGCCGAGCAGCGCCGATCCGGGCGCTACTACGACTCGCCCCGGCACACCATCCAGATCGAATTCGAGGCATACGTGCGGGATATGAAGCGGGAAATGGCAAGGGGCGCCAAGCGCGCCGCGGCGGCGGGACATGCGCTGCCCGTTCCGGCACGCACGCTCGAGCACGTCTGAGAGGGTCACCGGATGACTATCGAAGGATTCTGTGACGATCGATTCGCCGGTGTGCGAACGGAATTGGCGAAACAGCTCGCCTCGGGCGCCGAGGCGGGCGCATCGATCTGCGTCACCGTCGACGGCACACCCGTCGTCGATATCTGGGGCGGGCACCGCGACAGCGCGGGCGCCGAGCCGTGGACCGAGGACACGATCACCAACGTCTTCTCCATCACCAAGACCATGACCGCGCTGTCCGCGCTGCTGCTCGTCGACCGCGGCGAGCTGGACGTATACGAGAAGGTCGCGCACTACTGGCCGGAGTTCGCCGCGAACGGCAAGGGCGACATCGAGATTCGGCACCTGCTCGGCCACACCTCCGGCGTCTCGGGCTGGCAGCCGCCGATCGCGCTCGCCGATATCTACGACGTCGAGGCCTCGGCCG
Source organism: Nocardia sp. NPDC052566 (assembly GCF_044547285.1). Classification (NCBI taxonomy): domain Bacteria; kingdom Bacillati; phylum Actinomycetota; class Actinomycetes; order Mycobacteriales; family Nocardiaceae; genus Nocardia; species Nocardia sp. NPDC052566. Next base: position 914,752 of record NZ_JBIUAF010000006.1, on the reverse strand, counting down.
CGCGGCTGGCGGCGCAACCGCCGTGGTGGGAGCCGGGCACCGCATCGGGGTATCACTGCCTGAACTACGGGCATCTGATCGGGACGGTGGTCCAGCGGATCACCGGACGCACCCTCGGCGAGTTCTTCGCCGAGGAGCTGGCCGGGCCGCTCGGCGCCGACTTCCACATCGGCACCGGCCCCGAGCACCGATCGCGGATCGCGACGCTGATCCCGGCTCCGGAACTGGAATTCGACATGTCGCTGCTCGATCAGGACAGCATCCTGGTCAAGACGCTCACCAATCCGCTGCTCGATATCGCCGAAACCGCGACGCCCGCATGGCAGCAGGCCGAGAACGGCGCGGTGAACGGGCACGGCAACGCGCGGTCCGTGGCCAGGGTGCAGTCGCTGGTGTCCTGCGGCGGCGAGCTGGACGGGCGAAGGCTGCTGTCGGACAAGACCATCGACCTGATCTTCGAACAGCAGTCGGACGGCGTGGATCTGGCCATCATGGTGCCGCTGCGATTCGGCATCGGCTACGGGCTGCCACAACCGCAGACCCAGCCGCAGGTGCCCGAGGGGCGCGTCTGCTGGTGGGCCGGATACGGCGGCGCGATCGTGGTCAACGATCTGGATCGCCGGATCACCTTCGCCTACACCATGAACAAGATGGAGCCGGGCATCATGGGGTCGGCGCGGGCGGATGCCTATCTGCGCGCGGCGTTTTCGGCGGTGGCGTGATGCGCGCGCTCCAGCTCACCGATCCGGGCGTCCTGGAACTGCGCGAGGTGCCGGTGCCCGAGATCGGACCGGACGAGCTGCTGCTGCGGGTGGGCGCGGCCGGTATCTGCCATTCGGATCTGCATGTGCTGCACCTCCCGTTCACGATGCGCGCGGAGCCGCTGACACTCGGCCACGAGGTCGCGGGGACGATCGAGGCGATCGGCGGTGAGGTCGGCGGCCGGGCGGTGGGTGAGCGCGGCATCGTCTACCTCTGCTGGTCGTGCGGCGTGTGCCGGGAGTGTGTGAGCGGCAACGAGAATGTGTGCCGCGCGGCCGGACGCACCGCGATGCCGCCGTGTCCCGGCCTCGGCCCGGACGGCGGGATGGCCGAGTACATCCGCATCCCGGCGCGCTCGTTCGTGCCGATCGGCGAGATGGATTTCCTGCAGGCCGCGCCGCTGGCCGATGCCGCGCTGACCAGCTATCACGCGATTCATGGTGTGCGCGACCAGCTTCGGCCCGGTTCGACCGCGGTGGTGATCGGCGTCGGCGGGCTCGGCCATGTCGCGGTGCAGATACTCGCGGCGGTCAGTGCGGCCAGGATCATCGCGGTGGACGTGAGCGAGGACAAGCTGGACCTGGCCGCCCGCTGCGGTGCGGCGGAATGGCTGCTCAGCGGGGCCGATACCGCACGAGAGATCCTGGACCGCACCGACGGCCGCGGCGCCGAGGCGGTGTTCGATTTCGTCGGCGTCGATCAGACCGCGAAACTCGCCGTGGAATCGGTGGCGCCCAACGGTGCCTATCGGATGGTCGGACTCGGCGGCGGCGCACCGGAACTCACCGCCGCCCCGGCGGGCGGGCCCGGCTGGCCATGGGGCGCCTCGGTGCGCAAGTCCTACGGCGGCACCAAATCCGACCTGATCGACTCGGTTGCCCTCGCCGAGGCGGGCAAGCTGCGGATCGAGGTCGAGAAGTACGACCTCGCCGACGGCCGCGACGCGCTGGATCGGCTGGAGCGTGGGCTGGTCGGCGGGCGCGCGGTGCTGGTGCCGTGAGCGGCACGATGACGAGAAATTCGCGCCACGGTGATACCGCGATGACGCGAAGTGCCCTGCGCGGGCCGATGGCGAATCCATCATGGCGAGGACCCGCGGCGACAGCTCGCGGCGAAGGAGGAAAGTACCGACAATGACCGATCCCACTGATCCCCAGGCACTCGCGCTCCAGGTCATCGGCAAGCTGACCGGGCCGGGCGGCCCGTTCGAAATCGTCGAGGAGAAGGTGCTCGGCGCCGTCGAGCCGGTGATGAAGCACCGCAAGCGCGCACTGACCGAGGTGCTCGACGCGGGCACCGCGTGGGGCGAACGTGACTACCTCGTCACCGCGGACCGGCGGCTGACCTTCACCGAGCACGCGGCCGAGGTGAACGCGCTGGCCAGGGCGCTGCGCGACCACTACGGCGTCCAGAAGGGCGACCGGGTCGGCATTCTGGCCGCCAACGCGCCGGAGTGGGTGGTGGCGTTCTGGGCGGCGCAGCGGCTCGGCGCCATCGCCGTCGGCTACAACGCCTGGTGGACGCCGCGCGAAATCGCCTACGGCATCGGGCATACCACGCCCACCGTACTGATCGCCGACGCCAAACGCGCCGCGCTCGCCGCCGAGGCGGGCATCGACGTCCCGGTGCTGACCATGGAGCACGACCTGCCCGCGCTGATCGCCGAATACGGCGCCGGCGATGTACCGAATACCCCGGTGGCCGAGGACGATCCGGCGGTCGTGCTGTACACCAGCGGTACCAGCGGCAGGCCCAAGGGCGTGGTGCACTCGCAGCGCAATGTGCTCGCCGTCGTCGAATACCACCGATTCAACGACGCGCTCGCCGCCGCCTTCGCAAAGGGATCAACGGATGATCTGGCTGTATCTTCTGGTCGCTCCGCAGGTTCCGCTCCCGCCGGCAGACGGTATCTGCTCACCTCCCCGCTGTTCCACATCGCCAGCCTGCACAATCTGGTCATCCCGCGGCTGGTCACCGGCGACACCACGGTGATCAACCAGGGCTCGTTCGACGCCGACCGGGTGCTGCGGTTGATCGACAGCGAGCGGATCACCAACTGGGCGCCGGTCCCGACGATGGCGAGCAGGGTACTGGAGCAAGACCTTTCGCAGTACGATCTCGCCACGCTGACCCAGCTCTCGATCAACTCGGCGCCGACCTCGAACGCGCTGCAGCAGCAGTTGCGCGAGCGGCTGCCCGTCGCGCGCACCGCGCTGGTGACCAGCTATGGCCTCACCGAATGCAGCACCGCGGCCACCTTCGCCTCGCCGCCGGAGCTCGCGGCGTTCCCGGATACCGTCGGACGGCCGGTACTCGGGGCGAGCGTGCAGATCCGCGACGCGCTCGGCGCACAGGCGCCCGACGGCACCGAGGGCGAGATCTGGGTGCGTGGACCGTATGTCATGCTCGGCTACTGGGACGACGAGGCGGCCACCGCGGCCGCGATCACCCCGGACCGCTGGCTGCGCACCGGCGATATCGGCATCATCGAACAGGGCAGGCTGCGCCTGTCCGGCAGGCGCTCCGATCTGATCCTGCGCGGCGGCGAGAACGTCTATCCCACCGAGATCGAGCAGTGCCTCGACGACCATCCCGCGGTGCGCGAATCCGCGGTGATCGGCGTGCCCGACGACGATCTCGGCCAGCAGGTGGCCGCGCTGGTCGTGCTCGACGACGCGGCGGCGACCACCGAGGACGAACTGCGCGCGTTCGCGGCCGAGCGGCTCGCCTACTACAAGGTGCCCGCCCGCTGGCGGCTCACCACAGCACCCCTTCCGCGCAATGCCACCGGCAAGGTGGTGCGCCCCGGTATCGAGGTATGAAATCCCATGTACGACACCATCGTCGCGGGCGCGCTGGTTCGACGGCACCGGCGCGCCGTCCGCGGTCCGCCATCTCGGCATCCGCGAAGGGCGCATCGCCACCATCTCGAAAGCACCGCTGAACACCGCGGACTGCCCCGCGCGTCATCGATGTCGCGGGCGCCTGGGTGGTGCAGGGCTATGCCGAGGCGCCCATCGCGGAGTTCGACAATCTGTCCAGGATGGTGAACCGCAACGACACCGCGGTGCGCGCGGGTACTCGTCGGCGGTGCGTACGTATTCGGCGAGGGTGCGTCCGGTCCTGGACTCGGCACGCGCCGGAGCGGGCGATTCCTGCGGGCGAACTGAATACGACACTGTTGTCCTCAGGCACTGTTGCCGCCGTCACCCGGCGGTTACCGTGGTGTCAGGACGGATCACCGGCGATCCGTCGCGAGGAGTGCACCGTGGAGACCTTCGAGCATCGTGGCCGAAATGTCGTCTATGAACGGTCCGGTGACGGACCGCCGATCCTGTTGCTGCACAACGCGGGCGCGCAGCGGCATATCTGGGACGACCAGGTGGCCGCACTGCGGCGCGACCACGAGGTGTTCGCACTCGATCTGCCCGGATACGGCGAATCCGACCCGCCCGCCGATGGTTACCGGCTCGCCGACTACATGCGCATGCTCGACGCCTTCCTCACCGCGCACCGGCTCACCGATGTGGTGCTCGTCGGCAACTGCCTCGGCTCGGCCACCTCGCTGAGCTACACCATCCGGCATCCTGGCAATGTCCGCGCCCTGGTGCTGATCAGCCCGTTGACCTGGAAGACCGTGCGGGCCGGGCGCTCAGCGGGCCTGGCCTGGCTCGACGCCCGCCTGCCGCTGGCGTCGCTGGCGGACAGGCTGACACTGCCCGATGCGCTGGTATCGCGAATTGTCAACGAGCAGTTGGGATCTCGCGGCCGCAGCCAGCGGATGCAGCGCACCGAGCGGCTCACCGCGCACTGGGGTGATCGCGGACGGCTCGGCGCACTGCACGGGCTGGTGCAGGACTTCCCGAGTTACCGCCCGCTCGACACCTTCACGCCGGGCCCGGATTTCCCGCCGATCTGCACGATCTGGGGCAAGCAGAACCACATCCTGTCCGCTCGCGCGGGCGCGCGGCTCGATCGCACCCTGCGCCCGCACACCAGCGTCGTCCTGCCCGATTGCGGCCACGTTCCCATGGTCGAGGATCCGGACCGGGTCACCGGCATCATCACCGATTTCCTTGCCGCGGACGCCGTCCGCCCCTTCCCCGCCGATCCGAGATCCGCCACGCCGCTCGCGCAGTGACCACCGCTTCCCGCGACATGCCACGCCGAGTGTTTGGCGCGGCCGGTTGCGGGAACGGCGTCCCTAACAGCCGAGGAAAGGGATGTCATGGTGGTATTACGCCGGATGGCCCGGCCGCTGTTGGCGGCCGCCTTCGTGGTGGACGGAACCGATACGTTGCTGCATCCAGAGCCGAGGGTGAAGGCCGCGGATTCGCTGGTACGGCGCGGACGGCAGGTGCTGCCCGACCAGGTCGGCGGGCGATTGACCGCCGATCCGGCGACGGTGGTGCGGATCAACGCGACCACGCAGGTGGCGGGCGGCGTACTGCTCGCGCTCGGCAAGGCGCCGCGCTTTGCGGCGCTGATGCTCGCAGCGACGGTGATCCCTTCGACGGTGACCGAACAGGACTTCTGGTCGGAGCCGGATCCGGACAAACGCGCGGCCAAGCGCGCCGCGTTCCTGAAGGACGTGAGTCTGCTCGGCGGCCTGATGATCGCCGGCGCGGATACCGCGGGCAAGCCATCGCTCGGCTGGCGCGGCCGCCGCGCGGCCGAGCACGCGGCCGCCGCGATGTCGGCGGTGCTGCCGATCGGCACCTCGGACAGCGCGGTCGGGGAAACACTGCGCAGGCATGCGCGTGACGCCGCGCTACAGGCTCGCGCCTTCGCGGAAACCGCAGCGGCCAAGGGATCCGAGCTTGCGGACGCGGCGAAGGCGCACGGTCCGGGATGGGCCGAATTCGCCAAGCAGCGTGGCGCCGAACTCGCCGAGACCGCGAAGATCGCTGGGCCCGTCCAAACGCCTGCGTGACCGGCGGCACCGGTGCCATACTGCGGCAACCGGATTCATCCCATTCGGGAGGACGCCATGAGCGTTGCGCAGATCGAGGCAGTTCGACCCTACCCACGCCGAATGGGGCCGAAAGGCTCGTTCCTCTACAAGGCGGTCACGACCACCGATCCGAAGGTGCTCGGGATTCTCTACATCTTCTCGGCGATGTCGTTCTTCTTCATCGGCGGGTTGATGGCGCTGCTGATGCGGGCCGAACTGGCCAGGCCCGGCCTGCAGTTCCTGTCCCCCGAACAGTTCAATCAGTTGTTCACCATGCACGGCACGATCATGCTGCTGTTCTACGCGACGCCGATCGTGTTCGGCTTCGCCAATTGCGTACTGCCGCTGCAGATCGGCGCGCCGGATGTCGCCTTTCCCCGGCTGAACGCGCTGAGCTACTGGCTGTATCTGTTCGGCGCCTCGCTGGCCACCGCCGGATTCATCACGCCGGGCGGCCCCGCGGATTTCGGCTGGACCGGATACACCCCGCTCAGCGCGATCGAGCACGCGCCGGGCGTCGGCGCGGATCTGTGGATCATGGGCCTGGCCGTTTCGGGCGTCGGCACCATCCTCGGCGGCGTCAACATGATCACCACCGTGATCTGCCTGCGCGCGCCGGGGATGACCATGTTCCGGCTGCCGATCTTCACCTGGAATATCCTGGTCACCAGTATCCTTGTGCTGCTTGCCTTTCCGATTCTCACCGCGGCGCTGATGGGGCTCGCGGTCGACCGGCATCTCGGCGCGCAGATCTACGATCCGGCCAACGGCGGAATCCTGCTGTGGCAGCACCTGTTCTGGTTCTTCGGCCACCCCGAGGTATACATCGTCGCGCTGCCGTTCTTCGGCATCGTCACCGAGATCTTCCCGGTGTTCAGCCGCAAACCGCTGTTCGGCTACTCCGCGCTGGTGTACGCGACGCTGTCCATCGGCGCGCTGTCGGTCGCGGTGTGGGCGCATCACATGTACGCGACGGGAGCCGTTCTACTGCCGTTCTTTTCACTGATGACCTTCCTCATCGCGGTGCCGACCGGTGTGAAGTTCTTCAACTGGGTCGGCACCATGTGGCGCGGCCAGCTCACTTTCGAGACACCGATGCTGTGGTCGGTCGGCTTCCTGGTGACCTTCCTGTTCGGTGGTCTGTCCGGGGTGATCCTGGCCAGCCCGCCGCTCGATTTCCATGTCACCGACTCGTATTTCGTGGTGGCGCACTTCCACTACGTCCTGTTCGGCACGATCGTGTTCGCCACCTTCGCGGGCATCTACTTCTGGTTCCCCAAGATGACCGGGCGGATGCTCGACGAACGGCTCGGCAAGCTGCACTTCTGGGCCACGCTCGTCGGTTTCCACACCACCTTCCTCGTCCAGCACTGGGTCGGTGCCGAGGGGATGCCCCGCCGCTACGCCGATTACCTGCCGTCCGACGGCTTCACCACGCTGAACACCATCTCCAGCATCGGCGCGTTCATCCTCGGTGCATCGATGCTGCCGTTCATCTGGAACGTCTTCAAGAGCTACCGCTACGGCGAAGTGGTCACGGTGGATGATCCGTGGGGCTACGGCAATTCGCTGGAGTGGGCGACCACCTGCCCGCCGCCGCGGCACAACTTCTACGAGCTGCCGCGCATCCGGTCCGAGCGTCCGGCATTCGAGGTGCACTACCCGCACATGGTCGAGCGGATGCGCGCCGAATCGGCCGTCGGCTGGTTCTCCGGTAAGCACGGCACCCACGTCGCGACCGTGAAATCCGAGACTCCTGAGCTTCCGGCTCAGGAGGACCCGTCGACCTGACGGCGGGCAGTTGCCGAAACGGCACAGAAAGTTGCCGGACCGGCGCGTCCGAGTGGATCGTGGTCGGGGTGACCGACACACACGACCACCAAGAAATGCCGAAGACCACCGTGGACTACTGGGAGGCCCACTACCAGCAGCGCGAGCAGATCTGGTCGGGTCAGCCGAACCCGCTGCTCGTCCGTGAGATCGCCGGCCTGCCGCCCGGATCCGCACTCGATCTCGGCTGCGGCGAGGGCGCCGACGCGCTCTGGCTGGCCGCACAGGGCTGGCGGGTGACCGCCGTCGACGTGTCGGCGACGGCACTGGGGCGCGCCGCCGAACGCGCGGCCCGCGACGGGCTGGCCGACGCCGTCGACTGGCAGCGGCACGACCTCGCCGAGTCGTTCCCGGACGGCCGATTCGATCTGGTCACGGCGCAGTTCTTCCACTCCCCCGTCGCGATCGGCGACGAGCGCGACAAGGTGCTGCGCCGGGCGGCCGACGCGGTCGCGCCGGGCGGCCGGTTGCTGATCGGCGGGCACGCGGAATGGCCGTCGTGGGTTATCGATCCGCCCGCCCATGTGTATTTCCCGACCACCGCCGAGGTGCTCGCCGCACTCGCACTGGGCGCGGCCGACTGGCGCGTGGAAACCGATGATGTCGCGGTGCGCGAGGTGGTGAGCCCCGAGGGCGAGCCCGCGACACGTAAGGACAATGTGTTGCGAATTCATCGTATTCGATGAAGACATAATCGGTGGCGCCCGCGCCGACGCGCGGCCAACGTCGAAACAACATCAGGTGTCGAACAGTCGATAATGCGTTGAATTCGGCGTAACAGCAACGGCGGGAACAGGATTCGACGGAGGTCACCACCTGCCGGAATGCCCCTCGGCACCATCGACACGACTATCCACCGCCGGGAAGCTCCGGTGTCGGACCCGGGAATCTGCCGGTAGGGTTGCGCGGCGCGGGCAAGGCCGTTGTGCCGTCCCGCTTTTCGGAACGATCCGATGCCGAGGAGTTACTGGTGGAAGTCGAAGTCGATACTGCCCGCGAAGAAAAAGCGATGCAGCGAATGACGGAGAGCCTGGTCGAGAATTTCACCGAAACCCACTCCGCGTCGGATATCGAAAACGCGGTCGGCTCGGTGCGTCAGCGGTTCGACGGCGACCCGATCCGGGATTTCATCCCCATTCTCGTCGAACGCATCGTCCGCCAGGAATTGTCGCCGCCCGCTCCGGCACCCCGGACGGCCGCCACCACAGCACCATCGGAGCCCGAACCCGCTCGGCCGAGCGCACTGCTCGGCCGAATGCCGTTCACGGGCAAGGGTTTCGCGCCACTCGTGGTCGCGGCGGCGGTCGCGATCGCCGCGATCGCGGTGGTGATCGCGGTCCGGCAGCCCGATTCGGCACCGGCGCCCGCCGCGAATCCCGCTGCCCCACAACAGGTCACCACCGTGCGCGGCGTGGTCGGCTCGGAGAAGATGGCATTCTTCGAGGATCCGAAGGTCGTCGATGTCCTGGCCCGCAAAGGCATCAAGCTCGAGGTCGATTCCGCCGGGTCGCGCCAGATCGCCACCTCGATCGACCTCGGCAAGTACGACTTCGCGTTCCCGTCCAGCGAAACGGCCGCCGAACGAATCCAGCGGCAGCGCAACGTCAGCACCAAGTACACGCCGTTCTCCTCGCCGATGGCGATCGCGACGTTCCGGCCGATCCTCGACCTGCTGACCGCGCAGGGCTACGTGCGGCCGGGACCGGTGCCGACCCTGGACATGGGCCGCTACCTGTACCTGGTGAACAACGACATCCAGTGGAGTCAGCTGGCCGACAACACCGTCTACCCGGTGCGCAAGAACATCCTCGTGTCCACCACCGATCCGCGCAGTTCGAACTCCGCGGCCATGTACCTGGCCATCGCCGGATACGCCGCCAACAATCACACGATCGTGCAGGGCCCGGCCGCCGAGCAGGCGGTGCTGCCGACGCTGTCGCGCCTGTTCGTCGGCCAGGGCTACACCGAGAACAGCACCGAAGGTCCGTTCAACCAATATCTTTCGGTCGGCATGGGCCCGACGCCGCTGGTGTGGATCTACGAGGCGCAGTACGTCGAGGCCACCCTGCGCGGGCAGATCAAGCCGGACATGGTGCTGATGTATCCGTCGCCGACGGTGGTGTCGCGCCACACGCTGGTGCCGCTCGGGGCCGCGGGCGATCGGCTCGGCAAGCTACTCACCACCGACGCCGAACTGCAGCGCCTCGCCGCCGAACACGGCTTCCGCACCGGCGACACCGCGCAGTTCGCCAAGGTCACCGCCGAACGCCGGGTCCCGGTCGCGACCGACCTGATCGATGTCATCGAAACCCCCACCTACGACACACTCGAGCGCCTGCTCGACGGAGTCACCAAGGCCTACAACTGACCGAATCCGCCCGAGCGCAACGGACGCGCCCGGCCCGCTGATCGCGGCGCCCCGGATCGCACCTACCGCACTAGAACGTGTTCTACCATGGGTGCGACGAGGTGCTACGACTGCGAAGGGGCTGTCATGTCGCTGGAATCGGCCGCCGATGAGCTGCTTGCGGCGGTTGAGGCCTCGCCGCGCGCCGTCGCGGCGCACGACAAAGCCGCGTGGGTCGGCCTGTTCACGGCGGACGCCGTGGTGAACGATCCGGTCGGCTCCCGGCCGCATATCGGTACGGCCGCCATCGAGCGGTTCTACGACACCTTCATCGCGCCCAACACCATCGCGTTCCATGTCGAGCGCGACATCGTCGGCCCGGCTACCGTGCTGCGCGACTTGACGATCGAGACCACCATGTCGACCGGCGCCACCGTGGCCGTGCCCATGCATCTGCGCTACGACCTCGTCGAACAGGACGGGGTCTGGAAGATCGCGCACCTCGCCGCCCATTGGGAGCTGGGGGCGATGATCATGCAACTGCTGCGCACCGGCCTGCCGGGGATCGGTGCCGCGCTGAAACTGGGTCCGCAGCTGATCGCACACCAGGGCGTCGGCGGCGTCGCTGGGATGATGCGGGCGCTGCTCGGCGTCGGCGGCTCGGGCAAACGTGAAGCGGCCCGGGTGTTCTCGGCTGCGGCGGCCACCGATATCGGCCGCGTCCGCGCACTGCTCGGTGGCGGTACCGTCATCGAACTGCCTGCGGGAACACCGATTTCGGTGGAGGAGTTCACCAACCGGGCCAGGAATATGCGCTGGCACAAGCTGATCGCGGCGGGCCGGACGGTCACCGCGACGGTCGACATCGATGCGGCGCGGGGCGTCGCCGTCGTCGAATTCGCCGCAGGCGCGAATCGGGTCACCGGCATCAGCCTGTTCCTCGACACCGGCGCGGCGCACCGGCGCATGCCCGCCCACCGGCAGCACGGCACGGCCGGGTGATACGCCGGTATCACTCGGCCGCAACGCATGTCGCTCAGTGCGTCAGATGTGGTTCGCCCTCCCGGGCCGGCGCGGCCGGTTGCGGCATGTCCTCGGTCCAGCCGGGCGGGCCGAAGATGTAGCCGATGCGCCCGCGCCAGGTCTTGGCGTAGCGCACATCGCGCAGCAGCGTCCCGAGCTCGTAGTAGTTCAGCTTCAGCGGGTTGTCGGTGCCGATATTCTTCGTCAGCCCGTACCGGATCGGCTCGCTCTCCGCGGCGAAGCTGCCGAACATCCGGTCCCAGACGATGAAGATGCCGCCGTAGTTCTTATCGATGTACGGCTGATTCGAACCGTGGTGGATGCGATGGTGCGCGGGGGTGTTGAACAGGAATTCGATGGGCCGCCACAGTGTTGTGATGCGCTGGGTGTGGATCGGGAACTGGTACAGCAGCCCGATGCTCTGCAGCAGGAAGATCATCCACGGCGCCAGGCCGAGCAGCGCGGCGGGCACCCAGAAGAAGCCGCGCATCATCGTGGCCACCGGATGCAGCCACGGCAGCCGGATCGCGGTGGACAGGTTGAAGTACTCGCTGGAGTGATGGACGCTGTGCGCGGTCCACAACAGCCGGACCCGGTGGTCGGCGCGATGCGCCCAGTAGTAACAGAAATCGGTGACGACCAGCCCGACCACCCACACCCACCAGGATTTCGCCGACAGGTGCAGCGGGGTCACCGCGGCAGCGACCAATACCGACGAGAACGGGATCACGTACTGCATCAGCGGCTTGATCAGCCTGCCGACCGTGAACGTCGCCACGTTGGCCACCGTGTCACGGCCCGCGCCGCCGTTGGCGGGCCGATCCGGATCGCGGCGATACGCGATCCACTCCACGAGCATGAGCACCGCGAATGCCGGAATCGCGTAGCTCAGCAACTCCACCTGGCTCATCTGGTCTCCTTCACCGTCCGCCGTCGGTGCCACGCTACGTGTGGCGGCGGGCACATTTCATCGCGCCGCCGAGGGATCCTGTGTCCCCCACACGGGGGATACGTGCTGGTAGAACCGCAAATCGGCGGTGCGGCAACAGTTTTGGCCTGCTAGCGTCTGGCCCCGCGGCCGAGTTCGCCGCTTACCGGGTCCACACCTCGAGGGGGAATGTTGTTCAAACGATCGGCCGTCGTGGCCATATCGGCTTGCGCGCTGGTGGTCGCGAACACGATGGCGAGCGACGCCGCGCCACTGGGCAGCACCGTGCTCCCCGAGCCGGGCGGCGCCTCGGCGGTCGGCGAAACAGTGCTGCATCTGGTCGATGCCGCACGGCCGGATCCGTTCGAGCCGGGGCGGCGCCGCGAGCTGATGGTCTCGGTGTTCTACCCGGCCGCCGACATCTCGAAAAGCTCTCGCGCCCACTATGTTTCGACCGCAGTGATGCCGGAGTTGGAGAAGCGCCTCGGTATCGGACTACCCGGCCTGCTGACCAACTCCTACACCGACGCCCCCGCGCTGGCCGACACCGCGCACCCGATCCTGCTGTACTCACCGGGCGCGGGCGTCTCACGACTGCTCGGCACCGGGCTGGCCGAGGATCTGGCCAGCCGCGGCTACGTCGTGGTGACCGTCGACTCCACCTATGAGGCGCCCGCGGTGGAGTTTCCCGGCGGCCGGATCGTCAAGGCCGCGCCACCACCGAACGGCTTCGACACCGAGATCAGGAAGAAGTACGTCGCCGCCAGGCTGGCCGATACTCGGTTCGTCCTCGACGCACTCACCCAGCTGTCCGAGGGCGGCAATCCGGACGCCGAACGCCGCGCCTTGCCGCCCGGCCTCGATCGCGCCCTCGACCTCGACAAGGTCGGCATGGTCGGCCATTCGTCCGGCGGGTACACCGCGGTCGAGTCGATGCACGAGGACCGGCGCATCGATGCCGCCATCGATCTCGACGGCCAACTCGGCGTCGACGCGGACTTCGGGCGGTCGGTCACCGAGGGCGTCGACCGGCCGGTGCTGGTGATGACGAGCCAGCAGATCGAGGAGGTCGGTGATGCGAACCCCTCGCTCGACGCGTTCTGGCGACGCGGCACCGGCTGGAAACGTCAACTGACGCTGCGGGATACGGCGCACTACGACTACACCGACCTGCCGCTGCTCGTGCCGGCGGTGGCCAGGCCCGCCGCCCCGCGCTACATCGGGTCGCTGCCCGCCGAGCGCGGCTCGGCGCTCGTGCGCACCTACGTCGCGGCGATGTTCGACAAATTCCTGCGCGCCGCCTCGGGCACGGTGCTCGATCAGCCACCGTCGGAGCCGGAGATCACGGTAGAGCGCTGAAGGTAGGATCGCGCCGGATCGCGGTCGGCGACTGTCAGGGAGGTGACGCGGCTGTTGGATGTGAGCAGGTCACTGGCTCGCCAGTCGATCGTGGTCGCGGTGGTCGCCGCGCTGGTCGACGGCGTCATCCTCGCCATGAGCGGCACCTTCGCGGTGGCGCCGTGGCAGACCGTGCTGTTGCTGATCGGCGTGGTACTCGCCGATCTGGCGCTGGCGGGCCCACCGCGCACCGCGGGCGTCGTCGCCATGATCCAGGTGGCGCTGCGGCTGGTCACGGCCCTGGTGCTGCACAGCTACGGCATCTCCGCACGGTTCGCCGATGTCGGATTCCTGGTGGCGGGCTACCGGGCGGGTGCGTGGCTGTCGGGGCTGCCCTCGGTGCTGACCCTGCTCGGGATGTGCGCGGGCGTCGTCACCACCCACCTGCTCGTCGGCAGCACCATCAGCCGCGACTGGCGGCTGCTGCTGGCCGCGACGGTCTCGGCGGGTGGCGTGTCCTGGCTGGTCGGGCGCTATACGGCGGCGCGCAGCGCCTATGTCGCCGAGCTCGAACAGCGCGACCGGCTGCGCGAACAGGAGCATATCGCCGCGCTCGATCGGGCGGTCACCGATGAGCGTGAGGCCATCGCGCGCGATCTGCACGATGTGATCTCCCATCACGTCAGCGCCATCGGCATCCATGCCGGCGCCGCGCGCATGGCCATGGCCGACACCGAAAACGCCACGGCCACACGGTCGTTGGCCGCCGTGGAAGCCAGCAGCCGGGCCGCCATGGTCGATCTGCGCCGCCAGCTCGATCTACTGCACGGCCACGAGGACGACAGCCAGCGCCAGCCCGGGCTTGCCGATATCGACGGCCTGCTCGGCTCCGTGCGCGCGGCCGGGCTGAATGTCGAACTGGCCGTGCACGGTTCGGCGGTCACGCTGCCGGACTCCTTGAACATCACCCTCTACCGGATCGTGCAGGAGATGCTGACCAACGCGCTGCGCCACGGCAACGGCGAAAACGCCAGGCTCGCGGTGGAATACCGGCCGAACCGGATTCGGATCAGGGCCACCAACCCGATACCGCCCGGCGCCGCGGGCGAGCGCACCGAGGTGCCCCGCGGATTGCGCGGAATCCGCAGGCGGGCGGAGCTTTTCGACGGTGAGCTGCGCTACGGCGCGGAGGGCACCAGCTGGCACACCACGGTCGCGATCCCGATCGGCGGCGCATGACCACACCACTGCGCGTGCTGATCGCCGACGACCACAGCATGTTCCGGTCCGGGTTGCGCGCCGTCGTCGACAGCCAGGCCGATCTCGACTGCGTCGCCGAGGTGGGCGACGGCCGCGCCGCCATCACCGAAACCGCAAGGCTGCGACCGGATGTCGCGATCCTCGACGTGCGCATGCCGAAGCTGGACGGACTGGCGGCCACCGAGGCCATCGTCGCCGCGGGCCGGACCCGCGTGCTCGTGCTCACCACCTACGACAGCGACGCCAACCTGTATCGCGCACTCCAAGCCGGGGCGAGCGGATTCCTGCTCAAGAGCCTGCCGCCGGAAGAGCTCGTCACCGCGATCCGCATCGCGGCGCGCGGCGACGCGCTGATCGATCCGTCGATGACACGCCGTCTGGCGCATCGGTTCGCGGGCAGTCTGGCACCGGCGCGCACGCCCGCCGAAGTCGACCAGCTCACCGCGCGCGAACTGGAAGTGCTGCTGCTGCTCGCCGATGCGCGCAGCAATGCCGAAATCGCGGCTGATCTGGGTGTCGGCGAGGAAACGGTGAAGACCCATGTCTCCCGGGTGCTCGCCAAACTCGGTGTCCGTGACCGTATCCACGCGGTGGTCTACGCCCATCAGCACGGGCTCGTCACACGCACATCACAGCGGGGCGCGGAACCTACTTCATGGTAACGGTTTCATAACTGCGCGCGTCGGGTAACCGAAGATCATGCGAAACCGAACCATCCGAATCATCGGCCTGGAGCGCGGTACCGCAGTGCTGGTCCTCTTGACCTGCTTGTTCTGCGCAGGCGGCGTTATCGCGCTCTCACAATCGGTCACCACCGCATTGGCCGCCACCGGCGGCGTGCTCGCTGGTCTAGCGGTGACCTTGCATATCCTCCCGCACGACAGATAGCCGGCTCAGCCGGAACCAGTCGCACTCAGCGGCAACGACAACCGAACCAGCGCACCGCCCTCCGTGCGGTTCGCCGCCGAGGTCTCACCGCCGTGCAACGCGACGATCGAACGCACCAAAGCCAATCCGAGGCCGTGCCCCTGACCGTGCCCGCGCGCGAAGCGACGGAACACGTGCGGCAGCACGGCGGGATCGAAGCCGGGTCCGTCGTCGGTCACCGTGACCACCACCCGCTTGTCCCGCCGCTCGACCTCGACCCAGACGTGCTCGGCGCGCGAAAGCGCGTTGCGCACAACATTATCGATGGCCTGACGCAACAGCACGTCATCGCCGTCGACGACCGCCGCACTGGCCGTGGTCAATTCGACCGCGGCGCCGCCCGCGGCCGCGGTGGCCACGATCTCCTCGGCGAGCAGGTCGACCCGCAGCGGCACCTTCGACAGGTCGACCGTGCCCGCCTCCAATCGGGCCAGGTCGAGTAGTTGCACGACACCTTCGCCCGCTCGCTCTGTCGCGTCCCTGATCTCGCTGAGCGCGCGCACGTACTCCTCGGATTCCCGTGGCCGCGACAGGGCCTGGCTGGCCGTCGCACGGATCACCGCGACCGGCGTGCGCAGTTCGTGCGCCGCGTCGGCCAGGAAGTCGCGCTGGGACTGCTGCGCGCGCCGTGCCGGCGCGAGCATCCGCCCGGCGAGCAGCCAGGTAGCCAGGGTCAGCAATGCGACAACGCCCGCCGCGATCGCGTAGACCACCAGGCGCTGGCGGTCCACCTGTTCGTCGACATCGTCGAGCCCCCAGGCGATGACCACCCCGCGGCCGTCCGCCCGCATGCGAGCCACCTCGAGATAGTGCATATACGCCGTCCAGACCTCGCGGATCGCGGCCTCGCCGTCGGGATCGGCCAAGGCCTCGTCGGCGACGTCGAGTGGTGGGGCGATATCGGTCTCACCGAGCGGCTCGATCGAGCCGTCGGCGTCGAAGACCCAGGCGTTGGCGCGCAACCAGTCCGGCGCGGTGTCGAGATGCTGCCAGCCCGCGGCGACCGCGGCGCGCTCGGCCGCCGCGGCGTGCTCGTCGTTCTCGGTGCGCTCGGTGAGCACACCGGCCAGGTACACCGCGACCGCACCGACGAGCAGGAGCGAGGTCAGCCCGACCAACAGGGTGAGCCGTAGTCGAAAACGTTTGAGGTGCACGGCTATTGCTCCCTCAGGTGGAAGCCGACACCGCGCACGGTGTCGAGGCTGGCCCGGCCGGTGGGCAGATCGAGCTTGCGGCGCAGGGTGGAGACGAAGACATCGACGATGTTCGAGGTGCCCTCGTAGTGCAGATCCCACACCTGCTCGAGCAGTTCGGTGCGGCTGACCGTCTGCCCCGACTGCTGCATCAGGTACTGCAACACCGCGAACTCCTTGGCGGTCAACGGAATCAGCACATCGCCACGCCAAACCCGGTGGGTGGCCATATCGAGGCGGATATCGCCGACCCGCAACTCCGAGCCGCCGACGGTGACCGGCCTGCGCAGCACCGCGCGGACCCGTGCGGCCAGCTCGCCGAAGTCGAACGGTTTGGTGACGTAGTCGTCGGCGCCGGAGTCGAGGCCGATCACCCGCTCGGTCGCGCTACCGCGCGCGGTGAGCACGAGCACCCTGGTGCGGCCGTCGGCCTTGAGCTTGCGGCACAGGGTGAGCCCGTCACCGTCCGGGAGTCCGAGGTCGAGCACGACCAGCGCGTAGTCGTTGTAGGAGCACAGATCGTCGGCGCGGGCCAGGGTTGCCGCGTGATCGACGGCGTGCCCTTCCTCGCGCAGGCCACGAACCAGCACCGTGGCCAGTCCGGCATCGTCCTCGACTACCAGCAAACGCACCGTCACAGTCGATCACATCACCGATCGGCGATCATGCGCGACACCTGATCCTGGCCGGACCCGGTGTCGGCGCCGCGGACTCGGTGGGCGATGGTGACGGCCGCCTCGAGCACCGCGAGCTCACACCGGTGCACCGGCGCCGGTGGCGTCACGGTCGTCGCGGACGCGCCGGGTTGCCAGGCGAAATAGCCGCTCGCCGCCGCGACAACGCCCGCGGCGACGACGCCGAGCAGGCGATGGCGGTTCAGCGGTACGGCACGCTCAGCGGCCACGGCGGTTCGCATGGGAACACCGTGGCACCCCGGCTCTTAAGGGATCGTGAACGCACCGGTCAGACCGCGTAGTTGCGCACAACGCGCAGCGCGGCGGCGGCGTACGGGCCGGTCGCCGACAGCAGGCTCTTGCCCGCGGTCAGTCGCTGCGCCCCGACCCGGCAGAACTCGGCCGCCGAACCACGGATCACCGATTCGGCGTCGGCGTCACCGAAAATCCAGCTGTCGCCGTTCGGTCCGACGAGTTCGCAGCGCACCGGCCCACCGGTCTCCCCCGCGACCGTGAACGCGTACGGCAGCGTGCGATGAGCGAGCCGGGCGACATGCCACAGCCGTTCGGTATCCGGGTAGTCGATGCCGAACGGCTCGGTGATGTCCAGCGCGTGCGCCCAATGCTCCGCGATCCGGGTGCTTGCCAGCGTCCACGGCGACAGCGGCACCGTGGCCCACGGCAGCCGCGCATCGCGTGGACACTCACGCAGCGTCGCCACCGAGGCCTTGCACGCCCGCCGCCACCGCTCGAGCACTTCGGGGCCTGTCACCCCCCGTTCGCCCGCCACCTGCATATCCATCAACTGGTCGAGCTCGACGCCCGGCGGCCGCTGCACGAACTCGCCGTGCGCCGCCACCACCGGGACGAACTCCTCGGACTGCGCCAAATGCAGCAGCACATCCGTGACCGTCCACCCCGGCGCCGCCGACGGCGCGTCCCAGGTCGCCAGCGGCAGCCGGGCCAGCACCGCGTCCAACTGCTCGTGCTCGCGAGCCAGCGCATCGATCGGGTCGTCATCGACCATGGGAATCACCCTTCTCTCGGCAAGGCAATCTTACGAAGTACGAACCCCGTTCACACCCAATGCTTTCTGGGGCTGCGCAATTCGCTCGGCCCGGTCCGAGAAACCAGAATGGATCCCCAGTTGGGTTGGTCCCCAGTCAGGTCGGGCGGATTCGTGGACATACTTCTGTGTGCTCCCGCCCGTTCTTTTCGGAGGTACCCAATGCGGAAGTTCTTATCTCCCTTTGTATTCGGCGTTGCCGCGGCGCTGACCGTGGTTGTCCTGCCCGGCGTCGCCGGTGTCGCGGGCGCCGATGACCCACCCGAGCTCGACCGCGGCGTCGAACGCGCCGTCACCGATATCGTGCCCGTTCCGGTGCAGGCCAACGCCGATCGCCACGCGAATTTCCGGCTCACCGAGAACAGCGTGATCCGCGCCGAGCACCAGGCCAAGGAGGTCGGCGAATATCTTGCCGGGCTGCTCCGGCCCGCGACCGGATTCCGGTTGCCCGTGGTGGAGCGCTACGACCTCGGCAAGCCGGGGATCACACTGCAACTCGGCGACGCGGGGTCGCGCGTCGGCGACGAAGGCTACCTGCTCGATGTCGACAAGAAGGGCATCACGCTGGCGGCGAACACCACCGACGGCCTGTTCCAGGGCGTGCAGTCGCTGCGCCAGATCTTCCCCACCGCGATCAACAAATCGACTGTGCAGAAACAGGATTGGATCGTAGCGGGTGGGAAGGTTGTCGACTTCCCCCGGTACGCGCGGCGCGGTGCGATGCTCGATGTGGCCCGCCACTTCTTCAAGCCGGATCAGGTCAAGCGCTACATCGACCAGATCGCCCAGTACAAGATCAACACACTGCACCTGCACCTGACCGACGACCAGGGGTGGCGCATCGAGATCAAGAGCTGGCCCAAGCTGGCCGAAATCGGCGGGCAGACCGCGGTGGGCGGTGATCCGGGCGGCTACTACACCCAGGATCAGTACGTCGATATCGTCAATTACGCGGCGTCGCGGCATATTACGGTGGTTCCGGAAATCGATATGCCCGGTCACGTCAATGCCGCGCAGGCCTCGTACGGCGAATTGAACTGTGACGGCAAGCCGGTGCCGCCGCGGACGGATATCGAGGTGGGCTACAGCTCGCTGTGCATCGCGAGCCCGACCACCTACAAATTCGTCGAGGACGTCATTCGCGAGATCGCGGCGATCACCCCCGGACCGTATATCCACATCGGCGGCGACGAGGCGCACAGCACGCCGCGCGCGGATTACATCTCCTTCTTCGAGAAGGTGATGCCGATGCTGTCGACCTATGACAAGAAGATTCTGGGCTGGCACAACATCGTCGTCGCGAACCCGCCCACCTCGGCGGTCGCGCAGTACTGGGATCCCGCCACCAGCAATGCCGACGTGGCGGCGGCCGCCGCGCGGGGTAACAAGATCCTGATGTCCCCGGCCAACAAGTCGTATCTGGATATGAAGTACAACCCGCAGACCCCGCTCGGGCTGCACTGGGCCGGATACGTCGAGGTCCGCGACGCCTACAACTGGGATCCGGCGACCTTCCTGCAGGGCGTGACGGAGAACCAGATCGCGGGTATCGAGGCGCCGCTGTGGTCGGAAACCCTGCGCACCAGCGCCGATATCGAATTCATGGCGTTCCCACGGCTCGCGGGCGCCGCCGAGATCGGCTGGTCCCCGGCCGCGACGCACAACTGGGACAACTATCGCGCCCGGCTCGCCAAGCAAGGCCCGATCTGGGCCGCGCAGGGCATCAACTTCTACCGCTCACCCCAGGTGGACTGGAAGTAGCCTGCGCGCAGTGAGAGATCCGGTCCGTATGGACCGGATCTTTCGCGTGCCCGCAGTGGTCCGGTCAGCGAAATCCTCGCCCTGCCAGCCATTCCCGGCACCTAAACTGCTGGTATGACGATCTCCTGGCCGGACGAGATCGATGCGGTCCTCGTCAACGACCTGACCTGCGGATTGAGCTATCTCACCCCGGCGGGCGGCGCCGTCGTGTGCGCGGTGGCGCCGATCGGAATGCGGGATCGCGAACTCGGCACGGTCGGGTTCACCACCTCGCTCGGCTTCGGGCGCAAACTCGAACGGATCGAACGCGATCCGAAGGTGGCGCTGGCGTTCCACGCGCGCGAGCACGGCATCGGGGATACCTCGAATCAGCGCTACGTGCTGGTACAGGGTGACGCGCGCTTCGATGCGCGGCCCAACCCGCAGATGATGGAGCGCCTCGGCGCGCAGGCGGCGGCGTACACGGGGCCGCCGAGGCGCGGACCCTTCTGGGATCGCTGGCTCAGCGCCTATTACGCCGATCGGGTACTGGTGACGATCGAGGTCACCCGGATCATCAGCTGGCCGAGCCTCGACGCGGCGGGCACGCCGGAGGTCTTCGGCGCACCGCTGCCCGATGAGCGGGCACGGCCGCAGAAGGCGCCGACCAACGGCACGGCGCCGCGCGTCGATGTGGCGAAGGCCGCCACAAAGGCGGCGACACTGCCCCATCGGCTGCTGGCCTACCGTCAGTCCGACGGCTACCCGGCTGTCGTCCCGGTACAAGTGGCCGCCTCCGGGCCCGACGGCGTCCGCCTCACCGGTGCGTCGGGCCTGCCGGAGGGCGGCCGCCGCGCGGGTCTGCTCGCCCACTCCTTCCGTGCGCAGGCCATCGGCCTGGAGTGCAGCCAGTACACCGGCTGGCTGGAGGTCGACGGCGGCGGCGCGGTGTACGCACCGCACACCGCGTCCGGTTTCAAGATCCCGCCGAACAAGACGATCATGTTGCTGGCCAACGGTTTACTCGCCCGCCGCGGACTGGCCAAGGCGCGCAAGGAGGGTCGCGCCGGAGTCAGCGGCGAGTCGCGGTGATGAACAGGTAGCCGATCTCCGGCGTGGCCGCCGAGCGGCGCATGTAGCCGATGAACGCGTCGATCTCCTGTTCGGTGGCGTGGGCCAGGAATTCGGCGCGCTTGCTTTCCACGACGGTGGCGAGCACGAGCGAGGTACGCACCACCCTATCGGTGATATCGGTGATCTCCACCTCGCCGAAATCGTTCGCACCCAACAGCTCTCGGTATTCGTCGACGGTGCCGAGCGAGTGGATCTTGTAGGTGGCCCGCATGTGGTCGAGCACCTCTTTCCCCTCCGGGCCGACGGGCCCGCGCTCGACGACATCGGCAATCGCCAACCGCCCGCCGGGGCGCAGCACGCGCGCGGTCTCGGCGAGCACCTGGCCGCGGTCGGGCATGTGCAGCATCGATTCCAGCGCCCACGCGGCATCGAAAGACGCGCCGGAGAACGGCATCTCCATCGCGTCGGCCAGCAAGAATTCGGCGCGGTCGATCAGGCCGAGCTCGACGGTGCGCGCCCGCGCCAGGCCGACCTGCTGGCTGCTGACCGTGATGCCGACAACGTGCACATCACCGGCGCGGGCCAGGCGCAGCGTCGGATTGCCGTTGCCGCAACCGATATCGAGCACACGCTGCCCGGGCTGTGCGTTCAGGCCCGAGATCATCAGGTCGGTGAGCCGGTCCGTCGCCTCGACGCTCGGGCCGTCCTCGTCGGAGTCGTTGTCCCAGTACCCGTAATGCAGGTTGGCTCCCCATAGGTCCTCGATCCTGCCCGCGAGACTGAACTTGTCGGTGCCGTCGTAGAAGCTCGCCACATCATCCGTGCTGACTGCCATCAGACCTGTCCTGTTCGATTGTGGATTTCAGTTGAGTCCTCTCGAAGTGTGGCGGCAATGGGACAGCGCCGGGGGACTTTTCCGACGCACGGCTACTGGTTCGCGCGTTGGATGGCACGCCGGGTGAGGCCGCGGATCCCTGGCAGCTGGATGGCGCGGATCATCAGGTCACCCGCCAGGACATGCGCCTTGGTCGGCGGGGCGAACTGGTTCATTCCCTTGCGGGCCAACGCCTGTCGCTTCAGAACCTCGGGACGCAGCTGAGTCTCCCAGTGCGCCAGCGCCGCCGGGATGTCGTCACCATGTGCCGTCAGCGCCGCACCGAGCTGATCGGCGCCGGTGAGCGCGAGTGTCGCGCCGTGGCCGGCGAACAGCGTGACGCACCAGGCCGCGTCGCCGAGCAGGACGACTCGGCCGTGGCTCCACGAATCCATCTGAACTTGGCTGACCGAGTCGAAGTAGGCGCTCTCCGGGGCCGCCTCGAGCTGGCGCAGCGCGTCGGGCACACCGCCGCCCAGATCGCCGAAGGCCGCGGTGAGGGCCTGTGCCGGTCCCTGTGTCAGCTCGGCCGCCGGGTCGGCGGTGCGGTAGGTGAAGAACGCCGAGGACCGCTCGGCTCCCAGGTTGATCACCGCCGCGGTGCGTCCCGGACCGATGTAGGTGGTGCCAGCTCCTTCCGCTACCTCCCGCGGCACCCGATCGAGCGGAAACGCGCCGACCATGTGCCGCATGTCCACCCGGAAGTCGGCCTCGGGACCGAAGACCACCCGGCGGATGCCGGAGTGCAACCCGTCGGCGCCGACGAGGAGCTCGGCACTCTCGGACGTACCGTCGCTCAGCGTGACCTGAACTTTGTTGTCCTCCTGGATCACCGCCTGCACCGTCGTGCCGAAACGGATCGGCACGAGCTCGTGCACCGCCTCGTACAGTGCGGACTCCAGATCGCCGCGGAAGACGGTGAGCGCGCGTGCGCCGACAGCGGCCTGCGCGAGGGCGGCGGGCACCACGAACTTCTGCCTGCCATCGGCCTTGACGAGGATCGACGTGAACATCCCGATATCGCGGGCGGCCAGTTCGGGCAGCAGGCCGAGACGCTCGACGGCGTCATAGCCCCGTCCGATCAGATTCACCATGTAGCCGCTGCTGCGGCGCGCCGGGGCGCGTTCGATCACGAGCACTTCCCAGCCCGCCTGATGAAGTCGTAGCGCGGTAGCCAAGCCGGCAATACCCGCGCCGACGACGATCGCCCGTTGCGTCCGAATTTGTTTGCTCGCGGCATCATTCGCCACTCGTCGCTCCTCTGATCCAGGTATGAGCACACGCTCAAACCAAGTATGAGCACATGTTCATACCGAGCGCAAGGCACGTAGACTCGGGGTGTGCCCAGAGGAATCGCCATCCCGGAGATCAGACAGCAGCTGTTCGCCGCCGTCGAACGCGTGATCACGCGCGATGGGCCTGGCAGGCTCAGTGGCCGCGCCGTCACGAGCGAGGCCGGTGTCGCGACCGGACTGCTCTACGCGCACTTCGCCGACTTCGACGAATTCCTCGCCGCCTACGCCGTCGACCGCGCGTTCGTGGTTTCCGCCGGAGCCGCCGCATTGCCGGAGCGGGCGGGCACGGGAAGCATCGTCGAGAATCTGTGCGACGCGGTGCTGTCGGCACCGAGGGCGACCGTCCTGACACTGGCCAGGCTCCTGGTCGCCCGACCGGAACTCACCGGACGAGTGCACGCCGTACTCGGAGACAAGACTGCCGGCCTGGAGGCGATCGAGAACGCGGCCGCCGGCTACCTCGCCGCTGAGCAACGACTCGGCCGACTCAACGCGGCCGCCGGACCGGAGTCGTTGGCCCTCGCGCTCGTCGCGGTATTCCACCACCTCGTGCTCACTGCCGGCACCGAATCCGATGTCGACGTGCGCATCAACCTGACAGTTACCCGGCTGGTCAAGGACTTCACCATGGCAAGGCCGACGCACAGCGCGCCCACGTCAGCCGCTCCTGGTCGCCGACGGTGATCTGCCTACTCCAGTGCCGCGCTCAGATGGCTTCTGCGGTAAGCAAGTTCCGTCGAGCACAGACAGATGGCCCCCAATTGCGGCGTGTCGCACGGCCATTCGACTGTGCTCGGCGAGCGAGCCGGACCAGACAGCGCAATAACTTATCTGGATGCGGTTCTTAGCGTGGCGTTCGGCCAAGCTCCGGGCGCGTCGTCGGTGTTGACGAATGTGTGGTTGCGTCACCGCCGCATTCACCGGCGCGCGGTCCGGGCCCGAGGAGCGGGGATGAGGCTGAGGTAGATCCGGGCGCGACAGGTAGGCTTCCCAGCTGCGCGACGGGGCGCCCCTGCGGCGGTAAATCTGCCGGACACATATTTGTGGCTGGATCGATCTCGTTACAAGATCGACTCATGGAGCTTCAGCAGATGCGCTACGTGATCGCGGTCGCCGAGACGAACAGCTTCACCAGGGCCGCTGAGCGCTGTCTGGTCGTGCAGTCTGCCCTGAGTCACCAAATCGCGCGCCTGGAAAAGGAACTCGGTGCGCGGCTGTTCGAACGCACGAGCCGCCGTGTGCGGCTGACGCCCGCCGGTGCGGCATTCCTTCCGGCCGCGCGCCAGTGCCTGGATGCCGCCGAGCGCGCGGCCACCGAGGTCGCCGCGGCCGTCGGCGAGGTGCGCGGGCGGCTCGCGGTCGGCCTGATCCCCACCGTCGCCGCGGTCGATATCCCGGGCGCGCTGCGTCAGTTCCGCCTTCGGCATCCGCAGGTGCGGATCAGCCTGCGGGTTGGCGCGAGTGAGGATCTCGCCGAGCAGGTCGAGCAGGGCATCCTCGAGATCACCGACGCACCGACCCGCGTCGAATACGCCGTCTGGAACCCCGTCGGCCGCACCCCCGCCGCCACCGCCTTCCTCACCATCCTCAACCTCCCCACCAATCCCCCATCCAGCTAGCCCCCGGCGCACCCGCCCGCCGAGCACAGTCGAATGGCCCCCGGTTACGGCGTGTCGCAGGGCCATTCGACTGCGCTCGGCGGATCTCGAACAGTTCAGCGGGTTGCTGGACGCGGCGCTAGCCGGCCGGAAGTACTCGGCGCAGGAATGCGATGGCCGCCTCGAAGCTTGCGCCCTTGGTGACATTCTGGTGATCGGTGTCGAAGGTCTGGAACTCGTATTTGGTTCCGGCGGCGTCGAATTGCTGAAGCAGAGCCAGGGTCAACGGGAGTGGGGCCTCTAGGTCGCGGATGCCGTGGCCGATGAAGATCGGCTGCCGGTAGCCCGCGACGGGGGTGGCGAGGTAGCTGTGGGCGAAGCGCTGGAACTCAGGGGTATCCAGGGGGCGCGCCAACAGCGAGCCGAGCGAGTTGCTGCCGAGGGTATCCGCCCATTCCGGCACGCAGCGCGTGGAGAGGTCGCGCAGCACTTGCTCTCCGCGCGCGGTGAGATAGGGGTGAATATCGAATCCGGTGGGATTGCTGACCATTCCGGACAGGACGGCCGCGAAAATCGAAGCGACACCGTTGATCGGCCCGAGGTTGGGTACGGCCGGTCCGAAGCTCGGCAGCATCCGGTCGAGCTGCGTTCCCGGTGCGAGTGCCGCTGTCCCATGGAAATTCAGTTCCGGTGCGTAGGAGGGCGCGAGGTTGCCGGTCGCGAGCGCGGCGGTACCGCCTTGCGAGACACCGAATACCGCCCAGTCGTTCGACAGTTCCGGCACCGCGCGACGTGCCGCGCGCACGATATCGATCGATGCCGTCGCCTCTGTGCGCAAATGCTGATACGGGTGCACCTGGGCGGAAATCTTGCTCAGCCCGAGGTAATCGGTGGCCACCACCGCATACCCGACCTCGTTGAGCCGTCGCAGCAGTGGCGAATCATACGGTGCGCCATTGGAACTGGTGAGACCACAGGACGCTCCGAGGCCATTGGTGCCGTGATCCCACGAGACGATCGGCCAGCCACCCTCGGGCGCCGGTCCGCCGGGCAGGAATACCAGGCCGCGCGCCGCCGCCCGTCCGCCTGCGACATCCTCTGTCAGATAAGTGATCTCGTATCCGTTGTCGGTGCCGCCCCATCCAGGCGGCAGCTTCGTGAACGACACCAGCTCACCCGGTTTCTCGGCACCGGGCGCGGCGACCGCGAGTCCCGCCGTCCCGAACGTGACGGCGCACAGGAACATGACAACTACCGAGATCAACCTACGCACGCTGACGAAGGTAGACGCGGACGTACTCCGGTGCCCGACACCGTTTTTGGGGTCGTGCGGCGGGGTGGCAAATCTGGTCAGACGTCTTTTCGATCGTTGCCCGCCTGCCTGCGCAGGAGCCGTGAGCTGCGAAAAGGTGCGCCCGGCCGCTTGTTCGAACCGGCCGGGCAGACACCACTACTCGACGACCGATCTGTCCGATATGTCGACTGTGCGACGCTCAGGCGCAGTGCCGAATTGTGTTGAACAAGACACTGCGCCTGCGGAATCGAGTGCCGCCGATCACTGCTGGGCGGGCACGATCGGCGTGCCCTGATTCGGTCCCGGCGGCGGCGGCGTGAGCGCCGCGGCGGGGTTGGATTTGGTCGCGGGCGGCGGTGGCGGAACCGGAGTGACCGGCGCCTGCGGCGGCAACGGCGGCACGACGACCCTGGCGGGCGGTTTCGTCGACGGCACCTCGGGGCACGCCGGATCCGCGGGATCACAGGGCGCGGCAGGCACGATCGGCGCCGCCTGCACCACACCCTGACCCGACAGTGCGACCAGCCCGGCCGCGATGAGCATCATCGGTGCCGCGCATCGGCGAATGCTGTTCACTGCCATGGGATCACAACCAGATCGGATCGCCGTACACGGCAACCGAGTTGTCCGCGTTGTTGGTGGAGATGTTCACGATCGCATACGAGCGCAGACTGACCGGCCCCAAGCAGGCATCGATTTTGACCTGCACCTGATCGGTGGTGATCGAACCATGCGCTCCGGCAAGCGCTTTGGTCCCGAACGGAATCGTAGTGATGGTCCCGGGCTTCAATGTCGTCGAAACACTCGGCATGGCCGTAGCCCCCACCCCGACACTCATACCGGGAGTTGGCGCGATCATGACATTCACATTCGGCCCCAACGACCCGGTCAACCCGAGCGAAACCCCGTTGGAAACATCGATCTGACAACCGATCTGATACCCGAGACTGAGACTCCCCGAATTCACCGCGGCCCCACCCCCACCCGTAATGTCCGCGGCCGCCCGCACACTGACGAACCCTTCCCTGGTGAATGGTGTAGCCGCCAGATTGGACACCCGATCCACCGTCTCCCCGGACTTGGTCAGCGTCACCTCCCACCCATCCTCGGTGATCACCCCCCGCGTCTGATCAGGCACCCCCTCCGCCGAAGCCGTCTGCGCCGTGCCGACACTCAGCACCCCTACCGCCACCACACATAGCGGCACGGCCAAAGAGCTCTTCATCCTGCAAATCTCCTCATCGCTTCAACCTTGAAACGATATAGGAGCCAATACGTTCCACCCGCAACGCAACCCTCGCCCGGTGTGCAACCGCGGCGGCAACGACCGAGCAGCACCTGAGTCCACACTCGACCATCAACCCGGGTGAGCACCCGGCATATGAAGTCCGGCGCTAAGTAGCCTCGCCGTACCGCGGGAGGCAGCCGGTGTCGAGGGGGAACTCGAACGGTTCCGGCAAACGAATCGAGTCACCGTAGGATCCGTCGACCGCGCCGTGATACTTGCCGTCTTTCGGGTAGGTGTACAGGGCCCACTTGCCGAACCTTGGATCGACGACGAGGAGTACCCGCACTCCGGCCACAGCGTACCAACCGTTTATATCGGTGATCTGCTGCGCCTTCTCGGATTTGGAGATCACCTCGACCGCGAGCTCGACATCGCCGGGCTCGATCAGCCACTCGTCGTCCTCGTCCCACGCCTCCGGCAGCACGACGAGATCGGGCGTGCAGTAGTCGTCCTCGTCGTCGGGCATCGAGATCGAAGAGACCTCATAGGCCGCCAGCCCCTGGGGCATTCGAGCTTCGAGCTGCTGTCGCAACCGCCGAATCGTCCCCGCATGCTTGCCACGAGGCGTCGGTGACATCACGAGGCTTCCTCCCAGAATCTCCACCCGCAGACCCGTGGCGCGCTCGATCTGCTCGGCGACCACGCGCAGGTTCCCTGGGCGTGGATGCATGGCAGGAACGGTCACGGACGATCACTCCAATCCTCGGACAGCTCGCCTCAAACGTAGCTCGAGCGGCGGGTTTATGGAGGTCTGCCACACGGCGTCCCTTGCGCTTCGAGTTGATCCGGCTGCCGGTCAGGCGCTGGTCCACGGAAAACAGTCAGGCCGGAGAGTCATTCGACTCTCCGGCCTGATCATTTGTAGCGGGGACAGGATTTGAACCTGCGACCTCTGGGTTATGAGCCCAGCGAGCTACCGAGCTGCTCCACCCCGCGTCGGTGAATACAACATTACACACGGTTAAGCGGAGAAGGCAAATCGCCTACCGAACAGGGCGTTTACCCAGGTCGCAGGGGCGCCACGGGGGTCACGCGGACGATCTTCGAGGCAGCCGATGTACGGGCCGTCGACTGGATCCGGCGTCAATCCGTCCCGACAAGACGACTCCAGATCCTGGAATCCGCCCGAACCCCCGTCGTCAAGCACCGTTAAACGTGACCCCCGTCACAATAAACGTGTGATCTCGAGCACATAACAGTACTATAACAGACCGTCCGGAATCCATTCCAACGTCATAACCCACCTGCAAAAACGATAATATTCGGCCCATTCGCTTCACACAATTCTCCCGTTATCAAGATGTGATCGGCGGAGATTTGTTCGTTACCGTCGAACCACGGCCCGGATCAACCCGTGAAGGGCCGAAACTCGAACCGCCGAACACCGGCGACCCTGTCCCGCGGTTCGAGAACCCCGACGACCTGGGGACAGGGACCTGGATCGAGCTCCACCGGGCCGGCGGGCGCAGGGAGGGAAAACCACATGACTGAGAACCGGAAGTTCAGCAGCCGCGCCTTCGGCTTCGCCGCCATCACCGGCGCCCTTGTTGCCGTCCCGTTCGCACTCTCCACCGGCACCGCGTCGGCCGCGCCCACCCACAACTGGGATGGCGTCGCGCAGTGCGAGAGCGGTGGCAACTGGGGGATCAACACCGGCAACGGCTACTACGGCGGCCTGCAGTTCTCGCAGGGCACCTGGGCCGCCAACGGTGGCCAGGGCTCGGCGCACACCGCGAGCAAGGAAGAGCAGATCCGGGTCGCCGAGAACGTGCTCAACACCCAGGGTGTCGGCGCGTGGCCGGTATGCGGCCAGTACCTGACCTCGGGCCAGTCCACCGAGGTCGCCCCCGAACCCGCGCCCGCCGCCCCCGCCCCGGCTCCCGCCGCGCCGCTCCCGGCGCCGGGCAGCAAGCAGGCGCTGATCGAGCAGGCCAAGTCCGCGGCGGGCGAGCTCGCCAAGCAGAACGGCTTGGAGGCGCAGTTCAACACGATCCTGCAGCAGAACAGCGGACTGATCGACTCGCTCGGTCGCTGATCGAGCACCGGCGGAATATGAAGCGGCGCTTGCCATCAACGGGGATGGCAAGCGCCGCTTCATATTCCGGCCAACCGCTAGCGGCCCGCCTTCTCGTAGTTCTTGATCGCCGTGTCCAAGCGGGTGAATGCCTCACCGAGCTTGCCGAGATCACCACTGGTCTGCGCGGCGCGCAGATTCGCCAGCGCCGAATCCAATTCGAGCACCGCGGCGTCCTTGGCGCTCGGCGGCGTGCCGGGCGGCGGCGGGTTGGTGCCCTGGTTCGGCGGTATCGTGCCCTGGTTCGGCGGCGGGTTGGTGCCCTGCTGCCCCGGCGTGCCCTCCTGGCCCGGCGCCGTCGCGGCACTACCGGATCCGGGGAAGACCTTGTCCAGCGCGGCGGCGAGGGTCGGCTCGTAACCCACCTTCACATTGCCCGTTTCCGGATCGCGGTAACTCACCAGCACCCTGGCCAGCTGCGGGAAGGTCGAGGTGTTCGTCCCGCTGTTGCGCTCGGTGTACAGCGGCTCCACGTAGAGGATGCCGCCGTCGGCGATCGGCAGCGTCAACAGGTTGCCGTAGCGAATCTTGTTGGCGCCCTGCAGCAATGTCCGATCTCGTGACACCTCGTCGTTGATCGTCATCGTGTTCTGCGTCTGCTGCGGCCCCTGTGTCTGCGATTCCGTCGGCAGCTGCAGCACGGTGAATTTGCCGTAGTTCTCCGGATCCGAGCGCACCGAGATGTAGGCCGAAAGGAACTGACGGTTGAAGCCGACCATCGCGCTGGTCAGGTTGAACGAGGCCTTGCTCGTCTTCGGGTCACCGGTCAGCACGTAGTACGGCGGCTGCTTGAAGGCGCCGCCCTCGGTGACCGTCGGATCGGCGGGCACCGACCAGAAGGCATTGTTCTGGAAGAACTCTCGCGGATCGTTCACGTGATACTTGGTGAGCATCTCGCGCTGCACCTTGAACAGATCCTCCGGGTAGCGGAAGTGCGAGCGCAGCTCCGCGGTGATCTCGCTCTCCGGCTTGACCGCACCGGGGAACACGCCGCGCCACGCCTTCAGCACCGGATCCTTCGAATCCGTCTCGTACAGGGTCACCGTGCCGTCGTAGGCGTCGACGGTGGCCTTCACCGAGTTGCGGATGTAGCTGACCTCCTTGCGGGGCAACAGCCTTCCGGTCTTCTTGTCGATGCTGTCCTCGACCGCACCCTCGAGCGAGGTCTTCTGCGCGTACGGATAGTTGTCCAGCGAGGTGTACGCGTCGACGATCCAGACGATCCGGCCCTGCACCACCGCCGGGTAGGCATTGCCGTCGGTGGTCAGCCACGGCGCCACCTTCTGCACCCGATCGCGCGGATTGCGGTTGTAGATGATCTTCGAATCCTTGCCGATGGCGCCGGAGAACAGGATGTTGCGCTCGGCGTACTTGGCCGCGAAGGCCAGCCGGTTGAACCACGATCCGATGGGTACGCCGCCGGAGCCGTCGTAGGTGAACTGCGCCGAGTCGGTGTCGTACTCGCGCGCGGGCTGGCCGCTGACCGGGCCGACGACGGCGTAGTCGGCATCGGACTGTGAGATCAGCTCGCCGAAGTAGATGCGCGGCTGGTCGACCTTGATGGCCTGCCGATCCTGCGGGGTGAACAGGTCGCTGATGAAGCTCAGCTGGCCGTCGGCGAACACCGGGTAGCCGCTGTCACCGCCGGATGCCGCCGCCGCGGCGGCATCCTTGGCCGCCGCCTTGTTGACCCGGTTCGCGGGCGCGGCGACGAAGCCGTTGCCGTGGGTGTAGACGGTGTGCTTGTTGATCCAGTCGGTCTGGTTGTCCTTCAGGCTGGTCGGTTCCAGCTCGCGGGCCGCGACGATGTAGTCCTGGACCTCGCCCTTGATGGAGTACCGGTCGATGTCGAGCGGGTTGGGGAAGCCGTAGAAGTTCTTCAGCTGCTGCAGCTGAGTGAACGTCGGGGACAGCACATTCGGGTCGAGCAGCCGGATGTTGGCGATGGTCTGCTTGTCCGCTGGCACATCGCGCGGGTTCTTGGTGCCGTCACCCTTGTAGTTCTGGTAGTCGATCTTGTCCGGGGTGATGCCGAACGCCTGCCTGGTCGCGGCGATATTGCGCTCGATGTAATCGGCCTCCTTGACCTGCGCGTTCGGTTTCACCGAGAACTGTTCGACGACAAGCGGCCACACCGCGCCGACCAGGACCGAGGAGAGCACGAGCAGCGCCGCCGCCATCGCGGGCACCCGCAGATCGCGAAGCACGATGCCTGCGAAGAAGGCGATGGCGCAGATCACCGCGATGGACAGCAGGATCAGCTTGGCGGGCAGCACCGCGTTGATATCGGTGAACGAACCACCGGTGAAGGTGGGCTCCTTACGACTGCTCGACAGCAGCTCATAGCGGTCGAACCAGTACGCGACCGCCTTGAGCAGCACGAACAATCCGGCGATCACCGCGAGCTGCACCCGCGCGGGCCTGGTGAGCGTGCCTTCCCTGCCGGACAGGCGAAGCCCGCCGAAGACGTAGTGCGTCACCAGGTTCGCGAAGAACGCGATCACCACGGTGACGAACAGCCAGTTCAGCACCATCCGGTAGAACGGCAGATCGAAGGCGTAGAAACCGACGTCGAGATGGAACTGTGGATCCTGTTCGCCGAACGAGCCGCCGTTGAGGAACAGCTGCACCGTCACCCAATTCGACTGCGCCACCAGCCCGGACAGCACGCCGAGCAGCAGCGGGATGCCGATGCCGAACAGCCGCAGCCTGCTCATCACGGTGGTGCGGTAGCGGGCGATCGGATCGTTGGGCCCGGCGACCGGCACGAACACCGGCCTGGTCCGGTAGGCGAGCAGCAGCGCGAGCCAGACGATCACGCCGACGAAGACGGCGACCGCGAGGAACAGCAGAATCCTGGTGCGCAACACGGTGAGATACACGCTGCGGAAACCGACTTCGCCGAACCACAGCCAGTTCGTATAGGTATCGGTCAATCGAGGCCCGAGCAGCAGCAACGCCGCCAGGACGATGGCTGCCACCAGCAGCACGCGACTGCGTCGGGACAGCGAAGGTAAGCCGGTGGGGGGCCGCATGCCCACGATGCCACTCTCCAGGGTCCGGCGACACGCCGAGCTCATTTGCCGACGCGCCGCAGTCCGATGTTGCGGGAAGGTCCTTGCGGACCGTTTGGCGCCCACTCTACGGCGTGTGTCTGATTTACCTCGCCGCCCTCGTGTCCGATTCGCTCAGCGCGCAATGCGCTCGACGCGGACTCGGTGCGGCGCGCGTGCCCGCGTTTGATTGGATGTCCCCGTGACCGCAGACCTGCACGCCGAACTCGTCCTCGCCCGTTGCGTCCGTGAGGTGGCGGAGTTCGTCGACGCCGAAGGCTGGGGCCGTCCGCCGCAGATGTTCGCCCTGGTGCCGACCGCCGACCTGGTCGCGGCCGAGCCCGGACTGCTCGATGAGCTGGAGGACGGCAGCGAGCTGACTCCCATTGCCCAGGAAGCGTTCCCGGACGACATCACCGGCGGATCCATGGCGCTCGACGAATTCCTCGCGACGACGAGCTGGCCGCCCGCGGTCGAGGGCTGCGTGCTGGTGCAGGAGATCGTGGTGCTGCCGCCGGATGCGGAGAGCACCCTCGACGACGCGCTCGCCCCGCTGCTGGCCGACCACGACGCCGCCGATTCGGCCGCACGCGCCGCCGCCGAGGCGCATCCGGAGCGCAGGACGGCCCGGCTGTTCGCCGCGGTGCTGCGCGAGGGCGCGTCGCTGTGCCTGCTGCAGGTGAAGCCGGAGGACGACTCCGACGAATTCGGCGATCTGGACCTGCGCACCTACCCCAACCTGGCGCCGAACCTCATCGAGGCACTGCACAACACGCTGGAGTGATGCTCACCCGCAGCTCGGGGTGTCCCGGCCCGCGTTCAGATCGTCGAGGGATTGCACTGCGCCGCTGAGGTTTTCGACCTTCACCAGGCGCAGCCCCTCGGGCGTGCGCTGCTTGGCCTCGTTGCAGTTGAGCGCGGGCACCAGGAACGTCTGCGCACCCGCCTCGCGCGCGGCCATCATCTTGTACTGGATGCCGCCGATCGGGCCGACCTTGCCCTCCGGGTCGATGGTGCCGGTGCCCGCGACGAACTTGCCGCCATCCAGCTCACCGGGGGTGAGCTTATCGATGAGCGCGAGGCTGAACATCAGGCCCGCCGACGGTCCGCCGATATCGGCGAGGTTGAACGAGACCTGCATCGGCTGGCGCGCGCCGAGTCCCGCCGAGACGCCGAGGAATCCCCTGGTCTCCTCCGGCTTCTTGTCGTCCGCCTGGC
Source organism: Nocardia sp. NPDC052566 (assembly GCF_044547285.1). NCBI lineage: Bacteria > Bacillati > Actinomycetota > Actinomycetes > Mycobacteriales > Nocardiaceae > Nocardia > Nocardia sp. NPDC052566. Next base: position 880,942 of record NZ_JBIUAF010000006.1, on the reverse strand, counting down.
GCGGCACCTTGCCGAGGGTGACGGTCGCGGTCTGCTCGATGTTGTCGCGCTTGAACACGACAGTGAGCCGATCGCCCGGCGACTTGGCCGCCACCGCCGTGACGACGTCCTTCGGCGTGGTGATCGGTGTGCCGTCGACGCTGACGAATTCGTCGCCTTCGCGCAGCACGTCATTGGCCGGACCCTGCTCGCTGACCTCGCGGACCAGCACCGCCGTCGGCAGTTTCAGGTACCGCATCACCGCGAGTTCGGCGTTGCCCTCGGAGTTCTGGAAGTCCTGCTGGTTGTCCTTGTCGACCTGCTCGCGCGATTTGTCGGGCGGGTACACCTCGGCCCTCGGCACCAGCCCGTACTTGCCGCTGGCCCAGAAACCGAAGGCCTCGAAGATGTTCAGCCCGTCGCGCACCGACACCGTGGTCATGTTGAGGTTGCCGGTCGTCGGGTCCACCTGGACGCCGCGCACGTCGACCACCTGCTTGCCGCGTGCCTCGCCGAGCGTGTTCACGGTGGGGCCGGGACCGAGTGCGACGAACGGCACAGTGAGCACACTTCCCGTCACGCCGAGCACGACGACCGGGATCAGAGCGGCCAGCAAGGTGAGGATCCGACGATTCACCTGGACCACAGTAGTGATCGGCACCGGTGGTCGGCGGCCCAGGCGCGCATTTGGCGGACAGGGATTTCGCCCTGCGCGTAAACGGCCCGCGAACCGGCGATCTCGTGCCCACCGCGCTCAGTGGTACAGCACCTGCCGCGTAACGTTGACAATATGACTGACTTCCCGTTCGGATTCTCGAGCCGCGACGACGACGAGCGCAAGCGGCGCGAGGACGCGGAGCGCCAGGGCGGCGAGGCGAACGGTCCCGATGCGAACAATCCGTTCGGCTTCGGCGGGCCGGGCGCCGGTGGTTTCGATCCCGCGCAACTCGGCCAGATGCTGACCTCGCTCGGCCAGATGCTCAGCGGTATGGGCCAGCCCGGTGGGCCGCAGGCCGGTCCGGTGAACTACGACGTGGCCAAGCGGCTGGCTCGCCAGCAGCTCGGCTCCAGCGTGACCCCGGTGTCCGCGAGCACGACGAGCGCCGTCGCCGATGCCGCGCACCTGGCCGAGCTGTGGCTCGACAGCGCGACGACGCTGCCCGCGGGCGCGACCAAGACGGTGGCGTGGACCGCCAACGATTGGATCGAGGAGACGCTGCCGACCTGGAAGCGCCTGTGCGATCCGGTGGCTCAGCAGATTTCGGGCATGTGGACCGCGACGCTGCCGGACGAGGCGAGGGACATGGCGGCCCCGATGATGGGCATGCTCGGCCAGATGGGCGGGCTCGCCTTCGGCTCGCAGCTCGGCCAGGCGCTCGGCCAGCTCGCCAAGGAGGTGCTGACCTCCACCGATATCGGCCTGCCGCTCGGCCCGACCGGCACCGCGGCGCTGCTGCCAGCGGCCATCTCGGAGTTCAGCGCCGGGCTGGAGCAGCCGGAGAGCGAGATCATGGTGTTCCTGGCCGCTCGCGAGGCCGCGCATCAGCGGTTGTTCGGGCATGTGCCGTGGCTGCGCCAGCAGGTGCTCGGCGCGGTCGAGGATTACGCGCGCGGCATCAAGATGGACTTCTCCGCACTGGAGCAGGCGGCCCAGGGCATCGATCCGATGGCGCTGAGCGATCCGTCGAAGCTCGAGGAGATCCTGTCCCAGGGCGCGTTCGAACCGCAGACGACGCCGGAGCAGAAGCAGGCGCTGGAGCGGCTGGAAATGCTGCTGGCACTGATCGAGGGCTGGGTCGAGGTGGTGGTCACCGAAGCGATCGGCGACCGGCTGCCCGGTGCGGGTGCGCTCGCCGAGACGCTGCGCCGCCGCCGTGCCACCGGCGGCCCCGCGGAGCAGACCTTCGCCACCCTGGTCGGCCTGGAGCTGCGCCCGCGCAAGCTGCGCGAGGCGGCGGCGCTGTGGCGCAGGCTCACCGCCGACGCGGGCATGGACGCCCGCGACGGCGTATGGGCCCATCCGGATCTACTGCCCGATTCGGCCGACCTGGACTCCCCCGCCGGCTTCATCGATTCGGTGATCGGCGGCGGCACAACGGCATTCGACGATCCGCTGGCTCAGCTCGCGGAAACCGAAGCGCGCGAGCGCGATGCCGCCAAGCAGGCGTCCGAAGGCGACAACGGCTCCGAGGACGACAGCGCCGATCAGTAGCGGCCGAAGGCGAGCGCGACGTTGTGCCCGCCGAAGCCGAAGGAGTTGTTGATCGCGTACTCGATCTCCTGATTCCTGGCTTCGCCGTGCACCACGTCGAGGTCGATCTCCGGATCCTGGTTGTCCAGGTTCAGCGTCGGCGGCACCATGCCGTCGCGGATGCTGAGCACGGTGAGGATCGATTCGAGCGCGCCCGCCGCACCGACCGGGTGACCGAGCGCGGATTTCGGCGCGTACACCGAGGGGTGGTTGCCGAGCGCCTTGGTGATCGCGTTGGCCTCGGCGATATCGCCGACCGAGGTGGCGGTCGCGTGGGCGTTGACGTGGGTGATGTCCTTCGCGGTCAGGCCCGCGGTCTGCATCGCCCTGGTGATGGCGCGGGCGGCGCCGTTACCCTCCGGGTGCGGCGCGACCAGGTGGTAGCCGTCGGAGGTGACGCCTGCGCCCAGCAGCCTGGCGTGGATGGTGGCGCCGCGCGCCTTGGCGTGCTCCTCGGTCTCGATGGTCATCAGCGCGCCCGCCTCGCCGAAGACGAAGCCGTCGCGATCCTTGTCGAACGGGCGCGACGCGCCACGGGGATCGTCGTTGCGGGTGCTGGTCGCGCGCATCATCGCGAACGCCGCGATCGGCACCGCGTCGATGTAGTTCTCCACACCACCGGTGACGACCATGTCGGCATCGCCCATGACGATCATCCGCCAGGCGTTGGCGATCGCCTCGGAGCCGGACGAGCAGGCCGAGACCGGCGTGATGACGCCCGCACGCGCCTTCAGTTCCAGGCCGACGACCGCGGACGGGCCGTTGGGCATGACCATCTGCACGGCCAGCGGCGAAATCTTGCGGTAGCCACCGCTTTTCAGCTTGTCGACCGAATCGATCAGCGCGTCGCCGCCGCCGAGACCGGTGCCGATGGCGACGCCGAGGCGCTCGGGATCGACCTCGGGGCTGCCCGCGTTGCGCCACACCTCACGGCCGAGCACGGTGGCGAGGCGTTCGACATAGGCCATGCGCCGCATCTCGACCCGGGTCAGCAGGGTGTCGGGGTTGACCTTGAGCTTGCCGCCGATGCGGACGGGTAGGTCGTATTCCTCGATGAAGGAATCGTGCAGTGTGTCGATACCGCTCTCGCCGTTGAGTAGTCCCTTCCATGTCGCATCCACGTCACCCGCGATCGACGTGGTCGCCGCCAGGCTCGTGACGACAACATTGGGGAAGTTCATGATCTCGGCCTTACTCGCCTGCTCGGCGGTTGCTGTTTCGAACTGGGTTTTCGCTGCCATCGCGGGGCTCCCCCGCGTCCGCTAGGTACGAACCCACAACTGACGGTACGGCGCATCCGGCCGGACCACACCACCCCAAAAGCACTGCTCCGGGTGGGTAAGTCGGTTTTCAGATCCCCAAATCCGCTGCAAACGGGGGTCTTTCGTACCAGTCGCCACCATGAAGAGCATAGTGACGCCGCGCAGCGGCGAGATAGCAACAGCTACGAACCTCGGAAACGGTTTTTGTGGGATCCCCCCAAACGGGCCGGGAACATGCGGACACCGGGCCACGACCTGCCCCGAGCCGGGCTCGAAGTTCGCGGACGGCCGAGCGCGCAGGACACCATGCCCCGTGCCGGGACCTCGGTGCGGACAGCGGTAAGTCCTGCCGATATGTCCGCTGAATTCCTGTGGATAACCAGGGAATTCGCGGGCAGGCACCGGCGGAGCGGTGCGCATACTCGGCGCATGGCGACATCCCGACTACTGGGTCCGATGCTGCAGCCGCGGGTCACCGTGCTCGTCCGCCCATCCGGGGAGGTACAACTCGGCTGGGATCCCGACGACGCGCTGCTGCTACGGCCCGCAGGCCTGAGCACCGAAACCGTGCTGGCGTTCCTGCGCTTGCTCGACGGACTGCAAACCGTGCCGCAGATCATCTGGCGGGCCGGTGAATTCCACATCGACCCGGTGCGGGCCCACGCGCTGCTCGTCGAGATCGGCGCCGCCGGGCTGCTGGAATATCCGGACGATCCGCCGCGCGGGCTGCGCGCGGTCCGGGTGCACGGATTCGGGCCGCTGTCCGATGCGGTCGCGGCAGGCTTGCGCCGCACCGGATTGCGCCCGATCCGCTCGCGCGGCGCCGACGTGGCCGCGGGCAAAGCGGATCTCGTCGTGCTCACCGACGCACTCGTCCCCGATCCGCGCCTGGTGAACGAGCTACTGCTGCACCGGATCCCGCACCTGCCGGTGCGCATCCGCAACAACAAGGGCATGGTCGGCCCGCTGGTACTGCCCGGTGAAACCAGCTGCCTGCGCTGCACCGACCTCACCCGCGCCGACTACGACGCCGCCTGGCCCCACCTCGCCGCCCAGCTGCTCGACCGCGTCGGCTACGCCTCCCCCGCCGGGATCGCCGCCACCTCCGCGCTGGCCCTCACCCAGCTCGAAACCATCGCCGCCTGCTCCACCGCGCGGGAACCGACCACGCTGAACACCACCGTCGAACTCCACCTCGACTCCCACCTCATCGAACTGCGCCGCTGGCCGCGGCACCCCGCCTGCGGCTGCGAGCACCTCACTCGGCGCCGCGAGCCATGATCACTGTCAAGGGCGCTGCCACTGCCGAGGGC